>NZ_AP026966.1:2346535-2992303 GCF_027923905.1 Massilia varians
GCCTATGCGGCCATCAACGTCGGCGCCGACGTGGACGAACCCGGCGCCGTGGCCACGCCTCACTGAGCCGCGACGGTCTGCTGTTCCGTCATCAGGGGGAAGGGATTGATCGGCGTCCCTTTCCACCATTGCTTCTCGGGCGTGAGCTCGAACACGGCGAAGTGCAGGTGCGGCGCGTTCGGGTCGGAATTGCCGGTCACGCCCACATAGCCGATCACGTCGCCGCGCTTGACGTCCATGCCTTCCTGGATGCCGTCGGCGTAGCGGTCCAGGTGCGCATAGTAATACGCGTATTGTTCGCTGGGGTCGAACTGGTACAGCGTGGTGCCGCCGGGCTTGCTGGTGAACAGCTTGGCCACCTTGCCGTCGGCGGCTGCCAGCACCGGCGTGCCTTTCGGCGCCATGATGTCGAGCGCCTCATGGTGGCGCTGGGTGCCGCGCGGCTGGTCATAGGTGTCGCTGAGCTTGGCGAGCCCGATGCCCTGCACCGGCACCAGCAGCTTGCCATGGACGGCGGCGGCTGCCGCATCGGCCGGCGCTTGCGGGCCGGCGGCGCTCCTGGCGGGGGAGGGAGGACGCAGCGGCAGGTCGAATTCGCTCAGGTCGGCCTGGATGCTTGGCGGACCGGGCAGCTGGGGATCGATCTGCGCCGCCGACACGCCGGCCGCCGGGGCAGCCGCCACGCTTGGCGCCGGCTCGTCGGGCACGGCGCGCAACATCACGAACAGGCCGCCGGCGCCGACCAGCACGCCGAGCAGGAAGCTCATCAACCATTTCATGTCATCCTCCGTCAGGGGTTAAGCGAATCAGCTCTCCAGCACGACCTCCAGGCCCGCGCTGACCGCGCCCGCCACCTCGGCGGCGCTCCAGTTGGTCAGGCGGATGCAGCCGTGCGACTCGGTCTTGCCGACGTGGCCCGGCACCGGCGTGCCATGGATGCCGTAGTGCTCCTTCGACAGGTCGATCCAGACCACGCCGACCGGGTTGTTCGGGCCCGGTGCGATCTTGGCTTTCTTGTCGCCCGGCTCGGCGTCCCAGAACAGCTTCGGGTTGTAATGGTAGGTCGGGTTGGCGTGCACCCCATTGATCTTCCAGGTGCCGATCGGCAGCGGATCGTTGGCGCTGCCGGTGGAGACCGGATATTGCGCGATCAGGCCGCCTGCGGCATCGTACAGCTGCAGCACCTTCGGCCCTTCCTTGACCACGACTTTCGCGGCCTTCGGCAGCGGCTGCTTGCCATGGACGTTGGGGACGACGATCTGCTCGCCGGCGCGGCCGAAGTCCTTGCCTGGATTCAGGCGTTCCAGCATGGCGGGCTTGGCGTGGAATTTCTCGCCCAGGCCTTCGAGCACGTTGGCATAGCCCAGTGCGGGCAGCTTGGCCTTTTCCATCATGTCGCTCGGCACCGGGCGGAAGGGCCCGGCCACGTCGGCCTCGACCAGGGTGTAGGTGACCAGGTGCGGGCTGTTGTCGGCATTGAGCGCATCCCAGGTGGCGGCATCGAGCTTGCCGGTGACCGGCAGCTTGCGCTGCGACTGGAAGGTGCTCAAGGCCTGGCGCATGTTGGAGCCGTAGGCGCCGTCGATCTCGCCGGGCGACAGGTTGGCGCGGTCCAGCAGGACCTGGGCGCGCAGGTTGCGTTCGAATTCGGCCTTTTTCGCGGCGGCCGGATCCACCGGTGCGCCCGCCTGGACGGGGGCTGGCGCCGGCTGCTGTTGCGCGGCGGCGGGCGCCTGCGGCGTTTGCTGTGCATGGGCCAGGGAGAGGCTGCCCAGCAGGGCAGCGGCGACAAGGGAGAGGGCGTACGATTTGCTCATTTTGGTTTCCTGCAATGCTTGCTTTTGGAAACCTTAGCTTAGGCATGCACCCGCACCGGGTCTGTGCGAGAACGAACTCAAGCGGCTGGGGCCGGCCGGCGCCGAGGCAGGCTACAATCCTGGCCATGAGCACTTACACAATCGTGCTGCAGCCCAGCGGGCTCGCCTGCGAGGCGGACGGGGACAGCAGCATTCTCCACGCTTTCGAAGCGGCCGGTATCGAGCTGCCCAATTCATGCCGCAACGGCACCTGCCGCACCTGCATCTGCCGGGTGCGCAGCGGCGCGGCCGCGCACCGGATCGAGTGGCCGGGGCTGTCCTTCGACGAGAAGCGCGACGGCTACATCCTGCCTTGCGTGGCGGTGGCGCGCAGCGACCTGGTGCTTGAGGCGCCGGTGGCGCGCCGCGTCGTGTGGGACGATTGAGGGCGCGCGTCTTCCCTGTCGTCAGTCATCGATCCTGAGGCTGGGGGCGGCCCAAGGCGCGCTCGATCACGTGCACTACCCGCGGCCAAGCGTGCGATGTGGCCGCCACCTCGTCGTAATGGCTGGCGCCGGGCAGGATCACCACCTCGGCGGCATCGCCGGCCTTGCGCGCCCGCGCCGCGTAGTCGTGCGCCACGCGCGGCGGGGAGATCGTGTCGAGTTCGCCCGTGACCAGCCAGGTGCGGCTGCCGTTCGGCATGAGTTGCGCCGCATTGGTGTCCACGAAGACGTCCGGCCGACCCGGCCCTGGGCTGCCGGCCAGTTCGGCGGTGTCGCGGCCGCAGCTGGACTTGATCAGGGAAGCCTCGTTGCGCAGGTCGGCCAGGCCGCCCAGGCTGACCACCGCCGGCACCTTCAATGATGGCTGCGCGCGATGCAGCGGACTGCCGGACGGGATGCGCCCGCGCCCGGCCATCCACTGCACCAGCTGGCCGCCGGCCGAATGGCCGACCGCGACCAGGCGCCCTAGGTCGAGCGGATAGCGCCCGGCCTGCGCAGCGAGCAGATCGAGCGCAGCATGCATGTCCTGGTAGGTGCCGGGATAGCCGCCGCCGGCTTCGTCGCTGCGCCGGTATTCGACGTTCCACACGGCAATGCCGCGCGCCGCCAGCGCTCCCGCCATGTTGCGCAGCTGGGTGATGCCGCCGAACTTGCTGGTCCAGCAGCCGCCGTGCACCAGTACCGCGACCGGGAAAGGGCCGCTGCCGGCGGGCAGGAACAGTTCCGCATACTGCGAGGGCGCCTCGCCATAGGGAATATGCGCGGTGGGCGCCGGTCCGCTCAGGGCCAGGTAGTCGGCCAGCTTCATCGGCGTGGCCGCATGGGCAGCGTGGATACTGCCGGCAAACAAGAGGGTGGACAGGAGGAGGCAAAGATTCATGGTCGGCGCGGAAAGTGTTGAGCATTCACTATAGCCGAGGAAGGGCGCTCTCCACCAGGCCTGCCCGCACGATTGAAAAACCCGGCTTCGGCATCCATGCTAGGCTGCATCCAAAGCCAACCACGTCATAAGGAGGAGTGCGATGAGCCAATCGACATCCGGCGGCAGCCAGACCAACAAGCAGTCGGACAAGATGTCCGAGGAAGACATGGCGAAGCAGCGCGCGGGTCAGAACACGCAGAAAAGCAGCCACGATCACATGTCGGACGTCAAGGCCGGCAAGGGCGAGGGCGCCGGCGGCGGGGCCAAGCAGAAGCATCAACGCTGATTGACACCGTCCTGCCGCACGGCGCGGCCAGCATGCGCCGTGCGGCGGGCTTCACCCTTCGAGAGGCTGACCATGACCATGCTTGATCAAGAACCCAAGCTGCACGGATCATCCCCCGTGTATGCCCACAGTACCCCGGAACCGGACGTGCCGGATCCGATGCCGACGCCCGACCCGCGCCCGCCCGTGCCCGACGACGTCCCCGATCCGACCAATGCGCCGGTCGAGGACCCGCGCTTCCCGGAGCCGCCGATCCGGGCCGCTTGACCCCGGCGTTCAGGCCGGACAGGGTCGTCAAGACCCTGTATTCCCCAAGATGATGCGATGGATGTGATGGCCACCCTGGCGGCGGCCCGTGGACCTGCCACATCTGGACAGGACGACGCCGGCCTGCCGCAAGCAGGTTGGCGGTCGTGAGGTCGTCGGGCGGGGAGAGGATGCCGGCCGCGCAGGCCGGCCGGGAAGTTTCAGTTGCGCGGCTTGTCCTGGCTTCCGGACGAGCCCTGGCCGGCCTGGCTGCCCGATGGCGGCAGTGGCGGAATCTGGCGGATCATTTCTTCGGTTTCCAGCTCTCCAGGGGATTTCTCACCGCTGCCGATATCCGATTCGTGTAGCACGTTCGGGCCTTTTGCCGCGGGATCGACTTGGCGGGTTGCGTTGCTCATGGTGCACTCCAGTTGGTTGTTCGACAGGACGATCCTAACAGGGCTACTGCGCGCTCGGCGCGCGCTACGCCGCAGTGCAGCATCGCTGCGGCCCGCCGCTGTCCCGATCCATGTCATGTTGCCGACATCGTCGCTTGCCTATAATGGATCGGAGAAATGGAGCACAACCAACAACAAGCACCGCCTGCCGGAGGAGACCATGGGCCGTACCCTGCACAACACCATCTACCTGGGCCGCGGCCCGCTGTATTACTCGCGCCGGGCCCAGCTGGCGCTGGCGCTCGGCGTCGCGGCCGGCGCCGGCCTGGGCTGGCTGGCCTTCCGGGCGCTGCGCTGAGGCTTGCCCTCGGCGGGCGCGCCGGTTACCATGGCGCGCCCTGGCCGAATAGAAGACAGCATGAAGAACGAACAACTGACGACGGACGAATACGACGCCCTTGAACTGGTACGCCGCGGCGTGAAGCGCGACACGGCGGGTGCCTGCGTGGGACGCAATGCCAAGCGCCTGTCGGGATTGAAGATGCTCGAGCACACCCGCGACGGGCGTATCGTGCTGACCGAAAAGGGGCAGCAGGTATTGTTCCTGCGCCGCTGCATCACATCGCTGAGCGCGCTGGCGAATGACCCGCAGGCCCCGCTCGATGCCGACGTGGTCCGCTTCCTGAGCCTCAAGTCGCACATCGCCGCGCTCGACGGCGGCGGCTATGCCCTGACCGACAAGGGCCGCGAATCGCTGGACGACATCACGCGCCAGCAACAACAGCAGCGCCGCTAGGCGCTTGTGGCCAGCACCGGCGCACGAGGCGCCGGGATAGGTTCTTAGTTGATCCGGCGGCGGTGCGGGTAGACCAGCACCCGCACGGCCACCTCGGCCGGCACGTTCATGGTCGCCAGGAACTCGGCGGCGCGCTGCAAGCCAAGCGTCGGGATCGATGCCACGGCCTGATTGATCAGGTCGCGGGTGCGGATGTCGGTGCGCTGGCGGCGTACGCCAGTGGCTTGGTCCGCTGCGGCGGCGACCGGAGTCAACTCGCCGGTGTCATTCATCATGATAGATATCCGTTATGTCTGAGGTTGCTAAAGAGACACGGCTATTCTACGGCCAACAATGTTGTTTAGGCTACAAATAAATAGCTCTCAAGCAGCTTAGCGGATAAATGACGGTGGGAAACTTGAGCAGGATCAAGCTTCGACGATTTCCGGTGCCAGTTCGGGCTTGGTCTGGCGTGGCGGTGGCAGTGCCTTACGCTGGATCAGCAGCATCTGGAAATCCTCGGCCGCCAGAGGTTTGCTGAAGAAATAGCCCTGCATTTCGTCGCAGCCATGGCTGCGCAGGTAGTCGAGCTGCTCGAGCGTTTCGACGCCTTCCGCGATCACGGCCAGTTTTAGGTTGTGGGCCAGGGCGATGATCGAGGTGACAATCGCGGCGTCGTTGGCGTCATTGGTGATGTCGGCAACGAAGGAGCGGTCGATCTTGAGCACGTCGATCGGGAAGCGCGACAGGTAGGACAGGCTCGAATAGCCGGTGCCGAAGTCGTCGATCGACAGGTTCACGCCGAGCGACTTCATGCGATGCAGCAGTTCCACCGCCGGCGTCACGTCGCTCATGAACAGGCTTTCGGTCAGCTCGATCTCGAGGCAGTCCGGGTCGAGTCCGGTGTCGCGCAGCACCGATTCCAGGCTGGCGACCAGGTCGGCGGCGCCGAACTGGCGCGCCGACAGGTTGACGGCCACGCGCAGCCGGCCCAGGCCGGCATCCTGCCAGGCCTTGTTCTGGGCGCAGGCGGTGCGCATCACCCAGGCGCCGATCTGGACGATCAGGCCGGTCTCCTCGGCGATGCCGATGAAGCGGCCAGGCGGCACCATGCCCAGTTCCGGATGCTTCCAGCGCAGCAGCGCTTCCATGCCGACGATCTGGCCGGTCTTCAGGTCGACCTGGGGCTGGTAGTGCAGCACGAACTCGTTGCGCTCGAGGGCGTTGCGCAGCGCGCCTTCGATGCGCACCCGCTCCAGCGATTCCTCGTTCATGGCCGGCGTATAGAACTGGAAGTTGTTGCGCCCCATCTTCTTGGCGCTGTACATCGCGATGTCCGCGTGTTCGATCAGGCTGTCGGCCGGCGTGCCCTCGCTCGGGTAGACCGCCACCCCGATCGAGCAGGTGACGAAAAATTCCTTGGTGCCCAGCATGACCGGCTGAGCCACCGAATCCATCACGCGCTGCACGATCTCGGGCGAGAGCGGCTCGTCGTGGTGCTCGGACAGGATCACCACGAATTCGTCGCCCGACAGGCGCGCCACGGTGTCGGTGTCGCGCAGCGAGCCGGTCAGCCGCGCCGCAACCGTCATCAGGAGCACGTCGCCGGCCTTGTGGCCCATCGAGTCGTTGACGAACTTGAAGCGGTCGAGGTCGATCAGCATCACCCACATCGGGCGGCCGCTGCGGTTGGCATAGGCGATCGCCTGGCCGAGGCGGTCCTGCAGCAGCGAGCGGTTGGGCAGGCCGGTCAGCACGTCGTGCTGGGCCACGTGGTGCACGCGCTGCTCGGTGAGCTTGCGTTCGGTGATGTCGCTGCCGGTGCCGCGGTAGCCCAGCAGCTCGCCGTGCTCGTCGAACATCGGCTGGCCGTTGACGCAGAACCAGCGGGTGTCGCCGTGCTCGTCGACGCACTTGTATTCGAGGTTGGCGAAGGGTTCGTGCGCCTTCACCTGGGCGATGTGGGCGCGCCCGGCCTCGGTCTCGAGCAGGGAGGGCACGTATTCCCAGCGCGTCTTTCCGAGCACCTTTTCCACGGCGACGCCGGCCTTTTCGGTGAAGCCGCCGGTGACCATGGTGAAACGCAGGTCGCGGTCCTGTTCCCAGTACCAGTCCGAGGACATCGACACCAGCTGGCGGAAGCGCTGCTCGCTCTGCTGCAGGGCACGCTCGGCGCGTTCGCGCGCGGCCATGTCCTCGATCAGGCGGCGGTTGGTGCGGCGCAGGTCGGCGGTGCGCTGGCGCACCAGGCGCTGGACCTTGCGCGCGCGCTGCCCGGAAGCCTGCACGAAGGCGGTGCCGAGCAGGGTCATGAGGATGCCGCCCACCAGCAGGGCGGTCGAGGCCATGTGGTCGTGCAGGAAGGGGCGCGGCGCGCTGGCCACCTCGATGCGCCAGGGCTTGCCGGCAATGCGCAGCAGCTTGCTGGCATGGCCGGGCTGGCCGGGGGCGAGGGAGGCGGCCAGCCATCCCTGTTGCGGTTTGCCGGTGTCGCCGGTGGAAAACAGCAGGTTCGCCGGGCTGGGCGCGTCGCCGGCATAGACCGACACGAAGATCTCGCTGGAACCCTCGCGCGGGTCGAGCAGGCCGGTGGCGGCCAGCGAGGCGCGTACCAGTTCCGGGCCGCGGATGACGATGGCGGTGTCGCCGGCCAGCATGCCGTCGCGGTCGAGCACCGGCATGACCAGGCTGAAGGCCGGCTGCTTGCGCTCGTCCTGGGCCAGCTGGAACAGGTCGGTGGCGGCGGCGCGGCCGTCGCCGCGCGCGGTCGCCAGCGCGCTCATCACCTGCAGGTTCTCGCCGGCGTTCAGGCCGAAGGCACGTTCGTTGCCGGCCATCGGCTCGATGAAATCGACGATGTGGTAGCGCGCGCGCGCCGGCGCCGGCACCAGGCCCTGGGCCTGCAGTTCGGTGAACACGGTGCCCGGAACGATGGTCTGCAGTTCGCGTTCCACCTGCGCGCGCTGATCGCCCGGCACCGTGCGGTGGACGTTGAAGGCCTGGATGTAGCGGTGACGCTCGAGCAGAGCGGCGGTGAAGTCGCGGAAATGGGCGCGGTCGACCGGCTCTCCGCGCGCAAACAGCTGGTTGGTCACGGTCAGCACTTCGACCGCCTGGTCGATACCCTGGCGCACCGCCGCCACGCGCTCGTCGGCGCGCTGGGCAAAGGCGAGCGCCATGTTCTCGTACTCGAGCTGACTCACCCCCAGGAACAGGGCGCCGGATGCAGCCAGGCCGCCCCCGAGCGTGAGGGCTGCCGCGAGCGTCAGCGACAAGGGCAGGCGAGGCGCCATGATGTGTCCAGAAGGTCCGTGAAAACAGGGTGCACGAAGCTGCCTAAAGGCTTGCCACTAGGCATCAATACGTGAGTGTGTCACATCCGGGCAGCTTTCGGCAAACGAAATGTCGCACGCGCGTTTCATCCCGGATGGGGCCGCCATGACAGCCACGCCAGGAGCAGGCGCGCCAGCAGGCGATTGGGGAGGGCGGCCCCGAGCCCGCGGTTGCGCATGGTGTCGCGCAGAAAACGCAGGGTGCGGCCCGGCGCGGCCTTGCCATGCGCCGCGCGCTGGGCAAGCAGGATCTGGTTGTTGCCGGCGATGCCGGACAGCCAACAGACCTGGCCATCGAAGGCCGCCTGCAGGCGTTGCACCGCGGTCACATAGCCGGGGTCGTAGGTAAAGATGTTTGCCGCCAGCACGCCGCCGGGCCGCAGCGCGCGCCGGCAATGCGCATAGAAGCTGGCGCTGGCCAGCGCCGGGGGCAGTCCGGCGGCGTCGAAGCCGTCGACCAGCAGCACGTCGGCCTCGCCGGTGCCGGCCCGCGCCAGCCAGTCGGCGGCATCGCAATGCAGCACGCACAGCCGCGCGTCGTCGGGCGGGACCTGGAACTGCGTGCGCAGGGCGATCACGTCGGCACGTACTTCGAGCACCGTGATGCGCGCGTGTGGGAAGTGGCGGTGGCAGAACTTCACCAGCGAACCGCCCCCCAGGCCCACCATGAGGATGTGGCGCGGGCGCGGCGCCAGCAGGGCGAAGCACATCATGGCGCGCGCATAGGGCAGCACCAGGGCGTCCGGGCGCGACAGCCGCATTTCGCTCTGGATGTCGCCCGGGGTGAACTCGAGCGTGCGGCGGTCGCCCCGGGTGGAGACGATCGGCGGAGGAAGCGGGGGCGGCTGGTCGGGCGCTGCGGACATGGCGCCAGTATAGGATAGCGCACCCCGCGGAGGGTTTCGGCTTGTTCTGCGGCATCGCTTTCTGATAAGCTGGCCGTCCGAACCAAGACCGATCCCCCGTGTTTCCGGACCATCCCTCCATCACCGCCACAGGCGTCGCCCTGGTCGGATCCGGGACCTGACAGTAGAACCGACACATGACGAACCTGGACGCGACCACGATGGTGCTGGTGCTGGCCCTGGGCAACCTGGCCCTGTGCGCGCTGCTGACCTTCTTCGACCACGGCCCCGTACGCCAGGGTTTCGCCCAGACCGCGCTCAGCGCATGGGCGCTGGCCAAGCAGGTGCAGGCCGGCGCCTGGACCCTGCTGGCGCTGGGCGGGGCCGGCGTGGTGCCCGAAGCGCTGGCGCTGCCGGGCGGCTATGCGCTGCTGTTCGCCGGCGTCGCCCTCGAGGGCGGCGCGTCCTGGCAGGAAGCGGGCCGCGACGGCTGGCGCCGCCCGACGCTGGCGGCGGGCGGGGCGGCGATCCTGGTCTTCCTCCTGTGCTACCTGGTCGACGAGCATGGACTTCGCAGCCTGGCCGCGTCGCTGCTGCTCGGCGCCCTCTACCTGAACTGTGCGGCGGCGCTGGCCGCCGGCTGGCGCGAGGCCAGCCTGCTGCAGCGCTTCCTGGCCCTGGCCACCGCCGTGCTGGCGCTGCTGGTGGCGGCGCGCGGCCTGTCGGTGCTGCTGCTGCCGGGCGGCTGGCGCTGGCTCTCGAGCGAGCTGCTGCGCCAGCTCTCCAGCGCCGCGCTGTATCTCCTGATGCTGGCCAATGCCTTCGGCGTGCTGCTGCTGGCACGCGAGCGCCTGGGGCGCGAACTGGCGCGCCTCGAGGTGGTGGACCCGCTCACCGGCGTGCCGAACCGGCGCGGCTTCTTCCACGCATTGGCGCCCTGGATGGCGCTGGCGCGCCGCCCCGGTCTGCCGACCGCCCTGGTGGTGCTCGACCTCGACCAGTTCAAGCGCGTCAACGACGGCTACGGCCATCCAGCCGGCGACGCCGTGCTGCGCCACGTGGTGGAACTGTGCAAGCGCCAGCTGCGCGACTCCGACCTGGTGGGGCGCCTGGTGGGTGTGGAGTTCGCCATCCTGCTGCCGCGCACCAACCTCGACGAAGCCCTGCTCGTGGCCGAGCGCATCCGCGCGGCGATCGCCAGTTCGCCGGTCAAGAGCGAGCGCGCGATGATCGCCATGACGGCCAGCTTCGGCGTCACCGTGATCCGTCCCGAAGACAGCACCGTGACCCTGTTCCAGCGTGCCGACGACGCCCTGCGCGCCGCCAAACAGGCCGGGCGCAACCGGGTCAGCCAGGCGAACGGCGCGCCCGTCGAGGCCTGAGCGGAAGGCTCGGACCGGCGTAGGGGCCGGACAACAACAGGCTGATGTTTTGTTCTGGACATCTTTGTTTCGAACTGACAAGATATCGACTCCAGCACATCCCTCACCAGCGCGCCCTCACCCCGTGACCCCCATTCAGCCAGTCAGCGAATCCGACCTCGCGCTTGCGCGTGCGACGGGTATCTCGGAATGTGCGATCGCGCTGCGCCGCGCATTGAGCACCACGCCGGCCGGATGGCTGCTCGCCTTGTGGTTTTGCCGCGACCATGTCCCCATGCAGTCGATCGCGCTGTGGCTGGGGAGCGCCGCCGCGATCTGGGCCGGCAGCCTGTGGGTGCTGCAACGGATGATCGGCGCCGGCGCGACGCTGGCAAGCCGCCACGTCCAGCTGCGCTGGATCGCCGGACTCGACGGCTTCGCCTGGGGGCTGCTGACCTGGTTCCTGATCGGCTATGATGCGGCGCTCGACGCCATCCTGATGGCGCTGCTGTGCGGCGTCACCTCGATCAACGCTCAGGTGTACGGCACCTATGTCGTGGCCTATTACGGGCAGATCGGCATCCTGTGGGCGGTAGCGGTGTCGGGATTGCTGCTGGTGGGCGGCGGGCCGGGCGCGCTCGACTACGCCGCCGGCCTGAGCGTGTTCATCGCCCTGACCGCCTACTACACGCGCGCGATTTCCCAGCGCTTGATCGAGGGGATACGTTTACAGCATGCCAATGCCTCGCTGGCGGCGCAACTGCGTGTCGCGCTGCAGAAGGTGGAGATCGACGCGGCAACCGATGCCCTGACCGGTCAATGGAGCCGCCGCGCGCTCGACGACGTCCTCAAGCGCCAGCAGGCGCATTTCGCCGCCACGGGCCGGCCGTTCTCCATCCTGATGCTCGACATCGACTTCTTCAAGCACATCAACGACGAATACGGTCACATGGTGGGCGACGACGTCCTGCGCGCGTTCGCCCAGGCCCTGCGCTCCTTCCTGCGCGGCGCCGACGTGTGCGCGCGTTTCGGCGGCGAGGAATTCGTCGTCGTCCTGCCGGACACGTCCCTGGCTGCCGCGCTGGAAATCGGGGAGCGCATCCGCCATGGCATCGCCCAGGCGCCCCTGCTCGGCAAGCCGAAAGTGCAGGCGACGGTGTCGATCGGCGTGGCAGCCATGACGCAGGGGCAGAGCATCAAGGACTTGTTTGCCGCGGCCGATGCGGCGGTCTATCTGGCCAAGAACGAAGGGCGCAACCAGGTGCGTGCGCAGATGCTGGTGGTGCCGGCATAAGGCCTGCGTGAGGGCGGCCATCCGCCCGCGTCACCATCCCGTCACATGGCGGACGTATCCTGCGGCATCGCCCTTGCCGGACCGCCCATGATCCATCACGCCACCGATTGTCCCCGCTACGCCGCCGTCGAACTGGGTTCCGACAGCTTCCGCCTGCACGTCGGACGCATCGAGCACGGCGAACTGGCGCTCGAGGCCAGCCTGTCGGAGCGGGTGGCGCTGGCCGCCTCGTTCGAGGAGGACGGCAGCCTGTGCGAGGCGGCCATGCGGCGCGCCCTGCATTGCCTGCGCGGCTTCGCCGAGGCCCTGGACGCCTGGCGCCCGCGGGCGGTGCGGGCGGTGGCAACGGTGGCGCTGCGCATGGCGCGCAACGGTCCGGTGTTCCTGCCGGCCGCCGAGCGAGCGCTGCGCCGCCCGATCGAGCCGATCGCCGGCGACGAAGCCGGCCGCCTGGTCTACCTGGGCGTGGCCAGCACGCTCGCCCGCGCCGCGCGGCAGGAGGATGGGCCGCGCCTGGTGGTGGACATCGGCGGCGCCTCGACCGAACTGGTGCTGGGCCGCGGCCCGACGATCGAGCGCATCGAGTCCTTCAAGGTGGGCGCGGTGCGCCAGAGCCTGAGCTTCTTCGCCGACGGCCGCATCGACGCGGCCGGTTTCGACGCCGCGGTCGGTTCCGGGCGCAGCCGCTTCGCCGAGACCGCACTGGCCGGACGCCGCTGGGGCCAGGCCTACGGCGCCTGCGGCACCGTGCGCGCGCTCGGCGAGATCGCCCGGGAGGACGGGCTCGGCGCCTTGACGCCGGAAGTCCTGCACGCGCTGCGCGAGCGCTTCCTGCGCGCCGGCCATGTGGCGCGGATACGCCTGGCCTGGCCGGCCGCCACGCGGGCGCCCTACCTGGCCGGCGGACTGGCCTTGCTGATCGCCCTGGTGGAAGAGTGCGGCGTCGCCGAGGTGGTGCCGGTGCACGCCGGCCTGCGCGTGGGCGCGCTGTGGGACCTGCACCGGCGCGCCGACCTCACCTTGTAGGTCCGCGGCTTGGCGCTGCGCGGGCACATCGACTATATTGTTTAGCTTGTTGAATGATGGAGTCAGGAATGCCCAGGAAGTCCGCTGCCGTCCCGGCGGCAGCCAAGCCAGGCGCGCGAGCGAAAGCCGTGCCTGCCAAAGCGGCGAACTCCGCCGTGAAGGCCGCCGCAAAACCCGCCGCAAAACCCGCCGCAAAACCCGCCGCCGCCAAGGCCGCCGCGAAACCGGCGCCAGTGAAAGCCGCCAAACCCGGCGTCAAGGCGGCCGCGAAGGCGGCGGCGAAGGCGCTCGCCGCCCCGGCGGCCAAACGCGCCCCGCGCAAGGCCCCGGCCCCGGTGCGCGAGGCCGACCTCGCGCGTCCGGTGCTGGTGCGCGACAGCTTCACCATGCCCGAGCAGGAATACGCGGTGCTTGCCGAGGTTAAGGGGGCCTGCCTGCGCGCCGGCATCGAGGTCAAGAAGAGCGAACTGCTGCGCATCGGCGTGGCGCTGCTGGGCCAGGTCGACATCGCGACCCTCAAGTCGGTGCTGGCGGCGCTCCCGCAGCTCAAGACCGGGCGGCCGCCGGCCAGCCAGGAATAAGCGCTACTAGTGGACCGAGGCGCTGGTGAGTTCCTTGAGTTCGCGGATCGGGATGTTCGATTTCTCGTGCATGCGCAGCAGGATCGTGGCGCCGACGTTGAGCTTGCGGTGGCGGATCTTGCTGATGATCGGCGGCTGCACCTCCAGTACGCGGCACAGCTCGGCATCATTCTTGAGTTGCATGCGCTCGATCAGGGTGTCGAGCAGTTTATTGGGCACGAAGCTCGACGGCTCCAGGGCGCGGGCCCGGTGCATCGCGGCGAGCATTTCCTGTTTTTTCTGTCGTACGCTCATGGTGCTTCTCCGAATATAAAAACGATAATTCGGGACGGATCGACTTGTTCTGGAAATAGCCCCTGCTTTTTGTCACAGCTGGTGGTGGGGTCGTTGTGATATTACTACGATTACGCCACACGCGTTTCACGAATTGAACGTAACAGACCGCAACATGCGTCTTTCTTCAGGGAATTTACGCTAATTTCAATCCGGAACGTGTCAGGAGCAGCACTTGGTCGGCCATGGCGGCCGCGGCGTGGGAATGGGTGACCATGATGGCGCCGGCGCCGCTGCTACGGGTTTCGCGGCGCAGCAGGTCGAGGATGCCGCCGGCGGTCTCGGGGTCGAGGTTGCCGGTCGGTTCATCCGCCAGCAGCAGGGCGGGGCGATGCACCAGCGCGCGGGCGATCGCGACCCGCTGCAGCTCGCCCCCCGACAGCTGGCGCGGGAAGTCGTTGCCGCGCCCGGCCAGGCCGACCGCGTCCAGCATCTCGTCGGCGCGGGTATCCGGCGTGCGGTTCAGCAGCAGCGGCAGCGCCACGTTCTGGCGCAGCGTCAGGTGCGGCAGCACATGGAAGGCCTGGAAGATGAAGCCCATGCGGGTGCGCCGCAGGCGCGTCGCCGCGCCGTCGTCGAGCGCCGACATCGGCGTGCCGTCCACGATCACCTGGCCCGCATCCGGCGCGTCCAGGCCCGCGATGATGTTCAGCAGGGTCGACTTGCCGACCCCCGATTCGCCCATGATGGCGACGAACTCGCCGGCGCGAAACGCATGCGACAGCTGCGACAGCACGGTGCGGCCGCCGTAGGATTTGGTCAGGTTGTCGAGGACGAGCATGGCGCTCCTAGCGGGTGAGGGTACGGCGCAGCGCGAAGCTGAGGGCATCGACGCTGGCCACCAGCAGCAGCATCGCGATCACGGCCGTGGCCGCGCTCTGCATCTGGAACAGCGACAGGTGGTATTTCAGCATCTGGCCCAGCCCGCCGGCGCCGACCACGCCCAGCACGGCGGCGGCGCGGATGTTGTTCTCCCAGCGGTACAGGGTATAGGACAGCATCTGCGGCAGGGCCTGCGGCAGCGTCGCGTACAGGAAGGCGGCAAGCGGCGCGGCGCCGTTGCTGCGCAGGCTCGCTTCCGGCAGCGGCTCGACGTTTTCCAGGGCGTCGGCGAACAGCCGTCCCAGCACGCCGCTGGTGTGCGCGGCCAGCGCCAGGGTGCCGGCAAAGGGACCGAGGCCGGCCGCGACCAGCAGCAGCGCGGCCCACACCAGTTCCGGGATCGAGCGCAGGATGTTGAGCAGCACCCGGGTCAGGCCGCGCAGCGACTGCCCGAGCCGTCCCGCCGCCGGCAGGGCCAGCAGCATGCCGCCAATGACCGCCAGCAGGGTGCCGACCAGGGACATCGCCAGCGTCTCCCACAGGGCAGCGGCGGTCTTCATGAGAAACGGCCGGGCGGTCTCGGGCGGCGTGAAGCCGGCCAGGAATTCGGCGCTTGACGCCAGCGCCTCGGGCGTGAAGAAGGCCGACCATTGCAGCGGCAGCGAGGCGAAGCTCGCCGTCACCAGGGCGACGAGCGCCAGCAGCAGGAGCAGGGTGCCCCACTGGCGCGGCGGTGGCGGCGGCAGCCCGGGCTTCAACCCAGCCTCCGGCGCAGCAGTTTGGAGACCAGGTCGGCCAGCGCCACCAGCAGCACGAACATGATCAGCATGGTGGACACTTCGCCGCCCGCCATCATCTTGGTGGATTCCTCCATGCGCTGGCCCAGGCCGCCGGCGCCGACGAAACCCATCACCGCCGAGCCGCGGATCGCGCACTCCCAGCGGTACACGGTGTAGGACACCAGTTCGGCGCTCGATTCCGGCAGGGCGCCGTACAGCAGGCTGGGAATGCGTCCGCTGCCGTTGGCCAGCAGGATGTCCGTCGCATGGGCATCGGACGATTCCAGGATCTCGGCGTAGACCTTGGCCAGCATGCCCGAATAGGCCAGCGCGATGGCCAGCACCCCGGCGGTCGGCCCGAGGCCGGCGAGGCGCACGAACAGCAGCGCCCATACCAGTTCCGGCACGCTGCGCAGCAGCACCAGCACCCAGCGCAGCAGCTGGCGCACCAGGCTGGCGAGCGGGCGCATGCGCCCGGTGCCGAGGCGCGAGATCGACAGGCGCTCGCTGATCAGGACCGTGGCCGGGATCGCGCCCAGCAGGGCCAGGGACAGGCCGGCGGTGGCGATCGCCACCGTCTGCCAGGTCTCGCGCAGCACCATGGCCAGGAATTCGCCCTCCAGCGAGGGACGCAGGAAATCGCCCAGGAAGTGGCCGGCCGCGGCCAGGCTTTGCGCGTCGAACAGCAGCCAGGGCTTGAACTCGCTCGCCGACAGCATCGGCCACAGCAGCAGCAGGCAGACGAAGGTCGCGGTGACGCGGCCGCGCCAGGCCGGGTCCGGATGGGCGGCCTTCATCAGAAACAGGCGCCGACGGCGATCCGCTCGGGCGACTCGTGCGGGTGCTGCGGGGGCGCTTCGACGGTCTCGTTCTCGTACAGCGCGGCGATCATGGCGTCGCTCACCGCGCTGGTGGCCGCGTCGAACACGATCCGCCCCGCGCGCAGGCCGACCAGGCGCGGGAAGTGCGCGCGCGCCATCTCGACCTGGTGCAGGCTGCATACCAGGCTGGCCTTGCGCTCGCTCGCTTCCTGCTGCAGCGTGGCCAGGGTGTGGCGGGCCAGCGCCGGGTCGAGCGCGGAGATCGGTTCGTCGACCAGGAAGGCTTCGGCGCTGGAGAGCAGCAGGCGCGCCAGGCCGCAGCGCTGGCGCTCGCCGCCCGACAGGCGGTCGACGCGCGCATACAGCTTGTCGCCCAGGCCGAAGCGCGCCAGCGCCGCATGCGCCGCGTCCGGGTCGCTCGGGCGCACCAGCGAGGCAAAGGCCTGCCACAGGCTCATGTGGGGCAGGCGCGCGGCCAGCACCGCGGTGACCACGCGCTGGCGCGGCGGCAGCGGCGGCGTCTGCGGCGCCAGGAACAGGCGCGCGCGCAGGCGGTGGCGCGCCGCTTGCGGCAAGGCCCAGGGATCTTGCCCGAACACGGAGAAGCCGCCCACGTCCGAGGGCTGCGGGCGGTGGGCGCAGCCGAGGGTGGCGAGCAGGGTGGTCTTGCCGGCCCCCGAAGGGCCGATCAGGGCCAGCTGCTCGCCGGGCGCGACCTCCAGGTCGAGTTCATGCAGGGCGGCGCTCGCCTGCGCCGTGGCCGCCAGGTGGCGTACCGTGAGTTGCTCGAGCCGAAAAGTCATCGCGCTGGTTCTACCTTGCAGTGCTCCCGGATTACTTCAGCAGGCCGGCGTTGCGCGCCGCGGCTTCGATCGCCTGGTAGTTCGCGGTCTTGGTCGGGACGAACCTGGTGGCGCGCTGCAGGTCCAGGATCTGCTTGCCTTCCGGGGTCGAGGCGTCCAGCGCCAGGAAGGCGTCGGTGATCTTCTTCTGCAGGGCCGGGCTCATGTCGCTGCGCACGGTCCAGTTGTAGTCATAGTAGCCGGGCGTGGTGTAGAACACGCGCACCACCTTGGGGTCGACCTTCTTCGCTTCCACCAGCTTGTCCCACACCGAGATGTTGAGTGCGCCGGCGTCGACCTTGCCGCCCGCGACCGCGGCCACGGTGGCGTCATGCGCGCCCGAGAAGGCGACGCGCTTCAGGTCGGTGTCCGGGTTGATCTTCGCGCCCAGCAGGAAGGAGCGCGGCATCAGGTGGCCCGAGGTCGACGATTCGGAACCGAAGGACAGGGTCTTGCCTTTCAGGTCTTCCAGCTTGTTGATGTCGGGCTTGGTCGTGATGAAGACCGAGCGGAATTTCTCGTCCTCGGCGCGCTGCACCAGCGGCACGACCTGGCCCTTGCTGCGCACGTTGGCCTGCACGAAGGTGAAGCCGCCGAACCAGACCATGTCGATCTTGCGGTTGATCAGGCCTTCGACCGAGGCCGCGTAGTCAGTCACCGGGGTGAACTCGACCTTCAGGCCGGTGGCCTTGGACAGGTACTTGCCCAGCGGCTCGAACTTGCGCTGCAGCTCGGTCGGCGCTTCGTCGGGGATGGCCGAGACGCGCAGCACGCCCGGCGTGTTCTGAGCATAGGCCCCACCGGCGGCGGCGAAGCTCAGGCCTGCCGTGGCGGCGACGAGGAAGGTTTTCAGGACACGCGAAGACGAGAACGAGGTCATGGTTGGCATTCTTGTTAAGTATTGGAAAGTGGTGAACCGGGGACGTCACGGCAGCACGGCTGCGGGAAGCGGCGAAAATCGGGAATCCGCTATTATGGTAAAAACAGCAACTCAACCCTAGGCCATGGCGCATCCGGCGGTGTGGCGGCACGAATGATAACGCTTATGCACATCTCCTGCACGCAAGACCGCCCGCGCGCCGCCAATGCCCATGTGGCGGACGAGCTGCATGCCGGTCTCCAGGCCCCTGGCGCCTGGATCTCGCCCAAGTTCCTCTACGATGCGCTCGGCTCGAAGCTGTTCGAAGCCATCTGCGAACTGCCCGAGTATTACCCGACCCGCACCGAGGCCGCGATCTTCGCCCGCCACGGCGCCGAGATCGCGCGCGTGGCCGGCCTTGGTGCGACCCTGGTCGACCTGGGCGCGGGCAACTGCGCCAAGGCGGCCGCGCTGTTCCCGGTGCTGGCGCCTTCCCAGTACGTGGCGGTCGACATCTCGACCGGCTTCCTGCGCGAGGCCCTCGAACGCCTGCGCCAGCGCTTCCCGCAGATCGCCATGGAAGCCCTCGGCATGGACTTTTCCAGCCGCTTCGAGCTGCCCCCGCAGGTGCGCGCGGCGCGCCGCCTGTTCTTCTACCCCGGCTCCTCGATTGGCAACTTCACCCCGGACGAAGCGCTGGCTTTTCTCGGCCGCCTGCGCCTTCAATGCGGCGACGATGGCGGGGTCCTGATCGGCGTCGACCTGGCCAAGGACAAGGCCACGCTCGACGCCGCCTACGACGACGCCCTCGGGGTCACCGCGGCCTTTAACCTGAACGTGCTGCGCCACGTGAACCACCTGGTCGGGGCCGACTTCGACATCCGCGCCTGGCGCCACCACGGCGTCTACCAGCCCGAGCGCGGCCGCGTCGAGATGCACCTGGAAGCGGTGCGCCGGCAAGAAGTGCACTGGAACTGCGGCGGCAAGGCCTGCTCGCGCGTGTTCGAGCCGGGCGAGCGCATCCACACCGAGAACAGCTACAAGTACCAGCAGGCCGATGCGATCGCCTTGCTGGAGCGTTCCGGGTTCGAGGCCACCCGCGTGTGGACCGATCCGCAGCGCTGGTTCGCGGTGATCCACGCACAGGCGATCCGCTGATGGGCATCGGGCAGCGCGAAGACCTCCTGCACGCCTTCGACCGGGTGCGCCGCCGCTCGCTCGAGATCGCCGCGCCCTTATCTAGCGAGGACTGCTGCGCGCAGTCGATGCCCGACGCCAGCCCCGTCAAGTGGCACCTGGCGCACACCACCTGGTTCTTCGAAACCTTCATCCTCGAAGCGCACGAGCCCGGCTTCGCGCCCTTCCATCCGGCTTTCCGGGTGCTGTTCAACTCCTACTACAACGGCATCGGCGCCAAGCACCCGCGCCCCCGGCGCGGCCTGCTCACGCGGCCGACGCTGGACGAGGTGCGCGCCTACCGCGTCGATGTCGACGGCCGCATCGCCAGGCTGCTGGCAACAGGCGCCGGGCCTGAGGTCGCCGGGCTGCTGGAACTGGGCCTGCAGCACGAGCAGCAGCACCAGGAACTGATGCTCACCGACCTCAAGCACCTGCTGGCCCAGAACCCGCTATATCCCGCCTATTCGCCGCAGGAGATGGAAGCCGGGATGGCGCCCGAACCGACCGCATGGATCGCGTACGACGGCGGCCTGGCCGAAATCGGCTACGGCGGCGGCGGCTTCTGCTTCGACAACGAACTGCCGCGCCACCGCACCTATGTCGCGCCCTTCGCGCTGGCCTCGCGCCTGGTCACCAACGGCGAATACCTGGAGTTCGTCCGGGCCGGCGGCTACCGCGATCCCTCCCTGTGGCTGGCCGAAGGCTGGGACCGGGTGTGCAGCGGCGAGATGACGCAGCCGCTGTACTGGATCGGCCGCGACGACGGCGACTGGGACGAATTCACCCTGCACGGGGTGCAGGCGCTGGACCCGGCGCGCCCGGTCACCCACGTGTCGCTGTACGAGGCCGACGCCTATGCGCGCTGGCGGGGGGCGCGCCTGCCGACCGAGGCCGAGTGGGAATTCGCCGCGCGCCAGGCCTCGCTCAGCGGCGGCGCCCTGCACCCGGAAGCGGCCGAAGGCGACGGCCTGCTGCAGATGTTCGGGGCCTGCTGGCAGTGGACCAGCAGCAGCTACGCGCCTTATCCCGGCTATGCGCCGGCGGCCGGCGCCATCGGCGAATACAACGGCAAGTTCATGGTCAACCAGTACGTGCTGCGCGGCTCGTCCTGCGCCACGCCCGATGGCCATGCGCGGGCCAGCTACCGTAACTTCTTCCCGGCCGGGGCGCGCTGGCAGTTCACCGGGATCAGGCTGGCCCGATGACGCGCCGCAGGAGCTGGCGCGAGCGCCTGCTGGACCAGCGCGCCAATGCCTGGATCCTGGCGCACCCGCTCAATTTCACCCTGCAGGTCATCCGGGGCTTCCGTGCCAACCAGGGCCTGCTGCTGGCCGGCGCGGTCGCCTATTACGCGCTGCTGTCGATCGTGCCCTTCCTGATGCTGGCGGTGGTGGCGCTGTCCCACTTCATCGAACAGGCCGAGCTGCTCGAGACCCTGCAGCGCTACCTGGGCATGCTGGTGCCGGGGCAGTCGCAGCCGATCGTGGACGAGGTGGCGCACTTCCTCGAGAACCGCGAGCTGATCACCTGGGTGCTGGGCGGCACCATGCTGTTCTTCAGTTCGCTCGCCTTCACGGTGCTGGAGAACGCGATGAGCGTGATCTTCATCCACCGGGTGACGGTGCGGCGCCGCCACTTCCTGGTGTCGGCCGTGCTGCCGTACTGCTACATCCTGGCGTTGGGCGTCGGCGTCATGATCGTGACCCTGGTGGCCGGCGCGCTCGAGGTGCTGGGCAAGGAGAGCATCTGGCTGTTCGGCGTCCAGTGGTCGCTGGGCGGCGTCTCGGGCGCGCTGCTCTACCTGCTCGGGCTGTTCGGCGAAATCCTGGTGCTGACCTCGATCTACCTGGTGATGCCGGTCGGCCGTCTGTCGCTGTGGCATGCGCTGATCGGCGGCGTCAGCGCGGCGCTGCTGTGGGAAATCGCGCGACGGGTGCTGGTCTGGTATTTTTCGACCCTGTCGCAGGTGAATCTCGTGTACGGCTCGATGACGACGGCGATCGTGGTCATGTTCAGCCTCGAGATCGCGGCCACGCTGCTGCTGCTCGGCGCCCAGGTGATTGCCGAGTACGAGCGCGTCGGGCACGGCCTGGTCGACCGGCCGCCGGAACCGATGCAGACGGAGCCGCCGGCCTGAGCGCGACGATGCAGCGCGGGTGAGTTGCGCTTCGTCAATTTATTTATCTAGCGCAATGGCACAGTATGAATTTGTGTGATCGGCTTGGGTTTGCTCAAGCGTGCGCAAGTTCATTGAATCGGAGATGCCATGAGCCAAACAGTCGCTATCGTCCTTCCGCTGCCGGTCGTGCTTGCGCTGGTGGTGCTGCTGCTCGTCGTACTGGTGTTGAGCGCGGTCGCGCTGTCGCTGAGCGCACCGATGCCGCTCCGGTTTCCAGCGGCAGGCCATGCCGAGGGCGAAGGCGGCGCCATCGGCATGGAGGAGGGCGGCGGCTTGTAAGGGCGCGTCGTCCTGGCTCAGGCGACGCTGACGCGCGGATCGCCTTCGCCCATGCGGCCGACCACGGCCGCGTCATTGAAACCTTCACGGGCGAACAGCGCCAGCACCTCGTCGACGCTGGCCGGATCGCAGGACACCAGCAGGCCGCCCGAGGTCTGCGGGTCGGTCAGCAGCGCGCGCTGGGCCGGCGTGACGGCGGACCCGAGTTCCACGTCCTTGCCGTAGGCATCCCAGTTGCGGCTCGATGCCCCGGTGAAGAAACCGTCTTGCGCCAGTTGCAGCACGCCGGGCAGCAGCGGCACCTTGTCCATCTCCAGCGTGGCCGACAATTTCGCGCCGCGCGCCAGTTCCAGCAGGTGGCCCAGCAGGCCGAAGCCGGTGACGTCGGTCATGGCGTGCACGCCCGGCATCTCGGCCAGCAGGCGGCCAGGCTTGTTCAGCTTGGTGGTGTTGGCGATCATGGCCGCGTAGCCGTCGGCGCCCAGCGCATCCTTCTTCAGCGCGGCGGACAGCACGCCGACGCCGAGCGGCTTGCCGAGCACCAGCACGTCGCCGGCTCTGGCATCGGCATTGCGCTTGACCTTCGAGGGATGCACCAGCCCCATCACCACCAGGCCGTAGATCGGCTCCACCGAGTCGATGGTATGGCCGCCGGCGATCGGGATGCCGGCCTCGGCGCAGATGGACTCACCGCCGCGGATGATCTGGCCGATGGTCTCGAGCGGCAGCTTGTTGACCGGCATGCCGACCAGGGCCAGGGCCATGATCGGGGTGCCGCCCATCGCGTACACGTCCGAGATCGCATTGGTCGCGGCGATGCGGCCGAAGTCGAAAGGATCGTCGACGATCGGCATGAAGAAGTCGGTGGTGGCGATCAGGGCCTGCTCGTCGTTGAGCTTGTAGACGGCGGCGTCGTCGGCCGTCTCGATGCCGACCATCAGCTCTTTCGGGACCGGGAAACCGGCCGACTTGCTCAGGATCTCGGACAGAACGCCCGGCGCGATCTTGCAGCCGCAGCCGCCGCCGTGCGAGAACGAAGTCAGTTTGATGGGTTGGTCAGTCGTCGTGCTCATCCTAGTCTTTCATGTTGGTGGTCGCGCCGGGCGCTTGAAGGAGCAGATTATCCACCAAGTCGCGCACGGCCGCTTGCTCGGCGCCGGGCGCGAACAGGGCGGCGCGCGCCGCGCACTGGCGCCGCAGCAGGACGTCGAAGCCGGGCTCGCCGATGATCCGGTCGATGAGCCGCGCCAGCGCGCCCGCATCGCCCGGCGCGAAGTAGCCTGCGTAGTCCTCGCCCAGCATGCCGCGGTTGCCGTTGATATCGGAGGCCAGCACCGGCACGCCGCAGCTCACGGCTTCGATGATCACGTTGGCGCCGCCTTCCATGCGTGATGCGATGACCATCGCGCGGCAGCGCTTCAGGCGCTGGCGCGCGGCCGCATGGGGCAGGGCGCCGAGCCAGCGGTAGCGCGGATTGGCCGCCTGCGCTTCCAGGGCGGCCTGGCCCAGCCCGGGGTCGAGCGCGCCGCCGATGTGGAGCAGGCGCGCGGCCGCGTGCGTGACCATGCCGGCGGCCCGGATGAAGGTCAGCGGGTCTTTCTCTTCACGCAGGTGGCCGACCATGCAGATGTCGTGGTAGCGCGGCGTAGTGCCAGGGCGGTATGGGCGCAGGGCGGCGGCGGACTGGTAAATGACGTGCGCTTTCGCATGCAAGTGCCCGGGCAGCAGCGCCAGGCCGGCCGGCTGCAGCAGCACCAGGGCATGGGCGCGTTCGAGCGAGGCGCGGGCGGCGGGGGCGACGCCGATGTCGCGGTAGAGGTCGGTCCCGGTCAGGACCAGCACCGACGGCCGCTCTGGATGGGCCTCGGCAAAGGCGGCCAGCGCGGCGGCCGAGCGGCGCGCGTGCAGGGCTACCAGCAGGTCCGGCGCCGGGTCGTGCGCTGACCAGCCGCCGGCGATGCGCACCGCGTGCTGGCCGCGCAGGAAGCGCGCCCAGCGGCTGGCGGTCTGCCAGTTGCCGTTGTTCTCGCGGGCGGTCGCTGGGCTGACGATCAGGATGCGCTTGCGCACTGCCGGGTTCTCCAGGAAATAGGAGCGCGATTATACGATGCCACACCCGGGGTCAGGTCTGACATTCAGACACGAACTCGGCCATTGCGTACGCATTGTCTTGCTCATGTATTGTTCAGCCCGTGTCCAAATGTCAGACCTGACCCCCATGAAAAATGGCTGCCCGAAGGCAGCCATTTTTATAAGGCATTTAGCGATCAGTAATCGCCGAAGGTACGGCGGGTGCCGTTGGCCGAACGCGGATGGGCCGACTTGTTGTAGCCGCCTTCACGCTTTTCGCCATAGCGAGCGCCTTCCGGGCGGTTGCCGCGGTAGCCGCCTTCGCGCGGGGCGCCTGCCGGTGCGCCTTCGCGCGGGGCCGCGTCACGGCGGTAGCCGCCTTCACGCTGCGGACGGTCGCCGTAGCCGCCGGTGCGCGGGGCGCCGTAGCCTTCACGCGGACCGCGGTCGGCGTAACGGCTCTCGGTCGGACGGGCATAGCCGCCTTCGCGCGGGGCGCGATCGGCATAGCCGCCGCCTTCGCGGGGCGCACGGTCGCCATAGCCGCCGTTATAGCCACCCTCGCGCGGTGCGCGGTCGCCGTAACCCGGCTTGGCGAAGCTGCGCTGGCCCGGCTTGTGGCCGTTGTTGCGGCCGTCGCCCGGCTTCCAGCCCGGACGGCTGGCCGAACGGGTCGGGGCGGCGCGCTTCGGCTCGAAGCCTTCCACCACGTCGACCGGGATGGTCTGCTTGGTGAAGCGCTCGATGCGGCGCACGTTCATGTTCTCGGCGTGGTTCACCAGCGAGATCGCGAGACCGTTGCGGCCGGCGCGGCCGGTACGGCCGATACGGTGCACGTAGTCCTCGGGGAACTTCGGCAGGTCGTAGTTCACCACGTGGGTGATGGTGGGCACGTCGATGCCGCGGGCGGCGACGTCGGTCGCCACCAGCACGCGCACCTGGCCGCGGCGCATGCCGTCCAGGGTGCGGTTGCGCGCGCCCTGGTGCATGTCGCCGTGCAGGGCGGCGGCCGCGAAGCCGGCGATGTTCAGGCGGTCGGCGATCATGTCGGCGTCGCGCTTGGTCGCGGTGAACACCACGGCCTGGTCCATCGACTCGTCACGCAGCAGGTGGTCGAGCAGGCGGTTCTTGTGCGACAGGTCGTCGACAAAGTGCACCTTCTGCACGATGTTCTCGTGGCGGTTGGCGGCGCTCATGATCTGGATCGTCTGCGGATCCTTGGTGATGCGGCGCGCCATGTTGCCCACCACGCCGTCCAGCGTGGCCGAGAACAGCATGGTCTGGCGGGTGTCCGGGGTGGCGGCGACGATCTTCTCGATGTCTTCGATGAAGCCCATGTCCAGCATGCGGTCGGCTTCGTCCAGCACCAGGATCTCGAGCTGGGAGAAGTCAATCTTGCCCGACTCCATGTGGTCGATCAGGCGGCCCGGGGTGGCCACCAGGATTTCCGGGTTCTTCGACAGCAGCTGCATCTGCTTCGGATAGGGCATGCCGCCCAGGATCGACACGGCGCGGATGCGGCGCATGTCGGTCGTATATTGTTCGGTCGCGGTGGTCACCTGCAGTGCCAGTTCGCGGGTCGGGGTCAGGACCAGCATCTTCGGCTGGGCCGGGGTAAAGCGGACGCGTTCGCCACGGGCGCGCGCCGACTGCGCGTTCTGCGCCGGGGTGCGGGCCGCAGCCGTTGGCTCCATGTTGGCCAGCTTGTTCAGGGCCGGCAGCATGAATGCGGCGGTCTTGCCCGAGCCGGTCTGCGACGAGACCAGCAGGTCGCGGCCGGCGATGCCGGCAGGGATGGCCTGCTCCTGGACCGGAGTCGGCTTGGTATAGCCGGCGCTTGCTACTGCCTTGACGAGCGACGCGTGTAAACCTAGTGCTTCAAAACTCATGTGTACTTTTACTTTCGGAATTAAATCATGATCGCGCGTGTCAAGATGACGAGCGCAAAATAGCAACGCGAACCAACACTACGAAATGACTCAGAAATGAAAGAAATTTCGGCACAAAAGCTTTGCGCCGGGACGGTGTCTGGATGCTGACACGCAGGGCGGGAGGGCTTTTAAGAAGGGCGATCGTTTGTCGCCAAGGCTTGCGATGCTGCTTGTTGTACTGCTGTGTTCATCGCTGCGGTCCTGTGTGTTCGGACTTGTTATTGCAGCGCACAAACGACATCATACATCAGATCGGAAAATTCTGCACGCGACGATGCACCCCGATGGCCCTACCGGGAGACGCTTAAGGCCGGTTTAAGCACCGGCCTTGCGATAGATCAATGCCTTGGTCAGCGCTGCTTGCGCTTGGACGAGGAGTTGCGTGCGATGCGCTTGTTCGACGAGGTGCTTGCCTTGACCTTGTAGCGCGAGCTGCTGGCCTTCACGCGCGGGCTGCGCTCAGCTTCGAACGCCACCACCGCGTTCTCGATGATGTTCTCGGCGATGTCGCCGGCCTGCGAGGCCGAGGCCTTCGGCACCAGAATGGTCGAGCCGGCCTTGATGGTCGACTTGGCCGGGATGTTGTTGGCTTGGCGGATGACTTCCGGGGTGGTGCCGAACTTCGATGCCAGCGCGGTGATGCTGGTGCGGGCGCTGGTGATCTTGTGGGTGGTCCAGGTCGACAGCTCGCGGCCCCACTGGGCCAGGTTCAGGTGGAACTTCTCGGCGTTTTCCTTCGGCAGCAGGATCTTGGTCTTCTCGCCGCCGGTGATGACCGGCTTCTTGAACTGCGGATTGAGCGCGCGGAACTCGTCGAGCGACATCTCGGCCAGCTGGGCGGCGACGGCGACGTCGATGTCGCTGGTCTTGTCGATGGCGGTGAAATAGGGCTGGTTGTCGATCGCCGGCAGCGCCACGTTGTACTGCGCCGGATTGGCGACGATGTTCTTGACCGCCTGCAGCTTGGGTAAGTAGTTACGGGTTTCGGCCGGCATCAGCTCGGCCAGGCTTTCGAAATCGGTGCCCTTGCCGAGCGCCTGGTTCTTCTTGATGATGCGCTGGATGTTGCCTTCGCCCCAGTTGTAGGCCGCCAGGGCCAGCTGCCAGTCGCCGAACATGGTGTACAGGCGCTGCAGGTAGGTCAGGGCCGCGTCGGTCGAGGCCAGCACGCCGCGGCGCTCGTCCTTGAACATGTTCTGCTTCAGGTTGAAGTCCTTGCCGGTGCCCGGCACGAACTGCCACAAGCCGGCCGCGTCGGCGGTGGACAGGGCTTGCGGGTTGAAGGCCGATTCGATGACCGGCAGCAGGGCCAGTTCGGTCGGCATCCCGCGCTTTTCCAGTTCCTGGACGATGTGGAACAGGTAGGGCGAGGCGCGCCCGGAGATGCGCTTGAGGCTGTCCGGACGGGCGCTGTAGGCCTGAGTGTGGCGTGCCACCAGGCTGTTGTCGACGTCGGGGATGGCATAGCCGCTGCGGATGCGGCCCCAGACGTCGGTTTCCTTGTAGTCGTCGACCTTCAGCAGGCCCGGCGCCAGGGGCGCGGCAGGGCGGGCATTCAGTGCGTTCGCAGCCGGATTCGACACGGCTACGGGGGCGTTGTCCATCGCATGGGCGAATGGGGAACTGAGCGGGGAGGTGGCCAGCAGTGCCAGCGCGGCAGTCGCTACGGTCTTGCGGATCATGTCGTGCATCGCTTTCCAATGTTGCGTCCGGGAACGGACGTACTGGTCAATGGGGCAGTGTACGTAGTCATGCTCGGGTCAGTCAAGGCATGGGCTCGCTTCGTTACAAAATAATTTCCAGAGTTCATTTGCATGAATTGACATCATGAAAACGGAAATTGTCGTAAGATGCGCGCCAGATCGGAGCAGGAGGGTGCCGATTCCAGAACCGGTCCTGCCTCATCCGGGATGCCTCTAGCCTAGCCGCCGGGAGGTGTCAATCTATGAGGGGACGCAAAGTGTGCGTACAATCCGGCTTCTGCCACCGTCTTATTATTTGTCATCCATGCGTACCGCAAATCCGAATGCCGACGACGACGCGATCGTCGCCGCCACCCGCCGCTGGCTGGAACGGGCCGTCATCGGCCTGAACCTGTGCCCCTTCGCCAAGTCCGTCTATGTGAAGGAGCAGGTGCGCTATGTCGTCTCGAGCGCGACCACCCCCGAGGCGCTGCTGGAGCAGCTCATGGACGAGCTGCAGCACTTGTCCGACACCCCGGCCGAGGAGGTCGACACGACGCTGCTGATCCATCCCTTCGTGCTGAACGACTTCGAGGACTACAACGAATTCCTGGACGTGGCCGATGCCGCGGTCGAGGACATGCAGCTCGACGGCGAGCTGCAGGTGGCCAGCTTCCACCCGGACTACCAGTTCGCGGACACCGACCCGAACGACATCGCGAACTACACCAACCGGGCGCCGTACCCGATCCTGCACCTGCTGCGCGAGGACAGCATCGACCGCGCGGTCGAGGCCTTCCCGGAGGCTTCCGAAATCTTCGAGAAGAATATCGATACCATGGAACAGCTCGGCCACGAAGGCTGGGACAAGCTCGATGTCGGACCGGCACGCTGATCCGGCCGGCGCCCCGGCGGCCGGCGTCCCGGCGGCTGACGCTCCGGCGCGGCCGGACACGCCCTGCGTGGCGGTGTGCTCGACCACCTTCGACGAAGTCTGCCGCGGCTGCGGCCGTACCTACATCGAGGTGGCGCACTGGGTGTCGATGAGCGCCGAGGAGAAGGAGCGGGTGTGGGTGCGCATCCTGGCGCAGGGCTACCCGCGCCGGAACACCTGAACTCCCTCTCTCTATGAGAGGCCCAGGAAGTCGCGCTTGCCGATCGGCACTCCGTTGTGGCGCAGGATCGCGTAGGCGGTGGTCACGTGGAAGAAGAAGTTCGGCAGCACGAAGCCGGTGAGGTAGTCGTCGCCGCGCTCGAAGTGGCGGGCGCGCTCGCCGGCGCCGTGGGTGATGGCGCGTTCGCCGGCCGCCTCGAACGCCTCGTGCGGCAGCGACTCGATGTAGCCCAGGGTCTTGGTGATGCGCTGCTGCAGTTCGGCGAAAGTCTGCTCGGTGTCGTCGTAGCGCGGCACGTCCCTTCCTGCCAGGCGCGCGCTCGCGCCCTTGGCGAAATCGGTCGCGATCAGGACCTGGCCCACCAGCGGGAACATGTCCGGGAACAGGCGCGCCTGCAGCAGGGCCGCCGGCTCGATCTTGTGCTGCTGGGCGTGGGCCTCGGCCTTCTCCAGCACGCCGCCGAGGGCGCGCAGCATCTTCTGGAATACGGGGACCGAAGCAGAATACATGGACAGGCTCATAATTTCTCCCTAGAAAGATTCAATCATAACAAGTCTTGTGGCGTCCTGCCGACACCCGGACCGGTCGGCGCCGGTGTAAGTATCCAATTTGCTGACGCTCCGTCAATCGGCATGCATAATCGGACAATTCATTGCTCTAAGTAAATTCCCGCCGGCGGTAGGAAACAGAACCGAACTTGATGCTTCCCTTTCACGATCTGCTTGCCCGGCTGCGCAAGCCGTACGGCCGTTCGATCCATGGCGCGCTGCTGCTGGTGGTATTCGTCGGGCTGGCCGTGCCGGCGGTGGCCGGCGGCTGGTTCCTGATTGCCGTACAGGAACGCGAAGCGGCGATCAGGACCCTGAACGATGCGCTGCAGCGCAATGCCGACATCCTGGCGCTCGGCGTGCAGGAATCATTATGGGACATGAACGTCGAAGCCGCCGGTTCGCTGCTCGACTCCTTCGTGCGTGACCCGGCCATCGTGCGCGTGACGGTGCGCGACCTGGCGCAGGCGGCGGTGATCGACCGCCACACGCCCGCGCCGCCGGGCGGACGCATCTACCGCGCCGAGCGCGACGTGGTCGTCCGCGGGCAGGCGATCGGCCATGTGCTGGTCGAGATGAGCGACCATCTCAGCCTGCAGGACCTGCGCGCCAAGCAGCGCAATTACGCGCTGGTGCTGGCGATCCAGCTGGCGGTGTCCCTGCTCCTGATCGCGCTCCTGATCCGGCGCCGCCTGCTCTCGCCGCTGCGCACCCTGACCGGTTTCTCGGACCGGCTGGCGCGCGGCGACTTCGACACCCCGCTGGCACTCCCGGTCGACGACGAACTCGGGCGCCTGGGCGGCCAGATGGAGCGCATGCGCACGGCGATCGGCCAGCTGTTCGCCGACATCGGCCGGCGCGAGGAACAGTTCCGGACCATCGTCGCCCAGGTGCCGGGCGCCGTGTTCCGGGCCCGCCCCGGCGGCCACATCGACTTCGTCAGCGACGCCATCGCAGACATCTCCGGCTATCCCGCCGAGCGCTTCATGCTGGCCACCACCGACGACTGGGCCGACATCATCCATCCCGAGGACCGGCGCATGCAGCGCCGTGCGGCCAGGGAGGCGCTGGCGGCCGACAGTGCCTACGAAATCGAATACCGCATCATCGACGCCGGCGGCATCGAGCGCTGGGTGCTGGAAAGCGGCCAGCCGCAGGGCGAGTGGGGCAGCGAGCAGTTCCGGGTCGACGGCATCATCTACGACATCAGCGAACGCAAGCACGACGAGATGCGCATCGAGGCCCTGCTGACCGAGCAGGGGGCGATCCTGGACAACGTCATGTTCGGCGTGCTGTTCGTGCGCGAGCGCCGCATCGTCTCGGCCAACCGGCGCGCCGAAGCGCTGTTCGGCTACGGCGAGGCCGAGATGGTGGGCCGCTCGACCGAGCTGTTGTTCCCGGGGCGCGCCGAGTACCAGCGCCTGTGGCTCGATACCGCTCCGAAGGTCGCCGGCAGCCCGGACAAGGGCGAGGAGATCCAGTTCCGCCGCCGCGACGGCAGCACCTTCTGGCTCCTGGCGAGCGGCTGCGCGCTGGACGGCGCGCGCCCCAACGAGGGCAGCATCTGGGTGTTCGCCGACATCACCGAGCGCAAGCTGGCCGAGGAAAAGCTGCGCCTGTCGGCCACGGTGCTCGAACACATCGCGGACGGCGTTGCCGTGCTCGACGTGCACGGCCGCATCCTCGCCATCAATCCCGCCTTCACCCAGATCACCGGCTATACCGAGATGGAAGCGCTCGGCCAGCAGTCGAGCCTGACGCGCCCGGGCCGCGACGACGAGCCCTTCTACCGGCAGATGTGGCGCGACCTGCTCGATGCCGGCTTCTGGCGCGGCGAACGCTGGGAAAAGCGCAAGAACGGCGAGGGCTACCTGGAATGGCTGACCGTGTCGAGCGTGCGCGACGACCAGGACCAGGTCACGCACTACGTCTGCGTGTTCAGCGACATCACGGAGGTCAAGCAATCGCAGGACAAGCTCGACCACCTGGCCCACCACGACCCGCTTACCGCGCTGCCGAACCGGCTGCTGTTCCACGACCGCCTGCAGCATGCGATGGTGCGCTGCGCCCGCGCCGGCCAGCAGCTGGCGGTGCTGTTCATCGACCTGGACCGCTTCAAGAACGTCAACGACACCCTCGGCCACCACGTGGGCGACCTGCTCCTCAAACAGGTGGCCGGGCAGCTGGCCGGCTGCCTGCGCGAAGGCGACACGCTGGCGCGCCTGGGCGGCGATGAATTCATCGTGCTGCTGGAGGATGTGGGCGGCAGCGCCGGGGTCGCCCACGTGGCCGAAAAGCTGATGGCCCGCTTCGAGCAGCCGCTCACCGTGTCGGGCTACGAACTGTTCATCACCGGCAGCGTCGGCATCAGCCTGTTCCCGCAGGATGCGGCCGACCTGAACATGTTGGTGCGCAATGCCGACGTCGCCATGTACCAGGCCAAGGCGCGCGGCCGCAACGGCTACCAGTTCTATGCGCCGTCGATGAGCGGCGAGGGCGCCATGCGCCTGCGCCTGGAATCGCTGCTGCGCCGCGCGATCGAGCGGCGCGAGATCTTCCTCGAGTACCAGCCCCAGGTCGAGATCGGCAGCGGGCGCCTGGTCGGCGTCGAAGCCCTGGTGCGCTGGCACAGCCCGGAGCTGGGCGTGGTCGCGCCGGTGCGCTTCATTCCGGTGGCCGAGGACACCGGCTTCATCCACCAGCTCGGGCAGTGGGTGCTGGCCGAGGCCTGCACCCAGATGAGACGTTGGGACCGGGCCGGGCTGTCGGTGCCGAAGATGGCGGTCAACCTGTCGGTGCGCCAGTTCGAGCGCGGCAGCGTCGCGCCGATGGTGGCCGCGGTGCTGCAGGACAGCGGCCTGGAGGCCGCGCGGCTGCAACTGGAGGTGACCGAGTCGGTCATCATGAACACGGGCGACGCGCTGCAGCACATCAACGACCTGCGCGCGGTCGGCGTCGGGCTGGCGATCGACGATTTCGGCACCGGCTATTCCTCGCTGGCCTACCTGAGCCAGCTGCCGGTGCAGACCCTGAAGATCGACCGCAGCTTCATCCAGGACATCCTGGTCGACGCCAACGACGAGGCGATCGCGGTGGCCATCATCCAGCTCGGCAAGAACCTGAACCTGACGGTGGTGGCGGAGGGCGTGGAAAACGAGGAGCAGGCCGCCTTCCTGCTGCGCCACGGCTGCGGCCTGGCCCAGGGTTACCTCTACAGCCGGCCGGTGGCGCCCGGCGAAATACTGTCGCGCTGGGCGCGGACACGAGAACATGCACACGATCGAACGAACCAAGAAACCGGCGCAGCCGAAGACAGCGCCGCTTGAACGGGGCGGCAAGCCCAGGCCGGGGCGCCGCCGCTTCCTGCTGGGCGGCCTGCTGGCCGGCGGCGCCATGCTGGTCGGCTGGGGCGTGCAGCCGCCGCGCCAGCGCCTGCACGGGGCCCGGCCCTTGGCGCTGGGCGCCGGCACGGTCGGGCTGAACGGCTGGATCGCGATCGCGCCTGACGGCACGGTCTCGGTGGTGGTGCCGCGCAGCGAGATGGGGCAGGGCGTGCACACCGCGCTGCCGATGCTGGTGGCCGAGGAGCTCGACCTGCCCTTGTCCAGCGTGCGCGTGGCCCAGGCCCCGATCGACAAGATCTACGCCAACCTCACGGTGCTGCGCGAGAACCTGCCTTTCCACCCGGACGACCCTACCAGCACGCGCCAGGGCGCGCAGTGGCTGATGGCCAAGCTCGGGCGCGAGCTGGGCATCATGTTCACCGGCGGCTCGACCAGCGTGAAGGACGCCTGGCTGCCGATGCGCGAGGCCGGGGCGGTGGCGCGCGCCATGCTGCTCAAGGCCGCGGCCGAAGCGTGGAAGCTGCCGGCCGGCCGCCTGCGCACCGAGGACGGCTTCGTCCTGCACCCCGATGGACGCCGGGCGGGCTACGGCGCGCTGGCGGCGCGGGCGGCACGGGCCGGCGCCGGGATCGGCGCGGGCGACGTGCGCCTGAAGGAGCCGCGCGAATTCCGCCTGGTCGGCACGCCGGCGGCACGCCTGGACAGCCGCGCCAAGACCGACGGCAGGGCGCGCTTCGGCATTGACGCGCGGGTGCCGGGCATGGTGTATGCGGCCGTGAAGATGGCGCCGGCGATCGGCGCCCGGCTCGCCGGGCACGACGCGAAGGCGGTGGACTCCATGCCCGGCGTGCTGCAGGTGGTGCCGATGCCGGGCCTGATGGATGAGCGCAGCGGTCTCGGCGCCGGCGTGGCCGTGGTCGCCACCACCTGGTGGCAGGCGCACCGGGCCGCCCAGGCGCTGCCGGTCGAGTGGACGCCGGGCGAGGCGGCCGGGCTCTCCAGCGAAGCCGTGTTCGAGGAGTTCGCGCGCGCCCTCGAGGAGGACAGCGGCTACGTCTACCATGAGGCGGGCAGCCAGCACGTGGACGATGTGGCGCTGACGCTGACGGCCGAGTACCGCGCGCCCTATCTCGCGCATGCGGCCATGGAGCCGGTCAACTGCACCGCCCAGGTCGAGCACGTCGATGGGCGCGCCCGCGTGCGCCTGTGGGCATCGACCCAGGTGCCGAGCGTCGCGATGGACGTGGCGGCGCGCGTGGCCGGGGTCGAGCGCGCCGACGTGAGCATCGAGGTGATGCTGCTGGGCGGCGGCTTCGGACGGCGGCTGGAAGCCGACATGGTGGCGCAGGCGGTGACGGTCGCCATGGCGCTCGGCGGCAAGCCGGTGCAGCTGGTGTGGAGCCGCGAGGACGACACCACCCACGACGTCTACCGCCCGGCGGCGCTGGCGCGCTTTCGCGCCCACCTCGACGCCAAGGGCGAGATCCTGGCCTGGGACAACAAGTCGGCCAGCGGCGCCATCGGCCACCAGTACTTCCCGCGCAACCTCGGCTTGCCGGGCGTGGGGCCGGACAAGACCACCGCCGAGGGCGAATACGACATGCAGTACGCGATCGCCAACCAGCGCATCGCCCACGTGATCGTCGACAGCCCCGTGCCGCTGGGCTACTGGCGTTCGGTCGGGCATTCGCACAATGCCTTCTTCAAGGAGGCTTTCCTCGACGAGGTGGCGCATGCCGCCGGGCGCGATCCGGTCGCCATGCGGCGCGCGCTGCTGGGCAAGCATCCGCGCGCGCTGGCGGCGCTCGACGCCGCGGTGGCGCGGGCGGGCCGGGCGCCGGCGGGGCGTGCGCATGGCGTGGCCCTGCACCGCTCCTTCGGCAGCACGGTGGCCCAGGTGGCCGAGGTCTCGGTCGAGGGCAGGCAGATCCGCGTGCACCGCGTGGTGTGCGCGATCGACTGCGGCTTGGCGGTGAACCCGAGCATCATCGCCCAGCAGGTCGAGTCCGGCGTGCTGTTCGGGCTGTCCGCCGCGCTGCACGGCGAGATCACGATCAGGGACGGGAAGGTGGAGCAGTCGAACTTCGGCGACTATCCGGTCGTGCGCATGCACGAGGCGCCGGCGGTGGAGACCATCGTGATGCCCAGCCTGGCGCATCCGGAAGGCGTGGGCGAGCCGGCGGTGCCGCCGGTCGCGCCGGCGGTGGCGTCCGCCGTGTTCAAGCTGACCGGGCAGCGGCTGCGCAGCCTGCCGCTGCGGCTATCTTAACTGCCGAGCAGCACGCGCAGGTTGCAGTCGCGCTGCCAGGCGCGCCGTTCCTCGCTGGAGGCGGCCAGGCGCGCCAGTTCTTCCGGCGTGGCCGCGGCCTGGGCCTGCACCAGGCGGTCGGCGACGGCGCCGTCGGGCAGCATGGTGCCGAAGAAGGCTACCGTGTCGCCGCGCTGCACCAAGAGGGTAGGGAAGTTATCCACGTCGAGGTCGCCCACGATGTCGGCCTGGTCTTCGATGTCGATCCAGACGAAGGTCTTGTCGCGGTGGCGCAGGGCCAGTTCCTCGAAGGTGGCGCGGTAGGACGAGCAGGTGCCGCACCAGGCGGCGCACAGGCAGGCGACCGTCAGCGCGTCGCCTGCGATCGCGGCGGCGACGCGTTCGCGGTTGTCGGAATCCAGGGTGAGGCTTTGCATGAGCCGAATTGTACCGTGTGCTGCCAGGGAATGTGTGCCCGGGGCGCCAGGGCCGTGGCTAGGCCCCGGCCGAGCAGGTAAAATACCGGCATGTCCACGATTCTCGCCATTGAAACCTCGTCCGAACTCGCCTCCTGCGCGCTGCTCGTCGGGGATCGCCTCATCGCCCGCTCCACCTCCGGCGTGCGCACCCATTCGCAATCGGTCCTGCCGATGGTCCAGGAACTGCTGCGCGAGGCCGGCCTGGCCCTGGCCGACTGCGACGCGGTCGCCTTCGGGGCCGGTCCCGGCTCGTTTACCGGCGTGCGCACCGCCTGCGGCGTGGCCCAGGGCCTGGCCTTCGGCGCCAACCTGCCGGTGCTGCCGCTGGTGACCCTGGAAGCGATGGCGCAAGCCTGCCGCGCCCGCACCGGAGCCGGCGACGTGCTGGCGGTGCTGGACGCGCGCATGGGCGAGGTCTACTGGGCGCAATACCGCTACGATGCCGCGCGCGGCGCCTGGACCGAACTCGCCGCCCCGGCGCTGTGCGCCCCGCAAGACCTGGAGCCGCTGCCGGTCGAGGGTCTGGCCGCCTGCGGCAATGGCTTCTCCGCCTATCCGGAAGCCTTTGCCGGCAAGACCTTCGCCGCCGGCGCGCTGGAAGACATCCTGCCGCACGCGCGCGACCTGGCGCTGCTGGGCGCGCCGGCCCTGGCCGCCGGCCTGGGCGTGCCGCCCGCCCAGGCCCAGCCGCTCTACCTGCGCAACAAGGTGGCCTATACCAGCGCCGAGCGCCAGGCCATCAATGCCGCGAAGGCCGGCGCATGACGGTCCTGCAAGAGCTCGGTGACCAGGTGCGCGGCTTGCGGTTCGCCCCGATGACCCCCGGCGACGTGGACGAGGTGCACGCACTCGAATGCAGCGTGTTTCCGCATCCGTGGAGCCGGGCCAATTTCAGCGAGTCGCTTGCCAGCGGCTATGACGCCTGGACCGCGCGCGACGCCACCGGCCTGCTGGCCGGCTACTATCTGCTCATGTATGCGGTCGACGAGGCCCACCTGCTCGACGTGGCGGTGGCGGCCGGCCGCCAGCGCCAGGGCCTGGGGCGCCACCTGCTGGACCGGATCGGCGCCCGCGCCCGCGAGCAGGGCATGGGCTCGGTGCTGCTGGAAGTGCGTCCGTCCAACCAGCGCGCCCTCGACGTGTACCGCCGCTACGGCTACCGCGAGATCGGCCGCCGCAAGGGCTATTACCCGGCGCACGGCGGGCAGCGCGAGGATGCCATCGTGATGAGGATCGACTTGTGAACCGTTTGAGCGAGCGCGACGCGGCCTTCCTGGCCGAGATGGGCATCGGCCCGCTGTGGAGCCTGCGTGCGGCGCCGGAAGCCGCGGTGGAAGCGGCGCCTGAAGCGGCACCTGAAGCGGCCCTTGAAACCGCGCCTGAAGCCGCGCCGGCGGCGGTGGCGCAAGCTGCGCCCCCGGCGCCGGCCCAGCCGCTGGCGCCGCCGCCGATGCCGCGCCAGGTCGCCGAACCGGCGGCGCGTCCGGCATGGACACCGCCGGCAAGCGACAACAGCGCCTGGGACCTTGAACCCGAACCGGAGCGCCTCGACGTTTCGACCATGGACTGGGCCGCCCTGCGCCAGGCAATCGCCAGTTGCCAGCATTGCAGCGCCTGCAGCGCGGGGCGCAAGCCGGTCCCCGGCGCCGGCGCGCGCCAGGCGCGCTGGCTGGTTGCCGCCGGCACCGCCAGCGCGGCGGATGAACAAGCCGGCCAGCCGCTGACCGGAGAACCGGGCAAGCTGCTCGACAACATGCTGGCGGCGGTCGGCATGTCGCGCGAGCGCGATGTCTATGTGACGGCCCTGGTGAAATGCCGTCCCGCCAATGCCAAGGGCGGCGACCGGGCGCCGACCGCGGAAGAAGTCGCCGCCTGCCGGCCCTTCCTGGAGCGCGAACGCGAACTGAGCGGGGCCGGCCTGGTGCTGACCCTGGGCCAGGTGGCGGCAAGCGGTCTGCTCGGCAAGCCGCTGTCCGAACCGCTGGCCGGCGCGCGCGGCACGGTCCACCGGCTGGGCGACGTGCCCCTGGTGGCGACCCTGCATCCGGGCGAACTGCTGCGGCGCGGGGCCGACAAGGCGCTGGCCTGGGCCGACCTGTGCCGGGCCAGAGCGGCGGCAGATGGACGCGCCGGCTGAAACTTACCAGGAGGCCTTCCACCGCCGCTGGGGCCACCTGCGGCGCGCCCGGGTGCGGGCGCTGGCCTGGCTGCTCGACGCGCCCGACCTGCTCGATGCGCATGATCCGCTGTGGGCCGGCCGCATCGCCAGCCTCGGGCCGCTTAGGCCCGACGTCGCCGATTGGCTCAAACGCCTCGACCACGATCCCACCTCGCTCGACCAGGCCCTGGGCGCGAAGATGTACACGCGCCTCGGCCTGTATGCCGAAAAACTGATGGCCTTCTATTACGAGCAGCAGGGGCGCCTGGTCGCCCATGGCCTGCAGGTACGCGCCAGCCGCAACGACACCATCGGCGAATTCGACTTCCTGCTGGAAGACGGGCCCGATGCGCTCGAGCACATCGAGTTCGCGACCAAATTCTATCTGCTCGATGGGGAAGGGCGCCAGCAGCAGGATTGGCAGCCGGACGCCCTGGTCGGCCCCAACCTGGCCGACAGCCTGGGTCTCAAGATGCGCAAGGTGTTCGAGCGCCAGCTGGTCCTGTGCGGACATCCGGCCGCCCAGGCCCTGCTGCCGCGGCCGGTGTCGCGGGCACGGGCCTTGGTCAAGGGCTGGCTGTTCTATCCGTCCGGTTCCTGGCCCGCGATGCGCGGGATCGCCGCCGGCCACTGCCGCGGCTTCTGGTGCGCGCTGGACGAGATCGAGGGCCTGGCCGGGGAAGAATTCCTGGTGCTGCCGCGCCTGCAGTGGCTGGCGCCGTTTCGCGCCGCCTCGGCCACCTGGATGATGAACCGCGCCCAGCTGCATGCCGAGCTGTCGGCCCAGTTCGAGACCTCGTCGACGCCGGTGCTGGTGGCGGCGGTGCGGCACGCGCCCGGACAGATCGAGGAAATCGAGCGCGGCTTCATCGTGCCGAACGACTGGCGCGAGCGCGCCGCCGCGCGCCGGATGGTGAAGGCGGTGCCGTAGGGTGGGCGGGTCTCCCGCCCACGCGGTGATAGTTTGCAGCGAGATCATCCGGCACGAGAACGGAGCCGGCAGTGATCACCGCGTGGGCGGGGAACCCGCCCACCCTACAGTAATACGTCAGAGCCCCTAATCCGGCCTCTGTGATACGTAAAATGAATCAGTGCTTTTCCTCGCCGATCAGCGCCAGCGAATCGTGCTCGCGCTGGTTGGCCGCATGGCGGCGCCCGATGAAGTACATGATGCCCGCCACCGACAGGCCGAACATCAGGATGATGATGTCCAGGTCCAGATTCAGGGTGATCATGATGGCGTACAGGGCCAGCATGGTCAGGATCGACAGGTTCTCGTTGAAGTTCTGCACCGCGATCGAATGGCCGGCGCTCATCAATACGTGGCCGCGGTGCTGCAGCAGGGCGTTCATCGGCACCACGAAGAAGCCCGACAGGAAGCCGATCAGGGCCAGCAGCGGGTAGGCCAGGTTGACCGAGGTCACGAAGATCATGCTGCACACCACCAGCCCCATGATGATCCCGAGCGGGATCACGGTGAGCGATTTGCGCAGTGGGATCATGCGCGCCGCCATCGCCGCGCCCAGGGCCACGCCGATCGCGACCACGCCGATCAGGTTGGTGGCCTTGTCCAGCGGCATGTGCAGCGAGCGCTCGGCCCACTTCAGCACGATGAACTGCAGGGTCGCGCCGGCGCCCCAGAACAGGGTGGTGACCGCCAGCGAGATCTGGCCGAGCTTGTCGCGCCACAGGGTGGCCGAGCAGTTGGCGAAGTCGGCGATCAGCTTGGCCGGGTTGCGTTCCTGGTGCTCGTAGCGGGCGCCGGTATCCGGGATGCGCAGGTTGAACAGGGCCGCCAGGATATAGACCCCGACCACCACCGCCATCGCCGCTTCGGCGCCGGTGCTCACGCCGGGCAGGTCCAGGCCGAGCAGGAAGTTGGCCCCGCGCTCGCTCACCAGGGCGCCGCCGGCCACGGTGCCGAGGATGATCGACATCACGGTCAGGCCCTCGATCCAGCCGTTGGCGGGGACGAGCTTCTCGGGCGGCAGCAGTTCGGTCAGGATGCCATACTTGGCGGGCGAGTAGACCGCCGCGCCGAAGCCGACCACGGCATAGGCGAGCAGCGGGTGCACGGTCAGGAACATCAGCGCGCAGCCCGAAATCTTGATCAGGTTGGCGATGAACATCACGCGGCCCTTGGGCAGCGAATCGGCGAAGGCGCCGACGAAGGCGGCCAGCAGCACGTAGAACAGGACGAATGACAGCTTCAGCAGGGGCGTCAGCGAAGCCGGGGCGTTCATCGACGTCAGCAGACTGATTGCGACAAAGAGAAGCGCATTGTCTGCCAGCGACGAGAAAAACTGCGCCGCCATGATGGTATAAAAGCCACGGTTCATTCGAAAAGAGTAAAAACTGGTTCGAGTTGCTTTATACCATGAATGCCCCTTGCTCCAAAAGAAAAGCCGGCATGTCAAAAGCGCCGTCGCGCCCGCTCCGGTAGAATAGACCCTTTCCCGAACTGCGGCTCCCACGCCGGTTTTCGCCATGCCACGCCCGCTCTCCGCCACCATCCACCTCGACTCGATGCAGCACAATCTGCAGCGCGCGCGCATGGAAGCGCCACACGCGAACATTTGGGCGGTCGTCAAGGCCAACGCCTACGGCCACGGCCTGGAACGCGGCATGCGCGGCTTCGCCCAGGCCGACGGCCTGGCCCTGGTCGAGACCGAAGGGGCGCTGTGGCTGCGGCAGAATGGCTGGAACAAGCCGATCCTGCTGCTCGAGGGGATCTTCGACGCGCAAGATGTGCCGATGCTGGCCGAGCACAATATCAATAGTGCCGTCCACAACATCGAGCAGGTCAAGATGCTGGAATACACCCGGCATGTCGGCCCGATCGATGTGCACTTGAAGATGAACACGGGGATGAACCGGCTGGGCTTCACGCCGGGCGAATACGAGGCGGCCTACCGGCGCCTGCGCGCCATTCCCGACGTGCGCCACATTACCCACATGACCCACTTCGCCAATGCCGACGAGCTGGAGCATCCGCGCCTGACCATCGCCGAGCAGGTGCGCCGCTTCAAGTATGGCGCGGGCGAGCTGCCGGGCGAGCGCAGCCTGTCGAATTCCGGCGGGGTGCTGCACCAGGGCGAGCTGGGCGATGCGCTGTCGAACGACTGGGTCCGGCCCGGCATCATGCTCTACGGCGGCACCCCGGGCGGGCGCTCGGCCCTCGACTACAACCTGCTGCCGACCATGACCCTGCGCTCCGAGGTCATCGGCATCCAGCAGATCGCGGCGGGCGACACCGTCGGCTACGGCAGCCGCTTCGAGGCGACCGGCCCGATGACGATCGGCGTGGTGGCCTGCGGCTATGCCGACGGCTACCCGCGCCACGCGCCGCACGGCACCCCGGTCATCGTCGACGGCGTTGCTACCCGCCTGGTGGGGCGGGTATCGATGGACATGATGACGGTCGACCTGAGCCCGATCGCCAATGCCCGGATCGGCAGCAAGGTGACGCTCTGGGGCGACGGCCTGCCGGTCGACGAGGTGGCCCAGGCCGCCGGCACGATCGGCTATGAACTGATGTGTGCACTCGCCCCGCGGGTGCGCGTCCTGGAAGGAAGAATGGGAACCGATGGCTAAGACACGCACCTCTTTCGTTTGCAGCGAGTGCGGCGCGAGCTCCGCCCGCTGGTCCGGCCAGTGCCCGGACTGCAAGGCCTGGAACACGATGGTCGAGACCGTCGCCGAGCCGCAAGGCGTCAACCGCATGTCGCAGACGGCGCACAAGGCGCTGGCGCAGACCGCGCCGGTGCTGTCCCTGAAGGACATCGAGGCCCTGGACGTGCCGCGCTTCGGCACCGGCATCGAGGAATTCGACCGCGTGCTGGGCGGCGGCCTGGTGGCCGGCGGTGTGGTGCTGATCGGCGGCGACCCCGGCATCGGCAAGTCGACCCTGCTGCTGCAGGCGCTCAGCAACCTGGCGGCGACCCGGAATACCTTGTATGTGAGCGGCGAGGAATCGGGCGCCCAGATCGCGCTGCGCGCGCGCCGCCTGTCGGTCGACTCCACCGAATTGAAACTGCAGGCCGAGATCCAGCTCGAAAAAATCCTCGGCACGCTGGCCGACCTGAAACCCGAAGTGGCGGTGATCGACTCGATCCAGACCCTGTACTCGGACGCGCTCACCTCGGCCCCGGGTTCGGTGGCCCAGGTGCGCGAATGCGCGGCCCAGCTTACCCGGGTGGCCAAGCAGACCGGGGTGACCATCATCCTGGTCGGCCACGTGACCAAGGAGGGCGCGCTGGCCGGCCCGCGCGTGCTCGAGCACATCGTCGATACCGTGCTGTATTTTGAAGGCGACACCCAGAGCAGCTTCCGCCTGGTGCGGGCGATCAAGAACCGCTTCGGCGCGGTGAACGAGCTCGGCGTGTTCGCCATGACGGAAAAGGGGCTGAAGGGCGTGTCGAACCCGTCGGCCCTGTTCCTGTCGCAGCACGACAGCCAGGTGCCGGGCTCCTGCGTGATGGTCACCCAGGAAGGCACGCGCCCGCTGCTGGTCGAGATCCAGGCCCTTGTCGACGCCAGCCACCTGCCGAATGCGCGGCGCCTGTCGGTCGGGTTGGAACAAAATCGCCTGGCGATGCTGCTCGCGGTGCTGCACCGCCACGCCGGCATCGCGGCGTTCGACCAGGACGTGTTCATCAATGCGGTGGGCGGGGTCAAGATCACCGAACCGGCGGCCGACCTGGCGGTGCTGCTGGCGATCAATTCGTCGATGCGCAACAAGCCGCTGCCGCGTGGGCTGGTGGTGTTCGGCGAAGTCGGCCTGGCCGGCGAGATCCGGCCGGCGCCGCGCGGGCAGGAGCGCCTGCGCGAGGCGGCCAAGCTGGGCTTCTCGATCGCGGTGATCCCGAAAGGAAATGCGCCGAAGCAGAAAATCGAGGGCATGACCATCGTGGCGGTCGAGCGCATCGACCAGGCCTTCACCAAGCTGCGCGAACTCGACTGAGATCCTATAATACTGCTTGCTCATCCGTTATCAGTGGTTCAAGGTGTTGACAGAACAAAGAAAATCCGAACGCAAACTGCTGCGCGTGCGTGCGCGCGTGGCCATCGAAGGCGCGGCGCCCGTCGGCGGGCGCACCAGCGACCTGGGCGCCAATGGCGTCAGCATCAACCTGCCTGACCCGCTGCAGGTCGGGCAGACCGGCCAGGTGAGCTTCGACCTGCTGGTCGACGGCAACGTCGTGCCCATCAACGCCCGCGCCAAGGCGCTGTATTGCATCTTCAGCAATGGCGAATTCAAGGTCGGCTTCCAGTTCTTGAACCTGGAACTGGCGGCGATGACGGCGGTGGCGCGTTTTTTACGCTGATTCCTCCCGCTGACCGGCGCAATCCGGACGTCACAATACAAAGCGGCGAGCGCCCATCGGGCCTCGCCGCTTTTTTCGCCGTATGACATGACCCGGGGATCCGGGCCGACACTATTCGTGATAGTGATCGTGCAGCTTTTCCGAGCCCCCACGGATCTCTTGCCAGATCTCGAAGGCGACCAGCCCGGCCAGGCCGCTGAGTATGCCAAACACCATAACACTGAACATATGCATTAACGCCTTTCAGCATCCCCTCCCTATGAAGAACACACTTCCAGCTTAGCAGAGGGCGCCGTATTTACAAGGGCGGGCCAGGGCCGCAAAATGACTATTTTTGCATCGCACCGGATCGCCTTTCCCGGAGGCGGGCCCGGGTGCACAAGCGCGTGACAGGGGAGCGCAAACTGCGTCAATATACGCCCGCCCGCCGAATTATTACATCTGTCATCAACTTGTCATATTCGGCCAGTAGACTTCGCAGCGTCAATGAACGGGCCAGCCCGTGCCTCTCTCGAAAGGATCCATCATGCGCATGAAGCATCTGTTTGTCTCCATCGCCATCGCCGCCACCAGCATCGCTGCCAGCGCCCAGGCCGCCAACATCACCGGCGCCGGCGCCACCTTCCCGTACCCGGTCTACGCGAAATGGGCCGAGCTGTACCAGAAGGCATCGGGCGTCGGCCTGAACTACCAGTCGGTCGGTTCGGGCGCGGGCATCAAGCAGATCAAGGCCAGGACGGTGAATTTCGGCGCCTCCGACATGCCGCTGCCAGCCGCCGAGCTGAACGCCGCCGGCCTGTTCCAGTTCCCGGCCATCATGGGCGGCGTGGTGCCGATCATTAACCTGCCGGGCGTGGCCCCGGGCCAGGTGCGCCTCTCGGGCGCGGTCCTGGCCGACATCTACCTGGGCAAGATCACCAAGTGGAACGCGCCGCAGATCGCCGCGTTGAACCCGGGCGTGAAGCTGCCCGCCGAGGACATCACCGTGGTGCGCCGCGCCGACAGTTCGGGCACCTCCTTCCTGTTCACCGACTACCTGGCGCAGGTCAGCCCGGAGTGGAAGTCGAAGATCGGCGCCGGCACCGCGGTGAAGTGGGCGGTCGGCGTGGGCGGCAAGGGCAACGAAGGCGTGGCCGCCAACGTCCAGCGCATCAAGGGCTCGATCGGCTACGTCGAATGGGCCTATGCCAAGAAGAACCGCATGCAGCACACCCAGCTGCAGAACAAGGACGGCGTGTTCCTGCAGCCGAGCGACGACGCCTTCAAGGCCGCAGCCGCCGGCGCCAACTGGGCCGGCACCCCGGGCTTCGCCGTGGTGCTGACCAACCAGGCGGGCAAGGCGAGCTGGCCGATCACCGGCGCCTCCTATATCCTGATGCACAAGGTCCAGCCGAACGCCGCAACCGCCAAGGAAGTGCTGAAGTTCTTCGACTGGGCCTACAAGAACGGCGGGCCGGCAGCGGCCGAGCTGGACTACGTGCCGATGCCGGACAGCGTGAGCAAGCTGGTGCAGGACGCCTGGCGCGCCAACCTGAAGGACGCTGCGGGCAAGGCGGTCTGGTAATTCACCCTCGGGGAGGGGCCGGCACGTTCCGGCCCTTCCGTCTGCCGTAAAGATTGCAAAAAAACCATGAGCGTACAAGCATCCCCCACGCTGCAGGACCTGGCCGATCCGGCCGCGGTCGACGCAGCCCACCAGTCCGAGGCACTGCGCAAGACCATGCGCAAGCAGCGCATGCAGGACTTCTTCTTCCACAAGATCACCCTGCTGTTCGCGGCCTCGGTCCTCCTGGTGCTGGTCGGGATCATCGTCTCGCTCGCCATCGGCGCGGCGCCGGCCTTCAAGGAATTCGGCCTTGGGTTCATCACGCGCGTGGAATGGGATCCGGTAGGCGACCAGTTCGGCGCCATGATCGCGATCTGGGGCACGCTCGCCACCTCGATCATCGCCCTGGCGGTGGCCTTCCCGATCAGCTTCGGCATCGCCCTGTTCCTGACCGAGATCTGCCCGGTGTGGCTGCGCCGCCCGATGGGCACCGCGGTCGAGCTGCTGGCCGGCGTGCCGTCGATCATCTACGGCATGTGGGGCCTGTTCGTGTTCGCGCCCCTGTTCGCCGACCACGTCCAGCCGCTGCTGAAAAACACCATCGGCCAGCTGCCGGTGATCGGCCAGCTGTTCCAGGGCCCGACCATGGGCATCGGCATCCTGACCGCCGGCCTGATCCTGGCGATCATGATCATTCCCTTCATCGCCTCGGTGATGCGCGACGTGTTCGAGATCGTCCCCACCGTCCTGAAAGAGTCGGCGTACGGCCTCGGCTGCACCAAGTGGGAAGTCGTGCGCAAGGTGGTGCTGCCTTACACCCGCAACGGCGTGGTGGGCGGCGTGATGCTGGGCCTGGGCCGCGCGCTGGGCGAGACCATGGCCGTGACTTTCGTGATCGGCAACGCCCACGACCTGTCCTGGTCGCTGTTCTCGGCCGGTAACTCGATTTCCTCGACCCTGGCCAACGAATTCGCCGAAGCCGCCACGCCGCTGCACTCGTCCTCGCTGTTCGCGCTGGCCCTGATCCTGTTCGCCATCACCTTCATCGTGCTGTCGGCAGCCAAACTGATGCTGGTCGGGATGTCCAGGAAAGAAGGAAGCAAATAATGACTAGCACTGCAAAGAATCCGGTCTACCGCAGGCGCCTGCTGGCGCACCGCGTCGGCATCGTCCTGTCGATCCTGGCCATGGGCATCGGCCTGGCCTTCCTGGCCTGGATCCTGGCCACCCTCCTGATCAACGGCCTCGGCGCGCTGTCGTGGAACATGTTCGCGGCCGATACCCCGGCCCCGGGCAGCGAAGGCGGCGGCCTGCGCAACGCCATCGTCGGCAGCCTGATGATGGTCGGCCTGTCGACCTTGGTCAGCACCCCGATCGGCATCCTGGCCGGCATCTACCTGGCCGAGTACGGCGAGAACAACCGCTTCGCCCAGGTGACCCGCTTCGTGACCGACATCATGCTGTCGGCCCCGTCGATCGTGATCGGCCTGTTCGTCTACGCGCTCTACGTCGCCAACGTGCAGCACTTCTCGGGCTACGCCGGCAGCATCGCGCTCTCGCTGATCGCGATTCCGGTGGTGGTGCGCACCACCGACAACATGCTGCGCCTGGTCCCCAACAGCCTGCTGGAAGCGGCCTACGCCCTGGGCGCGCCGCACTGGAAGGTGGCCATGACGGTGCGCCTGCGCGCCGTGAAGGCCGGTGTCGTCACCGGTGTGCTGCTGGCCGTGGCCCGCATCTCGGGCGAAACCGCGCCGCTGCTGTTCACCGCCCTGAACAACCAGTTCTACAGCAACGACATGAACGCGCCGATGGCCAACCTGCCGGTCGTGATCTTCCAGTTCGCGATGAGCCCCTACGACGACTGGCGCTCGCTGGCCTGGGGCGGCGCGCTCCTGGTGACCTTTACCGTGCTGCTGCTGAACATCCTATCGCGGACCCTGTTCAGCCAAAAGACTCCGCGCTAATTTACCCATAAAAAAGTGATGACCCAAGCTATGCAAAACCAGGTGCCGACCGCTGCCAAGAGCAAAACGATCGAAATCGAAGGCCTGAACTTCTTCTACGGTAAGACGCAGAGCCTGAAAAACGTCTCGCTCGACATCCACGACAAGCAGGTCACGGCCTTCATCGGCCCTTCGGGCTGCGGCAAGTCGACGCTGCTGCGCACCCTGAACCGCATGTACGACCTGTACCCGGGCCAGCGCGCCGAGGGTTCGATTCGATACCGCGGCCGCAACATCCTGGAGCCGGGCGTGGACGTGAACATGCTACGCGCCAAGGTCGGCATGGTGTTCCAGAAGCCGACCCCGTTCCCGATGTCGATCTACGACAACATCGCCTTCGGCGTGCGCCTCTACGAGAACCTCTCGAAAGGCGAGATGGACGAGCGGGTGGAATGGGCGCTGAAGAAGGCCGCCCTGTGGGAAGAAGCCAAGGATAAGCTGAACAAGAGCGGCCTGTCGCTGTCCGGCGGCCAGCAGCAGCGCCTGTGCATCGCGCGCGGCGTGGCGGTGAAACCGGACGTGCTGCTGCTCGACGAGCCGACTTCGGCGCTGGACCCGATCTCGACCGCCAAGATCGAAGAGCTGATCAGCGAGCTGAAGCAGGACTACACGATCACCATCGTGACCCACAACATGCAGCAGGCCGCGCGTTGCTCCGACTATACCGCCTATATGTATCTTGGCGAACTCATCGAATTCGGCGAGACTGACCAGATCTTCATGAATCCGGCGCGCAAGGAAACCCAGGACTACATCACCGGCCGGTTCGGCTGATCGTTAGAATACCAATACCAATTCGGAGAGTTTTATGACGGGCGAGCATTCATCCAAACAGTATGACCAGGAGCTGGAAGCGATCCGCTCCAAGGTCCTCTTGATGGGCGGCATGGTGGAAACCGCGTTCGACGAGGCGATGGAAGCCTTCCGCGCCGGCGACGCGGCGCGCGCCGAGCGCGTGATCGCCGACGACCACGCCGTCAACCAGCTCGAAGTGCAGCTCGACGACGCCTGCAGCCACCTGATCGTGCGCCGCCAGCCGACCGCGAACGACCTGCGCACCGTGATGGCGACCATCAAGGTCATCACCGACCTGGAACGCGTCGGCGACGAGGCCACCAAGATCGCGCGCAGCACCAAGAGCCTGCACGAACGCGGCGGCGGGTCCTTCGCCCACTACGATACCGTGCGCACCATCGCGCGCGCCGCCTCGGACATGCTGCACGGCGCCCTGGATGCCTTCGCGCGCCTGGACGGCAAGCAGGCGCTCGAACTGATCGCGGCCGACGAAACCATCAACCACGAATTCCGCACCATCATGCGCAACGTGATCACCTTCATGATGGAAGATCCGCGCACGATCTCGTCGGCGCTGGACACGCTGTGGGTGGCCAAGGCCATCGAGCGCATCGGCGACCACGCCAAGAACATCGCCGAATACGTCATCTACATCGTCGAAGGCCGCGACATCCGCCACAGCAAGCCGGCAACGGAACAGGCGGGCTTCTAGGCATGGCGGACAACACGAGCGTGCTGGTGGTCGAGGACGAGCCGGCGATCGTCGAGCTGGTCAAGTATTCGCTGCGCGAAGCGGGCTGGGACATCCGCAGCGCCGACACCGTCGGCGGCGCCTGGGACAGCATCACGCGCGGCAAGCCCGACCTGGTGCTGCTGGACTGGATGCTGCCCGACCAGAGCGGCCTGCGCCTGCTGTCGCGCCTGCGCGGCGACCGCGACTTCCAGGAAATCCCGGTCATCATGCTGACCGCCAAGAGCATGGAAGAGGACAAGCTCGCCGGCCTGAACACAGGTGCGGACGACTACGTCACCAAGCCGTTCTCGCCGCGCGAGCTGCTGGCCAGGAGCCGCGCGCTGCTGCGCCGCAAGAGCCCGCACCTGGCCGAGGCGCCGCTGCGCGCCGGCACCGTGGTGCTGGACCCGAACAGCTGCACCGTAACGGTCGAGAACCAGCAGATCGACATCGGCAACGCCGAATACAAGCTGCTCAAGTTCCTGCTGGCCCACCGCGAGCGCGTGTTCTCGCGCGCCCAGCTGCTCGACAAGGTATGGGGCGACCACGCCGTGATCGAGGAGCGTACCGTGGACGTGCACGTGCTGCGGCTGCGCAAGGCGCTCAAAGGCGCCGATGGCCTGATCCGCACGGTGCGCAGCGTCGGCTACATGCTGTCCGAGAAGTAAAGGGCGGCGATGCGCTCGATGAACCCGAAGCTGCTGTTCTGGGTGCCGGCGTTGCTGCGCCTGAGCCTGATGTTCGCCGCGGCCGGCATCGTCTGGTGGATGGCGGGCCTGGTCGAGGCCCTGGTCTTCGCCCTGGCGGCGCTGGTGATCGCGCTGTTCGTCCAGCTGCGCTACCTGCACGAACTGGGCGAATGGCTGAACCATCCGCACTCGAGCCGCCTGCCGGATGGCTGGGGCGCCTGGACCGACGTGTTCGCGCGCCTGTACCGCCTGCGGCGCGAGGACGAGCGCCACCAGACCGAAATGGCCGAATGGCTGGCGCGCTTTCGCCAGGCCATGCAGCTGCTGCCGGAAGGCGTGGCCATCATGGATGACGTGCTGTTCCTGGAATGGTGCAACGAGGCGGCCGAGCGCCACCTGGGCCTGACCATGGCGCGCGACAAGGGCTTGCGCGTGACCAACCTGGTGCGTCATCCCGAGTTCATCGACTACGTGATCCTGGGCCGCTACGAGCAGCCGCTGACGCTGTCCTTCCGCGGCCGCAAGCTCGAGTGCCGCATCATTCCTTTCGAAAACCGGCGCCAGATCCTGGTGACCCACGACGCCACCGACACCGAACGGATCGAGGCGATGCGCCGCGACTTCATCGCCAACGCCTCGCACGAGCTGCGCACGCCGCTCACCGTGATCGTCGGCTTCCTCGAGATCGCGATGTCCGACCCAGGCCTGGACGTGGCCACCCGCACCGCGCACCTGGCCTTGATGACCGAGCAGGCGCACCGCATGCAGCGCCTGATCGGCGACATGCTGACCCTGTCGCGCCTGGAGTCGGACGAGTTCCCGTTCAGGCGCGAGCGGGTCGACATGCGGGCGCTGGTCGACTCGGTGGCGGCCGAGGCGCGCGCGCTGTCGGGCGGCCGCCACCAGGTCGAGGTCGCGTTCGACGGGCCGGACGTGATGGGCAGCCTGGAAGAGCTGCGCAGCGCCTTTGCCAACCTGGCCTCGAATGCGGTGCGCTATTCGCCGGACGGCGGCACCATCCGGCTGGCCTGGGGCCGCGGACCGGACGACCTGCGCTTCACGGTGACCGACAGCGGCATCGGGATCGAGCCGATCCACCTGTCGCGGCTGACCGAGCGCTTCTACCGGGTCGACAAAAGCCGCTCGCGCGAGACCCAGGGAACCGGACTCGGGCTGGCGATCGTCAAGCACGTGCTGCTGCGGCATGGCGGGCGTTTGCAGATCAGCTCGGTGCCGGGGCAGGGGAGCAGCTTCACCGCGATCTTGCCGAATACCTCCTTGCCAGGCTGAGCCGGTACTCTCGACATCTGGCCGGAACCGGCCGGCGGGTCCCCGGTCCAAGACCTATCCGCTGTGTTGTCGTACCATCGCCGCGGCGGCCTGTGCGCCAGCACCAACCGGCAATGCTGAATCGGAGGAATCATGGATCTCTCTGGAACCCAGGTATCGGCGGCGCGGCCGCTCCCGGTCCGCGCGTGCTGCTTCGGCTTGCTGCTCCTGGTGCCGGAAAGAGCCGTGCTGGCGCAAGATGGCGAGTCACTCGACAAGGCGGCGCAAAACCCCATTGCCGACATGATCAGCCTGCCGTTCCAGAACAACACCACCTGAACGCCGGCCCCAAAGGCCAGACGCAGAACGTGTTGAACATCCAGCCGGTGTATCCGATCGATCTCAACCCGCAATGGAACCTGGTCACCCGCACCATCATTCCGGTGGTCTCGCAACCGGACTTCGGCCTTCCCGCTGCCCAGCGCGAGAATGGCTTGGGCGACATCCAGTTCACCGCCTTCTTTTCGCCCAAGCAGGCCACGCCCTCCGGCTGGACCTGGGGCGTGGGACCGGTGCTGCAAACGCCGAGCGCGACCGACCGCACCCTCGGACAGGGAAAATGGGCCCTCGGCCCCGGCCTGGTGGCGGTGCGCAGCCGGAAGGGCAACCCCTGGCTGTACGGCGTCTACGTCAATAACATTTTGTCGTTCGGCGGCCAGAGCGGCCGGCGCTCCGTGAATCAAACGTATCTCCAGCCACTGGTCTATTACAACTTTCCCCAGTATCCCGGGCGTTATCTCGTCTATACCCCCAACATCACGGCCGATTGGAAAGCCGACGGCGAACAATGGACGCTGCCCAGCGGCCTGGGCATTGGCCAGCGCTTCAAGATCGGCGACCAGAACATGAACGTGCAAGCCCACGCGTATTGCAACGTCGTCCGGCCGGACAACGCGGGCAACTGGACGATTCGCGTGCAGCTGCAACTGCTGTTTCCCCGCTAGACCGCGGCGGCGGCCGACGTCCCGATCGTCGCCCTGTCGGCACGCGTGGCGGTTTGCGCGTTGGCCCGGGCGCGCGCCGCCGGGAATGGTCGATGTACCCAGCGGCCGGGACCTGGCGGACTCGGGTTACAATCGTGCCTCGTTCTTTTCGGCACCTGATATGTTCTCTCGTCGTAGTTCCCTGATCGCCTGCGCCGCGCTCCTGCTTTCCGCCTGCGGCAGTACGCCAACCCAGCCTCCCGCCACCCCCGTCGCCCAGCAGGCGACGCCACCCGCGCCACCGCGCAAGGTGAGAATCGGCCTGGCCCTCGGCGGCGGCGCCGCCCGCGGCTTCGCCCACATCGGCGTGATCAAGGCGCTGGAAGCCCAGGGCATCGTGCCCGAGATCGTGGTCGGCACCAGCGCCGGCTCGGTGGTCGGCTCCCTGTACGCTTCCGGCCTGAACGGCTTCGCCCTGCAAAAGACCGCGCTCGCCATGGACGAGGCCACGATCTCCGACTGGGCGCTGCCGCTGTTCGGCAAGTCGACCGGGGTGCTCAAGGGCGAGGCCCTGCAGAGCTACGTCAACAAGGCCGTGGGCAACGTGCCGATGGAGCGCCTGAAGCTGCGCTTCGGCGCGGTCGCCACCGACCTCAAGACCGGCCAGCCGATCCTTTTCAACAAGGGCAATACCGGCATGGCCGTGCGGGCGTCCTCGGCGGTGCCGAGCGTGTTCCAGCCGGTGAAGATCGGCGACAAGAGCTACGTCGACGGCGGCCTGGTGGCGCCGGTGCCGGTCAAGTTCACCAAGGACATGGGCGCCGAGTTCATCATCGCGGTGAACATCTCCAGCGCCACCGAAGGCGCCGCCACGGCCAGCTCGCTCGACGTGCTGATGCAGACCTTCAGCATCATGGGCCAGCGCCTGAACCATTTCGAACTGAAGGAGGCCGACATCGTCATCACGCCGAACCTCGGCAACATGGGCAGCGCCGACTTCAGCAACCGCAACCTGGCGATCCTGGCCGGCGAGCAGGCGGCAGCAGCCGTCATGCCCCAGATCAAGGCCAAGCTCAAGGCCAGACAACAGCCTCAATAAACGGGACCCATCATGCAAACCAAGCCTTACCTTACCCTCGAGGACGTTAAGAAGATCGCTGCCGGCGCCGAAGCCGAGGCGCTGCGCAACAACTGGGCGGTGTCCTTCGCCATCGTCGACGACGGCGGCCACCTGCTGTGGTACCAGCGCCTCGACGGCGCCGCGGCCGCCTCGGCCTACATCGCCCCGGCCAAGGCCCGGACCGCCGCCCTCGGCCGGCGCGAATCGAAGATCTATGAAGACGTGATCAACAACGGCCGCGTTTCCTTCCTGTCGGCGCCGGAACTCGAAGGCATGCTGGAAGGTGGGGTGCCGGTGGTCGTCGACGGCCACGTGATCGGCGCGGTCGGGGTGTCGGGCGTGAAGTCGAACGAGGATGCGCAGATCGCCAAGGCTGGCATTGCGGCGCTGGTCGGCGCATAACAGTCGGGCTCGTAACCTTGCTGTCATGCAAAGGCACCTGTGGATTAATGCCGGTCACTTAAGAGTCAGTGCTCATCCGTAGGGTGGGCGGGTCTCCCGCCCACGCGTTCAAATCAAAGTACTGCAGCCTGTTCGACTGTTCATATCACAACTATCACCGCGTGGGCGGGGAACCCGCCCACCCTACAATGATCGCTAACTGACTGGCATTAACCTGTGGGTGCCTTTTCTTTTATTTCATGAAAGCAGCAAAATAGTCGATTGCGCGCCGCTTTCGCTCACGTTTGGGCAAAATCAGCACCACTTTTGTAGAATTGCCGCATTGCCGAATAGGTCCATTCCGCGCTATAATTCGGAAGTTTAACCATTCACACATTTGCCGTAGCGCCTACCCACCATCCCTCATTCAACTAGATGTCCAGCTACCGGCAAGCAGTCTCCGCCCGGGTTTGTTGGATGCCAGTCTGACGTGGCGAAGCTACGGTAACTTTATTGGGAGTTACCCTTGCCGCCATTTTTTTCTGGCCCAGCCGTCCCGGCCATCCTGGCCCTCGCTGACGGAACGATTTTCAAAGGATATTCCATTGGTGCCACCGGTCATACGACCGGCGAAGTGGTGTTCAACACCGCGATGACTGGCTATCAGGAAATTCTTACCGACCCCAGCTATTCGCGTCAGATCGTCACCCTGACGTACCCGCACATCGGCAACTACGGCGTCAATCCGGCCGACGTCGAGGCCTCCAAGGTCCACGCCGCCGGTCTGATCATTCGTGACCTGCCGTTGCTGGCATCGAATTTCCGTTCCACCCAGTCGCTGTCGGACTACCTGAAGCAAGAAAACGTGGTCGCCATCGCCGGCATCGACACCCGCAAGCTGACCCGCATCCTGCGCGAGAAGGGCGCCCAGGCCGGCGCCATCCTGACCGGCATCCAGGGCAAGGAGCCGCTGGAAACGCAGGCGCTGGAACTGGCGCGTTCCTTCCCGGGCCTGGCAGGCATGGACCTGGCCAAGGTGGTCTCGGTGAAAGAGCCCTACGTGTTCACCGAAACCGAGTGGAAGCTCGGCGAAGGCTTCGGCAAGCAGGACAATCCGCAATACCACGTGGTCGCCTTCGACTACGGCGTCAAGCGCAACATCCTGCGCATGCTGGCCGAGCGCGGCTGCAAGATCACCGTGCTGCCGGCGCAAGCCACCGCCGCCGACGCGCTGGCGCTCAATCCTGACGGTATCTTCCTGGCCAACGGCCCGGGCGACCCCGAGCCTTGCGACTATGCGATCAAGGCCAGCAGCGAGCTGATCGAGAAGGGCATCCCGACCTTCGGCATCTGCCTCGGCCACCAGATCATGGCGCTGGCTTCCGGCGCCAAGACCATGAAGATGAAGTTCGGCCACCATGGCGCCAACCACCCGGTGCAGGACCTCGATTCGAAGAAGGTCTTGATCACCTCGCAGAACCACGGCTTCGCGGTCGATCCGGAAACGCTCCCGGCCAACTGCCGCGTCACCCACGTGTCGCTGTTCGACGGTTCGCTGCAGGGCTTCGAGCGCACCGACAAGCCAGCCTTCTGCTTCCAGGGCCACCCGGAAGCCTCGCCCGGCCCGACCGACGTCGCCTACCTGTTTGACCGCTTCATCAACATGATGCAAGCCGCGGAGAAGAAATAAATGCCAAAACGTAGTGATATCAAAAGCATCCTGATTATCGGCGCGGGCCCGATCGTCATCGGCCAGGCGGTCGAATTCGACTACTCGGGCGCCCAGGCCTGCAAGGCCCTGCGCGAAGAAGGTTACAAGGTCATCCTGGTCAACTCGAACCCGGCGACCATCATGACCGACCCGGAAACGGCGGACGTCACCTACATCGAGCCGATCACCTGGAAGGTCGTCGAGCGCATCATCGCCAAGGAGCGTCCGGACGCGATCCTGCCGACCATGGGCGGCCAGACCGCGCTGAACTGCGCGCTCGACCTGCACCACAACGGCGTGCTGGAGAAGTACAAGGTCGAGCTGATCGGCGCGACCCCGGAAGCGATCGACAAGGCCGAGGACCGTTCCAAGTTCAAGGACGCGATGACCAAGATCGGCCTCGGTTCGGCGCGCTCGGGCGTGGCGCACTCGATGGAAGAGTCGTGGGCGGTGCAGCGCGAGCTGGGCTTCCCGACCATCATCCGTCCGTCCTTCACCATGGGCGGCAGCGGCGGCGGCATCGCCTACAACGAAGAGGAATTCGAAGCGATCTGCAAGCGCGGCCTGGAAGCCTCGCCGACCAGCGAACTGCTGATCGAAGAATCGCTGCTCGGCTGGAAAGAGTACGAGATGGAAGTCGTCCGCGACAAGAAGGACAACTGCATTATCATCTGCTCGATCGAAAACCTGGATCCGATGGGCGTGCACACCGGCGACTCGATCACCGTCGCACCGGCGCAGACGCTGACCGACAAGGAATACCAGATCATGCGCAACGCGTCGATCGACGTGCTGCGCGAGATCGGCGTCGACACCGGCGGCTCGAACGTGCAGTTCGCGATCAACCCGAAGGACGGCCGCATGATCGTCATCGAGATGAACCCGCGCGTGTCGCGTTCCTCGGCGCTGGCCTCGAAAGCCACCGGCTTCCCGATCGCCAAGGTCGCCGCCAAGCTGGCGGTCGGCTTCACGCTCGATGAGCTGCGCAACGAGATCACCGGCGGCGCCACCCCGGCCTCGTTCGAGCCCTCGATCGACTACGTGGTCACCAAGATCCCGCGCTTCACCTTCGAGAAATTCCCGACCGCGGACAAGCACCTGACCACCCAGATGAAGTCGGTGGGCGAGGTGATGGCGATGGGCCGCACCTTCCAGGAATCCTTCCAGAAGGCCCTGCGCGGCCTGGAAGTGGGCGTGGACGGCCTGAACGAGAAGACCCGCGACCGCGAGAAGATCGAAGAGGAACTCGGCGAGCCGGGCCCGGAGCGCATCTGGTACGTGGGTGACGCATTCGCCCAGGGCTTCACCCTGGAAGAAGTGCACAACCTGACCAAGATCGACCCGTGGTTCCTGGTGCAGATCAAGGAGATCGTCGACATCGAACTGTGGCTGGATCACCAGAAGCTCGAGAGCCTGGACAAGCCGCTGCTGTACAAGCTCAAGCAGAAGGGCTTCTCGGACCGCCGCCTGGCCTTCCTGATGCAGACCACGCCGCAAGCCGTGCGTGCGCGCCGCCACGAACTGGGCATTCGTCCGGTGTACAAGCGCGTCGACACCTGCGCCGCCGAGTTCGCGACCAACACCGCCTACATGTACTCGACCTACGACGAGGAGTGCGAGTCCAACCCGACCGACAAGAAGAAGATCATGGTGCTGGGCGGTGGCCCGAACCGTATCGGCCAGGGCATCGAGTTCGATTACTGCTGCGTCCACGCGGCGCTCGCCATGCGCGAGGACGGCTACGAGACCATCATGGTCAACTGCAACCCCGAGACCGTGTCGACCGACTACGATACCTCGGATCGCCTGTACTTCGAGTCCTTGACGCTGGAAGACGTGCTGGAAATCGTCGACCTGGAAAAGCCGGAAGGCGTGATCGTCCAGTACGGCGGCCAGACCCCGCTGAAACTCGCGCTGGATTTGGAGGCCAATGGCGTGCCGATCATCGGCACCTCGCCGGACATGATCGACGCGGCCGAAGACCGCGAGCGCTTCCAGCAACTGCTGCAAAAGCTCGGCCTGCGCCAGCCGCCGAACCGTACCGCCCGCACTGAGGCCGACGCCCTGGCACTGGCCGACGAGATCGGCTACCCGCTGGTGGTGCGCCCGTCCTACGTGCTGGGCGGCCGCGCGATGGAGATCGTCCACGAGCAGCGCGACCTCGAGCGCTACATGCGCGAAGCGGTCAAGGTCTCGCACGATTCGCCGGTGCTGCTGGACCGCTTCCTGAACGACGCCATCGAAGTCGACGTCGACTGCATCTCGGACGGCGAAGCCACCTTCATCGGCGGCGTGATGGAACACATCGAACAGGCGGGCGTGCACTCGGGCGACTCGGCCTGCTCGCTGCCGCCGTACTCGCTGTCGCCGGAAACGATCGCCGAGCTGAAGCACCAGACGTCGCTGATGGCCAAGGCCCTGAACGTGGTCGGCCTGATGAACGTGCAGTTCGCGATCCAGCAGTCGGAAGAGGGTGGCAAGACCGTCGATACCGTGTTCGTGCTGGAAGTGAACCCGCGCGCATCGCGTACCGTGCCCTTCGTCTCGAAGGCGACCGGCCTGCAGCTGGCGAAGATCGCGGCGCGCTGCATGGTGGGCCAGACCCTGGCCAGCCAAGGCATCACCAAGGAGGTGACCCCGCCGTTCTACAGCGTCAAGGAAGTCGTGTTCCCGTTCGTGAAGTTCCCGGGCGTCGACACCATCCTGGGACCGGAGATGAAGTCGACCGGCGAAGTGATGGGCGTGGGCGAGACCTTCGGCGAAGCCTTCGTGAAGTCGCAGCTGGCGGCCGGCATCAACCTGCCGACCAAGGGCACGGTGTTCCTGTCGGTGAAGGGCGCGGACAAGCCGCGCGCCGTCTCGGTGGCGCGCGAGCTGGTGGCGCTGGGCTTCTCGCTGGTGGCCACCAAGGGCACGGCCGCCGTCATCGAAGCGGCCGGCATCCCGGTGCGCCAGGTGAACAAGGTACTGGAAGGCCGTCCGCACGTGGTCGACATGATCAAGAACCGCGAGATCGTCATGGTGGTGAACACCGTGGAAGAAAAGCGTTCGGCGATCACCGACTCGCGCACCATCCGCACCTCGGCCCTGCAGTCGCGCGTGGTCACCTACACGACCATCGCCGGCGCGGAAGCCGCGATCGAGGGCATGCGCCATCTGGACGAGCTGCGCGTCTACGATTTACAAGGTCTTCATAAAACCTTAAACTAAGCAGCACGTAGTACCAAATAACCACAGAGCTCGCGCGGCCTGCGCCGCGCGCCTCTGTGGTTTTCACTTGGTGCGTCCAATCACGAACAGATAGAGCGACATGAACACTACCGTACCACTGACCAAATACGGCGCCGAACTCCTGAAGGAAGAGCTGCACCAGCTCAAGACCAAGGAGCGCCGTAACGTGATCGACGCGATCGCCGAGGCGCGCTCGCACGGCGACCTGTCCGAAAATGCCGAATACGATGCAGCGAAAGAGCGCCAGGCCTTCGTCGAGGGCCGCATCGCGGAACTCGAAGGCAAGCTGAGCACCGCGCAGATCATCGACCCGGCCACGCTGGACGCGGAAGGCCGCGTCGTGTTCGCCTCGACCGTGGACCTGGAAGACCTGGAAAACGGCCAGAAGGTGAGCTACCAGATCGTCGGTATCGACGAAGCCGACATCAAACTGAACAAGGTGTCGGTGACCTCGCCGATCGCCCGCGCCCTGATCGGCAAGTATGCCGGCGACGTGGTGGAAGTGCAGGCCCCGTCGGGTCCGCGCGAATACGAAATCCTCGAAGTCCGCTACGTTTGATGGCCCAAGCCCGGACGGCCGTCCCACCGCGTTCCGCTTCTCGCATCGCCGCTGCCCGGCTCCTGGTGGCGGTGCTGTGGGCGGGCACGCTGTGGACGCTCGGGTATATCGCGGCGCCGGCGGTGTTCGCGGCGGTGCCGAGTACCGTGGCTGGCGATGTGGTCGCCGTCCTGCTGCACCGCCTGGGCTGGGTCTCGCTCGGCTGTGCGCTCGCGATGCTGGCGCTGCTGCGCTGGTCGCGCGACCTCGACGCCGGACGGCGCCGTTTCTTGAATTTGCTGGTGCTGGCCATGCTGGCCTGCGCCCTGGTGATGTGGATCGGCCTGCAGCCGGGCATGGCGCAGCTGCGTGAACTGGCCGGCCCGGGCGGGGTGAGGGCGTCGCCGTACTGGACGCATTTCGCCGTGATGCATGGGGTGTCGCAGCTGTTCCACGTCATCGAGAGCGTGCTGGCGGCGGTGCTGGTGCTCAAGAGCCGCTGACCCGTCCACGAGCGCTGGACGAAAAAAAACCGGGTCGCCCCGGTTTTGTCTGGTGCACGCCGATTACTTGTTCAGTGCATTTTTCTTGGTGGAAGCCTGACGCGGTTTGGCGCGCTTGATGTTGCCGCCCGCGGTGACGCGCTCGTTTCCTTTCAGCATGACCTTGGTGACGCTCGGCTTCTTGGTGCCGCTGGCGCTGGCCTTGACGATGGTCACCTCGCGCATGCCCTTGCCGGCCTTGCTGCTGCGTTCCTTGACGGCTTCCTTCTTCGGACGGTAGAGCACCAGGAGCTTGCCGATGTGCTGGACCGGCGCCGCGTCGAGTTCGGCGCAAATCTGTTCATACATGGCGATGCGGGCTTCGCGGTCGTCGCCGAATACACGCACCTTGATCAGGCCGTGCGCGTCCAGGCTGGAAGCGATTTCCTTCATGACCGATTCGGTCAGGCCGGATTCGCCGATCATGACGACTGGGTTGAGTCCGTGGGCTTCGGCGCGCAGTGCGCTGCGCTCGGCCGGGGTGAGTTTAAGCATAATAATTTTTGGAAGTACCTTTAAAAGCAGTATTCTACGCGAATGGCCAAGAACAAATTAAACAAAAACTGGTTGCACGACCATATTAACGACCCCTACGTCAAATTGGCCCAGAAGGAGGGCTACCGCGCCCGCGCCGCCTACAAGCTCAAGGAAATCGACGAAAGCGAAAAGCTGATCAAGCCGGGCCAGGTCATCGTCGACCTCGGCTGTACTCCGGGCAGCTGGGCCCAGTACACCCGGCGCAAGCTGGCCGGCGCGGACGGCGGCGGTATCCGCGGCACCATTATCGGGCTCGACATGCTGCCGATGGAGCCCATCGCCGATGTTCAGTATATCCAGGGCGATTTTCGCGAAGAGGAAGTGCTGGGCCAGCTCGATGCGCTGCTGGAGGGGCGCAAGGCCGACCTGGTATTGTCCGACATGGCCCCGAACCTGTCCGGCATTCCGACCGCCGATGCGGCGCGGATGGAACACCTAATCGATCTGGCAATTGAGTTTTCGCAAATGCACATGAAACCGGGTGGCGCATTGCTGGTGAAGTGCTTTAAAGATATGGGATTTACCCAGATACTGGAAAAGTTTCGTGCCGAATTCAAGACCGTCAAGCAGGTCAAACCCAAGGCCAGCCGGGACAAATCCTCGGAAATTTTCCTCCTTGGGCGCGGTCTGAAGAATCCGGCGGGCTAAAAAGCGCCGCGGATGCGCGTTTTGCCCTTGATATTCGGCGCGGCAACCGCACATCACCCGCGTGAGGCTGGTTGCGCGTCGCTGTGCATGGCAGTCTGGCATGAAAAAATGGCATTTCAGCACTATTACCGTACGTTGCGTGGCAGCGTCGGCTTATTGCGGTTAAAATCGTCATACTGAAATCGGTAGAGATGCAATCCGCATCGGAGGAGTTTTCGTGAATAATATGTTTTCCAAATCCGCCATCTGGGTGGTCGTTGCGCTGCTGTTGTTCATGCTGTTCAAGCAGTTCGACAACCACAGCGTCGCCGGCGGCAGCAAGACCATCGCTTATTCCGAGCTTCTCGATGAGGTGAAGGCGCGTCGCATCAAGGACGTCGTGATCGAGGGCTCCAACATCACCGCGACCAGGAGCGACGATACCAAGGTCCGCGCCACCGCGACCATCCTCGACCGCGGCCTGATCGGCGACCTGCGCGAGAACGGCGTGCGCTTCGACGTCAAGCCGCCGGAGGAACCTTCGTTCCTGCAGCAGGTGTTCATCTCATGGTTCCCGATGCTCCTGCTCATCGGCGTGTGGGTGTTCTTCATGCGCCAGATGCAGGGCGGCGGCAAGGGCGGCGCGTTCTCCTTCGGCAAGTCGAAGGCGCGCATGCTCGATGAAACCAACAATACCGTCACCTTCGCCGACGTCGCCGGTTGCGACGAAGCGAAAGAAGAAGTGTCGGAAATCGTCGACTTCCTGAAAGACCCAACCAAGTTCCAGAAGCTGGGCGGCCGCATTCCGCGCGGCGTGCTGATGGTCGGTCCGCCGGGTACCGGTAAAACCCTGCTGGCCCGCGCCATCGCCGGCGAGGCCAAGGTGCCGTTCTTCTCGATCTCCGGTTCCGACTTCGTCGAAATGTTCGTCGGCGTGGGCGCATCCCGTGTGCGCGACATGTTCGAGAACGCCAAGAAGCATTCGCCCTGCATCATCTTCATCGACGAGATCGACGCCGTCGGCCGCCACCGTGGCGCCGGCATGGGCGGCGGCAACGACGAGCGCGAGCAGACCCTGAACCAGCTGCTAGTCGAGATGGACGGCTTCGAAGCCTCCTCGGGCGTCATCGTGATCGCCGCGACCAACCGCGCCGACGTGCTCGATAAAGCGCTGCTGCGTCCGGGCCGTTTCGACCGCCAGGTGATGGTGGGCCTGCCGGACATCCGCGGCCGCGAACAGATCCTGAACGTGCACATGCGCAAAGTGCCGATCGGTACCGACGTCAAGGCCGACATCCTGGCGCGCGGCACCCCGGGCTTCTCGGGCGCCGACCTGGCCAACCTGGTCAACGAGGCCGCGCTGTTCGCGGCGCGCCGTTCCAAGCGCCTGGTCGAGATGATCGACTTCGAAGACGCCAAGGACAAGATCTACATGGGTCCGGAGCGCAAGTCGATGGTCATGCGCGAGGAAGAGCGCCGCAACACGGCCTACCACGAGTCGGGCCACGCGGTGGTCGCCAAGCTACTGCCGAAGGCCGACCCGGTGCACAAGGTCACCATCATGCCGCGCGGCTATGCGCTCGGCCTGACCTGGCAGCTGCCTGAGCACGACAATCTGTCTGGCTACAAAGACAAGATGCTGGAAGAAATCTCGATCCTGTTCGGCGGCCGTATCGCCGAAGAGATCTTCGTCGGCCAGATGTCCACCGGCGCCTCGAACGACTTCGCCCGCGCCACCAAGCTGGCCCGTTCGATGGTGACCCGCTTCGGCATGTCCGAGAGCATGGGCGTGATGGTCTACGAAGACAGCGAGAACGAAGGCTTCTTCGGCGGCGCCACCAAGACCATCTCGGAAGCGACGCAGCAGAAGGTCGACGCCGAGATCCGCAACATCCTCGACACGCAGTACGCCCTGGCGCGCCGCCTGCTCGAGGAAAACCGCGACAAGGTCGAGATGATGACCAAGGCGCTGCTCGACTGGGAAACCATCGACGCCGAGCAGATCAACGACATCATGGCCGGCCGTGAGCCGCGCCAGCCGAAGACCGGCCTGCTGACCAAGCGTAACCCGCCGGGCGACAGCGGCGGCGGCGTAGCGCCGAACGCTACCGCGCCGGCCTGATTTGATCGCCTAGTTTTGCCCCAGCAAAAGGCATCCCCGGATGCCTTTTGCGCGTTAACGCCTTTCCATACTCTCCATGTCCAAGAATCTGCAATGCGGCCAGTACAGCTTCGCGCTGGACGGCCCGGATGGCGCCCATCCGGTCGTGATGGGCATCCTTAACGTCACCCCCGATTCCTTCTCCGATGGCGGCCGCTACCAGGGCCTCGAGTTTGCCCTGTCGCATGCCGAGGAAATGATCCGCGACGGCGCCACCATGATCGATATCGGCGGCGAATCGACCCGTCCGGGCTCGCCCAGCGTGCCGGTGGCCGAAGAGCTGGCGCGCGTGCTGCCGGCCCTGTATGCGCTGCGCAGCCTCGACTGCGCGCTGTCGGTCGATACCTGCAAGCCGGAAGTCATGCGTGAGGCGATCATCGCCGGCGCCGACATGATCAACGACATCAACGGCTTTCGCGCGCCAGGCGCCATCGAGGCGGTGCTCGACAGCGACTGCGGGCTGTGCGTGATGCATATGCAAGCCACGCCGCAGACCATGCAGCAAGCGCCGGCATACCATGACGTCGTGGGCGAGGTCATCGACTTCCTCAGCGAGCGCGTGGCCACTCTGGAGCGCGCCGGCATCGCCCGCGAACGCATCTGCCTCGATCCGGGCTTCGGATTCGGCAAGACAGTCGAGCACAACTACGCGCTGCTGCGCCAGCTGGGCCGTATCCGGGACGAGCTCGGCCTGCCCGTGCTGGCCGGGCTGTCGCGCAAGTCCATGGTGGGCGCGCTCACCGGACGGCCGGTGGAAGAGCGCATGGCAGGCAGTATCGGCGGAGCATTGGCTGCGGTAGCGCATGGCGCTAAAATCGTGCGTGTGCATGATGTAGCCGAGACCGTTGATGCCTTAAAGGTATGGCTCGCTGGAACTCAAAATTAACACGCTAAGGTTAAAACCTGGAAAGAGTAAAAGAATGGCACGGAAATATTTCGGTACGGATGGTGTTCGCGGCCTCGTGGGGGTCGCGCCGATTACCCCCGAATTCGTCATGCGCCTCGGCTACGCTGCCGGGACGGTACTGGCCAAGGGCGCGAAATCGAGCAGCGGCCGTCCGGTCGTCCTGATCGGCAAGGACACCCGTATTTCCGGCTACCTGCTGGAAGCGGCGCTGGAGGCGGGTTTCTCGGCGGCCGGCGTGGACGTGATGCTGGCCGGCCCCATGCCGACCCCGGCCATCGCCTACCTGACCCGCGCGCTGCGCCTGCAGGCCGGCGTCGTGATCTCGGCGTCGCACAATCCTTTCCAGGACAACGGCATCAAGTTCTTCTCGGAGCACGGCACCAAGCTGCCGGACGCGGTGGAACTGGACATCGAAGAAGCGATCGATCAGCCGATGGGCTGCGTGCCCTCGGACAAGCTGGGCCGCGCCACCCGGCTGCGCGACGCCCAGGGCCGCTACATCGAATTCTGCAAGGGCACCTTCCCGAACGAGCTGGACCTGCGCGGCCTGAAGATCGTGGTCGACAGCGCCCACGGCGCGGCCTACAACATCGCCCCGCACGTGTTCCATGAACTCGGCGCCGAGGTCGTGTCGATCGGCGCCACGCCCGATGGCTTCAACATCAATGCCGGCGTCGGCGCGACCGCGCCGAAAGCGCTGTCCGAAGCCGTGGTGGCCAACAAGGCCGATCTCGGCATCGCGCTGGACGGCGACGCCGACCGCCTGATCATGGTCGACGCCACCGGCCGCGTCTACAACGGCGACGAGCTGCTCTACCTGATGGTGCGCGACCGCATGGCGACCGGTCCGGTGGCGGGCGCCGTTGGCACCCTGATGACCAATATGGCGCTGGAAGTGGCGTTCAAGGAGATGGGCGTCGGCTTCGCGCGCGCCAAGGTCGGCGACCGCTACGTGCTGGAAGTGATGCAGGAGCGCGGCTGGCTGTTCGGCGGCGAGAGTTCGGGCCACCTGCTGGCGCTGGACAAGCACACCACCGGCGACGGCATCGTGTCGGCGCTGCAGGTGCTGTCGGCGCTCAAGCGCAGCGGCAAGTCGCTGGCCGAATGCTGCAGCGAACTGCAGCTCTATCCCCAGACCCTGATCAACAAGAAGGTGACGCCGGGCTTCGACTGGACCCAGAACGGCGCCGTGGTGGCCGAGAAGGAAGCGGTCGAACGCGAGCTGGGCGAGTCGGGCCGCGTCTTGATCCGTGCCTCGGGCACCGAACCCCTGATCCGCGTCATGGTCGAGGCCAAGGAAGCCGCTGTCGCCGAAAACATGGCGCGCCGTATCGCCGACAAGCTGGCCGCCTGATTTTACGCGCCGCACGGGGCAGCGCAATTTGACGCGCCCTCGTTGCGGGAGTATCATCAGTCCCACATCGGAGTGTAGCGCAGCCCGGTAGCGCACCTGGTTTGGGACCAGGGGGTCCAAGGTTCGAATCCTTGTACTCCGACCAAGGCTTCCTCCGCGGGCTGTCGTTCGACAGCCCGTTTCATTTCCGGCCGCCTTGCGCGTGCCGTCTGAACTGCCCATAGCTCAGTTGGATAGAGCATCAGCCTTCTAAGCTGAGGGTCGCTGGTTCGAACCCAGCTGGGCAGGCCATCCGTCACGACTATTTTTTTTCGGACCGCATGCTTTTTCTGAATGTCCCCTATGTGTCAAGACCCGGCTGGTTATACACGCGCTTCCTGAACAATTCAGGGCGTTTTTCATGCCATTCCTTGAGCGCCTGAACGGGTGTTTTGTGTTGGAGCGCGCGTTGCGGAATGCTGTGGTTGTAGATCTTGACGTAATTGCGCAGCGTCGATTCCAGTTCGGCAGCTGAACCAAAACGGGTCTGGTTGACGATGTCGCTGATACGACCGTTGAAGCGCTCCACCATGCCGTTGGTCTGCGGATGACGAGGCGGGATGAGCCGGTGTTCGATGCCGAGCTGCTTGCACAGGCGGTCGAACACGTGTGTGCCGCTGGGTTCCTTCTTCTTGCCGCCAGCCGTGAAGCGGTCGGTGAACTGGCTGCCGTTGTCGGTCAGAAGCTTGACGATCTTGACGGGACAGGCTTGCTGGACTTTGTTGAGGAAGTCGCCACTGCTGCCATCGGTCTGGTCGGCATAGAGCTCGATGAAGACCCAGCGCGTAGCACGGTCGATGGCAACGAAGAGATAGCGCCTTGCCGTCTCGTCGGGCATCTGCGGCAGGTACTTGATGTCGATGTGCACAAAGCCCGGCTCGTAGTCCTTGAAGGTCTTTTTCGTGGCGGGCGCAGTGCCTTCCTGCTCGACCAGGTTACGTAGATCCGAGACACCGTGGCGGCGCAGGCAACGTCCCAGGCCGGCACGCGAGACGGCTGGATTGATGAACTCGCGCGTGACCGCCAGCAGGTCGTCCGTGGGCAGCAGCAACGTCTTGCGCAGCTCCACCACGATGAGCTCCTGCTCGGGCGTGAGCGTCGTGTACATCTTGTTCGGCGCATGCGACTTGTCTTCAGGAGACTCGCGGTTTTGCCACTTTCGGATGGTTTGGCGGGTGACGTTGTACATCCTGGCCAGTTCGGCCTGCGGGAGCGTCGAGTTCCTGATTTCCTCACGGATCAGGTGGGTAGTACGGGCTTGGCTGTGCAGTGCCTGGGTCATCGAGTTGCCAGTGAAGAGTCGGATTGGAACAGTGTACGCAAAACGTGTCTGGCCTTGAAGAGCGGCCAGCTACGCATGGGTACATGATCCCACGAGTCCAGACACCTATGCCGAGAAGGATGAAGCGAAAGCGCTCGGCGCCCGCTGGAATCCCACCAAACGCCGCTGGTACGTGCCCGACGGCGTCGACCAGGCCGCCTTCGCCAAATGGGCCGGGCAGGGCGCCGACAGTCCTGCCGGCGGCGCGCCCGCAAGCGGCGGGCGGGTCGACAGTTACCAGGGCAAGACGGTCACCGGCACCAACTATGTCGCGCTCGAACACGACTGCAATCCCTTCGAGGCCTGCCCGCAGTGCTCTGCGGCCTTGCTCGGCACCGAATGGCAGAAGGCGCGCCAGCACCTGGCAGGCCTGGTCGCCAAGCTGTAACGCAGAGCACGATCGTCCAGGCAAGCGAACGCCGTCCGCAGCGCTGCCGTGTTAACGTTCCGGCAGCACGCCGCCCCGGGGTGCACGCTTCCGGAGACCGACCATGCCGTTCGCTCGACTGTTCCAGCCCTGTATCCGTGTTTGCCTGCGCCTGTCGATTCTGCTGGCCGCCTTGTGCGCCATGGTCCCGGCCGCCCACGCCGACGCGACCGCCACCCCGGCCCAGGGCGAGACCTTCCGGCTGCAGCTGGCGGCGGACGGGGCCGCGACGCCGGACGCGGATACCGGCACCGTGCAGTTCATCGGCACGGCCACGGTCATCATCCGCTTCCAAGGCTTCACGATCCTCACCGATCCGAATTTCCTGCACAAGGGCGACCACGTCCACCTCGGCTATGGCCTGACCTCCGAACGCAAGACCAATCCGGCCATCCGCTTCGAAGAATTGCCGCCGATCGACCTGGTCGTGCTGTCGCATTTTCATGAGGATCACTTCGACCGGCTGGTGCAGGAAAAGCTCAACCGCGGCACGCCCATCGTCACCACCAAGGAAGGCGGCGAGCGGCTCAAGCGCCTCGGATTCACGCGTATCTTCGGCCTGAGCAGCTGGGACCGGCTCGAAGTCGGCAAGGGCGCCGCGCGCCTGCGCGTAACGGCCACGCCCGGACGCCATGGCCCGGCGGGCGTGGCCGTGCTGCTGCCCAAGGTGATGGGCTCGGTGCTCGATTTCGGCGCCGATCCTGCCGTGCCCGACTACCGCATGTACATCAGCGGCGACACCCTGGTCTACGACGATATCCGCGCCATCCCGCAGCGTTTCCCGAACATCGACCTGGCCCTGCTGCACCTGGGCGGTACCCGCATCCTGGGCGTGGTGAAGGTGACGATGGACGGCAAGGACGGCGTGCGCATGATGCAGGTGGTGCGCCCGAAAAAGACCGTGCCCATCCACTACAACGACTACGACGTGTTCAACTCGCCGCTCGAGGACTTCGCGCGCGAGGTCAAGGCCGCCGGCCTGGAGAAAGACGTCATCTACCTCGCGCACGGCGAAACCTACAGCTTCAGCCGGGTGCAGCGCTAGCAGGACGGGCCGCTCGGGCCCGACCTGCTTCAATCGTGCGCGCTCGCCTTGCTGCTGAGTAAACGCTATGATGCCAGCCTGACAATAATCGCTTCCCAGGCACGGCATGCACCGAGCGCAAGACTCCAGCCCGAACGATCCCCTTGCGCAGCGCGACCGGCGCCTCGTCACCGGCATCGCGGTCTCGGCGCTGTTGCATGGCCTGCTGTTGTCGCTCCAGTTCGGCATCCCCGGCTTCGATGCGGGCCCGGGCGGGCCGATCCAGGTCACGCTGGCGCCCCCGCCGGCCCCGCCGGCCCCGCCGGCCCCGCTAGCCCCGCCGCTGCCTGTGCCGGAAACGCCTCCCGCGCCGCTCCCGCAAGCGGGTGTCACGCCGCCGCCTGCGGTCCCCGCCGTGGCGCCGCCGCCGGCCAGCGGGCTGCGGCTGCTCGACCCGCGTCCCCAGCCGGCCCCGCCCGTGCAGCCGGTGCAGGCGGCCCGGGCGGCGAAGCCAAGGCCCAGGCCGAAACCGGCCCGCCGACCGCCCAGCCTGCGCACCCCGCCGGCAGCGCCCCTGATCGCGTCGACGCGCGACGACGCCAGCTTCGCGGTGGCAGCGCCGCCCTTGCTGGAAATCGCCCCGGACCTGCAAGCAGGCAGGCTGGACGGCGAGCCCGACGCCAAGCCGGAACCGGATGAGACCGCGGTCGCGGCGCGCGTGGAGGAAGAGGCCAGGCAGGAGGCCGAGCGTGCCCGACTCGCCGCCACCGAGGAGCAGCAGCGCCTGGACGCCGAGGCGGACCGCCTGCTGCGCGAAGAGCGGGAACGGCTTGCCGCGCAGCGCGCGGAACAGGAGCGGCTCGCAGCCGAGCAGGAACGCGCGCTGCAGGCCCGGCGCGAGGCCGCGCAGGCGGAGGAGCAACGCCGGGCCGCGCAACAATTGGCCGAGCAACGAATGGCCGAGCAACAACTGGCCGAGCAACAACTGGCCGAACAGCAGCTGGCCGAACAGCAGTTGGCGCAGCAACGCCAGGCCGAGCAGCGCGCCGCCGCACAGCGGCAGGCAGAGCAACTGGCAGCCGAGCAGCGGCAAGCGGAGCAGCTTGCCGCCGAGCGTGCGCGGACCGCCCGCCAGCAGCTCGAGGAGCGCTTGCGTGCCGAAGCCGAGCAGCAGCGCCTGGCACAGCTGCGCGAGCGCGACGAGGCGCTTGCCCGCCAGGCCGAGCAGCAGCGCGCGGCAGAACGGCTGGCCGCCGAGCGTCTCGCGGCGCAAGAACTTGCGCGCCGCCAGCTCGAGGCCGCCGAGCGCCTGCGCGCCGAGGAAATGGCGCAGCGCCAGGCCACCGAGGACGCGGCGCGGCGGCTGGCCGAAGAGCGCGCCCGGTCCGATCGGCTGGCGCGCGAGCGTGCCGACGAGGAGGGACGCCGCATGGCGGCCGAACGCCAGCAGGGGGCGCCCGGGCCGGCCGGCGGCACTCCCGGTCCCGGCGCTCCGGGAAGCGGGCGAGGGGATGGGGCGCTGCCCGCGGGCAGTGTCCCGGGCAGCGCCATGGCCACCCGCGCACGCGAACTGCTGCGCGGCCTGAACATGCCGAACGTGGCGCCGCCGCCGGCAAGGCCAGAGGACGCACCCGGTGCGCGCCGGGTGCTGGCCGATGGCGCCGAGCGCGACGTGCCGCTGCGCCTGTACGTCGACAGCGTACGCCAGAAGCTGGAACGTACCGCGGTCCTCGGCGGCGCCCGGTTCTCGGCACGCGAGGTACGCATCGATCCCCTGGTCAGCCTGACGCTGCGCAGCGACGGCAGCGTCGACGACGTGACCATCGTGCGCTCGAGCGGCCGCGCCGACATGGATGACGCGGTACGCCGCTTCGTCCAGCTCAATGCGCGCTACGCCGCCTTCCCGCCGAATGTCGCGGCGCGCTTCGACATCATCGAAATCCGCCGCGTGTGGCGTTTTGCCGACGGGCTGAAGTTATTGGAGGAAATTCGCTGAGCGATTGCGCAGCCGCTGTTTGATCAGCTACAAAGCCAAGCCTGATGGACACCGTACGCTGGACTGGACCGTTCAAGTATGACGTCTATTTTTGATAGGCAACAATCATGGCTGCGATTTGTTCAGTTGCAATATCGGGTTGCCGGCTGTTCGTGCTGGCACTGACCCTGTTCGTCCTGCTGCCGGGTTGCACCACTGGCCTCCAGTTTGCCGGCAGCGGCAAGGACGGCGCCAGCGATGCGCCGCCCACCGAGATCATCACCCAGCAGCTCATCGAGAGTGAACGGCGCGCGCTGGCCGAGCAGTCCCGGCAAGACCTCTCGCCGCTGATCGTGACCAACCCGGCGCCCTACACCATCGGCCAGGGCGACGTGCTGTCGATCGTCGTGTGGGACCATCCGGAGCTTGCCGGTGGCGGCATGACCGCCGCCACCGCCGCCCTCGACAGCGGCACGGCATCGTCGACCGCGGTCCAGCCCGGTTTTGCGGTCGACCACCTGGGACGCATCCAGTTTCCCCTGATCGGCCTGCTGCACGTCGAGGGCCAGACCGAGGAGCAGGCCAGGGCGCTGCTGACCAAGAAACTGGCGCGCTACATCGCCCAGCCCAGCCTTACCCTGCGCGTCCAGTCCTACCGCAGCAAGCGGGTCTACATCGACGGCGAGGTCAAGGCGCCCGGCCTGCAGGCGATCAACGACATTCCCATGACCCTGGTCGAGGCGCTGAACCGCGCCGGCGGCATGCTGCCCAGTGCCGACCAGAGCCGCATCATGATCGAACGCGGGCCCAGCCGCTACATGATCAACCTGCGCGACCTGGTGCAGAAGGGCGTCAACCCGGGCACCGTGTTGCTCGCGCACGGGGACGTGGTGCGCGTCCATTCGCGCGACGAAAGCAAGGTGTTCGTGTCCGGCGAGGTCGTCCAGCCGCGCGCGCTCACCATGCACAACGGCCGCCTGACCCTGAACGAAGCGCTCGGCGAGAGCGGCGGTGTCAGCCCCCTGAGCGGCGATGCGCGCCAAATCTATGTGGTGCGCAAAACGTCCGAGCGGACCCGCGTGTTCCAGCTCGACGCCCGCGAGACCGGCGCACTGGCGATGGCCGAATCCTTCGAGCTGCGGCCGAAGGACGTGGTCTACGTCGCCGCCTCGCCGCTGGCGAACTGGAATCGCCACCTGAGCCTGCTGTTCCCGGGCGCACTGACCAACGCGGTCGGCGTGACGACCCGTCCCTGACTATTCGATCCCGAGCAAGGCCGCCATCATGAGTAATCCTGCCGACGCCCACCAGCTGACCCACATCTCGCACAGCCCGCCCGTGCTGTCGGTGCCCTTCGACCCGCGGCCACCCGAGCCGCTGCCGGAGGAGTCCACCGTTGACTTGAAGGGCTATTTCAACACGCTGTACGACAGCCGCTGGCTGATCGGCAGCATCACGGCCTTCATCACCGTGATGGCCGTGTTGTACGCGCTCGTCGCCAAGCCGGTGTACGAAGCCAACCTCATGATCCACGTCGAAGAGGAAAGCCCGAACGCGTCCAAGAACATCCTGAGCGAGGCCTCGTCCCTGTTCGAGACCAAGAAGGCGGCCATCGCCGAGATGGAGCTGCTGCGTTCGCGCATGGTGGTGTCGCGTGCGGTGGACAACCTCCAGCTCTACATCGAAGTGCAGCCGAAATACTTCCCGGTGGCCGGTTTCTGGTTCGCCAACCAGAACGCCGGCAACCTGTCCACCCCCGGCCTGTTCGGCTACGGCGGCTATGTGTGGGGCGGCGAGAAAGCCGATGTCTCCGTGTTCGAGGTGCCCGATTCCTGGCTCAACCGCGAGTTCGTGCTGACGGCGCGCGCCGGCAACCGCTACCGCTTCTCCGGCGGCGGGCAGCGCCTGGCCTTCGACGGCACGGTGGGCCAGCGCTACCGGGTGCCGCTGCCGGATGGCATGCTCGAGATCAAGGTGGACAGCCTGTTCGCGAATCCGGGCGCGCGCTTCCGTATCAAGCGCAAGTCGCGCCTGAGCACGATCCAGGCGATCCAGCGTTCGATGGTGATCACCGAACAGGGCAAGCAGTCGGGCGTGATCGAAGTCAAGCTGCAGGGCGAGAACTCGGCCAGCATCAACAGCCTGCTGAGCGAGATCGGGCGTGAATACATGCGCCAGAACCTGGCGCGCAAGACCGAGGAAGCCGAGAAGTCGCTCGCCTTCCTCAACCAGCAGCTGCCCATCCTCAAGCGCCAGCTGGAACAGTCCGAAGACCGCTACAACCAGTTCCGCAATGCCCACGGCACGGTCGACCTGCGCGAGGAAGCCCGCATGAGCCTGGCGCAGGCCGCGGCGGCGCGCACCCGGCGCATGGAACTCATCCAGAAGAAGACCGAGCTGCTGGCGCGCTTTACCGAAGACCATCCGGTGGTGGTGGCGATCAACCGCCAGCGCAAGGAAGTCGACGCGGAGATCGACGCCATCGCCAGCCGGATCCGGACGCTGCCCGTGATGGAACAGGACGAAGCGCGCCTGACGCGCGACATCAAGGTGAACACCGACCTGTACACGGCCCTGTCGAACACGGCGCAGCAGCTGCGCCTGATCTCCGTCGGCCGGGTCAGCAACGTACGCCTGGTCGATGCCCCGATCGCGCCGGAAAAGCCGATCAAGCCGAACCGGCCCCTGATCGTGGCGATGGCGGTCGTGACCGGCCTGTTCCTCGGCACCCTGATCGCCTTCACCCGTAAGGCGATGCGGGGCGGAATCGACGATCCGCAGAAGATCGAACGGATGCTGCGAGCGCGCGTGGTATACGCCTCGATTCCGCACAGCGTCAACCAGGAAAAGCTGATGCGCAAATCCAAGCCGGACGGCGTGCTGCCGCTGCTGGCCCAGATCCTGCCAGAAGACCCGGCAGTCGAGAGCCTGCGCAGCTTCCGCGCGGCGCTGCAGTTCTCCATGCCGCACTTCAAGAACAACGTGGTCATGATGGCGGGCCCCACGCGCGACCTCGGCAAGTCCTTCATCGCCGCGAACTTCGCGGCGGTGATGGCGGCCAGCGGCAAGCGCGTGCTGCTGGTCGACGCCGACATGCGCAACGGGCACCTGCACCGCTACTTCGGCGTCGACCGCCGCAGGGGGCTGTCACGGGCCATCGCCGGCGGCGCCACCGTGGACGAGGTCATCCACCGCGGCGTGCTGGAACGGCTCGATTTCATCCCCACCGGCGAATTGCCGACCAACCGGGCCGAATTCCTCCTGCACCTGAATTTCGGCACCTTGCTCGAGACGGTGAGCCCGCAGTACGACCTGGTGCTGATCGACGCGCCGCCCCTGCTGGCGGTGGCCGACGCCCTGATCATCGGCGCCCACGCGGGGGCCGTGTTCCTGGTGACCCGCTCCGCCGTGACCACCGAAGGCCAGATCAACGAATCGATCAAGCGCCTGAACCACGCGGGGATCTCGTCGCGCGGCGTGCTGTTCAACGACATGGCGCTCCGGCTGGGCGACTACAGCTCCCAGTATGGCAACGGGCCGCAGCTCGCCTACGTAGCCTGAGCGGCGGCTTTGCCTGGCTATCCGGATCGATGCGTGGAAGGCGCCATCGGCATGCTCTATTGCTCATGCCGGCGCCCGCGCGTCTTGTAGCGCGGCGCGATGCAAGCATGTCCTTGCGAGCCATCTCTTGCCTGAGCTTAGTCGCGTCCAATAATCTGTGCATGCTCAGGAGTGCACGCGCCCGGCATGGCGTGATGGACGGCCGGCAAGCCAGCCCGTTCTTCAAGCGATAGCGGGAACACGCCGGTGCCCGCGCGCGCTTCCCAGGCTGGGAGGCCAAGCCTCGATTCGCTCGGCCCGAGGCTGGCGCAGCCTTGGTGGCGCGAGAATCCGAAGAGGCGGTCAGTCCATGCATTGGTAGCGCCGGCTTGCCGGCAATGGCGCAGGGCGATCGACCAGTGCGCATTGCGGCGGTCCAGCCGGGGCATCGACTCGTCGCATCGACAGCGGCGACGACCGATGCACGTGGTCCTGGCGCAGGAAGTTGTTGGAGGGGCCGGCAGTGACGGGCAAACCTGATGTGCCTGTCGCTGCCGGATCCGGGACTGCGGAGATGAAGTAGCGCGCCGCTGGCCGCTGGTGGCGGCGCAGCTTGTCCTCGACGCGCTTCAATCGGGCGACAAGGCGACCCGCACCGGTTTCACGCGCGGGCTCAAGAGCAGGTTCTTCAGGGCATTCCGGATGCGGACCGTATGCCGTTCGAACAGCAGGTAGAACAGATACGCGGCCAGCACCAGGGCGCCGAGGAGGATGCCATACCAAAGGAAATCGGTGGCGGCGTTCGGATCGAGCTGACCGCGGCCGAGGAGCTGCTGTCCGAGGTGGCGCATCAGGTAGATGACCGGCACATGGACCACATAGAGCGAGAACGAGAACTCCGAGAAGAACACGGCAATCCGGTTGGCCCGGACGTAGGCCGGCGCTGCCTTGTCGAGCGGCCGTTGGAACGAGGCCAGCAGCAGCAGGAAGGGAATGCTGCAGACGAGGTCCTGCACAAAGGAGGCCGGCACCAGGTCATCGTTATTGCCGCGCATCCGGTAATAGACGAACAGCGCCAGCGTCAACACCAGCAGCAGCGCCTGGAAGGCCTTGCCGCAGTCGATGCGGATGCGCGAGAAGGCGGCGCCGAGCAGCCAGACGGCGAAGTACAGCGAGATCATGTCGCGCAGCGTCGCCAGCAGCAGGATCAGGGCGGCGGCCACGGCGGCGCGGCGCAGGACGCCGCCGGCAATGACGAGCAGCAGCAGGGGGAACTGGATGTAGTACCAGGTCTCGTGCGCCAGGCTCCACAGCGGATAGTTGCCGCCGAACTCAGGCACGGTGACGGTCTGCAGGCCGAGCAGGTTGCCGGCGAACGCTGCCGCCGAGAAGTCGTTGGCCGGGTTGACGTCGATCGGCCCGGGGGCGGCCGAACCGATGGCCAGGCCGATGCCCAGGCTCAGCAGCAGGGTCGGGAGCAGGACGGTCCAGAGCCGCGTCACACGGTCGATCGCATAGTGGGCGAGCGCCTGCGGCTTGCCGAAGCGGTTCATCAGGCTGCCGCCAACCAGCCAGCCGCTGATGAGGAAGAACACGACCACGGCCTGGTGGGCGAAACCGGTAATGAAGGCCAGGCCCATGTAGGCAAGCGACGGGTCTTCCAGCGTGCGCAGGCCCGGATACATTTCGGCGCGCAGGTGCGCAGCCGCGACCTGCAGGGCCGCCAGGCCGCGCAAGGCGGAAATCAAGAGCGACTGCGCCGCGTTCTCGCCCAGGGGCGCCCGTGCTTGCCAATGCATCGAGGGGAAGGAAACCATGTGTCTCTCCATTGGTAGAAAATTGCTAGCCGCAGGTGTCCCAGGAGTAGGGCTGCGCCTTGCCGGACAGCGCCAGCGCGACCTTGATCATCCAGTAACCGACATGCGCCGATTGCATCAGCGAGGCCGCCGCGAAGAACAGCAGCACCGCACACCAGGCTGGCGCCGGGCCCGGTACGACGCCCTTGGGCTCGGCCTGGTAGACGGTGCCCAGGCTGGCGCAGGCACCGAGCAGCCAGCCGGCGGCGGCCTCCGCGACCGCATGTTCATCGTGCCGAACCAGCGCCACGGCCATCACCAGCCCCAGTGCCAGCCCGGCGCCGGCCGCGGCCAGTCCGGCGCGGCGCCCGGCCGGACGGCACAGCAGGTAGCCGAGCACCGGGTACACCGCCGTCACGCCCGCCGCGTGGCCGCTGAACGCCTTGAAGTCGAGCATCGCAATGTCGATGCCCCAGCCCATATAGGCGATCTTGCTGCCGCCGACGAGCGCGATGGTGGCGCCGTACAGGAGCGTCCAGGCGGCCGCGGCGCGCCAGGCGCGGGCGGCCAGCATCCAGGCGCCGGCCGCGATGGCCAGCGGCAGGGTCAGTTCGATATCGCCGAGGTGCAGCAGCTGCATCGCAGATCCACCGTTCAGCGCACGATGGCGGCCAGCGTGTGCGCCAGGATGCGCACATCGCCCCAGAACGTGCGTTCCCTGACGTAGCGCACGTAATAGTCGAGCTTGACCGGCAACACGGCGTCGACGTAGGCGCGCTCGGGATCGGCGGCTTGCGCCAGGATCGCGTTCTCGTCCTTGTAGCGGATGGCGGCCCAGTCGGTAATGCCGGGTGCGACCGACAGCACCACGCGCCGCTGCTCGGGCGGGTAGCAGTCGACGTAGCGCGGCACTTCCGGACGCGGTCCGACCAGGCTCATGCTGCCCTGGACGACGTTCCACAGCTGGGGCAGTTCGTCCAGCTTGTAGTGGCGCAGGAAGCGGCCGGCGCGGGTCACGCGCGGATCGGCGCCGACGGTCAGCTGGGGGCCGTCCACGGGACGCTGGCGCATGGTGCGGAACTTGTAGATCGTGAACAGCCTGCCGCCGCGCCCGACGCGCTGCTGGCGATACAGCACCGGCCCCGGAGAATCGAGCCTGATCCAGAGTGCGGTCAGCAGCAGCACCGGGGCCAGCAGGAGCAGGCCCAGGCTCGCGCCGAGCAGGTCGAAGGCGCGCTTGCTCATGACAGCAGCTCGTGCAGCGCCGCGACCACCCGGTCCTGGTCGGCGTCCAGCATGCGCGTGTACAGCGGCAGCGACAACATGGTCTCGAAGCTGGCTTCGGCGACCGGGAAGGCGTCGGGATTCAGGCCGCAGCTGTCGCGCCAGTAGGGCTGGCGGTGCAGGGGAATGAAGTGCACGCTGGTGCCGATGCCGCGTTCGGCCAGTTCGTTGATGAGCGCGTCGCGCCCGATGCCGGCGCCGTCCCGCAGCCGGACCACGTACAGGTGCCAGGCATGGGTGCTGCCGAAGGCCGGATGCGCCGGCAACTGCAGCGGCAGCCCGGCCAGGGCGTCGTCGTAGCGCTGCGCCAGCCAGCTGCGGCGTTGCTGGAAGCGGTCGATCTTGCGCAGCTGCTCGATGCCGATCGCGGAAGCGATGTCGGTCAGGTTGTATTTGAAGCCGGCCGCGACCACCTCGTAGTACCAGGCCGGCACCCGCGAGGTGTAGCGGTCGAAGGCGTCGCGGTTGATGCCGTGCAGGCGCATGCAGCGCATGCGTGCGGCCAGCTCGGCGTCGCGCGTGACCACCATGCCGCCTTCGCCGGTGGTCATGGTCTTGTTGGCGTAAAAGCTGAAGACGGTGATCTCGCTGCCGAGGGTGCCGATCAGCTTGCCGTCGAGCCGGGTGGGGAAGGCGTGCGCCGCGTCTTCGATGACGCGCAGGCCGTGGCGCGCGGCCAGCGCCAGGATCGCATCCATGTCGCAGGCCAGGCCGGCGTAGTGCACCGGCATCACGGCGCGGGTCCGGGGCGTGATCGCCGCCGCGACGGCGGAGGGCGACATGTTCAGGGTGACGGGGTCGACGTCCACCAGTACCGGACGGGCGCCGAGGTAGCGCACGACTTCGGCGGTGGCGGTGAAGGTCATGGTGGGGACGATGACCTCGTCGCCGGGACCGATGCCCACGCTTTCCAGCGCCAGATGCAGGCCGGCGGTGGCGGAATTGACCGAGATCGCCTGCACGTCGCCGCCCAGGTAGGACTGGAATTCCTGTTCGAAGCGGCGCGTGGTCGGTCCGGTGGTCACCCAGCCGGAGCGCAGGCAGGTTTCGACGGCCCGGATTTCCTCGTCGCCGATGTCGGGCAGCGCAAAGGGCAGGAAGGTCCGCGGCATGTTGTCCAGCGGATCGGCGTGCAGCTGCGCGCCAGCCTGTGCCTGTTCAGTCATGGGGAAACCTCGTGTGCGAAAGTGGTCAGGAAGCGTTGTCCAAGGACGGGATAGGTCAGGTTGGCCAGTGCGTGGGCGCGGCCGCGCTCGCCCAGCGCGCGCCGCTCGCGCCAGGACAGGGCCAGCAGGGACGCCAGGCCGTCGGCCACGGCGCGCGGATCCTCCGGCGCCACCGTCAGGCCGCAGCCGGCCTCCTGCACCGGGTCGTTGCCGGCTTCGACCGCATGCAGGACCGGGCAGCCGCCCATCATGTAGTCGATCAGTTTGTTCGGCGCGATGCCGAAGCGGTACAGGGGCTGGCGTTGCCAGCCGAGGTAGGCGATGTCGATCCGCGCCATCAGGGCCGGGATCTGGGCCTTCGGGATGGGCGCTGCAAAATACAGGTGCGCAAGGCCGAGTTCGCGCGCGCGTCGTTCGAGCCGGGTCTTTTCGGGGCCGTCGCCCACCAGCACGAAGGCCAGCGGCCGGTCTTTCAGGAGGGCGGCGGCATCGAGCAGGGTGTCGAGCGCATTGGCCAGCCCGTGGCTGCCGGCGTAGCCGACCACCGTGCGGCCCTGGGCGCGCAGGCCGGCGAGCAGGGCGTCGAGTTCTTCGGGCGGGGGCGGCGGCGTCGCCAGCCACTCGACCGGGTCGGCGCCGTTCGGGACCACGTGCAGCTTGTGCGGCGCCATGCCGCGCGCTTCGAGGTGCTCGCGGACCTTGGGCAGGATCGACACCACCGTATCGGCGTGGCGGCAGGCGTAGTCTTCGGCCGCCTGCAGCAGCCGGATGAAGGGATGGTGGCGCGAGAAGCCGCCCAGTTCCATCAGCGAGAGCGGCCACAGGTCATGCACCTCGTGCAGCAGGCGCGCCCCGGCGAGGCGCGCGATCCGGTGCGCCGGCCAGATGTCGAGCGGATAGGTGCTGGAGGCGATCACGACCTGCGGCGCGACCTCGCGCGCCAGCGCCGGCGCTTCACGCCACAGGCGCAGCACGAAGGCCGCCATGTTGCGCACCCTGGCCAGGCCGTTGCCGCGGTAGGGCGGCGTAGCGAACCAGGTGTAGTCGATGCCGTCGATGCTTTCGTCGCGCCGGCTGCGTCCCTCCATGCTCGGGGCACGGGCGCGCACGTGGGCGTGGCTGGCCGTCACGATCCGTACCCGATGCCCGAGCCGCACCCACTCGCGCGCGAGGTAGTAGGGCCGGTACTCCATGCCGTGGTGGACCGAGCCGGCGTAGTGGTTGATCAGGAGGATGTTCATGGTGGTGTCGGGGTGATGCGCGTCAGGCGCGCCAGGCCATTTCTTCGACCAGCCGGCGCACGTTGCAGCGCGTGCTTTCGACCCAGTTGGTTTCCCATTGCACAGGATGGGTGAGCAGGCAGATGTGCTCGTACTTCCCGAGCGCCTCGAAAGGCGACAGCGGGTAGTAGTAGACCGGGTGCTTGCGGTCGCTGATGTAGAGATCGAAGCAGCGCAGCAGCTCGGCATCGTAGGATTCGCACTCGATGCCGCAGCGGCGGCGCAATGCCTCGTCGCGCAACAGTTCGTGGTTGATCACCTTCAGGCGGCGGTTGGCAAAGTCGCCGTGGCTCGCCACCGTGGTCAGGGGATAACCGAGGCGCTCGACGATCCGGCCGACGTTGCGGGCGAACAGTTCGCGGATCTCGGGGAAGCGCTGGCGCACCGCATCGGCACTGCGCAGACGGTGGCGCTTGGCGAAATCGGCCACTTCTTCATAGTGATAGCTGGCTTCGCTGCCGGCGGCCTCGATCTCGCGCATGAAACCGTAGTCGAGTGTGCACAGCCGGAAGTAGTAGCTGGCGCGCACGCCATGGCGCGATTCGATGGCGAACATCTTCCTGGCGGTGCGCAGGTCGCTGTCGATGTCGTGCCGGTGCACGAAGCTGCGCGGCATGGGCTGGTCCTGGGCGCCTTCCTTGCCATAGGCCTGGCGAAAGAACTCGCGCACCGACAGCTGGGCATAGCCGGCGCTGGCGACCTCGCGCACCAGGGTCTCGTATTCGCCGAGCCGGCTCGGCATCAGGTAGTCCGCATAGACGCGGTTGAGCATGGCGTTCATGGCAGGCTCATTGCAAGTGATAGCTGGCGCGGTAGGGACGGAAACCCAGGATGGTCTTGAAGTTGCGCAGACCCGGCTGGGCGCCGAAAAAGGTGTCGTACATGACGTAGCGGACCTTGCCGGCGTCGATCAGCCGGCAGATCGCTTCGCTCAGGAGCAGGTGCATGATGCCGTCGTTATTCCGGATTCCCATCATTTGGGAAAATGAGGCGAAATTCCCGTAAATACCCAGGGTCGCATAGGCCACCAGTTTTCCTTCGGGATTGAGCACGCCCCAATAATGGAAATGCTGCTGGCGCTCGAAACGTTGCTGTTTCTCCAGATAGTGTCCGTCCATTTTCCGGCCCTGCCGCACATCCAGGCTGGTATTGATGTCGTGGATGTCGTCGACATAATCGTTGCGATCGATCTCGCGTACCACGTAACCGCGGCTGCGGGCCCGTTTGGCGTGGTAAGCGCCCTGGTTCTTGCCCTTGATGTGTTCCAGGTAGGCGGCGCGGTCCGGGAAAGGCGCGAGGTCGACCAGGGCCGCGCCGATGGTCTTATGGCGGATGATCTTGAAACGCGGATGCGGTTTCGTGTAATTGCGATAGGTCGCCTCGATATCGACCGGGTCGATTTGCTGCGAGAAATAAAGCCGCGCGCGCGGCAGTTTCATTACCTCGAGAAACGTATTGTAGTGTTGCAAGAACATAGTCGCTCTCATATTTCCTTGATAACTAAACAATACGGCCGATGGTGCTGGTCTTTGTTGAACTACGATAAAAACCTGACGCTGAGACAATCGATTCAGCGAATTGGATGGACAGATAGATCGCTTTTCCTGAGTCGTTTTTTTGGGCGCGGATCGGAAGACAGCAGATCGGCATAGAACGCGATCAGCTTGGCTTCTTCGTTTTCCCAGTTGTAGCGGGCGAGGACGGCGCGGCGCCCGTTGGCCCCCATGTCGCGCGCCTGGCGCGGATGGGCGGCGAGGTGGTCGATCGCCGCTGCGATCGCCGCCGGGTCGCGCGGATCGACGCACAGGCCGCAGCGGCTGCCCTCGACGATCTCGCGCCAGAGAGGAAAGTCGGAGGCGATCACCGGGATGCCGGCAGCCATGTATTCGAACATCTTGACCGGCAGGGCGTCACGGTAGCTGGCGGTCGGCAGCAGGGTGACCAGGCCGGCAAAGGCGCGCCCCATGACTCCGGCGATGCCGCCCCGGTCGAGGTGGCCGAGCGCATCGATACGCCGCCAACCCGGGTGGCGCCTGACCTCGGCCTCCAGCTCGGCTTCGGCGAAGCTGCCGGCCAGGGCCAGCCGCGCCGGCGTGCGCAGCAGGGCGCAGGCCTGGACCAGCTCGCGTACGCCACGGATGGCGGAGATGCTGCCGACGTAGCAGAAGCTGTCGCGCGCCTCGGCGGTGGGCGCCGGCCCCATGAACTCTTCGGCGCGGGGATAGTTGTTGACGTCTACGACCAGGGCATTGTGCCCGGCCAGGCGGTCGCGGATGGTGGGTGTCGCCGCCAAGACGCCGCCGAAGCGGCGCAGTGCGCTGCCTTCGAGCATGGCGTACGCGCGCGACAGCAGACGAGCGGCGCGCGGCGCCAGGTAGGGTTTGTCGAGCAGCTGGTTCGGCACGTCCTCGTGGGCGTCGAACACCACCTTGCGGCCGCCGAGGGCGAGCCGCAGGCCGACGGGAATCAGCTCGGGATCGTGCAAGTGGTAGACCTCGGCGTCGAGCCTTCGTGCCGCCCGGCCGACCCGGCGGGTAGCGAGCAGCATGCGTTCACGCCGGCCCGAGGGACGGCCGACATCGACGATCCGGACGCCGTCGCGGCAGGCGTCGCCGAGGCCGTCGGCCACCACCAGCGCAACTTCATGCCCGTGGCTGGCGAGGCTGCGGCACTGCTTGACGAAAATCCGCGTATCGAAGCGCGGGTGTGCCGAGCTCAGATGCACAATGCGGGCCATGTCTGCTCCGGTACGAATAGGGGGCGCAGGCGCCGGGCGGCATGCCTGCGCCGCGAAGGCGGCAGCGGCAGGGAAGGCAGCTTCGTGAAGACCGGCCTGGCGTTTCCCTGCCTCATGCGGCCGTCTTTCATGCCGCCTTGTCGCCGGCCTGCTCGGCAACGCGTTCGTCGCGCAGCTGTGCCAGCCCTTCGCCCAGCGCCTGCACCACGCGATGGGTGCTGGGACGGTCGAGGTAAGGGCCCATCGGCAGGCTCAGTACCTCGTGCGCCAGGCTGGCCGCCACCGGACAGCCGCCGGGACCGACCCAGTGCGCGTAGGCCGGCTGGCGGTCGATCGGCACCGGGTAGTGCACCGCGGTCGGGATGCCGGCCGCGTGCAGGACTTCCTGCAGGCGTTCGCGCTGGGGCACCAGGACCGTGTACTGGGCATACACGCTGGTCCGGTCGGTGCGGCAGCCCACCGGCTCGATCATGTCGCCCAGCACGCTGGCGAGCAGGGCGTCGTAGCAGGCGGCGGCGCGCTGGCGTTGCTCAATTTCCCATTCGAAGCGCTCGAGCTTGGCCAGCACGACGGCGCACTGCAGGGTGTCCATGCGGCCACCCACGCCGATGCGGGTATGCACGTAGCGGCGCGACTGGCCATGCACGCGGATCTCGCGCATCGCGCCCGCCAGGGCATCGTCGCTGGTGAAGATGGCCCCGCCGTCGCCATAGCAGCCGAGCGGCTTGCTGGGGAAAAAGCTGGTGCAGCCGATGCCCGACAGGTTGCAGCTCTTGCGGCCGCGGTAGGTGGCGCCGAAACTCTGGGCCGCGTCTTCGATCACGGCCAGGCCGTGGCGCTCGGCGACCGCGTTGATCTCGTCCATGTCGGCCGGCTGGCCGTACAGCGATACCGGGATGATGGCGCGGGTGCGCGGCGTAATGCGCGCCTCGAGCAGGCGGTGGTCGAGGTTGCAGGTGCCGGCCTCGACGTCGACGAACACCGGCGTGGCGCCCAGCAGCACGATCGCTTCGGCGGTGGCGATGAAGGAAAAGGGCGTGGTGATGACTTCGTCGCCGGGCTGGATGCCGAGCGCCATCAGCGAGATGACCAGGGCCTCGGTGCCGGAGGAGACGGTGATGCAGTGGCGCGCGCCGGTGAAGCCGGCGAGGCGACTTTCCAGTTCAGCCACTTCGGGCCCCATGATGTACTGGCCATGGTCGAGGACCGCCTGGATGCGTGCGTTGATCAGCTCGCGGGAAGCGAGGTATTGCGACTTGAGGTCGATGAAATCCATGGGGTCCTCGTCAGGGTTGGAGGGCGGCGCGTTCGAGGTGGCAGGCGCCCTCGTGCAGCACATACAGGTCGCCGGTGTGGGGACAGCGGGCTTGGGCCTCGCGCTGGACTGCGCCATCGGCGCCGGGCAGGGGCAAATCCAGGCGTTCGCCGAAGCGGCTGATCCATCCGATCTGGCGTGCCGGCACCCCGGCCACCAGGGCGAACGGGGGCACGTCGCGGTTGACGACGGCGCCGGCCGCAACGAAGGCGTACTCGCCGATGGTGACGCCACACACGATGGTGGCGTTGGCGCCGATGGTGGCGCCGCGCCGCACCAGGGTGCGCCGGTATTCGTGCTTGCGGGTCACCGCCGCGCGCGGGTTGTAGACATTGGTGAACACCATGCTCGGGCCGCAGAAGACCTCGTCTTCGAGCGTGACGGCGTCATAGATCGAGACATTGTTCTGGACCTTGACCTGGTTGCCGAGCACGACGTCGTTGCCGACATAGACGTTCTGGCCCAGCGAGCAGTCTTCGCCGACGCGGGCGCCGGCGCAGACATGGGCGAAGTGCCAGACGCGGGTGCCGTCGCCGAGGGCGGCGCCCTGGTCGACGATGGCGCTGGCGTGGATGACGATGGCCATGATCAGTACTCCAGCGGCAGGGCGATGCGCTTGCCGTCGCGCGCCGAACGATAGGCCGCCACCAGCACCTCGAGCGACTTCAGGCCTTCGCGCCCGTCGGTTTCCGGCTCGGCCTCGCCGCGCAGCACCTTGATCACGTTGTCGTAGTAGAGCGGATGGCCGAAACCGTAGACCGAAGTGGTCTGGTAGCTGGCTTCCTTGACGCGCTCGTCGTCCGGATCGGGCGTGGCGAATTCCCACTGCTGCACCTCGTTGACCGCGACGCCGCCGATCCGTGCGGTGCCGTGCTCGCCGAGGATGGTGATCGAGCCTTCCAGGTTGTGCGGATAGGTCAGCATGGTGACGTTCATCGAGCCGAGCGCGCCGTTGCGCCAGCGCAGGCTGATGACCCCGGTGTCCTCGACCTCGATGTCGCGCGCCAGGGTGGCGGTGTAGGCCTGCAGGCTCTCCACCGGGCCGACGATCCAGTCGATCAGGTCGACGTAGTGGCTGGCCTGATTCATGAAGGCGCCGCCGTCGAATTCCCAGGTCCCGCGCCACTTGGCGCTGTTGTAGTACTCGTCCGGCCTGGTCCAGAACACGTTCAGGTTGACCATGTAGATGCGCCCGAAGCGCTTCTTCTCGACCGCGCTCTTGAGCAGCTGCAAGGTGGCGTTGCGGCGGTTCTGCTTGACCACGAACAGGCGCACTCCGGCGGCGTCGGCCGCCGCGACCATCGCCTTGCCATCTTCCCAGCGCGTGGCCATCGGCTTTTCGGTGATGACGTGGCGCCCGGCGCGCGCCACCTGGATCGCCTGCTGCGGGTGCAGCCCGGATGGGGTGCAGAGCACGAAGGCGTCGGCCTCGCACTCGGCCAGCATGCGCTCCAGGCTGGGCCAGGCACGCGCCCTGGTGGCGCCGGCGGCGCTGTCGAGGGCGCGCGGGTCGACGTCGCACACGCCGACCAGTTCGGCGCGGCCGTGGTGTTCGCGGATGGCATTCATGTGGTTCTTCGCTATGCGGCCGCAGCCGACCAGGGCGAAGCGGATCTTGCGGTCGAGAATGGCAGGGGGGTAGGAACGCATCGTGTTCTCCGGCTTGTTCGGTGTGTTGTTGCCTTGTGCTGCGGCGGGTCTCAGGCCTTGATGACGTTCGGCAGGCGCTCGGTGTAGACGCCGCGGGTGTCGACGATCAGGTTGGCGTACTGGCGCACCAGCTCGTAGTCGAAGGCGCTGTGGGCGGTGGCCACCAGCACCACGTCGTAGGAAGCGATCGCGTTCGGGCTCAAGGGCACGCTGGACAGCTCGAAGCGGTGCTCGCGCATGCGCGGGAAGACCGGCACGTGCGGGTCGGAGTAGTCGACGGTGGCGCCCTTGCGGCGCAGGATCTCCATCATGGCCACCGAAGGCGACTCGCGCATGTCCTCCACGTCTTTTTTGTAGGCGATGCCGAGCACCAGCACGCGGCTGCCCATGATCGAGCGCCCGCGCTCGTTCAGCGCATCGGCCACCTTGCCGATCACCCAGTGCGGCATGTCGCTGTTGATCTCGCCGGCCAGTTCGATGAAGCGGGTGTGGACCCCGTATTCGCGCGCCTTCCAGGTGAGGTAGAAGGGGTCGATCGGGATGCAGTGGCCGCCCAGGCCGGGGCCCGGATAGTAGGGGGTGAAGCCGAAGGGCTTGGTGGCGGCGGCGCGGATCACCTCGTGGATGTCGATGCCCATGCGGCCGGCGATGATTTTCATCTCGTTGACCAGGCCGATGTTGACGGCGCGGTGGATGTTCTCGAGCAGCTTGGTGAGCTCGGCCGCGCGGGTCGAGCTGACCGGGACCACGCGGTCCACGGCGGACCGGTACAGGGCCAGGCCGGCTTCCAGACAAGCATGGGTGGAGCCGCCGCACACCTTCGGGATGGTGCGGGTCTGGAAATGCGGGTTGCCCGGGTCTTCGCGCTCGGGCGAGAACACCAGGAACAGGTCGCGCCCCACCGTGAAGCCGCGCGACTCCAGGCGCGGACGCAGTTCCTCCTCGGTGGTGCCGGGATAGGTGGTGCTCTCGAGCGACACCACCTGACCCTCGCGTACATAGGGCAGCAGGGCGCCGACGGTGCCGAGCACAAAGGACAGGTCGGGTTCGCGGAAGGCGTTCAGCGGGGTCGGTACGCAGATGATCAGGGCGTCGGCCTCGCCGGCGCGGGTGAAGTCGGCGGTGGCTTCGAAGCCGAGCTCGCGCGCCGAGCCGATCGCCCTGGCGTCGATGTGCTTGATGTAGCTCTTCCCGCGGTTCAGGCGCTCGACCTTCTCGGTATCGATGTCGATGCCCAGCACCTTGAAGCCTTGCGCCGCATAGCAGAGGGTCAGGGGCAGGCCGACATAGCCGAGGCCGACAATGCCGATGACGGCGGTGCGGTTCTGCAGCTTGGCCAGCAGCTGCTCCAGGTGAGGGGAGGTGTTCTCGTCGCGCATGAATTTCCTCGTCGGTGACAGTGGGGGTACGGGTTCAGATCCGGAACGGCACGAACTTCTTGATCAGGCTCGGCGCCTGGGTGTCGGCCACCAGGGGCGGCGGCGTCACCGGCGAGGTCGGCACGTATTCGGCGACGATGGCCTTGACCATCGATTCGATCGTGCCGCGCTCGTGGGTCTCGCAAGCCATCATGAGGCAGGTGATGCAGGTTTCCAGCACGCTGGGGCGCAGGGCGCTTTCCTTCATCCGCATGATGCGCGGATGCTCGCTCGGGAAGACCGTGCCCTCGGTCAGCAGCTCCTCGTGCAGTTTCTCGCCGGGGAACAGGCCGACGAACTGCACCTCGATGTCGCCGCGCGGGTTCTGCGGGGTGCGTTCGGTGAGCCCCGACATGGCGATCATGGTGCGGGCCAGGTCGACGATCTTGACCGGCTCGCCCATGTCGAGCACGAACACGTCGCCGCCCTTGGCCATGGCGCCGGCCTGGATCACCAGCTGGGCCGCCTCGGCGATCAGCATGAAGTAGCGCGACACCTCCGGATGGGTGATGGTCAGCGGCCCGCCGCGCGCGATCTGGCGCTGGAACAGGGGAATGACCGAGCCGGACGAGCCCAGCACGTTGCCGAAGCGGACCATGCAGAAGGTGGTGTGGGCGCCGTGGCGTACGGCCGCCGCCTGGAAGATCAGCTCGGCGATGCGCTTGCTGGCGCCCATGATGTTGGTCGGGCGCACCGCCTTGTCGCTCGAGATCAGCACGCAGGTCTCGACCTTGTGCTGGGCGGCGGCGCTGGCCACGACCTGGGCGCCGATCACGTTGTTGCGCAGTCCTTCGACGATATTGGCCTCGACCAGGGGCACGTGCTTGTAGGCGGCAACGTGGTAGATGGTGTTGACCTTGCCGTCGCGCAGGACGCGCTCGACCAGTTCGCTGTTGCAGACCGAGCCCAGGTGGGCGTGGATGGCCAGGCCGGGAAAGCGCGCGGCCAGCTCCTGGCGGATGGTGTACAGCGCGTACTCGGAGTGGTCGAGCAGGTGCAGCTCGCGCGGGGTCAGCGTGACGATCTGGCGGCACAGTTCGCTGCCGATCGAGCCGCCGGCGCCGGTGACGAGCACGCTCTTGCCGCGGACGCAGCGGGCAAACAGGTCGAGCCGCGGCGGCACCGCCGGGCGCCCGAGCAGGTCTTCGAACTTGAGTTCGCGGATCGAGCCGTGCGCCGGCGGCCGGTCGTCGGCCAGGTCGACCAGGCGGCTCAGGATCTTGACCGGCACCCCGGCCTGGCCGAGGCGCTGCATGATGTCGCGCAGGCGCTCCGGCGAGACCGAGGGCAGGGCGATCACGATGGTGCGGATGCCCTGGGAAGCGACCAATTCGGCCAGGCGCGCGGTATTAAACACGCGCAGGCCGGCGATGGTGCGTTCGTTCAGGGCGCGCTTGTCGTCGAGGAAGCAGACCGGGCGGTACTCGTCGCCGTGGCGCATCGCCTGCACCAGGCGCGCACCGGCATCGCCGGCGCCGTAGACGGCCACCGCATCGGACGCCCCTGCGCGCCGCCCGGCATGGGCGCGCAGCAGGTTGCGCAGGCCGATACGGGAAATGACGACGTAAGAGAAAACCACGAACCAGTAAATGGCGAGCGCACTGCGCGGAAAACGCGGTTCGTTCATGATGATTAATACGACATACACACATAAAATGCCGAATGCAAGTGCGGCGCCGGTGAAACTCAATAAACGCTGGTCGATAAAACGGATTACCGCGCGATATAAGTCGGATACCGAGAATGCGGCGATGGTGACCACGGCCACCAGCGCATACGATGCGGGACCGAAATTCTGTGCAAGCTGTAAATCGCCACCCCGTAATATCATCGCGATCAGAAAACAGACCGGCAGTGCCAGCAGGTCGCACCCCACCATCAGGGCGATCTTGCCGGTGCGGCTCATCGACACCATCCTTGCGCAAAGCTGGCTGAAAAGATCGGATCTGAAATTGGACATGGCAATCCGCTGCGGTTAGGAATTAATGAAAGCCTAGAGAAATTCGGGCGCGGCAATGCATAAAACGCGATAATCCGGTCATTATCCAGTAAGGAAACAAGTAAATGAATATGAAGTTTTGTAAATTTATTATCAGGCGGCTACTACTAATGGAGTTTGACCTGACTCAACGGCGGCAAGTGAATTAATTCGAAAATGCCCGAAAATGAAAATAGGAAATGAAAATGGGAAATAAATCGCTAATTTCATTTCCATTGATTATTTAATTGATGAGCGGAACTGATGAGGGGCGACAGGCGCGGACAGGCCGCGCGGTGGGCGGCACGCGGCGCGACAGGATGAGGGGAAAAAACGACGCGCCGGCAGGGCGGCGCGTCGGAAGGGGCGGGAACGCCGCCGGCGGGGCGGGCGGCGGGTCAGGCGGGCGGGCGGCCCGGGCGCGGTTGCGGCGCCATCGGCGGCACCGTGATCGCTTCGTTCAGGCGCAGGAACTTGAAACCGGCCAGCACCTGGCCAGGCTTGCCTTCGCGCGCATTGCGCGCCTCGCGCTCGGCGGCGCGCGCGATGAAGGAGTCGAAGCTCTCCTCGCGCACCTGCGGCGCCTGCGAGTGCAGGAAGCGGCGCTCGCCGTCCGGCCCCAGCACCACCAGGCCGACGTGCGAGGCCCAGTATTCTCCGTTGCGGGTCGAGATCACGTTCACGAAGTCGCCTTCCTGCAGGCGGCTGGCGATCGCCGCCACGCCTTCCTTGGGGACGTAGGCCTGGCGGCTGCTCTCGACCGGGATGTCGCGCACCGTGTTGTGGCGGGTGCGCAGGAAACGCGCGCGGTCTACCGTCATCGGGTATGCCGGCCCATCGGCGCCGGCCAGTTCGGCGCTGACGTCGGTCACCAGCCAGCGGTTGGCCACGTTCCAGTCCATCTCGGTGTAGTGGTTGCGGGTGGCCACCCCGATCACGCCGTCGCGGTAGCGGATCCGCTGCAGCATCCAGAAGAACTCTTCCCAGGACTGCGACAGGGCCATTGCATAGGTGTGCTCCGCGAACACCACGCAGTCGCTTTCCTTCAGGCTGAACAGCGGCAGGTCGTCGTGTACTTCATAGGGAAACTCGCCCAGCAGGTGCAGCGAGTAGGGCTGGCCGAGGTTCTTGCGGCCGATTGCCGCAATGCGCTTGCGCAGGTCGGGCTCGGCCGTATGGACGTGGGCGATGTAGCGGCCCGCTTCCTGCGGCGTCATCTGGTAGATCTGCTTTTGCAGTACGGCGGCCAGCGGGAGCTCGGCCGAGGGCGCGCCCGGCCTGGCGGAAGAATGTGGGGTCGGGGGAGTGCTGGCGCAGCCGGCCAGGGCGGCGCCGGCAAGCAGCAGGCTGCTGAGACGAATGGCGATGGGCATTTGTAAAAAAGAGACACTTTGGGCGGTGGAAGATGGTGCCACGCTAACCCCGCGCCGGGATAAATGGGAATGAAATTTTGTTCATTCACTATAACTTAGGCAATGGTCGAATATGTACATTCCTGAAAGTTATATAGAGCCGAACACAAGTGATTATTCAGCAAGCTTCACATCATCAATACTCCCGACCATGGCAGAAAGGTGCCTACCAGTTGCATACCAATAGCTATAATCTCAGGAGAGACGTCATGTTCAAGCAGAAGCCGCTCGCAGCGGCCGTTTCGTTGGCCGTTTGGAGTCTGGCCGCCGCGTCCGCCGTCGCGCAGGACGCACCGATCCAGACCGTCGAGGTCACCGGTATTCGTGCCTCGATGGCGCAATCGCTGGCGGTCAAGAAGAATGCCAGCGCCAACGTCGAGGTGATCACCGCCGAAGACGTCGGCAAGATGCCAGACCGTAACCTGGCGGATTCGCTGCAGCGCCTGTCGGGCGTCGCCGTGCGTACCGACTACGATGAGGCCGAGAAGGTCGCCATGCGCGGTACCAATCCAGACCATACCTTGATCCTGTTCAATGGCCATACGGTGTCCGGCGGCGACTGGTATTTCGGCGACCAGCTCTCGAGCAGCCGCTCGACCAGCCTGTCGCTGATGCCGTCCTCGGTCCTGAACCAGGCCGTGGTGTACAAGACCTCCGAGGCCAAGCTGGTCGACGGCGGCATGGCAGGCACCATCAACGTCAGCACCCGCAAGCCGCTGCAGCAGAAGGAGCGCCTGAGCGGCATCGTCAACCTGGGCGCCGTGTACGCGGACCTGCCGGGCAAGGCCGCGCACGATACCAACGCCTCGCTCAACTGGAAGAACGAATCGAACACCTTCGGCTTCATCGTCCAGGGCTTCGCCCAGAAGCGCCACGTGCGCCGCGACTCGGCCTCGCGCTTCGCCTATGTCGGCGGCAGCGGCTGGGACGTGATCGACACCAAGACCATGCTGGGCATCACCGACGAATCGCTGGCCGGCACCGGCTACAAGGCCTCGGACCTGAACGGCGTGCGCCTGCCGGGCTCGATGAGCACCGAGTACGTCGAAAGCGTGCGTGACCGCAAGGGCGGCATGTTCTCGATGCAGTTCAAGCCGAACCAGGACCTGGACATGACCCTGACCGGCTTCCATTCGGAGATGAAGGCGAACAACTTCGGCCGCCTGAACGCCGGCGCCATGTTCAGCATGCTGAAGGGCCTGGGCGGCGCGCAGGGCGCCGCCACGCCGACCGACTCGAAGGGTCAGCGCGTATACGCCCAGATCAAGAACCCGATCATCACCACCGAGCGTACCGTCTACGGCCACGAGCTGAAGGTGCTGAAGGCCGCCGACATCGTCTACCCGGCGGGCACCACCCCGCAGTACATCGGCGAGACCGAGGGCGCCTACCGCGACGGCGCGCGCGCCACCAGCGCCTTCCTTGACCTGGACGTCAAGTACCGCGTCACCCCGGACCTGACCGTCAAGGCGCTGCTGTCGTCCACCAAGGGCGTCGGCGAGACCGCGCTCGACCAGGGCCTGACCTACACCCGCTACGGCACCGGCGTGTCCTACAAGCTGGGCAGCCTGTACGACGCTCCCTTCGTCAAGTACTACGGCACCGGCCCGAACGTCCCGGGCATGAACCCGGACGGCAGCGGCTACGTGCTGACCGGCCGCGCCGCTTCCGGCGTCACCACCAACGACCGCGAAAACAGCCTCAACCTGGATGCCGAGTACCGCACCGACCTGGGCGCACTGCGCTCGGTCGATTTCGGCGTGCGCCATGCCGATCACCGCCGCGACAGCGCGCGCCGCTTCCCGCAACTGCGCACCGGCAACCTGAACGACAACGCACCGACCGGCGCGTTCAACTTCCAGCCGATTCCGGCCGACTTCGGCAGCGGCCTGGACGGCCCGGCCGGCTGGGACAATACCAGCTGGACCCTGACCCCGGAAGCGCTCAAGGCTTACTTCGCGGCCAACTACAAGCCGACCACCGCAGAGTGGGAGCGTCGCGTGTCGACCGAACTCGACATGCGCGAACGCCAGAGCGCGGCCTATATCCAGGGTAACCTGGAAGCGGAACGCTGGTCGGGTAACTTCGGCCTGCGCTTCGTCCGCACCCAGGTCAATGCGATGATCCCGGTCCCGCTGCCGGTCGGTACCTGCGCGCGCACCGAGCCGGGCAAGCCGGCCACCACCTGCGCCGCCGTGCCGGGCGCGATCACCACCGCCAGCGACGGCGTCCAGTACTACGACGGCGTGCCGTTCAACCCGCTGGCCGGCGTGATGTACTACAAGAAGGAGCGTGAAACCACCTTCAACAACCTGCTGCCGAGCCTGAACCTGCGCTACGAGCTGAGCAAGGACCAGATCCTGCGCTTCGGCGCCAGCAAGACCATCTCGCGCCAGAACTACAACATCCTGGGCGCCGGCTACGGCTCGCCGGCCTGTACCGACGGCGTGTGCCAGGTCACTGGTCCGAATCCGGAAATGGAACCGCTGATCGCCAAGAACCTGGACGTGTCCTGGGCCTGGTACTTCGCACGCCGCTCGATGGTGGGCGTAAACCTGTACTACTCGGATATCAATGGTTATCCGAAGACCGGTACCGCCGGCAGGACCACGGTCGAGCTGCTCGATCCGCGTGATTCGCAGATCAAGACCTTCGCCGTGAACACCGCTTCGCAGCAGGGTGCGCGCATCGCCGGCATCGAGCTGATGTACGAGCAGCCGTTCGGCAACACCGGCTTCGGTTTCACTTCGAACGTCAGCAAGGCCAAGACCAAGGTCGACGACGGTCGTCCGATGGTCGGCGCTTCGGAGTACTCCGCCAACCTGGGCACCTACTATGAGGACGACAAGCTGTCGGCACGCCTTGTGGCCAACTATCGCAGCGAGTATGTCAATACCTCGACCGCTCCCGCGCCGACTGCCAACAGCCAGGGTCTGTCGACCGTCAACGGCATCCTGATGCCGGTGGCACCGACCTTCGCCGCGCCGGTGACCACGCTCGCCTTCAATGCGAGCTACAACCTGACGCCGAATCTGGTGCTGTCGTTCGACGCGACCAACCTGACCAACGTCAAGCGTGCCTATTATCGCTACAGCGAGGAAGAGCAGCAGAAGCTGGACGTCGGCGGCCGCCAGTACTACGTGAACCTGAAGTACAAGTTCTGATCTTCGCGTAGCGCCATCCAGGGGGAGCTTCGGCTCCCCTTTTTTGCGTCCGGCCTCAGCGGCTTCCGGCGGCGCCCGCGGCCTTGTAGGAGACGGCCTATCGAAAAATGTGCGGCACCTAACGGTGGGATCGGGAGCCCATCGGTAACATGGGAACCGTCTGAGCGAGGCACCTGTGCGACAAGCGCACGGCACCTACGGCTCAACAGGTTAGCCGGTCGCCTCGAGGACCGGCACCAATTCGGGCCGCGCACCAGGCGTCGGCCCTCAAACGGAAGTGGAGGTCGCCATGTCCGAGATCAAGCAGCCACCCAAGCACCTGGTTCGTGAATACCTCGAGCGCCGTGCGCGGGACAGTGCGCCACCGCCGACGCCGGAGGAAATCCGCCGCCAGCTCGGCTGGGGCATGCTGATGCCGTCCGATCTCAAGATGGCGACCAACCGCTCCTGATCCCGCGCCGCGCCGCGGTTCACCACGGTCCATCCAGGAGACATTCATGACCAGAAAGATCGGCAGCAAACACGAGGCACAACACCGCGGCAAGAAAGAGCGCCTGGAGATCCGCCGCACCAACATCGCGCGCGAAGCCGTCAAGATGGCCGCGGCCCGCGCCAAGTACCGCAACCAGGTCAAGGGCCGTCCGGCGATGGACCTGTCGGCGCCGGCCTGAAGCGCTGACGTTTGCCCCAGGACCCGCCCGCAAGCGGGTTTTTTTTCGCCCGCCGCCGGCTGTCCGCGCCGCCGCCGTTTGCCGAATACTTCGCCATTCACCGCCCTCGTACCGCCGTTCACCGAAAGGCGCTTTCCCCGCAGCTTGCCGTTCCGGTATCGTGTGTCCATACCGTCCACACCCGAGGAGTCACGCAACATGCATACCGAAGAAGCTTACCGCTGGCGCAAGCAGGCAGTCTGGGGCCTGCTCCTGATCGTCGTCGGCACGGTCATCCTGCTCGACCGCCTGTACTACATCGATGCCGGCGCCTGGTGGCGCTACGCGCCGCTGCTGCTGGTCGTCATCGGCATCAACCAGACCATCGGCTATCCGAGCCCGCGCGAATTCGGCAACGGCTTGTGGACGGTCTTCATCGGTCTGTGGCTGTTCGCCTGCTTCAACCACGTCTTCGGCCTGAGCTTCCGCAACAGCTGGCCGTTGTTCCTGCTGGCCTGGGGACTCAAGCTGGTGTTCGAGCCGCTGGTCGCGCGCCGCTTCGCACAGCAGACCGCCCTCAAGCATTCGGAGAACCAGCATGAAGGATAACTTCCAGTCGAAGGGCGTCACCAGCCAGGTCGTGCTGGGCCTGCTCGTGATCCTGATGGGCCTGCTGTTCCTGCTCGATAACCTCGACCTCATCGAGATCCGCCGCGTGCTGAGCTTCTGGCCGACGGTGTTCATCGTCGCCGGGATCGTCAAACTGTTCGACACCCAGTCCCGCGGCGGTCAGCTGGCGGGCGCCGGCCTGGTCGGCCTCGGGCTCGTGATGACGCTCGACCGCATCGGCATCATCGACCTCGACATCCGCACCCTGTGGCCGCTGTTCCTGATCGGCGCCGGCGCCTTCGTCCTGTACAAGGCCCTGGACGCGCGCCGCGCCGGGCCGACGGCTTTGCTGAAGGACGACGCCGGCTCGGACAGCGACGTGGTCGACGTGGCCGCGATCCTGGGCGGCTTCGAGCGGCGCGTCACGACCCAGAACTTCCGCGGCGGCGAGATCACGGCGGTGATGGGCGGCTGCTCGCTCGACATGCGCACCGCCTCGATCCAGGATGAAGCGACCATCAATGTGTTCGCGTTCTGGGGTGGGGTGACGCTCAAGTGTCCGCCCGACTGGACCGTCGTCCTGCAGGGAACGCCGATCATGGGCGGTTTCGAGGAAAAGACCGCAAGCCCGCCGCACAACCGGAAGCGCCTGATCGTGCGCGGCTACGCGATCATGGGCGGCGTCGAGGTACGCAACTGATGCCGCGCACGGCGGGCCCGCGATGAGCGGCGAGTTCTGGGCGCGCCGCAGTATCGCGCTCTACCTGCTGGCCTGGTCGATGCTTGGCGTGCTGCTGGCGGGACTGATTGTCGCCGCCGCCGGCGCGGGCCCGGGCGCCAGCCTGCTGTTCGCGCTGCCGCTCACCTTGTTCTATGCGGTCGCCTGCGGCTTCTCCAGCTATTACCTGTGCCGCGCCTTTCCGCTGGCGCAGCGTCCATTGGTGACGGTGCTGTCGGTGTTCTTCTTCAGTGGCCTGAGCGCGGCGCTGCTGTGGTGCGCGGCGGGCAGCGCCTGGGCCGCCGTCTGCGAGGCAGTGCTGGCCGAAGGCGAAGCCCTCGCGTTCACCCGGCCGTTCGCGGCGCTGATGCTGGGGATCGGGATGCTGCTGTACTGGATGACCGCCGTGGCCCAATTGCTGGCGCTGGAATTCGAGCGGACTCGCCGCGCCGAGACGCGCGAACTGGAGTCGCGCCTGCTGGCGCAGGACGCGGAGCTGCGCATGCTGCGCACCCAGATCGATCCACACTTCCTGTTCAACAGCCTGAACTCGATCAGCGCACTGACGGCGATCGACCCGGGCCGGGCGCGCGACATGACCCTGCAACTGGCGGGCTTCTTCCGCCAGACGCTGGGACTGGAAGCGCAACGCAAGCTGCGCCTGGGCGAAGAACTGGCGCTGGTCGAGCGCTTCCTGGCAATCGAAGGGGTGCGCTTCGGCCCGCGTCTGCGCTTCGCGCTCAGCGTGGGCGAGGGCGCGCAGGACTGCCTGCTGCCGCCGATGATCCTGCAGCCGCTGGTGGAGAATGCGGTCAAGCACGGGATCGGCGCTCTGCTCGAAGGCGGTAGCATACGGGTGATCGCGCGGCAGGCCGGTTCGCTGCTGCGCATCGCGGTGGAGAACGATGTCGACCCGGTGGACGCCGGCGCGGCGCAGGCCGGCAAGGGCATCGGCCTGGTGAACGTGCGCCAGCGCCTGGCGGCGGCCTATGGCAGGGAAGCCAGCGTGCACTGGGCGCGCGAGGACAATCTATTCCGGGTGGAGCTGGTGCTGCCCGTGCAGACGAAGGAGAAGTAAGCGATGCGAGTACTGATCGTCGACGACGAACACCTGGCGCGCGCGCTGCTACGCGAATACCTGGCCGGCCACCCGGACATCGAGCTGGTGGGCGAATGCGCGAATGGCTTCGAGGCCGTCAAGGCCATCGGCGAGCTCGACCCGGAGCTGGTCTTCCTCGACATCCAGATGCCCAAGCTGGACGGCTTCGAAGTGGTGGAACTGGCCGGACGCAAGCCGCACTATATCTTCGCCACCGCCTACGACCAGTACGCGCTGAAGGCCTTCGAGGTGCACGCCATCGACTACCTGCTCAAGCCCTTCAGCCGCGAGCGCCTGGCGCAGGCGCTGGACCACGCGCGCAGCCGCCGGCCGCAGCCGCAGCAGATGCAGGCGGTGGTGCAGGATGCGGCCCGGCGGCGCGGCTACCTCGAGCGGGTCCTGATCAAGGATGGGGCGCGGGTGCACGTGGTCCCCAGCGCCAGCATCGACTACATCGAAGCGCAGGACGACTACGTGCAGGTGACGGCGGCCGGCAAATCCTGGCTGAAGAACCAGCGCCTGTCCGAGCTCGAAGCCCAGCTCGACCCCCAGGTGTTCGTGCGCATCCACCGCTCCTGGATCGCCAACCTGGGCTCGATCGCGCGCATCGAGCCGGCCAGCAAGGACAGCCATTGCGCCGTGCTGAAGGACGGGACCAGGCTGCCGATCAGCCGCAGCGGCTACCAGAAGCTGCGCGAGATGATGCGCTAGGGACGGCGTCCACGTCCCACCAGGCGGGCAACAGGGCGCGCACCTCCGGCCGTCCGAAGCGGTCGTCGATCAGCCACACGACGCCGCGGTCGGTCTCGGTGCGGATCACGCGCCCCGCGGCCTGCACCACCTTCTGCATGCCGGGATACAGATAGGTGTAGTCGTAGCCGGCTCCGAACATCGCCTGCATCCGCGCGCGCAGCTGCTCGTTGACCGGGTTCACCTGCGGCAGGCCGAGCGTGGCCACGAATGCCCCGATCAGGCGTTCGCCCGGCAGGTCGATGCCCTCGCCGAAAGAGCCGCCCAGCACCGCGAAGCCGACCCCGCGCCCACCGGGCGTGAAGTGCTCGAGGAAGGCAGCCCGTTCCGGCTCGCTCATGCGGCGCTCCTGGCGCCAGGCCGGGACTTCCGGATGGCGCGTCTGAAGCTGCTCCAGCACCTGTTCCAGGTAATCGAAGCTGCTGAAGAAGGCCAGGTAATTGCCGGGACGCTCGGCGTACTGGCGCGCGACCAGGTCCGCGATCGGCCCCAGCGAGGCGGCGCGGTGCTGGTAGCGGGTCGAGATGCCGGTGGCGACGTGGACGGCGAGCTGGCTGGCCGAGAACGGCGAGGCGACGTCGGCCCAGGCGGTGTCCGGCGGCATGCCGAGCAGGTCGCAGAAATAGTGCCAGGGACTGAGGGTGGCCGAGAACAGCGTCACCGAATGCGCCAGCGCGAAGCGCGGCGCCAGGAAGGGCGCCGGCACCACGTTGCGGATGCTGATGCTGGAATCCCTGGGGCCGGCGCGGACCAGGTCGCACAGCGAATGCTCGCCGAAGGATTCGGCCAGGCGCAGGAAGGCCAGGGCGTCGAAATGGAAGCGCTGCAGTTCCGGGTCGAGCGGACCGGGCACCTCCACCAGGAAGTCGTTCACGGCGCTGGTGGCGTTCTGCAGCGCGTCGAGCAGCTTGGCCGGCACCTCGGGCAGGACCTGGTAGGGCGCGACGGGCAGCGGCGCTTCCTTGTCGACGCCGCTCCAGGCGCGGCCCACCCGTTCCAGGGCTTTCTTGACCACCCCGGGCGCGTTGGCGCGCGCGGCGCGCAGCTGGCCGCGCTCCAGTTCCACGCTGTACATCGCGCGCGCGCGCGACACCATGTTGTGGGCTTCGTCGACCAGCACGCTGGTGTTCCAGCCCCGCTCGAGCGCCAGCGCGTAGAGCATGGCGCTGCCGTCGAAATAATAGTTGTAGTCGCCGACCACCATGTCGGCCCAGCGCGCCATTTCGCTGCCCAGGTAATACGGGCAGACCTCATGCGCCAGGCCCACCTCGCGCAGGGCGTCGCGGTCCAGCAGGGCCACCTGCGCGGCGGCCGCCCGGGCGGCCGGCAGGCGGTCGTAGAAGCCCTTCGCCAGCGGGCAGGCGTCGCCCTGGCAGGCCTTGTCCGGGTGTTCGCAGGTCTTGTCGCGCGCCGTCAGCTCGAGCACGCGCAGCGGCACGGCGGCGCCGGCGCCGAGGCTGGCGGCGGCATCGAGGGCAAGGCGCCGGCCCGGGGTCTTGGCCGCCAGGAAGAAGACCTTGTCCAGGCCCTGTTGCGGCATCGCCCGCAGGACCGGGAACAGGCTGCCGACGGTCTTGCCGATGCCGGTCGGGGCCTGCGCCAGCAGGCAGCGCCCGCTGATGTTGGCGCGGTAGACGTCTTCCGCCAGCTGGCGCTGGCCGGGACGGAATTCCGCATGCGGGAAGCGCAGCGCGCCCAGTGCCGCGTCGCGCGCCGCGCGGTGCGCCGCTTCGCTGGCCGCCCAGCTCGAAAACCGTTCGCACAGCTGGCCGAACAGGGCGGCAAGCTCCTGCGCTTCCTGGGTTTCGCGCAGCACGGTTTCCCGGCCGCTGCCGATGTCGTAGTAGACCAGGGCCAGGTTGACGCGCTCCAGGCCGAGCTGCCGGCACAGCAGGTGGCCGTAGACCCGCACCTGCGCCCAGTGCAGGTGACGGTGGTTGTCGGGAATGGCGTCGAACTTGCCGCGGTGGGTCTTGATCTCTTCGATCAGGTTCTGGTCCGGGTCATAGCCGTCGGCGCGCCCGCGCACCTGCAGCTCGCCCCAGCTTCCTTCGAGCGCTACCTCGGTGCGGTAGTTGGGGCCGCGCCGGCCTGTGACCACCGCATGGCCATTGATGCCTTCCTGGGCGGTGGGCGAGGGGGTGAAGCGCAGGTCGAGGTCTCCCTGCTTGGCGGTGAACTCGCACAGGGCGCGTACCGCGACAGCGTAGCTCAAGCGGCCTGCTCCCACTGGAGGTAGCACACCGATACCGGCATCCCGTGCACCGAACAGTAGTCGATCCAGCGCAGCTGGTTGTCCTGCAGGCGGTCGCCCGGACCCTTCACCTCGATCATGGTGTAGCGGTTTTCTGCCGGCCAGAACTGGATCAGGTCGGGAAAGCCCGTGTGGTTGGCGCGCACGTCGGCCAGGATCCGTTCGCACCATTTGCGCAGGTGCTGCGGCGGGATGCAGGCCAGCGCCAGCTCCAGCAGTTCCTCGCTGAGTGCGCCCCAGTAGACGAAAGGCGAGGCGATGCCCGCTTTTTCGCGGTAGTGGGCGCGGATGGTGTCGCGGTAGCTGCCGTCGTCCAGGCGGGCCAGGCAGGCATCGAACTCGGCCTTGCGGCGCAGGTGGAAGTCCGGACTGTGCAGGTCGGCCGGGCCGCGGTGGAAGGGGTGGAAGAAGGCGCCGGGAATGGCGGCGAAGATCGCCGGCCAGCACAGCAGGCCGAACAGCGAGTTGGCCAGCGCGTTCTCGACGTAGAACACGGGCGCCGTTTCGCTTGCCAGGTGGTCGCGCACCACGCCTTCGACCCAGCGCTCTTCCACCGGCATGGGCAGGGACAGGTCGAGGCGCTGGACGACCGGCTTGCGGGCCGGCAGCCGGGCATGGCCGAGGCGGCGCGCCAGGCGCGGCCCGATGCGCATCAATTGCTGGCGCTCGGCCTCGCTTTCCGGCGCGGCCTGGGCGGCCTGGAACAGGGCATAGGCATCCTCGAAGCGCTCGTGCTTTTCCAGCACCCGGATCGCGCGCCCGCGCGCACCGAGAAAGCGGCAGCGCGCATAGACGGCATAGGCCTGATCCCAGTCCTTGAGCTTCTCGAAACCCTGGCCGATCTGGAACATCAGCTTTTCGCGCCGGCTCACCAGCCAGTCGTTGTCGAAGACGTGGCCGGGCAGGTCGCGCAGCACCTCGTCCGGCGGCTCGCCGGCATGGAAGCGCTCCCTGCAGGCGTGCAGGAGGATGTAGTGCTCGACGTCGGCGCGCGAGCGGAACCCGCGCGACGCCTGCGAGATCTCGACCTGCTCGAAGCGGAACATGCCGAGGTCGGACAGCACGAATTCGGTCCAGTCCTGGGTCAGGTTGCCGAAGAAGATCAGGCGCAGCCGGTCGCACAGCGGCTTGACCCCGATGCGCAGCGCGAGATCGTCGCAATCGCGGTACCACGCGGAGAACGCCCGGCTGTCGGGGAATTCCTCGCGCAGCGCAGCCAGCTGCTCGCCCTTGCGCGCGTTTTTTTGCCGCAGCTGCGCACCGAAGGCCGCGGCGATCTCGGGCTTGGACAGCAGATCGAACAGCTCGTCGAGCGAGATGACCGGATCGGCTTCGACCCAGCCGGTGGCGAGCAGCGCGCGCGCCGCCTCGACCGGGCAGCCGATCTCGGCATACACCAGCTTACTGGCGCGGAACAAATTCCCCTTGCGCATGACCATGCGCACAAACAGGGCGCGCGCAGGATGGGGCAGCGTGGGAAAGGCGGCAAGAAAGGCGAGCTCGTCGTCGTCCAGGAGGTCGCGATAGCGCTCGCCGATCCAGTCGAGGACGCGCTGGAAATTATCCAGATAATAAAATTCGTTTTCCAGAACCCTGATCATCTCATGACGCCATAGTCGGGTAGCAGAGCTGTGTTCCCACAGCTCCGCCCCCTAAGAACCGTACGGGCCAGTTTCCCGGCATACGGCTCAAGTTTCTACAAAGGCCCGTTTTACCGGACCCGGTTTCTCTAACTTGATTCCTTGGCTATACACCTGTTTGTGGCAGGTTTCATGCAACAGAACCTCGTTGGATGGTATCTCTTTGCCGCCCTTGCAACGCTCAATGAGGTGATGCACATGTATATCACCTATTTCCAGCAATTGGTGACATACAAGGCATTGCCCATGTTGAGACATCCATAGGTCAGCTATTCTTTTTCTTGGGTTGATTGTTTCATGCGCCAAACTGCACGCTTTTCAAAATACTCTTCCCACGCAGGATCATAGGGATTCGCATCCGATTTGATCTTTTGGGCACCTCGAATAACCCTTGATTTTGCCGCCATCAGCGGGCCGAGCGTTTGAGTGTGGCCGGAAATGCGCGAGCGACGCCGTTTCTCGGCCTGTTTTTCAGGCTGCGGTGCTCGATTTCAGTGGTCCGGACGGACCCTGGGCGTCAGAACGCCTCGATCCGGGCCTCCTTCAAATAGACGAGGCGCTGTAAGTTGTATACAGCTACCTTCCAGCTCAGGTGCAGCGTGGCGCGCGCCAGGCCGATCGAACGCAAGGCCTTGCCACCCATCTGCGCCAGGGCGGCGAAGACATGCTCGACGCGGGCGCGGGTCTTGGCGATGCGGCGGTTGCGGCGCTCCTGGGTCTCCGAGATCGGCTTGTCTTTGCTGCCCTTGCGCTGAATCTGCATGCGCCAGCCTTGCTTGCTCAGCCTCGCTTCACGCTCGCCATCGACATAGCCCTTGTCAGCCAGGATGTTCCGATTTGTGTTGGCAGGGTCGAGCACTTCCTCGAAATGCGTGGTGTCGTGTTCGCTGGCCGTGCTCACTTTGATCTTGCGTACCAGCTTGTAGCGCTTGTCGGCGTTGGCCGAGACCTTGTAGCCGAAATAGGACTTGCCGTGCTTTTTCGTCCAGCGCGCGTCCGTATCTTTCTGGCGCCGTTTGGCTGGCTTCCAGTCGGCCGGCATCGCGCCTTCGCTGACCAGGGCTTTCTCTTCCTTGCTCAGCGACTGCCTGGGCGCCTGCACGATGCTCGCGTCGATCATTTGGCCGCCGCGAGCAATGTAGCCGTGCATGGACAACTGGCGATTGACCGCATCGAAAATGCTCTCGCTGGCGCCGGCTTGGATCAGGCGCTCCTTGAAAGTCCAGATCGTCGTTCGGTCCGGGATCTGGCTGCTGGCGCGCAGTCCGACGAAACGCTGAAAGCTCAGGCGATCAAGCAGCTGGAATTCCATCTGCTCATCGCTCAAGTTGAACAACTGCTGGATCAGCAGCACGCGCACCATCAGTTCGGTGGGGAACGGTGGACGGCCGCCGCGTTCGCGGCTGGGACGCGGTGCCGCACGATCGACTTCGGCGGCAAGGGCAACGAAGTCGACATGCTGCTCCAACACCCGCAGCGCATCGCCAAGCTTGTTCAGCTTGGCTTCGCGCTCCTGGTCGGCAAACAAACTGGTCTTGATCATGAAAATTTACGTCAGGTTCGAGGCGACAGCATCATGACAGATTCGGGAGGGTTTTTCGAGGTGCCCTTTTGATGACGTTCTATTGGCATTCTCGAAGCAAGCCGTATTGCACTATAAATTGGCTCGCCTTCTTTCGGCAGTCTTCCGTCTCGGACGGCAAACATGTTTCGGTCGCCGACTCGATGGAAGTATCGTTCTGCTATCCATTTATTAGTTTTCTTTGGATGACGACGTTTTGCCCATCGCCACAAACAATACCAAATCTGATTGTCCACCACCGTAAAGGTATGACTCGAAACCACGTGTCGGTGGTACCTTGCCCAACCATCAATCACCGGATTCAATGCTTCGATGATCTTGGATTGAGGCGCCGCACCCAGCTTCTTAACAAGACTCCGAACTTTCTGTAAGAAAGCCTTGATGTTTCTCCTGGAAGGCTTGATTAATTAGGGCTGATCCGTTGCTCCAATAACTCCTTGGACGCTCCGGTAATAACAAAGTCGTCCGCATAACGTACCATATTCACCTTTGCCGTTTCGAACTGTTTATCGTTCTTAAAAGCACCTCTAAGAGCGTTTTCCAATCCATTTAATGCAAAGTTGGCTAGCACCGGGCTAATTATCCCGCCTTGCGGCGTTCCTTTCAACATTGGTGCAAATACGTTTCCTTCCAAGTAACCTGCTCTCAACCATTTCCTGAGAATGCCTGTGTCCATGGGGACGTGGTCAAGCAACCAGTCATGGTCGATGTTGTCGAAGCAGCCTTGTATATCTGCCTCAAAAATCCACTCTGCCGATCGACGTATTCCTTTGTCTTTCGGATTTCCATGAAATCGTGCGTTCAAAAAGCACTGCGCAATCGCGTCATGGGTAGAGCGAGCTTTGCGGAACCCGTATGACTGTTCATCAGACACCGTTTCGGATACAGGGTCTAGAGCTAACAAGTGCAAAGCCTGCATAGCTCGGTCCCGCATCGTCGGGATGCTCAGGGGTCGCATTTTCCCGTTACTCTTTGGGATGTATATCCGTTTAAGCGGCAGGGGATGATATCCCTGTCTTTTCAACGAATAAGCTGCGTCCATCTTGGCTCCCGGCGTAGACCACAATGAACCGTCTATTCCAGGCGTGCGTTTACCTTGGTTTTCAGTCACTCGTCGTACGGCTAACGCTTTGCCGTAGAACGAGCTGGTAAGCAGCCGTTGCAAGGCTTTCACCTTGTTCCAGCGCTTTTCCTGAGTCGCCTTCACGATACGAGTTTGCATTCTTCTGACATATCTGTACGCCTCGGCCCAATCAATGTCGTGCCAAGATGTCTTAATGTCGGCAAGTGCACACGTCAACTGCCCGTTCATTTGCCTTCCTGCCTTCGTAGATTATACAAACGCTTTCGTGACGAGAAACTAGCTGGAAGTCTGCACGCTTTCGCGTTGGGTGACTTCGGGTTATCCCTGCGCCCATATCCACACCATTACTGTCTGGCCTTTGCTTTCTCCAGCCTCCTTTACCCGCCTTTCCAACAGTGTTCCTTACGGTTCACCTGCCATATGGCAGAAAGACGGGCTTACCCTGTTCCGTTGCTTCAACAGAATGGCTAGGTTCCTTCTTTACGCCGGGGATGTTATTGTCTGCGTGCTCCCAAAACAGAGGGGATACACCGAATCCCATTAGCTTTTGCCCTCAGCCTGTCAGCATCTTTGGCTGGACTGTACACACGACGCTTACAAAGGTTCACTTTCGTTAACCATCTTCCATTCGAGCCAGGCTCAGCCCTCCGCATGATGCTTGCAGAGATCGTCATACCTCACGGGATGACTTAGATCTTTCGACCGCGATACCTTATCCCCGAAGCTTTAAACATAGCCGTTACCAGCCATGCTTATTCGGGTAGGCTACTGCTGGCAGAACAGCAGGTTCTGTCCTCGGATCCATCATGGAGTCAAAACAGTTGAAACAGCGACTTTCCAGGTCGCACCTGTGCTTTCGTACAGTATAGCGCCACGCGAGGGCAATAACCCAGCAGTAAGCCGGTTTTTGCCGGACTTTCAGCGCGTTTGCGGACTTTTCGCCACGCTACTTGCCCGCTGGACGGGACTGGCAAGCGTTGTTCGGACACAGCAGCTCGGTCATCTGCGAGCCTTCGGGAGCGTGGCCGTTGGCATGCACGATGACGGCCGAGATCAGCGCCACGTCGGCATCGACCGGGGCGTCGGCACTCCTGGCCGGGTTCACGCCACGCTGGGCCTTCGCTGGCGCAGGTTTGACGGTATTCTTGGCCAGCGCGGCCTGCCTGGGCTTCGCCGGCGCCGCCGCGCGATTGAGCGGTCGGGTGTCGTCTGGTGCCGGCGCCGCCGCACGTGTAGGCAGACTCGGCTTTGCCACCGGCCGGGCGGCCACCGCCGTTGCGGGAACCGGCGGCGTGCTGCTGCGCGCCGGCGGAGCGGGCGGTTCCGGGACCGGTTTGCCGGGCGCCGGCTTGAGCAGGCGCAGCGGCGGGACCGCCTCGGCCGGTGCGGGCTGGTCCACGATGACGGCCGCGCCGCCCGGCTGCGCGGCCGGGGCCATCGCGACCTGCAGGATGCTCGCCGCCGCCGCCGGGCTGTCGGCCGCGCCACTGCGCTGCGGCGCATGGGCCGTGTCGGCCAGCACCGTCTCCTGCACGTCGGGCCGCAGGCCGTCGTTGTTGGCCGCCATCCAGACCAGGGCGCCGGTCAGGGCCAGCGCCAGCAGCGCGCTGGCGCCGTAGCCGGCCAGCCGTATGCCCGAGGGCTTGGCGCCGCGCTTGCGCGCCGGCTCGCGCTCGAGCATCGCCAGGATGCTGTCCTCGCCGGAGGTCGCGGTGCGGCGTGGCGACATCAGGTTCGGACGCATGGACGGGGATTGATTTTCGTCTGTAGGCCGCACGGCATTACTCCTAAGATTGGTTCTCCCAGTTCTGATTAGAAACAATCTTGGAGGAAGCGATGCTGATTTTTCTCGCCCTTCTGTACTTTTGTCTGGCGACCGCTGCCATCTGGCTGGCCCTGTTTCCTGGCGGAAGGGCTTTTCTGGCGCGTGGCTGGTTCACGCTGCGCCAGCGCTGGTCCCGCCGCGCCCTCGGCTGGCAGATCGCCGGCAGCCGCTATGCGGGTGCGGTGCGTGGCGAGATGCCGCGCGATGTCCGGGGCGGCATCCTGCGCTTCATCCGGCGCCACCGCATCGCCTGCGCGATCGGCGTGCCCGCGGTCCTGATTCCCTCGCTGCTGGCGCTGGCCCTGAGCAGCCCGGCCATGCTGCCGGTCTACGAAGGCGAGACGGCCGCGCCCGACGTCCAGGTGGCGGCGCTGCTGCAGGGCGAGCGCCTGGTGCCGCCGGTGGCCCTGCCGCCGATGGCCTTCAGCACCGCGGAGGTCGAACTGGTGCGGCCGATGCTGGTGAATGCCAGCCGCAACTGGGGGCTGCTGCATCCGGACTTCAGCCAGCGCCTGCTGCTCGCATTCAAGATCATGAAGGAAAAACATGGCTATGAGATGGCGCTGCTGGAGGGCTACCGCAGCCCGGCGCGCCAGGATGAGCTGGCCCGGGCCGGCAGCCACGTCACCAACGCACGCGCCTTCCAGAGCTGGCACCAGTATGGTCTCGCGGCCGATTGCGCCTTCTGGCGCGACGGCAAGCTGGTGATCTCCGAAAAGGATCCCTGGTCCATGCGCGGCTACCAGTTGTACGGGCAGGTGGCCGAGCAGCTCGGCCTGACCTGGGGCGGACGCTGGAAGATGATGGATTTCGGCCACACCGAATTGCGGGTACGTGGCGTCATGCAGCGCTGAAGCACGCACCAGGGCCGGGCAACTCTTGCGCCGTCGCAAGTGTTGTCCAGCAAGCCCGTGCGAGCATTTCCTTTAGAACCTATCTTCCACAACCCACCGTCCTGCTCCCGCCATGGCACGAATCTGGCAGTTATTGACCGACAGCCGAGTGCTGGTCGCGATCGGCATCGCCGCGCTGGCGGCTTGCCTCATCATCGGCGCCGACCTGATCGGCATCGACCTCATCTGGGCCCTGATCGCCGGCCTGCTGTTGCTGGCCTGCTGGGGCATCTGGTGGGCGATCCGGCGCCACATCCGCGCCCGCGCGGCCAGGCAGCTGGGCGAGGCCATCATCCCGGGCGAGGGGGCGCTGGGCCAGGCCGGCGGCGCGAGCGGGGAGATGGCGGTCCTGCGCAAGAACATGCTGGAAGCGATCGCCACCATCAAGACGTCCAAGCTGGGCCTGACGCGCGGCGCCGCGGCGCTCTACGAGCTGCCCTGGTACATGATCATCGGGAATCCGGCGGCGGGAAAGAGCAGCGCCATCGCACGCTCGGGGCTGAGCTTCCCGATCCCCGGCAACAAGGCGCTGCAGGGCGTGGGCGGCACCCGCAACTGCGACTGGTTCTTCACCACCGACGGCATCCTGCTCGACACGGCGGGCCGCTATTCGGTGCAGGACAAGGTTCAGGAAACCGACCGCGCCGAGTGGTTCAGCTTCCTCGAGCTGCTGAAGAAGCACCGTGGCAAGGCCCCGATCAACGGCATCCTGATCGCGGTCAGCGTGGCCGAGCTGGTGGCCGGGCCCACCAGCGCCTCGCACGAACTGGCCAAGAGCCTGCGCACCCGCGTGCAGGAGCTCACCGAACGCCTGGGCGTGCATGCGCCGGTCTACGTGGTCTTCACCAAGGTCGACCTGGTGGCCGGCTTCACCGACTTCTTCGCCGACACCGAGCGGGCCGAACGCGACCGCATCTGGGGCGCCACGCTGCGCTATAACCGCCGCAGCGCCCCGCAGGACGTGCTGGGCTTCTTCGACCAGCACTTCGACGAGCTGTACGACGGCCTCAAGGAGATGAGCCTGGCCAGCATGGGCGCCAACCGCAGCACCCAGATGCGCTCCGGCGTATTCACCTTCCCGCTCGAGTTCGCGGCCATCAAGACCCCGCTGCGGGCGTTTCTGTCCACCCTGTTCGAAGAGAACACCTATCAGTTCAAGCCGGTGTTCCGCGGCTTCTACTTCACCAGCGCGCTGCAGGAAGGCAGCGTGCAGGACCTGTCGAGCAAGCGCGTGGCCAGCCGCTTCGACCTGGCGTTGCGCGAGCAGAAGGGCGGGGAGGTCGCGGAGCAGTCCGGTTACTTCCTGCTCGATCTGTTCCGCAAGGTGATCTTCGCCGACAAGGACCTGGTCAAGCGCTATACCAATCCGCTTGCCGCGCGCTGGAAGGTGGCGGCCTTCTTTGGGGCCACCGTCCTGCTGGGCGCCGCGCTGGGCGGCTGGAGCTGGTCTTACATGGGCAACCGCCAGCTGGTGGCCAACGTCCAGTCCGACCTCGACAAGGTGGCCAGGCTGCAGGCCGGACGCGGCGACCTGCAGTCGCGCCTGGAGGCGCTCGACATCCTGCAGGACCGCATCGAGCAGCTCGACAAGTACCACAGGGAGACGCCGTGGGCGCTGGGCTTCGGCCTGTATCAGGGCGAGGCCCTGGTGCGCAAGCTGCGCGACGAATACTTCGCCGGCGTGCGCGCGGTGATGGTCGAGCCCGTGACGGCGTCGCTGGAATCCATGCTGGCCGAGGTCAATGCGAATGCGGCCCAGTTGGCGCCTGCAGCCGCCCCCGATGCCGCCGGCACCCACCTCGTCTCCGCGCCGGCGGCGGCGCCTGCCGGCGGCCAGTACCAGAGCGTTTCCGCCACCAGCGTGGCCGACGCCTACAACGCCCTCAAGACCTATCTCATGCTGGGCGACAAGCGCTACGCCGAACCGGGCCACCTGAACGACCAGCTGACCCGCTACTGGCGCACCTGGCTGGAAGCGAACCGCGGCAACATGCCGCGCGAGCAGATGATCCGCAGCGCCGAGCGCCTCTTGACCTTCCACCTGGCGCAGGTAAACGATCCGGCCTGGCCACAGATGACGCTGAAACTCAGCCTGCTCGACAGCACCCGCGAGCACCTGCGCCGTGTGGTGCGCGGCACCCCGGCGCGCGAACGCGTCTACAACGACATCAAAACCCGCGCCGCGACCCGCTTCCCGGCGGTGACGGTGGCGCGCATCGCCGGCGAGCAGGATCAAGGCCTGGTGGCCGGCAGCCATGCGGTCTCGGGCGCTTTCACCCGGCAGGCCTGGAAGGATTATGTACTGGGCGCGATCCGCGACGCCTCCAGCAGCGAGGCGCAGAGCGCCGACTGGGTGCTCAAGACCGTCTCGAAAGACGACCTGACCCTGGAAGGCAGCCCGGAGCAGATCCAGAAGGCCCTGATCGAGATGTACAAGGCCGAGTATGCGCGCGAATGGCTGAGGTTCGTGCAGGGCGTGGCGATCGCCGAGCTGAAGGGCTTCGAGGGCAGCGTGCAGGCCATGAACCGCCTGGGCGACCCGCAGTCGTCGCCCATGGCCAAGCTGCTGCGCACCGTCTACGACGAGACCGTGTGGGACAACCCCGGCGCCGGCGCCGGCTTGAGCAAGACCGAGCGCAGCTTCGCCGACTGGTTCAAGGAAGTCGTCCTGCGCCGCGCGCCCTCGGATGCGCGCACGCTGGCCAATGCGGTCGACCCGGGCGCGCTGCTGGGGGCGCAAGGGGCGGGACCGATCGGCCGCGAGTTCGCCGGGGTGGCGCGCCTGGTCGGGGTCAAGGAAAAGGACGCTTCCCTGATGAGCGGCTACCTCGACGCCCTGTCGAAATTGCGCACCCGCCTGAACGCGCTGAAGAACCAGGGCGACCCGGGCCCCGGCGCCAAGCAGTTCATGCAGCAGACCCTGGAAGGCAGCGGCTCCGAACTGGCCGACGCGCTGCGCTACGTGGACGAGCAGATGCTGACCGGGATGAGCGATACCCAGAAGGCTGCGCTGCGCCCGCTCTTGGTACGCCCGCTGACCCAGACCTTCGCCATGATCGTGCTGCCCTCCGAGGCCGAGATCAACAAGACCTGGCAGCTGCAGGTGGTGGAACCCTTCCAGCGTACGCTGGCCACCAAGTATCCGTTCGCCGCCGGCGCCAACGTGCAGGCCACCCCGGGCGAGATCGGCCAGATCTTCGGGCCCGAAGGGCAGGTCGTCAAGTTCGTGAATACCTCGATGGGCCCGCTGGTGGTGAACCGCGGCGGCGTGCTGGCGGCGCGCACCTGGGCCGATATCGGGATCACGCTGGCGCCGCAGGTGATTTCCAGCTTCCCCGGCTGGATCGCGCCGCTGTCGGCCAATGGCGTGGCCGAGGGGGGCGGCCCGCAGACCGTGTTCCAGATCCTGCCGCAGGCGGCGCCGGGCACGCTCGAATACACGCTCGACATCGACGGCCAGCAGCTGCGCTACAAGAACACAGCGCCGGTCTGGACCAATATGGTGCATCCGGGACCGCAGGGCATGGCGGGCGTGCGCATCGCGGCCGTCACTTTCGATGGGCGCAGCGTGGAGCTGTTCAACGAGCCGGGCCAGGCCGGCCTGAAACGCATGATCGACGCGGCCCAGAAGAAGAGAAAGGACGGCGGGGTGTTCGAACTGCGCTGGAGCGCCGGCAACGTCGCGGTGACGGTCGACCTGAAGATCGTCTCGAGCGCGGCCGCCAACGGCAGCGGCGAGCAGGGCCAGGGCTTCCGCGGCCTGCGCCTGCCGACCGCCATCGTCGGGCGCATGCCGGACGCCGGCGCGCCGGCGCTGGCCAGCGCGAGCGGAGGCCAGTGATGCGCGGCCCGGCTTCGGAGCGGATCGGCTACTTCGGCAAGGTTCCGGCGCGCGCCGATTTCGTCAAGCTGGCCGACGACCCGGCCGCCATCGCCATGCTGGATCGCTGGCTGGCCCAGGTCATGACCCAGCTGGCCCAGGATGCGCGCTGGCGCATCAACTATGACGCCATGCCCGCGGTCAGCTTCGCCCTGGTGGGACCGGCCCGGCGCCATGCGATCGCCGGCCACCTGCTGGCCAGCCACGACCAGTCGGGGCGCCGCTTTCCCTTCCTGGCGGCGCGCACCCATGCGGTGCAGGACCCGGCCGCCTTCGTCACGCGCTGCCCGCTGGCCTTCGCGCCGCTATGGTCTTTTCTGGAGACGCGCTGCCCGCGGGTGCTGTGCGAGGCCGATCCCGGCCCGCACCTGCAGGCGATCGCCGACGCCACCGTGGCCCTGGGCGATGCCGAACCGACGCTCTCGCACCTGCTGGCCAACGGCACCGTCGGTTCGCTCGGCGCGCTGCTGGAGGAGCGCCAGTTCGCGCGCATGGTGCTGGCGCTCGGCTTGCTGCTGCAGCCGGTGATGCACAGCCAGCCGGCCGAGCTGCACAAGAGCCTGGTGCTGCCGCTGCCGAACGATGCCGGGCAGCGCTATCCGGTGGCCGCATTCTGGCTGCAGCTGGTCGCGCCTTTCCTGCGCCGTTCCAACTTCGACCTGGCGATCTTCATCACGCGCCAGGAGGGGCGCCCGGTGCTGGTGGTGGGCTTCTGCGCCGCCCTCGCCGAGACCCTGCGCGCGCTGGTCGACCCGCTGGTCGGCGCCGAGCAGCAGGTGCGTCTGTCCGACACCGGCTGGATCGACGAGCAGCTCTACATCGACCTCGACGTGCGTTCGCTGGCGAGCTACCTGGCGCAGGCCGACCTGCCGCTCGGGCTGGCGCGCGACATGTTCATGAAGACCTTCATTGGAGCAGGAACGTGAGACTACCCATCCAATCAGCCGTGTTGACGCTCGCATTGCTCGGCAATCCTGCCGCCGCGCAGCAGGAGGCGCCGGTCGTGGTCAGCGGCACCGTGCCCGACGAGGCGACCCGGGCGGCCCTGCTCGACCGCCTGCGCATCGTCTACGGGGCCGCGCGCGTGGTCGACCAGCTGGCGGTCGGCACCGTGGCGGCCCCGGGCAACTGGAACGAGTACGTCTCCCGGCTGATCAATCCCAACCTGAAACTCATCAGGAGCGGCCAGCTCAAGGTCGAGGGCAGCAACGTCAGCCTGCGCGGCGACGTCGCCAACGAAGAGCAGCGGCAAAGGATTGCCGGCGACATCGCGGCCAGCCTGAACGGAAGCTACACCGTCAACAACGGACTGCGGGTGGCGGTGTCGGAACAGGGCGTGCTGGACGCGGCGCTGGCCAACCGCATCATCGAGTTCGAATCCGGCAAGGCAACCCTGACCGAAGCGGGGATGGCGGTGCTGGACCAGATGAGCGCGGCGATGCAGAAGCTCAGGGGCGTGAAGGTCGAGGTGATCGGGCACACCGACAACGCGGGCTCGCGCGCCGGCAACCTGTCGCTGAGCCAGGCGCGGGCGGAGGCGGTCAAGGCCTATATCGTCGGGAAGGGCATCGCGGCGGACACCATCGCGGTGTCGGGAGAAGGGCCGGACCGGCCGGTGGCCGACAACCGCACGCCGGAAGGGAAGGCGAGGAATCGCCGGATCGAGTTCAAGGTGATGCAGTAGGGAGAAACAACACCGGGTCCGCGCGCAGGCGCGGACCCGGGCAGGCCCTGCGCGCTAAGGCAGGGTAATCGTCACATGCGCCGCCTTCGGCGGCAGCTTCACCAGGTCGTTATAGGCTGCCAGCTGCGTCGAGGTCTCGTTCGACAAGGCCGTCCGGAAGCCAAGGTAAGCCCCCAGCCCCGCCACCATGAACACCGCACCCAGCACCCACAGCGACAGGTCGCTCTGCAGCCGGTTGACCACCTGGTCCGGCCGCTCGGCATGCGGCGCGAAGCCGCGGGTGCGGCCGCGCATGCGGGCGATCTCGTCGCCCAGGCGCGCCACCAGGTAGTCCAGCTTGTCGCGCCCGTCGAGCGCGTAGCGCCCCTGGAAGCCCAGCAGCAGGCACATATGGAAGACTTCCAGCGCCTCCACGTGCACCTGGCCCTTGGCGCGCAGGTCTTCCAGGCGGTGGAAGAAGTGCTCGCCCGCCAGCTGGTCGCCGAACACGCGCAGCTGCAGCGGCCGGGTTTCCCAGGCCTCGCGCACCTCGTAGGTCGAGCGCAGGATGATCTCGTCCACCGCCGAGCAGAACGCGTACTTGGCGGCCGTCACGTCCTCGGCCGAGATGCCGAGCGCCTTGGCATTGCGGTCGACGTCGGAAAGGAAAGCGGTCATGTTGTCGGCGAAAGCCACCTTGTCCTGCGGGCCGCAGCCGTTCTTCAGCAGGAACAGGGCGTAGAAGCCTTCGTACATGATGTCCACCAGGCGCTGGGGCGGACGTTCGGCCGCCACGCCCGCTTGCGGCGCCACGCGCCGTTCGACGAAGGCGTTCATGCGGCCACCGCGATCAGTTCGAGGCGCAGGTCGCGGATCCCGTTCGGGACATGCCCGTCCGGGACGTAGATCGAGATCGCCTGCGATTTCAGCATCGTTTCATACAGCATGCCACGGTTCTCCAGGGTGAAGTAATAGGTATCGGGCCGCACCGGCACCGCCGCCGGCACCTGGGGCGCGTGCACCAGCTTCACGCCGGGCAGGGCCGACAGCACGAACTTGTCGACGTCTTCCGGCGCGCCCACCTTGAACTGCAGCGGCACCACGTCCACCAGCTGCAGCGCCGGCATGTCGGCCGACACCGCCAGGTAAAGGGTGGTCTGCAGGTTGATCCTTCCCGAATCGAGCGCGCCCAGGTAGTAGGACGGGCGCTCGCGGTTCAGCGCGATCGTGAAGTAGCGCGACGAGATCACGGTGTCGAGCAGGTCGCGGATGATGCCGTCCAGGCGCGCGAACTGCGGGCCCGGATCGGCGTGGACGTAGGAAGGCAGGTCTTCCAGCCGGTAGCTGCGCGAATAGGTCATCAGGCCGCCGGCCAGCCCCAGCAGCTCGCCGAACAGGCGTTCCGGGTGCAGGTCGCGGTGGCCCAGGTAGTGCGACAGCGCGGCATAGCCGGTGCTGGCGGTGTGCAGCAGCCAGAAGGCCGAGACGTCGCCGCCGCGGATCTCGATCACGTTCTTGCTCGGCTCGCGCATGTGCCCGTACAGGGCGTTGACCTTGGCCAGCAGCTTTTCCATCAGGCGCGCCAGGTTCAGGTGCAGGCCGGGCGCGGCGTCGATCGACAGGCTGGGCGGAACGAACGCGGGGTCGGCCTCGAAGCCCCCTAGCGGCACGCGCTTCAGCCGCACCAGGGGGAAGCTGTCGTAGGCTTCCAGCGGCTCGGTGTCGGCCACCAGGCGCAAGGCCTTGCGCAGGTAGGTGATCGGGGCCTCGGCGGCGCGCGTGTACAGGTCCTGGGTATCGCGGTCGATGCTGCAGAAGCGGGCGTCGAGCTGGGTGTCGCCATCGAGGGCCGCGTTGTCGCCCCAGGCCCTCAAGACCGGCAGGGCGGCGTGGAAGGTGACCGTCTGGACCCCGGCCGGCAGCTCGCCCAGGCGCACCTGCAGGGGCAGCGGGTCGCCGTCGGGCGCACGATAGACCTCGCCGTCCGGGAACAGGAGCGACAGCTCTTCGATCCGCAGCACGTCGTGGCGCAGGGCGTCGTAGTCGACCACCAGCTTGCGCACGCCCCAGGCATAGGGGTGGAGGGCGCAGGCGGTCTGGTTCAGGCGCGCCTCGTGGTAGCGGTCCTGCTGCTGGAAATGCTGGGGCCGCAAGAAGAGTCCCTCGCCCCACAGTAGCTTCGCTGGCATGCTCATCGACCTGCCTCCAACTCAGAAACTCCTAGCTTGGCGGAAACAACACCGGCTTCATTGACAGCGCACAGAAGATAGCGTCGCCGCCTCGCCGCTGCCGCCCACCGTCATGGCGCAGGCGTGCAGGCCGAGCGTCAGGCCGCCGCGCTCGGCGTCGGCGGCCGCCACGGCGGTGCGCCAGCGCCCCTCGGCGGGGCGCTGGAACAGGGCGACCACGGCCAGGTAGCCCGCTTCGCGGCCGAGTTTCTCGAGGACTTCGTAGCGCTGGCCAGGCACCAGCATGATCTCGCGCACGTCGAGCAGGTCCGGGCCCAGGCTCTCGCGTTCCGCCTGCGGGTTGAGGAAGTCGGAATAGGGCGCCTGCTCGAACGCATGCTTCTGGCGCAGCTGGTACAAGCGCACGGACAGCGCCAGCGGCTGGCCGCGCTTGTCGGCATTCAGCTTGGGCGAGGCGTGCAGGCGCAGCGCCACGCTGCGCGGCGCCCCTTGCGCATCGGGCAGTGCGGGCGGCTTGCGCAGGCCGCTGGCCTCCATGGCCCTGGCCGCGAGTCCATTGCTGCCGCAGCCGGCCAGCACACAGGCCGCCGCCAGGATCGCCAGGGATGAATTTGTTCTCATCTCCATTTCCTTCACTCATCGTTTATGGGTTCAAGCACGGATTGAAACCCAGTGGCGTGCGCGTGCCGTGATCGCGCGCAAGCGCAAGCCCTGAACGTGTGAAAGAAAGGGAACTCTACTTTGGTTGACAGTGCGCAATTTCACGAAAATCCGCTTGCGAATAATGGTGGCTGGCTTAACTGTCGTGGAGAAACCAGCATGATCTACAAACGCTTGATGCCCTTGATCCTGGGTGTCGTCGCCCTGGCCGGGTGCGAAACCATGCCGAAGAAAGACACCGCCAGGCCGACCGCCGCCCTGGGGGAACAGATCTTCACCGAGGCCGATGCCGCGATCGCGGCGAAACAGGAAGAGAAGGCCTTCAACATGATGAAGGCGGCCAGCCAGTCGCACCCGGTCGACAAACGGCCCTGGGTCAGGATGGCGCAGATCCGCTTCAATGCCGGCGTCTATGGCGAAGCGATCACGAATGCGCAGGAGGCGCTGGAGCGCGATCCGGACGACACGGTGGCGCACAGCATCATCGCCGTCAGCGGGCTGCGCGTGGCCAGCAAGTCCTTGTCCGACCTGACCCGCAAGAACAACCTGGCCGGCGACGTCAAGAGCGAGGCGCAGGACCTGGCCAAGTTGCTGCGCACCAGCCTGGGTGAGCCTGTGCTGGTGCCCGGGAAAGGCGACGCCGGCAAATCCGCGGCGCCGCCCAGGTCGCGGCCGTCCACCGCGTCCGCCCAGCCGGCGCCGTCGTCCAAGTCCGCCAGCAACGACAAGGATCCGTTCGCCGGTCTCAAGTAATCCGCGTGGCCGGCCCCGCCGGCCCGTCTATCCCCCCCCCCGCAACCTGGAGTCGACATGGCCAAGAGTGAAAGCGTGCAGAAACGCTTGCAGAAGGTGCGCGCGCCGCGCGTGCAGATGACCTACGACGTCGAGATCGGCGACGCCATCGAGAACAAGGAGCTGCCCTTCGTCGTCGGTGTGGTGGGCGACTTCGGCAACGACCCGTCGCAGGAAAAGAAGCGCCTGAAGGACAAGAAGTTCGTCAACGTCGACGCCAGCAATTTCGACGAGGTGCTGGGAGCGGTGGCGCCCAGCGTGAGCTTCAGGGTCGACAACCACCTCACGTCCGAAGGCGGCCAGTTCGCGGTGCAGCTGCAGTTCAAGGAGATGGACGACTTCCGGCCCGAGTCCGTGGTGCGCCAGGTGGCGCCGCTCAATGGCCTGCTGGAGGCGCGCACCAAGCTGGCCGACCTGCGCAACAAGCTGGCCGGCAACGACAAGCTCGAAGACATCCTCAGCGAAGTGCTGGGCAATACCGAGAAACTGCAGGGCCTGAAGAAGCAGGACAAACCCGAAGGGGAGGCATGATGGCGGCCGTCCTCGATACCGCGAAGGCGGGCGCGACGACCGTGGAGCTCGACGCCTCGCTGCTCGACCAGATCGTCGAACAGAGCCGGGTCGCGAAATCCAGCAGCGAGCACGAACGCGCGCGCGACATCATCTCCGAGCTCGTCACCCAGGTGATGCAGGGCACCATGATCATGTCCAACAACCTGTCGGCCATGATCGACGCGCGCCTGGCGGAGCTGGACCGCATGATATCAAGCCAGCTCTCGGCGGTGATGCACGCCCCCGAGTTCCAGAAGCTCGAGCGCAGCTGGACCGGCCTGAATTACCTGGTCAGGAACAGCACCACCAGCGCCAACCTGCAGATCCGCATGCTCAACGCCAGCAAGCGCGAGCTGGTGAAGGACTTCCAGTCGGCGCTGGAATTCGACCAGAGCAGCATGTTCAAGAAGGTCTACGAAGAGGAATTCGGCAGCTTCGGCGGCGCGCCCTACGGCACCCTGATCGGCGACTTCGAGATCTCGCGCCAGCCCGAGGACATCTACTTCCTGGAGCAGATGTCGCACGTGGCGGCCGCCAGCCACGCGCCCTTCATCACATCAAGCTCGCCCGAATTGTTCGGCATCGACAGCTTCGGCGACCTGGGTAAACCACGCGACCTGGCCAAGGTCTTCGACACCGTCGAATACGCCAAGTGGAAGGCGTTCCGGGAGTCGGAAGACGCGCGCTACGTCGGCCTGACCCTGCCGCGCTTCCTGGGCCGCCTGCCTTACCATCCGGCCGACGGCATGACCACCGAAGGCTTCAACTACGTCGAGGATGTGGACGGCAGCGACCACCAGAAGTACCTGTGGTGCAACGCGGCCTACGCGTTCGCCTCCAAGCTGACCAAGGCGTTCGAGGATTACGGCTGGTGCGCGGCGATCCGCGGCGTCGAGGGCGGCGGCCTGGTGGAGAACCTGCCGGCCCATACCTTCAAGACCGACGAGGGCGAGGTGGCGCTCAAGTGCCCGACCGAGCTGGCGATTACCGACCGCCGCGAGAAGGAGCTGTCGGACCTCGGCTTCATCTCCCTGGTCCACTGCAAGAACACCTCGTACGCGGCTTTCTTCGGCGCTCAGTCGGCGCAGAAGGCGAAGAAGTACAACAACGAAGCGGCCAATGCCAACGCCGTGCTGTCCTCGCAGCTGCAGTACATCTTCGCGGTCTCGCGCATCGCCCACTACATGAAGGCCATGATGCGCGACAAGATCGGCAGCTTCGCCGCCGCGTCCAATGTACAGGATTACCTGAACCGCTGGCTGACCCAGTACGTGCTCCTCGACGACAACGCGAGCCAGGACCAGAAGGCCCAGTTCCCGCTGCGCGAGGCCAGCGTGCAGGTGTCCGAAGTCCCCGGCCGTCCCGGCGTGTACCGCGCGGTGTCCTTCCTGCGCCCGCACTTCCAGCTCGACGAGCTGTCCGTTTCGCTCCGACTGGTCGCGGAGTTGCCCCAATCGACCAATGGCTAAGCAGCTTTTTCTTTTAACGTGAATGGAGTAGAACATGGCAATTGACGTGTACCTGCAGATCGACGGGATCAAGGGCGAATCGATGGACGACAAGCACAAGGACTGGATCGAGTGCCTGGCCGTGGACTGGGGCGTGAAGCAGCCGCGTTCGGCTACCGCATCGACCGGCGGCGGCCACACCGCCGAGCGTTGCGAACACGAGGAGATCACGCTGAAGAAGCTGGCCGATCTGTCCTCGCCGATCCTGCTGCAGACCTGCTCGGCGGGCAAGACCATCCCGAAGGCCAAGCTGGAATTCATGCGCGCCGACGGCCAGGGCGAGCGCATCAAGTACTTCGAGATCGAACTGGAGAACGTCCTGATCGGCGGCGTCAAGCCGAAGGTGGCCGAGGGTAGCATCATCCAGGAAGAAGTCGGCCTGAAATTCTCGAAGATCAAGTGGAAGTACACCCAGCAGAAGATCGGCGGCGGCTCGGGCGGCAACACCTCGGGCGGCTGGGACCTGGCGGCCAACAAGGTCGCCTGATTCCTCGGCCGCCCCGGGGTGCAGACCGGGGCGGCCGGTGCGTGCGCGGCGCACGCGGCCGATGCCGCTGCGCCGCGCGCTTTTTCAAGGATCGGAGGACGCATGAAGGGCTGCAAGCCCGGCCTGCTGGACCGGCTCATGGACGAGCGCCCGGACGCCGCCAGGGGCGCGCCCCTCACCAGCGAGCAACTCAAGGACTGCGTGGCGCGCGACCTCGAAGCGCTGCTCAATACGCGCCTGTCGTTCGATCCGGCCATCCTCAACGCCTATCCGGAAGCGCGTGCTTCCATCCTGCACTACGGCCTGCAGGATTTCGCCGGCTACTGCCTCACCAGCAGCGCGGACCGCGCCGCCGTCTGCGCCAGCATCCAGGACGCGATCGAAGCCCATGAGCCGCGCCTGCGCGACGTATCCGCCACGCTCGACCTGGTGGCGGGCAGCGTCAACCGCCTCAGCTTCATCATCCATGCCCGCCTCAGCCTGCTGGACGGCAGCGAGCCGGTGAACTTCAATGCGGTGCTGCAGCCTTCCTCGCTGCACTACGCCGTCAAGCGCAACGGCCGGCCGCGCTGAGCCGCGGCCAGCCCTCTATCTACAAGGACGCGATACGATGGACATCAATCTCAAGACCCTGATCGGCAAGCTGAACGACACCACCCGCGCCGCCGCCACGCGCGCCGCCTCGATCTGCGTCGGCATGGGGCAGTACGAGGTCGAGATCGAGCACCTGTTCCTGGGCCTGATCGAGCAGCCGGGGAGCGACCTGTGCGTGATCGCCCAGGCCTGCGACATCAGCCCGACGGGGCTGGAGACCGATCTGCGCAAGGAGGTCGCCCGCTTCGCCAGCGGCAGCGCGCGCACGCCGGTGTTCTCGCGCCACCTGCCGGTGCTGTTCGAACATGCCTGGCTGATCGCGTCCCTGGCGACGCCAACCGCGGGTCAACCGAACCAGATCCGCAGCGGCCACCTGCTGCTGGCGCTGCTGACGGAGCCCTCGCTGTCGCAGCTGGCGCTGCGCGCGTCGCCCCTGTTCCGCAAGTTCCCGGTCGACCGCCTGAAGCATGACCTGGACAAGCTCACGCGCGGCTCGGTAGAAGCGCAGACGGCAGTATCCGGACAGGATGATCCGCCCGGCGACGCCGCCGGGGAGATCGCCGCCGGCCCGGCGCGCGCGACGCCGGCGCTCGACCAGTACACCACCTGCCTGACCCAGCGCGCACGCGAGGGACGGGTCGATCCGGTGATCGGGCGCGATCCCGAGATCCGCCAGGCGATCGACATCCTGATGCGGCGGCGCCAGAACAACCCGATCCTGACCGGCGAGGCGGGCGTGGGCAAGACCGCCGTGGTGGAAGGCCTGGCGCTGCGCATCGCAAAGGAGGAGGTGCCGGAGGTGCTCAGGGGCGTGGAGATCCACACCCTCGACATGGGCCTGCTGCAGGCCGGGGCCTCGGTGAAGGGCGAGTTCGAGAACCGCCTGAAGAACGTGATCGAGGAAGTGAAAAAAAGCCCGCACGCGATCATCCTGTTCGTCGACGAGGCCCACACCATGATCGGCGCCGGCGGCGCGGTCGGCCAGAACGACGCCGCCAACCTGCTCAAACCCGCGCTGGCGCGCGGCGAATTGCGCACCATCGCGGCCACCACCTGGGGCGAGTACAAGAAGTACTTCGAGAAGGACGCGGCGCTGGCGCGGCGCTTCCAGGTGATCAAGGTCGAGGAGCCGGACGAGCCGACCGCCTGCGCCATGCTGCGCGCCATGGCGCCGCTGATGGAAAGCCACTTCAAGGTGCGCATCTATGACGACGCGGTGCTTGAAGCGGTGCGCCTGTCGCACCGCTACATCAGCGGCCGCCAGCTGCCGGACAAGGCGATCAGCGTGCTCGACACGGCCTGCGCCAAGGTGGCCCTGGGCCAGAGCGCCACCCCGGCGGCGCTGGAAGACTGCAGCCGCCGGATCGAGCGCATCGACGCGCAGATGTCGGCGCTGCAGCGCGAAGCCGACACCGGCGCCAGCCACGAGGACACACTGTCACAGCTGCGCCAGCAGCGCGGCGCCCTGATCGATGAGCGCATCGGCCTGCAGCAGCGCTGGGACGAGGAGCAGAAAATCGCCCTTGAAATCGGCGAGATGCGCAGCGCGCTCGAGGAAGGACGGAGCCAGGACGCGGGCGCGCTGCGCGAGCGCGTCGACCGCCTGCGTAGCCTGCAGGGCGACACGCCGCTGGTGCCGGTGCAGGTGGACGGCCACACGGTGGCGGAAATCGTCGCCAACTGGACCGGCATCCCGTTGGGCCGCATGGTCAAGGACGAGCTGAGCACGGTGATGCGGCTGCAGTCCATGCTGGACGAGCGCATCCTCGGCCAATCGCATGCCAGTCATGCGGTGGCGCAGCGGGTGCGCACCGCGCGCGCCAACCTGGACGACCCGAACAAGCCGAAAGGCGTGTTCCTGTTCGTGGGCACCTCGGGCGTGGGCAAGACCGAGACCGCGCTGGCGCTGGCCGACATCCTCTACGGCGGCGAGCGCAAGCTGGTCACCATCAACATGAGCGAATACCAGGAGGCGCACAGCGTCTCCGGTCTGAAAGGCTCGCCGCCCGGCTACGTCGGCTATGGCGAGGGCGGCGTGCTGACCGAGGCGGTGCGCCGCAATCCCTATAGCGTGGTGCTGCTCGACGAAGTCGAAAAGGCCCATCCCGACGTGATGGAGCTGTTCTTCCAGGTCTTCGACAAGGGCGTGATGGACGATGCGGAAGGGCGCCAGATCGACTTTCGCAACACCATCATCATCCTGACCTCGAACGTCGGCTCGAGCCAGATGATGGCGGCCTGCCTGAACAAGCCCCTGAACGAGGTGCCGACGCCGGAGCAGCTGGCGGAGCTGATCCGCCCGCAGCTCATGAAGCACTTCAAGCCGGCCTTCCTGGGACGCCTGGCGGTGGTGCCCTTCTACCCGATCCGCGACGAGGTGCTGACCAACATCATCCGCCTGAAGCTGGACCGCATCAAGACGCGCGTGCTGGACAACCATCGCGCCCGCTTCGAGTACGACGACGCGCTGGTGTCGGCGGTATTGAGCCGCTGCACCGAGGTCGATTCGGGCGCGCGCAACGTCGACAACATCCTGAACGGCACGCTGCTGCCCGAGATCGCGGACAGCGTGCTGGCGCGCATGGCCGAGGGCGGGGCGATCACCCGGGTCAAGGTGGGCGCGACCAGGGCCGGCAAGTTCAAGTACGCGATCGAATAAGGAGCTCCCATGCTGGATATCGAGAAACTGCTGGCCCCGATCGCTGCGGACCAGCCTTGCGGCGAGGACCTGGCGTTCTCGCCCGAGTTCGACGCCGTCAGCCGCGCGCGCCAGGCCGACGACCCGTCGATCGAGCAGGGCGCCTGGGTGACGACCCTGAAGGAAGCCGACTGGAAGTTCGTGGCCAGACGCTGCGCCGAGCTGATCGAAACGCGCAGCAAGGATCTGCAGCTGGCGGTCTGGCTGGCCGAGGCGGCGGCGAAGACCGACCGGCTGGCCGGCCTGGCGGACAGCCTGCGCCTGTTGGCGGCGCTGTGCGAGCGCTACTGGGACGGCGTTCATCCCTTGCCGGACGAAGACGGCCATGAGCGCCGCATCGGCAACCTGGCCTGGATCGCCGCGCGCATCGCGCCCCTGGTGAAGGAAGTGCCGCTGGCCGATGGCCTGACCATGCTCGGCTGGGAAGCGGCGCGTGCGCGCGGACCGGACAGCGTGGCCGAGCTGGAGGCGGCGCGCACCAGGGCGACGCCGGCGGCGCGCCAGGCGCTGGCCGAAGCGGCGCACGGCTGCCTGGCCGCGCTGGCGGAACTGGAGCGCGTCGTCGACGAGCGGCTGGGCGTCGACGGCCCCAGCTTCGGCGCTGCGCGCGCGGCGCTGCGCGACTTCGAGGACCTGGCGGCGCCGCAGGTAGCACGTCCGCAGGTAGCGGCGCAGGGCATGCCGGTGGCGGCGGCCCCTGGCGGCGCGCCGCGCGTGCAGGGCGTGCAGGGCGTGCACAGCGTGGGAGAGGGGCCGCCGCAAAGCCGCGAGCAGGCGCTGGCCCAGCTGCGCGGCGTGGCCGAATTCTTCCGCCGCACCGAGCCGCACAGCCCGGTCGCCTATCTGGCCGAGAAGGCGGCGCGCTGGGGCGAACAGCCGCTTCACGCATGGCTGCGTTCGGTCATCAAGGAGGATGCCTCGCTGGCGCGGCTGGAGGATTTGCTGGGAATCGAGAACGACGAGGGTTGAAAGAAAATTTCATCTAGAAGCGTAAAATGAAATTTCCTTTCATGGGGCCGGCATTGCCGGCCCTGATGCTTTATTCAGCCTGTTTTTGTTCGCCCGGCTGGACCATCGACGTGGCCTTCGCGATCTGCGCTTCCACGGTCTGCACTGCCTGGCGGGTCGCCTGGGTTACCTGTTCGTAGCCCTTGAAGGCATTGTCGATGGCGGTCTTGATGATCTCGACGGCGTTTTCCGACCCCGGCTTGACGTTCTGGGTCACGTCGTAGATCAGGGCCGACAGGGTGCTCTTGGCTTCGGCCACGTGGGTATCGGCGGCCTGGCGGAACTCCTGGTGCATCTCGTCGATGATGGCCTTGAGCTGCTCGCGGTACTCCGCGGCGCCGGCGGCGCCCGGCTGCATGCGCGCATGCAGGGCGGCGATGGCGGCCTTGGGGTCGCCGCTGCCGGCCAGGCCCGCGATCTGCTGGCCGGCCGCGATCGAGCCGGCCATCGAGCTCTTCGCTGCATTCATGTTCAGCGCCACCACCTGCTCGACGCCCTTGACGGTCTTGTCGGCGAGGGTGTTGAAGGTTTGCATCTGCAGGTCGAACAGGGTCTTGGTCGCGTTGGCGAACTGCTCCGGACTCGTAAACATCGGTGTCTCCTCGCTATTGGAATAATCGGATGCATGTCGGATGAGATGCGGCTTGCACCCCATTATTTAGCAACAATGGGTTTTTCGCAACGCGCGTCCCGGTAGGGGCCGGCGGATTTCTCCCAACCCGGCCCCAGGGGCGTCTGCGAGCATGCAAGCGCGCCGTTCAATTTGCTGCGCCATTGGTAATACGGGGCCGGACCGGCAAATGCCGCATGTGCCGCCAGGCCAAGCGCAAGGAGGAGGATACGATGTTTCATGTGCTGTCGAGCTTACCGCGATCGTGCGGCAAGTCAAGTATCGCGTCGTTTTTCCTCCTCGCCCGGAGCACGGCGCCGGCCTATGCCACCCGGTTGTAGCGCAGCACGATTTCGTAGCGGCTGTCCTCGTCGTCGCTGATGTACTCGCGCCGTTCCCGGTACTGGCCGGGAATCTTGTCGAGCGGCGTCACCCGGACCCTGATCCCCTGCGGCGTGAGGTGTTCGCTCGCCGCCGGCAGCGCAACGTCGACGTTGGTCAGCTCGACCAGGTCCTGGACGCTGGGCCCGATCATGTCCTCGATGATCGGATCGGCCGGCGCCCACAGCGCCACGAACACGTCGATCGCGACCACCACCGCGGCCGCGATGGCGGCGGCGATCAGGCCCTTGAGGCCGTAGCCGGCCAGCTTGGCGGCGATCTGGCCGGCCTCCTTGAGGTGGTCCATCACGAAGGCCAACTGGTCCTTCAGGATGGCGATGAAGGCGTCCAGCGTGTCCTCGATCTGGCGCTCGAAAGCCTCTTCGCCGTCGATCTCGAAGCCCCGGATCGACAGCGCGGCGCCCAGGATCGGCGCCTGGTGCGAAAACAGCAGGTGGTCCATGGCGCGCGTTTCGCCGGAATCGACGTCGTCGAAGCGGATCGGCGCGCCGCCGTTGGGCAGTTGCGCGGGGCCCGAGCTCAGGTCGGGAAACAGCGGCAGCGCCACGATGCGGATGCCGACTTCGTCCGAGCCGAACGAGGCGGGCGAGGTCTCGGCGCGCGCGTACAGGCTTTCGCTGCGGATCTCGAAACGCGCGCTCGAGGGCGTGGCCACGCCGATGTACTCGACGTTCGACAGCAGCACCGGACCGTGGCCGGGATAGGTGCTGAGGTTGGGCACTGCGACCTGGAAGCCGTACACGCCGGGCGCCAGGTCGGCGGGCACCTGGAAGCTGAGGCGGTCGTGTACCCGGCAATCGAGGATCAGGCGGTCTTGATTGCCGACGCGCTCGGTGAGCGGAGTCTCGTCGTCGCCGCACACCTGGGCGGGGACCTCGCGCAGCACCGTGCCCGGCGCGTCCTTGGCGAAGATCCGCACCGATGCATCGACGCTGGAGAAGTTCACGCCTTCCAGCAGCACGCCCTGGCCCGCCTCGATTTCCAGTACGCGCTGGCAGGCGCCGGCCGCGCTGTTGCCGGGGCAGTCGGTGGTCTGCACCTCGCATACCTGCCGTGCCTCGTTGCCTTCCATGATCACGCGGCAGCGCTGCTGCAGTTCGGCGGGCAGGTAGTCGCCCGGGGACAGCGGCGGGGTGTAGCTGCCGGTGCGCAGGCCGTTGACCCGGCAGATCCGCACCAGGGGATCGAAGTTCTCCTCGCCCGGGATATACGGCCGCACGCGCACCCGGCCGGAATGCTCCTGGGTCGCACAGCCGGCCTCGTCGAAGGCCTGCACGCCGACGCGGTCCGCGATTTCCTGGGCAAAGCCCAGCGACAGCTGCGCCAGGGCGAGCGGCTGGTCGATGGCGGGCAGCAGGCCGGTCGCGAACAGGCGGCTGCGCTCGCCGCCGCTCAGGCTATTGAGGGAATTGCTGGCGCAGGCCAGCACCCGTTGCAGCTCCGGCGGCAGCCGGCGCAGGGTGGCGAAACCGCTTTCCTCCAGCGCGTTGGCGGGCGTCTTGCCCGCGAGGTAGCGCCGCGTCAGGTGGAAGAACGAGGCGCCGAGCGTGCTGGGGACGCGGTTGTTGGCGAGCAGCCGGTCGAGCTTGTTGCGCCGGCTCTGCTTGGGCTTGGCGCCCAGCGAGACCGGCACGCAGGCGCCGGGCGCGCCGGGAGGGCAAGGATGCTCGCCATCTGGCGGCGCGCACGGGGTCTCGGGCGGCGTGGGCGCGGAGCAGTTGTAGATGTTGATGGTGCCGCTGCTCTTGATGCGGATGTTGATGGTGCATCCGCCTTCATGCCCGGGCTTGCCGGGATCCGGGGCATTGCTCTTTCTTGATTTCATGATTAATCTCCGTAACGAGGCGACAAGGGCAGGGACCGGGCCATCGAACAGGCTCGACAGGAGTGACCGTAGCGCGGGATGTGCCGGCGCCCTTGGATCGGGCTCAATGGAGGAACAATGGGAAGGCAACAGGAGGGGACCATGCCGCAAGGCGCCACGCTGCTCAATATCGGTGACGCCGCCAGGGCTTCCGGCGTATCGGCCAAGATGATTCGTCACTACGAATCGATCGGCTTGACCGGCGAGGCGAAACGCACCGAGGCCGGCTACCGTGTGTACGGCGCGGACGACGTGCGCGTGCTGCAGTTCATCCATCGCGCCCGCGCGCTCGGCTTTTCGCTCCAGCAGATCGGCAAGTTGCTGAGCCTGTGGCAGGACAAGGGGCGCGCCAGTGCCGACGTGCGCGCCCTGGCACGGACCCACATCGATGAACTGAACCGCAAGATCGCGGAAATGGAAGCGATGCGCCGCACGCTCGAAGCCCTGGCCGCATCCTGCCATGGCGATGCGCGTTCGAGCTGCCCGATCCTGGACGACCTGGCGGCACAGGAAGAGGGCGGGTAAACGCAAAACGCCGTAAGCCTTTTTCAAAGCTTACGGCGTTTTGCGGGACGTCTGTCCTAGGTAGAGTTTGGTGCCCACGGAGGGACTCGAACCCCCACACCTCGCGGCACATGGACCTGAACCATGCGCGTCTACCAATTCCGCCACGTGGGCACTGATACTGCTACAACCTCAAAACTTCTTACAACTTCTTGCGGATTTACATCCGGTAGCTGGTGCCCACGGAGGGACTCGAACCCCCACACCTCGCGGCACATGGACCTGAACCATGCGCGTCTACCAATTCCGCCACGTGGGCATATTTACTTCGGTACTGCTAACACCTTGCAGGCTTCCGCACCGGCGGGGAACCCGCCGGGCCTACGATACTGCATACTTCTACGGAATTCTATGGTGCCCACGGAGGGACTCGAACCCCCACACCTCGCGGCACATGGACCTGAACCATGCGCGTCTACCAATTCCGCCACGTGGGCATATTTACTTCGGTACTGCTAACACCTTGCAGGCTTCCGCACCGGCCTTCGTAATTCAGACCATTAGTCCGAATTACCCCGCCGGGCCTACGATACTGCATACTTCTACGGAATTCTATGGTGCCCACGGAGGGACTCGAACCCCCACACCTCGCGGCACATGGACCTGAACCATGCGCGTCTACCAATTCCGCCACGTGGGCACTGAACTAACTCTGCTACAATAGCAGGCTTTGTCATTTTTCGCCAGATCAACTTTCGTTGGTCGCAGTGTGAAACGCCTCTGCCGCTACTGTTTTTCTCCTGCTGCAGCGAGCTGCGTTGCTGAAGAGACCGAGATTATAGCGGAAGGATTTCAAAAGTCAAAAGCCCAAAGCAAGGTTTTCATCGGGAGACTTCGAGCACGCTTCGCTGCACATGTTAGGCGAATCGCTAGGCAATCCCTTACACTACGCCTGTCAAGGTATTCATCATTCCCGGGCAGCTGCACCGGCAGCGCCGCTATCAAGAGAAATAAGAAAACGATTTGAAGCAACCTACCCATACCATTCCTAGCCGCGAGGAAATCCTCGCCGTCTTTCGCAGTGCCAAGGGCCCGCTCGCCGCGAGCGATCTGGCGCGCAGCCTGAAGGTCAAGCCCGCCGCCCAGGAAGTCCTCGGCCGCCGGCTGAACGCCATGGAGCGCGACGGCCAGATCCGTGCCGACGCGAGCGGCACCTATGTGTTGGCCGACCAGTCCGGTTTCGTTACCGGCCGCGTCAGCGCCCACCGCGACGGCTACGGCTTCGTCATTCCGGATGAGGGCGGCGACGACCTGTTCCTGAACGATAAGGAAATGAACAAGGTGCTCAACGGCGACCGCGTGCGCGCACGCGTCACCGGCACCGACCGCCGCGGGCGCCCGGAAGGGACCATCGTCGAAGTGGTCGAGCGCGCCAACACCCACCTGATCGGCCGCCTGCTGAACGAAGGCGGGGTCTGGATCGTGTCGCCGGAAGACGTGCGCATCAGCCAGGACGTGCTGGTCGCGGGCGGCCCGGGCAAGGCCAAGGCCGGGCAGGTGGTCAGCGTCGAGCTGATCGAGCAGCCATCGCGCTTCCAGCAGCCCACCGGCAGGATCGTCGAGGTGCTCGGCGAGCTGGACGACCCGGGCATGGAAATCGAAATCGCGGTGCGCAAGTTCGGCGTGCCGCACGTGTTCTCGCCGGCCGCGCTGAAGCAGGCCAACCGCCTGCCCAACGAAGTGGTGGATGCCGACCTGGCCAACCGCGTCGACCTGCGCGACGTGCCCCTGGTGACCATCGACGGCGAAGACGCGCGCGACTTCGACGACGCGGTCTACTGCGAACCTGTCAAGATCGGCCGTACCAAGGGCTACCGCCTCCTGGTGGCGATCGCCGACGTCAGCCACTACGTCAGGCCGAACGACGCGCTCGATACCGATGCGATCGAGCGCAGCACCTCGGTCTATTTCCCGCGCCGCGTGATCCCGATGCTGCCCGAGAAGCTGTCCAACGGCCTGTGCTCGCTGAACCCGGCGGTGGACCGCTGCACCCTGGTGTGCGACATGGTCGTCACCGAGGACGGCGAAGTCACCGCCTACCAGTTCTACCCGGCCGTGATGCACTCGGCTGCGCGCCTGACCTACAACGAGGTTGCCGAGATCCTTGGCAACACGGGTGGCCCGGAAGCGCAGCGCAGGCCAGGCATCGTGCCGCACCTGCTGCACCTGAACGAGGTGTTCCGCGCGCTGCTCAAGGCGCGCCAGGAACGCGGTGCGATCGACTTCGAGACCACCGAGACCTACATCGTCTGCAATGCGGTGGGCAAGATCGAAAAGATCATCCCGCGCACCCGCAACGATGCGCACCGCCTCATCGAAGAGTGCATGCTGGCCGCCAACGTGTGCGCGGCCGACCTCCTGATCCGCCACAAGCACCCCGGCACCTTCCGCGTCCACGCGGTGCCGACCGAGGAAAAGCTGCTGCAGCTGCGCACCTTCCTGAAGCTGGTAGGCCTGAACCTGGGCGGGGGCACTTCGCCCACGGCGCGCGACTACGCCGAGGTCATGCAGAGAATCAAGGAGCGCCCGGATGCGGCCCTGCTGCAGACCATGCTGCTGCGCTCGATGCAGCAGGCGGTCTACAGCCCGGACAACGTCGGCCACTTCGGCCTGGCGTACGAAGCCTATGCCCACTTCACCAGCCCGATCCGCCGCTACCCGGACCTGCTGACCCACCGCGCGATCAAGGCCATCCTGCAAGGCAAGAAGTACGAGCCGAAGGGCATCGACCTGGCCGGCCTGAACACGACGCTGTCGAATTCGGCGCGCAAGCAGGCCGCCAAGGACAAGGCGGAAGGCAAGGCCAAGAACGAGAAGGACCTGACCATCTGGGACGCGCTGGGCGTGCACTGCTCGGCCAACGAGCGCCGCGCCGACGAAGCCTCGCGCGACGTCGAGAACTGGCTGAAGTGCTACTTCATGCAAGACAAGCTGGGCGAGGACTTCACCGGCACCGTCTCCGGCGTGACCCCGTTCGGCATCTTCGTCACGCTTGACCAGCTCTACGTCGAGGGCCTGGTGCACATCAGCGGGCTGGGCACCGACTACTTCCAGTACGACGAGGCGCGCCACGAACTGCGCGGCGAGCGCAGCGGCCAGGTGTACAAGCTGACCAGCAAGGTGACCGTCAAGGTGGCGAAGGTCGACCTCGAGGCGAGGAAGATCGACCTGGTGCTGGCCCAGGCCGGCGCGCAAGAGAGCATCCCGGCGCCGCTCGAGCGTGCGCGCCAGGCCGCGGTCGAGGCCCTGGAGCCGAAGCCGCCGAAGAAGCGCAAGGCGAAAGCCCAGGCCGAGGCGCCGACGGAGCCGTCGCGCGCCACCAGCACCGAGGCAGCGCAAGAGGAGGACAAGGACGAAGACGTGGTCTTCGTGCCGCCGCCGCGCAGCGCCCGCAAGCCATCGGCCAAGACTGCCGGCAAGACCGCAAGCAAAACCGCGTCCAAGACGCCCACGAAGCGCGCCGCCAAGCCCGGCGCGCCAAAAACCAAAGCGGTGGCCAAGACCCCCGCTGCCAAAACTAGCAGGAAGAAACAGTAATACATGAAAAATAAAATGTTATTCGGGTTCCACGCGGTGACCTCGCGGCTGCGCCACGAGGCCCAGTCGGTGGAAGAGATCTTCGTCGATGCCGAGCGCAACGATGCCCGCATGAAGGCCTTGATCGCCAGCGCGAAAGAGGCCGGCGTGCGCGTCATGCCAGTCGACGCCGCGCGTCTCGACAAGATCACCGGCACCCGCCGCCACCAGGGCGTGATCGCCTTTGCCAGCCAGCTGGCGCTGGCGCGCAACCTGGACGAGCTGCTCGATGCGATCGAGGGTCCGCCGCTGCTCCTGATCCTCGACGGCATCACCGACCCGCACAACCTGGGCGCCTGCCTGCGCGTGGCCGACGGCGTCGGCGCGCACGCCGTGATCGTCCCGAAAGACCGCGCGGTCGGCCTGAACGCCACCGCGGCGAAAGTGGCGAGCGGCGCGGCCGAGACCGTGCCCTACATCACGGTGACCAACCTGGCGCGCACCATGCGCGAGCTGAAGGACCGCGGCATCTGGCTGATCGGCACCTCGGACGACGCCGACAAGGGCCTGTACGAAGCCGACTTCAGCGGCCCGACCGCGCTGGTGATGGGGTCCGAAGGCGAGGGCATGCGCCGCCTGACGCGCGAGACCTGCGACCTCCTGGTCAACATTCCGATGTTCGGCTCGGTCGAGAGCCTGAACGTGTCGGTCGCCTCGGGCGTGTGCCTGTACGAGGCGCGCCGCCAGCGCATCGCACGCGAAGCCTGAGTGTTTCACCCATCCTGAGGGAGCAATGCCGCCGGCATTGTTCCCTCGATTTCTTTGCGCAACCCGCAGCGCAAGCTTTCCCGCAAGCTCCAAGCAAACCCCCGCAACATGCGCTACCATCCGCACTGGTTTGCGAATTTCCTTATTATGTTTTCCAAATTACGCGACGATATCCAGAGCATCATCCAGCGCGACCCGGCCGCCCGCAACGGCTGGGAAGTCCTGACCTGCTATCCCGGCCTGCACGCCGTGATCATGCACAGTTGGGCGCATGCCTGCTGGAAGCTGGGCCTGAAGTGGATCGGCCGCTTCATCTCCTACCTCGCCCGCATCATCACCGGCATCGAGATCCATCCGGGCGCCACCATCGGCCGCCGGGTCTTCATCGACCACGGCTTCGGCGTGGTCATCGGTGAAACCGCCGTGGTCGGCGACGACTGCACCATCTACCAGGGCGTCACCCTGGGCGGCACCACCCTGGTGGCCGGCACCAAGCGCCACCCGACGCTCGAGCGCGGCGTGATCGTCGGCGCCGGCGCCCAGGTGCTGGGCGCCTTCACGGTCGGCGAATACGCCAAGGTCGGCTCCAATGCCGTGGTCATCAAGCCGGTGCCCGCGGGCGCCACGGCGGTCGGCAACCCGGCCCACATCATCCGCAAGGAAGACCAGTCGCGCAGCGCCCACCTGTTCGCGGCCTACGGCGTCACGCCCAACGGCGACGACCCCTTGTCGAAGGCCCTGCGCGGCCTGATCGATCACGTCGCCCGCCAGGACGAGCAGATCGAGCGCCTCACCAACACCATGGTTGATGCCGGCCTGTGCTGTCCGAAGCTGGCCGAGGGTGATAAACTCGATTCGGCACAACTGAACCGACTGGTGGACTGAGGAAACGCATGACGAATGAAACGACGGGCACGCCCGAGAATACGGCCGGCGCCGCGAATGCTGCCGTACTTGACCCGATGGAAATCCGCGTGCTCGCGGTACTGGCCGAAAAAGAGGCGCTGACGCCCGATAACTACCCGATGTCGGTGAACGCCATCGTCAACGGCTGCAACCAGCTGTCGAGCCGCGATCCGATCATGCAGCTGACCGACGAGATGGTCCAGGATACCCTGCAGCGCCTGATCGAGAAGAAGCTGGTCAGCGCCATCTCGCAGGCCGGCGCGCGCGTGGTGAAGTACGAACACCGCATGCGCATCAAGTGGACCCTGGAGCAGGACAAGGTGGCGGTCCTCAGCATCCTGATGCTGCGCGGCCTGCAGACCGCCGGCGAGATCCGCACCCGCACCGGCCGCCTGTTCGAGTTCAAGAGCGTGCCGGATGTCGAGGCCGTGCTGCAGTTCCTGATCGATAAATACCCGCCGCTGGTCGCCAAACTCGACCGCGCCGCGGGCACCAAGGAGCCGCGCTACGGCCACCTGCTGGGCGGCGAGCTGGCGGCCTACGAGCCGCCCGCTGCCGGCGCCGGCCTCGGCGGAGGCGGCGCCAGCCGCGTCGGCCAGCTGGAACAGGAAGTCGCCGCATTGCGCGGCGAACTCGAGGAACTCAAGGCGCAGTTCGAGGCGTTTCGCCAGCAGTTCCAGTAGCCGGTTCGGGCGGCTGCGCGAACGTCAGCTCGACCAGCGCGTCGTCGCTCCAGCTGGCGTTCCCGATCGGCACCTGGAAAGTATGGCCCTTGACTTCCAGTTTCGCCGAGCGGTTCCCGTCGACCAGTACCGCCCCTAGAAGCGGCTGGTCACTGCGGAACGGGAAATGCGCCTTCTTGCTCACGTTCTCCCACCGAAAGTCCTCGGGGTCGCCGAAGAAGTTGCACCAGTCGGTGCGCAGCAGGATGGTGTTGATGGTCATCACCCAGAAGGTCGGGATCTCCGCCTTGGCCATCGCCACCGTCACCTTGCACTCCAGCCGCAGGTCGCCCAGACGGCGCTGGTTGGCGGGGATGCCCGGCGTGCGGATATCCGGGTCGGTGCGGTAGGCGCGGCGCTTGCGGTTTAGTTCCAGCTCGCTTTCCGCGTCCTCGGCGGCATCAACGCGCGGCACCACGAAACGCCGGTCGGCGTCGATCGTGAGCGGCATGTTGAAACCGCCGTCGCCCACCAGGCGGACCGCCAGCGCCTGCGCCGACTCGTCCTTCCCCTGCGGGCGCAGCCGGAAATGCAGCTGCTGCGCCCCTGGTGCCAGCTGCCGGTGCCGCTCGAACGCGTCCAGGCCGGCCAGGATGACCTTGTACTTGCGCACTTCCGGATTGCGCATGGCGTTCACATGCACAGGCTCGAGTTCGCGGACCGGCTTGTCCTGTGCGGCGGCGCTGCCGCACAGGAGCAGGGCGCCGAGTGCGATCGCTGTCAGGGCGCGCACGGGTTCAGCCCTCGTCGCGCCAGCGGCGCAGGCGCATCGCGGCGTAGATCATCGCGGCGCCGATGGCGGCGGCGATCCAGGTGCTCGGGTGGCCCAGCGTGGAGTACGACAGGCTCAGCAGGGTAGTCGGGTCCAGGCCATACTGCTGGTTGATGGTCGCGATGTCGCCGCGCGACAGCCAGATCCCCGGCACCAGGCCGGCCAGGCCGCGCACCACCACTTCCTGGAAGAACCAGTCGACGTCGATGACCGAGTTCGACACGTGGCCGACGATGACGTTGAACCACTTCAGCAGCAGGGCCACGACCAGCGGCGTGCCGACCGCCCACAGAAAGACCTTGGAGCGCGCCCAGCTCGACACCATCAGCAGCCAGCCGACGGTCGGCAGCGCCCAGATGACGTACAGCGGCAGGAAGGCCAGCAGGTACAGGGGGCCGAGATACAGGTTCGGTTCCGTCAAGACCGGTGCGAACAGGTTGATGCCCTTGCCGGCGGCGCTGATCATGCCGAGCACCAGCAGTGCCAGGCCGGTCACCACGCCGATGGCGATCGTGGTCAAGGGCGCCACGAGCAGCGCGGTGGCCGCCTTCGACAGCACGGTGTCGCGGTCCGACAGCGGCAGCGACTTCCAGAACAGGATGCTGCGGTCGCGGCGTTCGTCGTGCAGGGCGGCCAGGCAGTAGAAGAACACCACCACCGCCAGCACGATGAACAGGGGCGCCGCCAGGCCCAGGTAGCTCGACGCCGCGACGTGCGCGATCTGGTAGCGCAGCGCCGGCGGGACGCCCTGGATCGACACGACGTTGTGGCCGTTGATCTGGATGGTTTCGCTGCCGCCGAAGGCCATGGCGTACATGAAGCCGCCGCCCACCAGCAGGAGCATGGCCGCGGCCACCGCGACCGGGGTCCAGAAGAAGGCGCCCTTGTGCTCCCAGAACTCGCGCCGGAGCAGCCATTTCATCGTTTTCATGCGTAGGTTCCTTTCATGGTTGCCACGAACAGGTCGGCAACGCTGGGATTGCGGGTCTCGCCGAGCTGGGCGAGCTGGGCGCGCGACACGCCGCCCGGCGCGTTTGCATCGAACAGCATCACCGACTTGCCGAACACGGTGCGCTTGTCGAGCGGGGCCAGGGCATTGGCGGCATTGAGCTTGTCGGCCGGGACCATCACTTCGGTGTAGCGCTCGCCGATTTCTTCCATCGAGGCGGACAGCACGATCTTGCCCTCGCGGATGAACATCAGGTCGGTGAGGATGTGCTCGACCTCTTCCACCTGGTGGGTGGTGATGACGATGGTCTTCTGCTCGTCGAAGTAGTCTTCCAGCAGGTTCTGGTAAAACTGCTTGCGGTACATGATGTCCAGGCCCAGCGTCGGTTCATCCAGGACCAGCAGCTTGGCGTCGATGGCCATCACCAGTGCAAGGTGCAGCTGGACGATCATGCCCTTCGACATTTCCTTGACCTTCATGGTCGGCCTGAGCTTGGTATGCGCGATGTAGCGCTCGGCCTTCTTGCGATCGAAGCGCGGATGCACGCCGGCCACGAAGTCGATCGCATCCTTCACCCGCAGCCAGCGCGGCAGGATGGCGACGTCGGCGATGAAGCAGACTTCCTTCATCAGGTCGTCGCGCTGGGTGCGCGGGTCGAAGCCCAGCACCGACAACTGGCCGTCGAAGGGGATCAGGCCCAGCGCCGCCTTGAGCGTGGTGGTCTTGCCCGAGCCGTTGGGGCCGATCAGGCCGACGATGCGGCCGGCGGGGATGTCGAAATCGATGCCGTCGACGGCGGTCCGCTTGCCGTAACGTTTGGTCAGGCCGCGTGCTGCGATGACGGCGCTCATGCCGACGCTCCCGGGGCAAGTCCCGGGTCGCCCGGGTTGCTGGCGCGTAGCAGCTGTTCCACGTTCAGGCCCAGGCGGCGGATGCGTTCGACCATGGCCGGCCATTCCTCGCGGATGAAGCGCTCGCGTTCGGTGGCCAGCAGTTTTTCGCTTGCTCCTTCGGTGACGTACATGCCAATTCCCCTTCGTTTTTCCACCAGGTTGTCGTCGACCAGCTCCTGATAGGCCTTGGAGACGGTGATCGGATTGAGTTGATATTCGGCCGCGATCTGGCGGACCGAGGGCAGGGCATCGCCGGCTTTCAATATGCCGTCGAGCATCATGCCCACCACCCGCTCCTTGAGCTGGCGGTAAATGGGTGTGTTGTCATTCCAGCCGACTGTCATGTCCAGTCCTCCGTGGTTGTGGCGCTGCATGGTTCATGGGGTTTCTCCCGAGAGTATGCTGATTGGGTGATGTGTTGAAGTGGTGTTGTAGTGAAGTATAACAGCGACTTGGCAAATGTAAACATGCATATTGAACAAATATGCGGGCGCGGCGCATCGCGCCACTTTGGTAGGATGGTGGACGATCAAGGAAGGAGGGAAGGATGCTGACATGCCCGAACTGCGGCGTCTCGCCGCTGACGCATGCGATCAGGGAAATGCACTACACCTACAAGGGGCAGAGCACGACGATTCCGGACGTCGTCGTCGAGCATTGCGCGGGCTGCAAGGAAGTCATGTTCGCGCAGGGTGAGCACGAGCATTATGGCAAACTGGTCGCGGCCTTCCGCAAGCAGGTGGATGCGCAGGAGCTCAAGACCATCCGGGCGATGCGCAAGCAACTGGGGCTGACCCGGCAGAAGGCGGATGCGCTGTTTGGAAGCGAGGCGGGGGATTTTGCGCGCTTCGAATCGGGCGAGGCGCATGCGCCGGTGGCGCTGGTGAAGTTGCTGCGCTTGCTGGGCAAGCACCCTGAACTACTCGATGAAGTCCGGTAAATCGTGGCGCGTCAGGGTACCGTCGTGTGACAGCGCGATCCAGCCGCCACGCCGCGGCTGGGCGTCCAGCTCCCAGTCGGGCAACACGTAGCGCAGCCTGCCGCCGGTCTCATGCACGGCCGGCCGGTGCGTGTGGCCATGGATGATGACCGAGGCCTGCGCCGCGTCGAACAGCGCCTCCACGCTCGAGGGCGTCACATCCATGATCTCGTAGGATTTGCCGGCCTGCGCCTCGCGGCTGCCTTCGCGCAGCCCGGCGATGATGGTCTTGCGTTGGGCCAGCGGCATGCCGAGGAACTGCTGCTGCCATTCGCGGTCGCGCACCTGGGCGCGGAACGCCATGTATTTGAGGTCGGCGGTGCACTGGGCGTCGCCATGGACCAGGGCGATGCGCTTGCCGCCTTGCGTGATTACGTGCGGCTCTTCCAGCAGGCTCAGGCCCGCCGCTTCGGCGAAGCCCGGCCCGACCAGGAAGTCGCGGTTGCCGGCCAGCCAGTAGACGGCGGTGCCGGCCTCGCTCACGGCGCGGATGGCCTGGACCACCCGCTGGTGGAACGGCTCGGCGAGATCGTCGTCGCCGGCCCAGTATTCGAAGATGTCGCCGAGCAGGTAGAGCCGCTCGGCGTGGATCGCGCGCCCGGCCAGGAAGTCGAAAAAGGCGTCGGCCGTGCGTGGATGCGAGGCCTGCAGGTGCAGGTCGGAGACGAACAGGGCGAACGTGCGCCCGGGCATGGTCATTGGACTGACGGGTGGTGCAGGCCCCGGCGCACGTGCCGCATCAGATGACTTCGACCTTCTCGATGACGACCGGATCGACCGGCACGTCCGCGTGCATGCCGCTGCGGGTGGTCTTCACGCCGTTGATCTGGTCGACGATGTCCTGGCCTTCGGTGACCTTGCCGAACACGGCATAGCCCCAGCCGTCCTGGCCCGGGTAATTCAGGAAGGCGTTGTCCTTGGTGTTGATGAAGAACTGGGCCGATGCCGAGTGCGGCGCGGAGGTGCGGGCCATGGCGATGGTGTACTTGTCGTTCTTCAGGCCGTTCTTGGCTTCGTTCTCGACGGTAGCAATGGTGGCTTTCTGCTTCATGCCCGGTTCGAAGCCGCCGCCCTGGATCATGAAGTCCTTGATCACGCGGTGGAAGATCGTGTTGGTGAAATGACCCTTGTTGACGTAGTCGATAAAGTTGGCAACGGTCTTCGGGGCCTTGTCGGCGTCCAGTTCGACGGTGATGTTGCCCATGTTGGTGGTCATGCGAACGCTGGTCATCTGATGTCCTCTTCCTTGGTTATTGTTGAAAATGCGAGATTGCACATCCGCTATTTTACAAGCTTGTCGCCCTTGAGCACGCTTACCGACTTAATGAAGATCGGCGTCACCGGCACATTCTGCATGCCGCGCACGTCGTCCACCATCACGCCCTTGATCTTGTCCACGACTTCCTGCCCCCGCACGACCTTGCCGAAGACGGTGTAGCCGGAACCCTTGTAGAACGGATAGTCGATGCCGGAATTGTCGGCGACGTTGATGAAGAACTGGGAGGTGGCCGAGTCCGGATGGTCTTCGCGCGCCATCGAAATGGTGTACGGCTGGTTCGACAGGCCGTTGTTCGATTCGTTCTTGACCGGCTTGTTGGTCTTGCGGCCCTCGAACTTCTCGTTCATGCCGCCGCCCTGGATCATGAAGCCGTCGATCACGCGGTGAAAGATGGTGCCCTTGTAGAATCCCTGCTTCACGTACTGCATGAAGTTGGCCACCGTCCTGGGCGCCCGTTCCTCGTCGAGCTGGACGACGATGTCGCCCATCGTGGTCTTGATCGAGACCTGCGGCCCCTTGACGACCGGCGCGGCGGGCGCTTCGGCGGCGTCGTCGGTGGCGGTTTCTTGCGGCGCGCCCAGGGCGGCGCCGGACAGCAGCAGGGCGCCGGCGCCCAGGGCAATGCCCTTGAGCAGCGAACGGCGGAAGGCGGTGGTCATTGTCTGGGCTCTCCTCTGATGGATACCGCGCAATGCGGTGTCAAGTCTTTTCCCGAAAAATAAAGCTGAACCATATGCGGCCAGCCGGGATTTTAACAATGCTATACTTTGCGCAGAACGTCCCATTCTATCAAAGAAGAACAACACCCGAGGGTACAGACGATCCCGGCGCGCCGCAGCATGCATGTGCTACGAATTCGCTCCGATCCTCTCCCTTACCAGAACACACCCATGAGCCAACTTAAGATTTACAACACGCTCGCGCGTGACAAGCAGGTATTTGTCCCGATGGAAGCCGGCAAGGTCGGCATGTATGTGTGCGGCATGACCGTGTACGACTACTGCCACATCGGTCACGCGCGGATGATGATGGCTTTCGACGTGATCTACCGCTGGCTGATGGCCTCCGGCTACGAGGTCAAGTACGTCCGCAACATCACCGACATCGACGACAAGATCATCAAGCGCGCGGTCGAGAACGGCGAGAGCATCAAGCAGCTGGTCGAACGCAACGTGAAGTACATGGACGAGGACATCGGCGCGCTGGGCATGCTGCCGCCGACGGTGGTGCCGCGCGCCACCGAGTACGTGCCGCAGATGCTGTCGATCATCGAGCAGTTGGAAAGCAAGGGCCTGGCCTACCGTAGCGAGGACGGCGACGTCAACTACGCCGTGCGCGGCTTCGAAGGCTACGGCAAGCTGTCCGGCAAGTCGCTCGACGACCTGCGCGCCGGCGAGCGCGTCGACGTCAACAGCGGCAAGCGCGATCCGCTCGACTTCGTGCTCTGGAAGGCCGCCAAGGAAAGCGAACCGGCCGAGGCCAAATGGGACTCCAAGTGGGGCAAGGGCCGCCCGGGCTGGCACATCGAGTGCTCGGCCATGTCCTGCGCCACCCTGGGCCAGCATTTCGACATCCACGGCGGCGGCGCCGACCTGCAGTTCCCGCACCACGAGAACGAGATCGCCCAATCCGAAGGCGCGTTCGGCGGCAACATGGTCAACTACTGGATCCACAACGGCTTCGTGCGCGTGGATAACGAGAAGATGTCCAAGTCGCTGGGCAATTTCTTCACCATCCGCGACGTGCTCAAGAAGTACGACGCCGAAGTCATCCGCTTCTTCATCCTGCGCGCCCACTACCGCAGCCCGCTGAATTATTCGGATGCCCACATCGACGACGCCAAGGGGGCGCTGACCCGCCTGTACACCGCGCTGTCGGCCGTCGACATCGATGGCGAGACCCCGGCCGTGGACTGGGACGAAGCCCATGCGGTGCGTTTCCGCGAAGCGATGAACGACGATTTCAACACCCCGCTGGCCGTGGCCGAGCTGTTCGACCTGGCCAACGAAGTCAACCGCAGCAAGTCGCTGGAGGCCGCGCGCCAGCTCAAGGCATTGGGGGGCGTGCTGGGCATCCTCGAACGCGCGCCGCAAGCCTTCCTGCAAGGCGGCAGCGAGGGCGGGGACGCGTCGGTTGACGACGCCATCGCGCGCCGCGCCGCCGCCAAGAAAGCCCGCAATTTTGCCGAAGCGGACGCCATCCGCGCCGAACTGACTGCCGCCGGGATCATCCTGGAAGACAAGCCGGACGGAACGACGACCTGGCGCCGCGCATAATGGCCGCCGACAAGGACAAGTCCGCGGCCATGGAGCCGCAGGGAGAGCTCGCCGTCCCGATCTACTGGGCGGAAGCGAAGGCCGCGCTGATCGCGCGCGACCGCATCATGGCCAAGCTGATCCCCCAGATCGGCGACCTGCACCTGCGCGGCCAGCCCGACCCCTTCACCACGCTGGCACGTTCGATCGTGGGCCAGCAGGTGACGCCGAAGGCGGCCGACGCGGCCTGGGCCAGGTTGCTGGCGACCTGCCCGAAGCTGTCCCCGAGCCAGGTGCTCAAGGCCGGCGCCGTCGAGCTGGCCGGCTGCGGACTGTCCAAGCGCAAGACCGAATACATCCTCGACCTGGCCGACAGTTTCAAGGCCAAGCGCGTCCATGCCGACCTGTGGTCGCAGATGGACGACGAGGCCGTCATCGCCGAACTGGTCCAGATCCGCGGCATCAGCCGCTGGACAGCGGAGATGTTTTTGATATTTAATCTGCTCCGTCCAAACGTGCTGCCGCTCGACGATCCCGGCCTGATCCAGGGAATCAGCCAGAATTATTTCTCTGGCGAACCTGTTTCTCGCAGCGATGCGCGCGAAGTGGCGGCGAACTGGGAGCCCTGGCGTACGGTGGCAACCTGGTATTTATGGCGTAGTCTCGATCCGGTATCCGGGTCGGGTACGGTAGAATAACGCCCACAACAAGGGCCCACGAGGCCCGGTGCATGCTGCGCGAACGGAAACGCTGCGGCCACGAAATAATCCGGAGGTACAATGACTAAAACAACTTTCCTCAATTTTGAGCAGCCGATCGCCGAGCTGGATTCCAAGATTGAAGAGCTGCGTTTCGTGCAAGACGATTCCGCCGTCGACATCTCCGAGGAGATCGACCGCCTGGCCAAGAAGAGCCAGCAGCTCACCAAGGACATCTACGCCAAGCTGACCCCATGGCAGGTGTCGCAGATCGCCCGTCATCCGCAGCGTCCATACACGATGGACTACGTGAACGCGATCTTCACCGATTTCCACGAACTGCACGGCGACCGTAGCTTTGCAGACGACCAGTCGATCATCGGCGGCCTGGCCCGCTTCAACGGCCAGGCCTGCATGGTCATCGGCCACCAGAAGGGCCGCGACACCAAGGAGCGCGCGATGCGCAACTTCGGTATGCCGCGTCCGGAAGGCTACCGCAAGGCCATGCGCCTGATGAAGCTGGCGGAGAAATTCGGCCTGCCGATCTTCACCTTCGTGGACACCCCGGGCGCCTTCCCGGGCATCGACGCCGAAGAGCGCGGCCAGTCGGAAGCGATCGGCCACAACCTGTACGTCATGGCCGAACTGAAAGTGCCGCTGATCGCCACCATCATCGGCGAAGGCGGCTCGGGCGGCGCGCTGGCAATTGCGGTGGGCGACGCGGTGCTGATGCTGCAATACTCGACCTACTCGGTGATTTCGCCGGAAGGCTGCGCCTCGATCCTGTGGAAGACCTCGGAACGCGCCAGCGATGCCGCCGACGCCCTGGGTCTGACCGCGCACCGCCTCAAGGCCATCGGCCTGATCGACAAGATCGTCAACGAGCCGCTGGGCGGCGCCCACCGCGATCCGAAGCAGATGGCCCAGCTGCTCAAGCGCGCGCTGGCCGACACCCTGCGCCAGTTCCAGGGCATGAAGACCAAGGACCTGCTCGAAGCCCGTCACGCAAAGCTGATGGCTTACGGCAAGTTCAAGGAAACGCTGCCGCGCGAAGAGTGAGTTCCACCAAGGCCGGATCCGTCCCGGCGGTCTTTGCGCAGGCCATGCACGGCCTGCGTGACACGTATTCCCCGACTTCCATGGCCGTGGCCTGCAGCGGCGGCCTCGATTCGATGGCCTTGCTGCGGCTGGCGCACGCCTGGGCGGCGGAGCAGGGCGTCGTCCTGCATGCCTTCCACGTCCATCACGGGCTGAGCCCGAATGCCGACGCCTGGCTGGCGCATTGCGCGCACGCCTGCGCCGCGCTCGGCATCGCTTTCGATGTCCGCCGCGTCGAGGTCGTCAAGGGCAAGGAGGGCACCGAGGCAGCCGCGCGCAAGCTGCGCTACCGCGCGCTCGGCGAGATGTGCGTCGCCCACGGCGTGCCGCTCCTGCTCACCGCCCACCACCTCGACGACCAGGCCGAGACCGTCCTGCTCCAGCTGCTGCGCGGCGCCGGCCCAGCCGGGCTATCGGGCATGGATGCGGCGAATCGCGCGCCCGGCCTGCTCGGCGACCCGCAACTCGTCATGGCGCGCCCGCTGCTGCCGCTGGCGCGCGCCCAGCTCGAAGCGTATGCGCAGGCCAAAGGCCTGGCGTGGGTCGAGGACGAATCGAACAGCGATCCGCGCTATGCCCGCAATGCCCTGCGCCATGGCGTGATGCCGGCGCTGGCGGCCAGCTTCCCCGGTTACCAGGCCAGGCTCGCGCGTGGCGCGGCCCACGTGCAGGCGGCCCAGCGCATCCTCGATGAGGTCGCCGAGCAGGATCTGGCCGCCTGCCTCGATGGCGAGGCGGTCGACCTGGCCCGCGTGCAAAAGCTCAGCCGCGAGCGTGCCGACAACATGCTGCGCCACCTGTTCCATGCGCGTGGTCTGGCGATGCCCTCGACCGCCTGGTTGGCCGAGATGGTGTCGCAGCTGTTCTCGGCGCGCGAGGATGCGCAGCTGAAAGTGACGCATCCGGGCTGCCATATCCGCCGCCACCGCGGCAAGCTCTACATCACCCCGAAATTGCCGGACCTGGCGGGGATGCGCGACCCCGACGATATCGGCGTGCTGGTCAAGGAGGGCGAGCAGTTCCGCTGGAACGGGCAAGCATCGCTGGACTTTCCCGCCTACGGCGGCGCGCTCCACTTTGACCGGGTCGCGCAAGACCGGGTCGCGCAAGACCGGGTCGCGCAAGACCGGGTCGCGCAAGACGTGACGCCCGAGGGCTTCGATCCGACCTGGCTGCGCGGCCAGCTCCTCACCATCGACTTCCGCCAGGGCGGCGAACGTCTCAAGCCCGCCGCCAACCGTCCCACCCGTGGACTGAAGGCGCACTACCAGGCGCTGGGCGTGCCAAGCTGGGAGCGCGAGCGTGCGCCACTCGTGTGGGCCGGGCGCGAACTGCTGTTTGCCGCCGGCATCGGCATGGATTGCCGTCACCTGGCCGCAGGGCAAGGCGAGCGCATCGCGCTGCGCTGGGTGCCGCAAGCTGTCTAGACTTGTTTTTGTTTCTATACGAAAACGGTATTACTTTATTTTGTTTTCGTATAGCTTTTTCGCTAGACCGTCTTGTGATACTGCACTGCAGCATGCTAGAGTAAGGGTCCCCTTTTGATCTTTCAACAAGCTGGAACCCTTCCTGATATGGCTTTAATTGTCCACAAATATGGCGGGACGTCGATGGGCTCGACGGACCGTATCAAGAATGTCGCGGCCCGTGTGGCGAAGTGGCATGATGCCGGCCACCAGATCGTCGTGGTGCCCTCCGCGATGTCGGGTGAAACCAACCGTCTGATTGCGCTGGCCAAGGAAATCATGCCGCAACCGGACCCGCGCGAACTGGACATGATAGCCTCGACCGGCGAGCAGGTATCGGTCGGCCTGCTGGCGATGGCGCTGCTGGCCATCGGCAAGGACGCCGTCTCCTACACCGGCTGGCAGGCGGGCATCCGCACCGACTCCTCGTTCACCAAGGCGCGCATCCAGTCGATCGACGACAGCCGCGTGCGTGGCGACCTCGAGGCCGGCAAGATCGTCATCATCACGGGTTTCCAGGGCATGGACGAAGATGGCAACATCTCGACGCTGGGCCGCGGCGGTTCGGATACCTCGGCAGTGGCGATCGCCGCCGCGCTGAAGGCCGACGAATGCCTGATCTACACCGACGTCGACGGGGTCTACACGACCGACCCGCGCGTGGTGCATGAGGCGCGCCGCCTGAACAAGATCACCTTCGAGGAAATGCTCGAGCTGGCCTCGCTGGGCTCGAAAGTGCTGCAGACGCGTTCGGTCGAGTTCGCAGGTAACTACCAGGTCCCGACGCGCGTGCTGTCGTCGCTGACCGATCCCCTGATGCCGCTGGACGAAGAAGCGACGTCCGGTACCCTGATTTCGTTTGAGGAAGAAAGCAATATGGAACAAGCCGTCATCTCCGGTATCGCCTTCAATCGCGATGAAGCCAAGATCACCGTCCTGGGCGTGCCGGACAAGCCGGGCGTCGCCTTCCACATCCTCGGCCCGATCGCCGAGGCAAATGTCGAAGTGGACATGATCATCCAGAACCAGTCGGTGGACGGCAAGACCGATTTCACCTTCACCGTCTCGCGCGGCGACTACGCGAAGGCGATGGGCGTGCTGGAAGCGCAGCGCGAGGCGCTGGGCGCGGCCAAGATCCTGGGCGACGCGAAAGTATCGAAGGTGTCGGCCGTGGGCGTCGGCATGCGCAGCCACGTCGGCGTGGCCTCGCAGATGTTCCGCACGCTGTCGGAAGAGGGCATCAACATCATGATGATCTCGACTTCGGAGATCAAGATCTCGGTGCTGATCGACGAGAAATACATGGAACTCGCCGTGCGCGCCCTGCACAAAGCTTTTAACCTCGAGCAAGCTTAACAATTTTCAAAATTTTGGGCGTGCGTCCTTGACGCAACGAGCACCAGCCCTTAAGATGCGTGCACTCAGCGCTGACTGACACACAAGTCGGAACTGATTGGAGGCGTGGCCGAGTGGCCGAAGGCACTTCCCTGCTAAGGAAGCATATGGGCTTAAACCTGTATCGTGGGTTCGAATCCCACCGCCTCCGCCAAGTTACAAAAGAGAAAGCCACCGCAAGGTGGCTTTCTCTTTTGTAACTCAGGAGGCGAGGAAAGCGCCTGCGCGCTTTCCGCGTGGGATTCGAAGCGCGTCCGCCTGCAGGCGGCGCGGCGGCCTGCGGAACGCAGGCGAATCGCCACTTTGCGCCCGCAAGGCGGGCGCCCCGCGAGCGCAGCTCGGGTCCTCCACCACTTCAGGTTGGCGACAAGCTCCCAGCTACCGTCGCCAAATGAGGCTAGCACGGACACGGCGACGCCCCCGGCACATACCCAAACGACTCCGGCGTCGCGATCGACGTCGCCTTGTGCAGTAGCACACGCGAATCGATCAGCGGCAGCATCATGCGCGACCTCACCGCCGTAATGCCCTCCTTGCTGCCGTCGAGCTTCCGGGCGGCGGCGATCGCCACTGCCCTGGCCATGCCGGACATGAGAATGAGCACGATCAGGAGCGGGGCGGCCATGATCGCGAACGCGCGGCGCTGGCGCGCGTGGCTGGGCGCAGATCGGCCTGTCTTGATGCTTGCCGGACCGCGGGGGAGGGCGCACTGCAGGGTGGCGGGGCGTTGCCTCGATACCCTACGTTCCTCGTCGATCACTGGGAACTGCTGCAAGAGCACGCAGCTGACGAGTTGATTCTATCGAGCTCATTCCTCCAATCATTGCTCCGGGCAGGTGCAGAAGCGCGCCGACGGCTCAGGCATGCCCGATGCCGGCGCTGCTGTATGTCCGCTCGAACTCCCAGATGGGCACGGGCCGACCCAGCAGGTAGCCCTGCAGCGTGCCGCAGCCGCCATCGACCAGGAAGCTGCGCTGGGCCTCGTGCTCCACCCCCTCGGCCACGATGTCGAGTTTGAGCTTGCGGGCCAGGGCGATGATGGCCTCGACGATCGGCGCGGCATCCGGGTCGAGATGCACGTCGTGCACGAAGGAGCGGTCGATCTTCAGCGCGCTCAAGGGGAAGCGCTTCAGGTAGGCGAGCGAGGAGTAGCCGGTGCCGAAATCGTCCAGCGAAAAATGCACGCCCTGCTTGCACAGCGCGCGCATGCGTTCGATTACGTCGGCGACGTTGTGCGCCAGGACGCTTTCGGTCAGCTCCAGGCACAGCTTGTCCGGCGGTGCGCCGGACTCGAGCAGGGTGTCGGCGACGCGCCCGGCGAAATCGGCACTGTGCAGCTGGTGCGCGCTGATGTTGACTGCCAGCTCGAGCTTGCCGAGGGTGTGGTCGGCACGCCAGCGCGCCAGGGCCCGGCAGCTTTCCGCCAGCACGTACTGGCCCAGCGGCAGGATCAGGCCCGATGATTCCGCTACACCGATGAAATCGTCGGGAACCAGCAGCTCGCCATCGGCGCGGCGCCAGCGCACCAGCACCTCGGCGCCGACCAGGCGGCCGCCGCTGGAGAACTGCGGCTGGCAATACAGCATGAACTGGTGCGCCGACAGGCCTTCGCGCAGGGCGTGCTCGAGCGCCGCCTGGTGCTCGGCCGCGGCCTGCATGCCGGGGTCAAAGAAGCGTGCGGTATTGCGTCCCTCCGACTTGGCGCGGTACATGGCCAGGTCGGCCTGCTTTAGCAGGGTCTCGATGTCGGTCGCGCCGCCGTCGAACAGCGCGACGCCCATGCTCGGCGTGCTCAGGAACAGCCTGCCGTCCAGGTAATAGGGCTGGTCCAGGGCGTGCTGCAGTTTTTCCACGACGTGCCGGGCTTCCGCGACCGCCTCCTGGGCTCCCTCGGCCAGCTCTTCCAGCACCAGCACGAATTCGTCGCCGCCCAGGCGCGCCAGCTGGTCGCAGTGGCGCACCGTGTGGCGCAGGCGTTCGGCCACCTGGCGCAGCAGCATGTCGCCGAAGTCATGGCCCATGGTGTCGTTGAGCAGCTTGAAATTGTCCAGGTCGAGGAAGATCACGGCCCCGAAACAGCCCGAGCGCTGGCTGCGCGCCAGCGCCTTGTCGAGCTCTTCGGTCAAGAGGCGCCGGTTTGGCAGGCCGGTGAGGTGGTCGAAATTGGCCAGCTCGTAGATGCGCTGCTCGGCTTGCTTGCGCTCGGTGAGGTCGGTATTGGTGCCGGACACGCGCAGCGCCCGGCCCTTGGGGTCGCGCGTAACGAAGCCGCGCGACAGCACCGGCAGGTAATGGCCGTCGCGATGGCGCAGGCGCCACTCGACGCTATAGGTTTCGCGATTGCCCTCAAGCAGGTCTTTCCAGAAGCGCTGCAGCTCGGGCCGGTCGTCGGGATGCATCAGCTCCAGCCACAGGTCCGCATGGCAGCCGAGTTCCTCGGGCTGGTAGCCGAGCATGGTCCACCAGCGCTGGGAATAATGGACTTCGTTCTCCACCAGATCGTAATCCCAGTAGGCATCGGTCGAGCCCAGTAGGACAAGGCGCAGCCGCTCCTCGGACTTCTGCAGGCTTTGCTCGGCCTCCTTCAGCGCGGTGCAGTCGGTGAAGCACACGACCACCCGGCACAGGCGGCCCTGGTCGTCCCGTTCGGGATAGGCATTGCAGATCACCCAGCGTACCGGATCGCCTTCGGCGTCGCGGATGCCGATGACCTGCTGGGACAGCTGGCAGCCGGTGCGCAGCACCGCATTGACGGGAAACTGCTCTGCTTGCATGAGGCTGCCGTCGGCACAGAGCAATTGCCAGGCCTCGCCGTCGGACCGCGTGCCGTGCAACTGCGCCAGGCTGCGTCCGGTCAGCTCGCAGGCGAGACGGTTGGCGTGCAGGATGCGGCCGTCGACGCCATGCACGACGACGCCCGCCGGCAGGTGCTCGAGCAGGTCGTCGAGCCGGCGCTGGAGATCGGCGGCGGTACTGGAAACCATGATGACGGCTGGACTGGAGTGAGCGTACTTACGCGCGATGGTAGCACGGCACGCGTGTGCCATGACAGCGCCGCACGGGTGGCCGGCGCCCGCGCCGTCAAGCGGCCAGCAGCGTCTCGATCGCCCCGGCGTCGGCCGGGTCCAGTGCCGGCATGCGGGCCGCCTCGACCGCTTCGATGACCTGGGCCGGCCTGCTGGCGCCGATCAGCGCCGACGTGACCGCCGGCTGGCGCAGCACCCAGCGCAGCGCCAGTTGTGCCAGCGACTGGCCGCGCTGCCGGGCGAAGTCGTTCAGCGCCTGCGCGATCTCCAGCCGCTCGCGGGTCAGGTGTTCCCTGCGCAGGAAACCCGCGCCGCCGGCCGCGCGCGAGTCGGGCGGCAGCCGGCCGTCCAGGTAGCGGTCGGTGAGCAGGCCCTGCGCCAGCGGAGAAAAAGCGACCGCGCCGATGCCTTCCCCGGCCAGCACCGGCAGCAGGTCCGTCTCGACCTGGCGCACGAACATGCTGTAGCGCGACTGGTTGAGGATGCAGGGCGTGCCCAGCCGGCGCAGTTCCGCCGCCGCCTGGCGCGTCTGTTCGCCGGAATAGTTCGAGATGCCGGCATACAGCGCGCGGCCGCTGCGCACGATGTAGTCGAGCGCCGCCATGGTCTCTTCGAGCGGCGTGCCCGGGTCGGGCCGGTGGTGGTAGAACACGTCGACGTAGTCGAGTCCCATGCGCTTCAAACTCTGGTCGAGGCTGGCGACCAGGTACTTGCGGCTGCCCCAGTCGCCATACGGCCCCGGCCACATGGTGTAGCCGGCCTTGGTGCTGACCACGATCTCGTCGCGGTAGGGCCGCAGGTCGAGGTCGAGCAGGCGCCCGAAGTTGCTCTCGGCCGAGCCTGGCGGCGGGCCGTAGTTGTTGGCCAGGTCGAAGTGGGTGATGCCGAGGTCGAAGGCGGTGCGGACGATCTCGCGCTGGCGCTGCAGGTCGTCGCTGGCGCCGAAGTTGTGCCACAGGCCGAGCGAGATGGCGGGCAGGCGCAGGCCGCTGCGTCCGCAGCGGCGATACGGGACCGATCCGTAGCGCCCGCGAGCGGCTTCCCAGTTCATGCCGCGATCGCGCCGGCGCCGGCGGCGGCGCGACAGACGTAGATCGTCGCCTTGCCGCCGTTCGGCGCCGTGTACGATTGGTCCACGGCCGCGCGCGCGGCCTCGACCAGTTCGTGCGGCACCAGCGCCACCACGCAGCCGCCGAAGCCGCCGCCGGTCATGCGCACCCCGCCGGCCGTCCCGATCGCCGACTTGACGATGCCGACCAGCTGGTCGATGGGCGGCACGGTGATCTCGAAGTCGTCGCGCATCGAGGCGTGCGAGGCTGCCATCAGTTCGCCCATGCGGGCCAGGTCGCCCGCGGCCAGGGCCTGCGCCGCCGCGGCCACGCGCGCGTTCTCGGTCACGACGTGGCGCGCGCGGCGCAGCACCACCGGGTCGAGCTCGGCGGCGCGCGCTTCCAGGGTCGCCAGGTCGAGGTCGCGCAGGGCGGGCAGGCCGAAGTGGCGGGCCGCCTCCTCGCACTGTTCGCGGCGCGTGTTGTAGGCGCTGTCGACCAGGCCGCGCGCGACGTGGGAATTGAAGATCATGATGGCGGCGCCCGCCGGAATCGGCACCGGCTGCACCTCGAGCGAACGGCAGTCGATCATCAAGGCGTGGTCCTGCACGCCGCAGGCGGAACTGATCTGGTCCATGTTGCCGCAGCGGGTGCCGACGAAATCGTTCTCGGCGCGCTGGGCGACCAGGGCCATGTCGACCGGGCTTAGCCCCTCGAAGCCGGGCAGGCTGGCGAACAGCCGGCAGACCGCCACCGACAGCGAGGCCGAGGAGGACAGGCCGGCGCCCTGCGGCACGTCGCCGGCGATGGCCAGGTCCATGCCCTGCATCGGCAGACCGCGCTGCACCAGGTCGCGGACCACGCCGCGCACGTAGTTGGCCCACATCGGGGCGTCCAGGCGCTCGATCGGGGCGTCCAGCGCATAGGCGTCGAGCGCGCCGTCGTAGTCGGCCGCCGCCACCCTGACCTGGCGGTCGGCGCGCGGGCGCGCCACGATGACGGTGCGGTAGTCGATCGCGCAGGGCAGCACCAGGCCGTCGTTGTAGTCGGTGTGTTCGCCGATCAGGTTGACCCGGCCCGGAGCCTGCACCCGGAGCGAGGGGGCCTGGCCGAAGGCGGCCTGGAAAACGGTGGCCGCGCGGGCCAGCGGAGTAGCGTTCATCGTGCTGTCAGGTGGTCTGGTTGTGGAGGTAGTGCACCTCGGACTGGGCGCGCAGCTGGGCGGCGGCCTGTTCCGGGGTCAGGTCGCGCTGGGTCTCGGCCAGCATCTCGAAGCCGACCATGAACTTGCGCACCGAGGCCGAGCGCAGCAGGGGCGGGTAGAAGTGCGCGTGCAGTTGCCACGGGGTGGCGTCGTCGTTGTCGTCGTTGGAATACGGCGCGCCGTGCCAGCCCATCGAATACGGGAAGGAGGTCTGGAACAGGTTGTCGTAACGGGTCGTCAGGCGCTTCAACACCTGTGCCAGGTCGGCGCGCTGTTCCCGGCTCAGCTCTTCCAGGCGCTTGACCGGGAAGCGCGGCAGCAGCAGGGTCTCGAACGGCCAACTGGCCCAGTAGGGAACCACCGCCAGCCAGTATTCGGTGCCGACCACCACGCGCTCGCCATCGGCCGCCTCGCGCTCGACGTAGTCGAGCAGCATCGGTATGCCCCGTTCGGCGAAATAGGCGCGCTGCTGGCGGTCCTCGACAGCCGGCAGGTCGGGCAGGAAGCTGGTGGCCCAGATCTGGCCGTGCGGGTGCGGGTTGGAGCAGCCCATCACGGCGCCCTTGTTCTCGAAGATCTGCACCCAGCGGTGCTGCCGGCCGAGTTCGGCGGCCTGCTCGCACCAGGTGTCGACCACGCCTTCGATCGCCGCCGGTTCGAGCAGCGGCAGCGACTTGCTGTGGTCTGGAGAAAAACAGATGACGCGGCTGGTGCCGCGCGCGCTCATGGTCTGGAACAGCGGGTCGCTGCCCGGCGCGGCCTCGGGCGTATCGGCCATCAGGGCGGCGAAATCGTTGGTGAAGACGTAGGTGCCGGTGTAGTCGGGATTCTTCTCGCCGTTGACGCGGGTATTGCCGGCGCACAGGTAGCAGCTGGGGTCGTGCGCGGGCTTGGCGTCGCGGTCGACGGCTTCCTGCTGGCCCTGCCACGGGCGCTTGGCGCGGTGCGGCGAGACCAGGACCCAGTCACCCATGAGCGGGTTGTAGCGGCGGTGAGGATGGTCGGTGGGGTTGAACATCGATGGCCTCGTTCGATTCGAAATAGGAAGGAAATGCCTGGTCGGCAGCTTGCCGACGGGATGGCGAAGTGTAATGCGTTTCCCTTTTCAAGAACGCATGCTTGGCAAATTGCTCATGTTCATGAGTGCTTGCAGGAAAAACTCAAGCGCGTGAGTGTTTCGGGCGCAGGGCCGATAGCGCTTGCGGTGCGCGCTGAGGTCTGCCTAGACTGGCAGCCCGTTCTTGTTGCTTCTCGTACATCGCCATGATTGTTTTCGATTCCGCGGGCGCAGGGCTGCTGCGCAAGCTGGCGGGCGCCGCCCTGATGACGTGGTTCACCATGCTCGGGGCCGCCCAGGCCAGAACCATCGACCTGAACGGAGGCTGGCTGTTCCACCGCGACGACAGCCGCCGGGCCGCCGGCATCGAGCAGGTCCCCGCTGACGGCTGGACCCGGGTCGACCTGCCGCATGCGGCGCGCATCGAGCCGCGGGTGCCGACCGCGCCCTGGCAGGGAACGGTGTTCTACAAGAAGCACATCAAGCTCGACTTGCGTCCCGGCGAACGCGCCATCCTGCGCTTCGAGGGCGTGATGAACGTGGCCGACGTCTGGTTGAACGGCAAGCACCTGGGCCAGCACCTGGGCGGCTACCTGCCGTTCGCCTTCGACGTGACCGACATCCTGGCCGGGGGCGGCGAGGGCGAACTGGTGGTGCGCGCGAATAACGAGGACAATCCGATCACCGGGCCGAAGCCGCTCAAGGACCTCGACTACATCCAGCACGGCGGCATCTACCGCGGCGTCTCGCTCGCGATCAAGCCGCCGGTGCACGTCACCGACGCGATGCTGTCGGATACGCCGGGCGGCGGCGGCATCTTCGTCACCACGCCCCGGGCCGACAAGAGGGCGGCGGTGGTGCGGGTCCAGGCCGAGATCATGAATACGTCGAACAGCGCGCAGGCGGTGAGCGTGCGCCATACCCTGGCCTGGCGCGGCCGGCAGGTGGCCCGGGTGGAGCAGCAGCTGCAGCTGGCGGCGGGCGAGCGCCGCCACGTGAGCATCCCGCTGAAGCTCGCCCAGCCGAAGCTGTGGTCGCCGAAAGCGCCGAACCTGTACCATCTGGAAACGCGGGTGCTTGCTGCCGGCCGCGAAGACCTGGTGAGGACCCGCATCGGCGTGCGCCGCCTGGCCTTCGAGGGCGGCAAGCTGCTGCTCAATGGCGAGCCGCTTCACCTGCGCGGCGTGAACCGGCACCAGGAATATCCCTACGTCGGCTATGCGTTGTCGGCGGCGGCGGACCTGCGAGACGCCCTCCTGATCAAGAAATACGGCTTCGACTACGTGCGCCTGTCGCACTATCCGCAGTCGCCCGCCTTCATGGCGGCGGCCGACGAACTGGGATTGATGGTGCTGCCGGCGATCCCGGGCTGGCAGTTCCACAATCCCGACCCCGCCTTTGCGCGCCAGGTGATCCGCACCTGCGCCGACATGATCCGGCGCGACCGCAACCACCCGAGCGTGCTGGCCTGGGAGTGCTCGCTGAACGAGAGCCGGATGCCGGACGCGCTGGTGCAGGCCCTGCACGACACGGTGCATGCCGAATATCCGGGCGACCAGGCCTTCTCGGCCGGCTGGGTGCCGCAGACCTATGACATCTACCTGCAGGCGCGCCAGCACAGGATTGGCAACAAGCATGCGCTCCCGAACAAGCCGCTGATCGTGTCCGAATACGGCGACTGGGAATACTACGCGATGAACGCCGGCTTCAACCAGGGCGCCTGGGCCGACCTGAAACCCGCCGACCGTTCCAGCCGCCAGGCGCTGGGCGCTGGCGAAGCGCGCCTGGCGCAGCAGGCGCGCAACGTGGCCGAGGCCCACGACGATAATGTCGCTACCCCGGCCTTCGCGGACGGCTACTGGGTGATGTTCGACTATGCGCGCGGCTACGCGCCGGATCTCGAAGAGTCGGGGGCTTTCAGCATCGAGCGCCTGCCCAAGTTCTCGGCCGAGTTCTTCCGCTCGCAGCGCGATGCGGCGGACGCCTCGCCGCGCTGGGGCGGCGGTCCGATGGTCTTCATCGCCAGCTACTGGCAGGCCGATTCCGCGCCGCGGGTGCGCGTGTTCAGCAACGCCGAGGAAGTCGAGCTGCGCCTGAACGGCAAGCTGGTCGGGCGCAAGCAAGGCCGGCCGTCGCCTTCGCACCCGCGCCTGGCGCATCCGCCGCTCGAATTCGACACCGGCGGCTTCGCGCCCGGCGAACTGGTGGCGCGCGCCTATTCGAGCGGGCGCGTGGTGGCCGAGCACCGCGTGCGCACTCCCGGCGCGCCGGTGCGGCTGGCCTTGGCGCTGGACGACATGGGCGTGCCGGCGGCGAAGGGCGACCTGGTCTTCGTACGCGCCCGCCTGCTCGACGCCGCCGGCACCACCGTGCCCGTGAGCGGACGCGAAGTGGCCTTCAGCGCCGGTCCGGGGACCGAGATCGTCGGCAGTGCGCAGGTGGCCACCGAGGCCGGCATCGCCAGCGTGCTGGTGCGCGTCCAGGGGCCACGGGCGTCATTGACGGCCCGGACGGGTGGCTTGAGCGGCGCTCTCGCGCCATGAAGACCGGCGTGCTGCGCGTGAACGGGGTGTCCCAGTTGATAAGGACATCACCATGAAAAAGCTGCACATGCTGTTTGCGCTGTCCCTCGGCCTTTTCACCCATGTGGCCTGGATCGCGCCGGCCGTGGCCGCCGCGCCCTCCGTGGTGCAGGTGGCGCCGGCGGCCCCCACCGGCCTGCCCTTGACGGTCAGCCTGGATCGTCCGGACTGGACCTACCGCGCCGGCGAAGCGGCGCAGTTCCAGGTCCGGATCGACAAGAAGCCGTATCCGCGCGAGGGCATCCGCATCAGGTATCGCCTGGGACCGGACATGCTGGAAGGGCCGGAGCGCAGCGCGGTGGTGCCCGAGGAGGGCCTGCTGCTGGCGGCGCCGGGCACGGACAAGCCGGGCTTTGTCCGCTGCATCGTCAGCGCCAGCATCGACGGCCGTGCGGTCGAAGCGACGGCGACCGCGGCCTTCAGCCCGCTGGAGCTGCGCCCGGTGCAGCTTGAACCCCGGGACTTCGATGCCTTCTGGGCGGCGCAGCAGCGCGCGCTGGCGGCGGTCGACCCGGCGTTCCGGCTGGTGCCGGCCCCGGCACTGTCCACGCCCGAGGTCGAGGTGTCCTACCTCAGCTTCCAGAACGTGGGACCGGGCACGCGCAGCACCCGCATGTATGGGGTGCTGTCGGTGCCGCGCGGTGAGGGGCCGTTCCCGGCGGTGCTGCAGGTGCCGGGCGCCGGCGTGCGCGGCTACAAGGGCACGCCGGAACTGGCCGCGAAAGGCTTCATCACCCTGCAGATCGGCATCCACGGCATCCCGGTGGACCTGCCGGCGGAACTGTACGAGCAGCTCAACTTCGGCGCGCTCGACGGCTACAACCGCTTCAACCTGGACGATCCGCAGGCGTATTATTACCGCCGGGTCTACCTGGGAACGCTGCGCGCGCTCGACTACCTGGTCCAGCACCCGAAGTGGAACGGCAGGCAGCTGGCCGCCCAGGGCGGCAGCCAGGGCGGGCAGTTGGCGATCATGGCCAGCGCCCTGCATCCGCGGGTCACGCTGACGATCGCGTCCTACCCGGCCTACAGCGACGTCACCGGCTACCTGCACGAGCGCGCCGGCGGCTGGCCCGGGCTGTTCCGCAAGGACGGCGAGGGCCGTCGGCGCGACCAGCCGGTGGAGCCGAAAGCCGCCACCTCGGCCTACTACGACACCGTGAACTTCGCCAAACGCCTGCGCACCCCGGTGCTGTACTACGCCGGCTACAACGATACCGTCACGCCGCCGACCTCGACCTTCGCGGTGTACAACGTGATTCCTTCCGCCCGCACCCTGGTCGTCGAGCCGGCCCAGGTGCACCTGACCTCGCAGGCGCACCGCGACACCATCGAGCGCTGGCTGCTCGAGCACGCGGCGGGCAGGCGCTGAGCGCCGCGCTTCAGTGCGCGAACAGCACCGGCAGCGGCGCGCGGTCGAGCAGCAGGCGGGTCACGCCGCCCAGCACGATCTCGCGGTAGCGGCTGTGGCCGAAGGCGCCGCTGACCAGGAGGCCGGCGCCGCTGGCGCGCGCCAGGCCGAGCAGGGCGTCGCCCACGGCGGCGCCGCTGCGTTCCACCTGCACCTCGACGCGCACCCCGTGGCGCGCCAGGTAGAGCGCCATGTCGGCGCCCGGCTCCTCGCCGTGCAGGCCGGACTCGAGCTCGGGGTTCACCAGCGCCAGGCGCACCGTGGCGGCGCGAGCCAGGAGCGGCATGGCGGCGCCGATGGCGCGGATCGCCTGGGCGCTGCCGTCCCAGCCGACCAGGATCTCGTCGGCGATCGGCGCCCCGTCGTAGGAGGGCGGCACCACCAGCACCGGGCGCACGCCGTGCATGGCCAGGTATTGCGGCAGGCCGCGCACGGTGGCTTCGTCGCCGGCGTCCTGGCCGGTCACCACCAGGTCGGCATAGCGCGCCTGCAGCAGCAGGGCGTCGCGATTCTCGTCCTCGACCAGGCGTTCCTCGATCGAAGCCACGCCCAGCCGGGCGGCGCGCTCGGCGAAGCGCTGCAGGCTGGCGCGCGCGCTGCTGCGCAGGGAGTCGAATTCGGCGACCGGCGACACCGCCATCGAGCCGGTGAGCATGGCGTAGGCGGGCCAGGACATGCCGGTGGCGGCGCAGCCCACCAGGTGGGCCGCGTGGCTGTTGGCGAGCCAGGCGGCGGCGCGCAGGCGGGCCTCGAGCAGCGGGCTTTCGTCGACATGGACAATGATGGTCTTGTACACGGCAGCTCTCCTATAGGCTGGGGCCGGGCCCCGGTAGCGAGGACTCTACGCCGAGTACAAGGCTGCGTCAGGCGTGCGGCTGATGCAGATCAAATTTGAAGCGAATTCCCCCGTTCATGCGCCGCGGTAGCGGATGGCGTCGATGACCAGGCCCAGCGCGCGCGCGGAATGGCGCCGGCTCGGGTAGAAGGCGTGTAGGCCGGGAAAGCTCGGGCACCAGTCTTCCATCACGCTGATCAAGCGGCCGGCGCGCACGTGCTCGGTCACCATGTCCTCGGGCAGGAAGGCCAGGCCGTTGCCGCTCAGCGCCGCCGGCAGGTGGTAGGCGACATCGTTGAAGATCGCCTGGCCGCGCACCCGCGCCGCGATGTCCTCGCCGGCGTGGCGCAGCTCCCAGGCGTAGATGCCGCCGCTGCTGGACAGGCGCAGCGTGATGCAGTTGTGCTTCATGAGGTCGGCGATCGAGGCGGGCCGCGGGCGCCGTGCGAAGTAGGCGGGCGCGCCGACGATGCGCATCGGCACGTCGGCGGTCAGGCGCACGGCGATCATGTCCTTGTCGACCTGGTCGCCGTGGCGCACGCCGATGTCGAAGCGTTCGGCGGCGATGTCGACGATGCGGTAGTCGGCGCTGAACTCGACGTGCAGGTCCGGGTACTGCGGCAGCAGCGGCGCGATGCGCGGCCACAGGATCTGTTCGATCACGTGGTCGATCGCGGTGATGCGGATGGTGCCCACCGGCTTGTCGCCGCGGTCGCTGATGTCGGCGATCTCGGCCTCGATCTCTTCCAGCCTGGGGGCGACGTTCTGGATCAGGCGCTCGCCGGCCTCGGTGGGCGAGACGCTGCGCGTGGTGCGCTGGAGCAGGCGCACGCCCAGGCGCTGCTCGAGCGAGCGCACGATGTGGCTGAGCGCCGACTGGCTCATGCCCAGCCTGGCCGCGGCACGGGTGAAGCTGCGTTCGCGCGCGACGGCGAGGAACACGAGGATGTCGTTGATGTTGTCGCGCGCCATGGGTGGGAATATTGTCGGGATTATGCAAATTTTCGCACGAATCAGCCCGGTTATTCATGACGTGCATTCATAAGCCCATGCAAATTCCGATCGGTTTTTTACCACCGCAAGCCGTTATCATGTTCCTTTTGCAAGAATATGGAAGGATCCAGCATGACCGTCACCGCTTATGGCGCCCACGCGGGCGACCAGCCCCTCGGCCCGCTCGCCATCACCCGCCGCGCGCCCGGTGCGCACGACGTCGCGATCGACATCGCCTTCTGCGGCGTCTGCCATTCCGACCTGCACCAGGTGCGCGGCGAATGGGCCGGCACCGTCTATCCCTGCGTGCCGGGCCACGAGATCGTCGGGCGGGTGTCCGCCGTCGGCGCCCACGTCAGGAACTACGCGGTGGGCGATCTGGTCGGCGTCGGCTGCATGGTCGACAGCTGCCGCGCCTGCCCCGACTGCGAGGCCGGCCTGGAAAACTACTGCGACGGCATGGTCGGCACCTACAATTCGCCGACGCCGGACGCGCCCGGGCATACGCTGGGCGGCTATTCCGAGCGCATCGTCGTGAACGAGCGCTACGTGCTGCGGGTGCGCCACGATGCCGCGCAGCTGGCGGCGGTCGCGCCGCTGCTGTGCGCCGGCATCACCACCTGGTCGCCGCTGCGCCATTGGCAGGCCGGCCCCGGCAAGCGGGTGGGCATCGTCGGCATCGGCGGCCTCGGCCACATGGGCATCAAGCTGGCGCGCGCGCTGGGCGCCCACGTGGTGGCCTTCACCACCTCCGCATCGAAGCGCCAGGATGCGGAGGCGCTGGGCGCCCACGAGGTCGTGGTCTCGCGCGACGCCGACGCCATGGCGGCGCAGGCCAGGCGCCTCGACCTGATCGTGAATACCGTCGCGGCGCCGCACGACCTCGACGCCTATCTGTCGCTGCTGAAACGCGACGGCACCATGGTGCTGGTCGGCGCGCCGTCCTCGCCCCATCCGTCGCCGCAGGTCTTCAACCTGATCATGAAGCGCCGCGCGCTGGCCGGCTCGATGATCGGCGGGATTCCGGAAACCCAGGAAATGCTGGACTTCTGCGCCGAGCACGGCATCGTCGCCGACATCGAGATGATCCGCGCCGACCAGATCAACGAGGCCTACGAGCGCATGCTGGCCGGCCAGGTCAAGTACCGCTTCGTGATCGACAGCGCCACCCTCAGGGCCTGAGGCGGCACGTCGGCATGAACGAACACATTCTCCCCGTTCCCCTCGAGAAGGCCTACCGGCTGCTCAACCACGGCCCGACCGTGCTGGTGTCGAGCAGCCACGCCGGCGTGGACAACGTCATGGCCGCGGCCTGGGCCTGCGCACTCGACTTCGCCCCGCCCAGGCTCACCGTGGTGCTCGACAACTCGACCCGGACCCGCGCCCTGGTCGAGGGCAGCGGCAGCTTCGTGATCCAGCTGCCCACCGTGCGCCAGCTGCGCCTGACCCACGAGGTGGGGAGCCGCTCGCTGGACGCCGAGCCGGACAAGCTGGCCCGGGCCGGGGTGGTCTTGATGCGGATGGAGGGTGTGGCGGCGCCGCTGGTGCAAGACTGTTCGGCCTGGCTGGCCTGCCGGCTGCTGCCGGAACCGCACAACCAGCAGGCCTACGACCTGTTCATCGGCGAGGTGACGGCCGCCTGGGCCGATGCGCGCGTGTTCCGCGACGGCCACTGGCATTTCGAAACGGCCGACCCATCCTGGCGCAGCATCCACCATATTGCCGGCGGTAATTTCTATGCGATCGGCGAAGCGCTGCGCGCCGCCGACTGAGGCGGCGGTCGTCTATTGCGTGGCACGGTTGTCGGATTTGGCGGGCTGGGCGGCGGCGGTCTTGATCTCGGTGCCCTGGTGCAGCGAGATGCGCCAGCCTTCGGGCTGGCGGGTCCAGACCCGCACGTAGCGGCCGCGCAGCGGCTGGGCGCTGCCCAGTTCGTAGCGGGCGGCGCGGTAGGTGCCGGTGACGATCGCCACGTCGCCCGAGACCACCTCGACCTCCATGTCTTCCAGCGCATAGTGGCGGATGCGGTATTCGTCGCGCGCCAGCGCCTGCAGGAACTCGGTCTTGGAGCGCAGCCTGCCGTTGGTCTCGACGTGGCGGTAATTGCCGCCCATGAGACGGCGCAGCAGCTCGATGTCGCGTTCGTTCAGCGCCAGGGCACGCTGGCGCTCGGCCTCGCGCACGCCCACGGCGGCAGCGCGCGCGAGCGGGTCGGAGGCGGCCGTCGCAAGGGGCGCCGACAGGCTGGCGAGGCAAAGGAGGACGACAGGAAGAGGGCGCATGGCGGGTCTCGGATCACACTGCTACGACGATGGGTGGGCTTTCCTTGGAATAATGTCACAGTTTGGGTGAAATGCGACACATTGTTGGTACTTGTGACACGTTGATTTTGTGTAAGAAATGCAGTTCTGTTACAGTTCCACCCTGGACGGCAGCCACGCCGTTAATTCATCCCACGGACGTTATGCCTGCTGCCCCACTGCCTCCAGACGAACTCGACCGCCTGTCGATGCTCGACGCCCTGCACCTGCTCGATACCCCCCCTGAACCGGTGTTCGACCGCGTCACCCGCCTCGCCAGCCGCATGCTGGACGTGCCGATGGCGCTGTTCTCGCTGGTCGATGCCGACCGCCAGTGGTTCAAGTCGCGCGTCGGGCTGGAGCCGGAGCAGACCCCGCGCGAACATGCCTTCTGCGCCCATGCGATTGGCATGAGCGCGCCGCTGGTGGTGCATGACGCCCTGGAGGACGGGCGCTTCAGCGACAACCCGCTGGTCAACGGCCCGCCGAACATCCGTTTCTATGCCGGGGTGCCGATCCGCACCACGGCCGGCCTGGCGATCGGCACCCTGTGCGCGCTCGACACCAGGCCGCGCACGCTGAGCGAGGACGAGGCTGCTGTGCTGAACGACCTGGCCGCGATCCTGACCAAGGAAGTGCAGTACCGCGAGCGCATGGCGGTGGCGCGCGAGCAGCTGGCGCGCTCGAACGCGGTGCTGGGCGCCAGCGAGGCGCGCTTTCGCACCATCTTCGACATCGCCAGCGTGGGCATCGCGCTGGTGGCGCCCGACGGCGGCTGGATCAGCGTCAACAGGCCCTGTGCGACATCGTCGGCTACAGCGAGGAAGAGTTGTGGAGCCGCAGCTTCCGCCAGATCACCCACCCGGAGGACGTCGATCTCGGCATGGAGCAGATGCGCGCCATCCAGCGCGGCGAGCTCGACGGGTTCCGGCTCGAGAAGCGCTACCTCCGCAAGGACGGCAGGTCGGTGTGGGTCAAGCTCGACGTCTCGACCAAGCGCAATGCCGCCGGCCAGGTCGAATACACGGTGGCGGTGATCAAGGACATCGACGCCGAGAAGGCGGCCCAGGCCCAGCTCTCCGCCCTGAACGCCGACCTGGAACGCCGGGTCCAGGAGCGCACCGCCGAGCTGCGCGCGCGCGAGGCGGAAATTCGCAGCGTGGTGGAAAACGCCTACGACGCCTACATCAGCCTGGACGAAGCGGGTGTGGTCACGGCCTGGAACCGCCAGGCCGAAGACACCTTCGGCTGGCCGCGCGAGGAAGCGCTGGGACGCAGCCTGGATGAGCTGATCATTCCGGAAGAACAGCGCGAGCGCCATCGCCACGGCATGCAGCGTTTCCTGGCGACCCGCCTGGCCAGCGCCGTCGACCAGCGCCTGGAACTGCCGGCCCTGCGCCGTGACGGCAGCGCGCTGACGGTCGAGGTGCGCATCCGCGCCCTCGAATCGAACGGGCGCACGGTGTTCAGCGCCTTTCTGCACGACATCACCGAACGCAAGCAGGAACAGGCCCAGCGCGAGTACGAGAACCGCCACGACCCGCTCACCGGCCTGCTGAACCGGCGCGCGCTGCTGGAGGCGATCCCCGTGGCCCAGGCCCGGGCCAGCCGCAGCGGCAAGGCGGTCGGCATGCTGTTCATCGACCTGGACGGCTTCAAGGCGGTGAACGATTCGCTCGGCCACGAAGCGGGCGACGCCCTGCTGCGCGAGATCGCCGGGCGCCTGCGCGCCGGCGTGCGCAAGACCGACAGCGTGTACCGCCTGGCCGGCGACGAGTTCACCGTGCTGCTCGAGGACATGACCGACACCTTCGAGGATGCGCATACCGTGGCCGACAAGCTGATCTCGAGCATTGCCGAGCCGGTGATGCTTCCCGGGCGGGCGATGCGGGTGCGCGCCAGCATCGGCATCTCGCTCGACACCGGCAAGCCGGCGCGCACGCCGGAGGAGCTCCTGAAAGAGGCCGACCACTTCATGTACCAGGCCAAGAAGGCCGGGCGCGGGCGCGTGTGCTCGGCGCGCCACCCGACCTAGAACCTATCCCAGTAGGGAATGAGTCGCTTTCGGCGCGCCTGGCAAGCGCGGGCGGCGTTGCTCGTCGTTGCATGGCGCGCCATGCGGCCTCCTCGCGCCTTGCCTGCACTCGCCATGCATCGCCGCCAGCTTCCTCCTCCCTACTGGGATAGGTTCCTAGCCTGCGCGCCGCATCCCGCTCCGCCGCCGGGCATGGAAGGGCTTGACCTTCCCATCGTGGGAAGGACTATCCTTCCGGTAGACACTCCATGAACGAAGGAAGCAGGATGGATACCACAACGCAAACCGGGGGCGCGACCCTCTTGACCATCGACGGCATGACCTGCGCCTCCTGCGTGGCGCGGGTCGAACAGGCCTTGCAGAAGGTGCCCGGCGTGCGCGCGGCAACGGTCAACCTGGCCACCGAGAAGGCCAGCGTGCATGGCGACGCCGCGCTCGAGGCGCTGGTGGACGCGGTGCGCGCGGCCGGCTATGAGGCCGCCGCGGCGCCGGCCCCCGGCAGCGCCCGGCCGGACAGCGGCACGCAGGGCGGCCTGCCGGCCTGGTGGCCGGTGGCCCTGAGCGCGCTGCTGAGCCTGCCTCTGGTGGCGCCGATGCTGGTCCAGCCCTTCGGCCTGGACTGGATGCTGCCCGGCTGGCTGCAGCTGGCGCTGGCGACCCCGGTCCAGTTCTGGCTCGGCGCGCGCTTTTACCGGGCCGGCTGGAAGGCGCTGCGCGCCGGCAGCGGCAACATGGACCTGCTGGTCGCGATCGGCACCAGCGCGGCCTACGGCCTGTCGCTGTATCTGCTGCTGGCGGGCGGCCGGCACGGCGCACCGCACCTCTACTTCGAATCCTCGGCGGTGGTGATCACCCTGGTCCTGCTCGGCAAGTGGCTCGAGAGCCGCGCCAAGCGCCAGGCGGTGGCGGCCATCGGGGCGCTCGAAGCCCTGCGCAGCGAGGACGCCCTGGTGCGGCGCGGCGGCCGCGAGCTGCGCATTCCCCTGGCCGAACTGCGCGTGGGCGACCTGATGGTGGTGCGGCCCGGCGAACGGGTGCCGGCCGACGGCAGCGTGGAAGAAGGGCATAGCCACCTCGACGAATCCCTGCTGACCGGCGAATCGCTGCCGGTCGCCAAGGGGCCGGGCGAGCGCGTGGCGGGCGGCGCCATCAACGCCGACGGCCTGCTGCTGGTGCGCGCCACCGCGGTGGGCGTTGATTCCATGCTGTCGCGGATCATCCGCATGGTGGAAGACGCGCAGGCGGTCAAGGCGCCGATCCAGCGCCTGGTGGACCGGGTCAGCGCAGTCTTCGTGCCGGCCGTGCTGCTGGTGTCGCTGGTCACGCTGCTCGGCTGGGGCCTGGCCACCGGCGACTGGCAGGCGGCGCTGCTCAACGCGGTGGCGGTGCAGGTGATCGCCTGTCCCTGCGCGCTGGGCCTGGCCACCCCGAGCTCGATCATGGTCGGCACCGGCGCCAGCGCCCGCCACGGCATCCTGATCAAGGACGCGGAAGCGCTGGAAACCGCGCATGCGCTGGACGTGGTGGTGTTCGACAAGACCGGCACCCTGACCGAAGGCCGGCCACGCCTGGCCGCGCTCGAAGGCGCGGACCCGGACCGGGTCCTGCGGCTGGCCGCGGCGGTGCAGCAGGCCAGCAGCCATCCGTTGGCCCATGCGGTGCTGCAGGCGGCGCGCGAACGCGGCATCGCGCCGCCGCCGGTCACGGCGGCGCGCGCGCTGCCCGGGCGCGGGGTGCAGGCCGAGCTCGACGGGGCGACCGTCTTGCTGGGCAATGCGCGCCTGATGCGCGAGCAGGGCGCCGCCGGCGCCGTCCTCGAAGCCCGGGCCGCCGTGCACGAGGCGCAGGGACGCACCGTGTCCTGGCTGGCGCTGTCCGATTCCAGCGGCGCCGAGGCGCTCGGCCTGCTGGCCTTCGGCGACAGCCTCAAGCCCGGCGCGGCGGCGGCGGTAGCGCGCCTGGCGGCGATGGGCATCGAGTCGGTCATGCTCACCGGCGACAGCGAGGGCGCGGCGCGCGCGGTCGCCGGGCAGGCCGGCATCGCGCGCTTCCACGCCGGCGTGCTGCCCGGAGACAAGGCCCGCCTGGTGGCGGAGCTGAAAGCGGCGGGCCGCAAGGTGGCGATGGTCGGCGACGGCATCAACGATGCGCCGGCGCTGGCGGCCGCCGACGTCGGCATCGCGATGGCCAGCGGCACGGATGTGGCCATGCAGACCGCCGGCATCACCCTGATGCGCGGCGACCCCGGCCTGGTGGCCGATGCTGTGGCAATCTCGCAACGTACCTATGCCAAGATCCGCCAGAATCTCGGCTGGGCCTTCGTCTACAACGTGGTCGGCATCCCGCTGGCCGCCTTCGGCCTGCTCAACCCGGTGCTGGCCGGGGCGGCGATGGCGCTCAGCTCGGTGAGCGTGGTGGCCAACGCGCTGCTGTTGCGCGGCTGGCGCCCCTCGGGCGCGGCGGCGCCGGCCGACAGCCGCGACGCCGGCCAGGAAGTTTTGATCCACCAGGGGCTTGAAGCGCCCCTCCCAACAGGAGTACGAGAAATGATTCAACTGACCGTAGAAGACATGAGCTGTGGCCACTGCGTCGGCCGCGTGACCAAGGCCGTCCAGGGCGTCGACGCGGCGGCGAAGGTGAGCATCGACCTGCCGAGCAAGCGGGTGAGCATCGACAGCGATGCCGACCTGGAGCGCATCGTTGCCGCGATCGACGCCGCCGGCTACCCCGTGAGTGCACGAAGCTAAGATATCAGACAAACAAGTGCGCAAGCTCGGCAAAATGCGCTATATTTTTATGTACGTTGAATAGGGGCAGCAGGCACGGATGGTCTAGGACTTTCGCTCGGCATTCCTGGGATGACTCATGCGCTATGGTGTTTTAGCAGAACCGGCAGATCTGGCGAAACACCCTCCATCCGGTGCGCAATTGCGCAACGTCCTCGTGGTACTGGCCGTGCTGGCCGTCTTCTTTTCGCTGCTGGCCCCGTTTGCCCGCACGCCGCTGCCGGCGGCGCCGGAATTCATCCCGATGGTCCAGTCGGTGCTCATCGGCAGCAACCTCCTGACCGGCATCCTCCTGCTGGGCCACGTGCATACCAGCCGCTCCTGGTCGCTCGGCATCCTCACGCTGGGCTACCTGTGCACGGCGCTGATCGCGCTGGCCCACATGCTGACCTTTCCCGGTCTGTTCTCGCCGCACGGCGTGCTGGGCGGGAACGCCCAGACCACGCCCTGGCTGTTTCTGATCTGGCATGCGCTGTTCCCGCTGTTCGTGCTCGGCTATGCGCGCACCTATCGGCGTCCGCTTCCCGCCCATTTCATGCGCGCCGGCGCGCTCCTGATGGCGCTGTTCGTCGCCGCACTGGTCCTGATCTGCACCACCGGCGCGCCCTACCTGCCAGAGCTGATGGACGGGCACCGGTTCCGGCCCGCCTATCGCTGGCTCGGCGCCGTCGTGCTCGGCCTGGCCCTGTTCGCGCTGTGGAAGACGGCGCAGAAGCGCCCGCGCGCCGTGCTCGACGTCTGGCTGACGATCGCGATGTCGGCCTGGGCCTTCGAGGTATTGCTGTCCTGCCTGCTCAATGACGGGCGCTTCGACCTGGGCTTCTACGCCGGGCGTCTGTACGGCCTGGCGGCCTCGCTGTTCGTGCTGGGCGCCGTCGCCATCGACAACATCGCCCTGCACGGGCGCCTGCACGACACCTTCGAGGAGATGATCGAGGCCCGTTCGCGGGCCCAGTGGCAAAGCCTGCTCGGTTCGGTGCTGCGCCAGCTGCCCGACGGCGTCCTGATCGTCGACCGCGAGGGCCGCTGCGTGATGGCCAACGACCTGGCCGAGCAGATGGCGGCGCGTTTCGAGCACACCGGCCTGGGCGACATGGCCGGCCCGGCCGCGATGCTGTCCCTGATCGGCGAGCCGGTGCGGCGCGCGATCCGCGGCGAAGCCTTCCGCGACGCCGTGCTCGAGAGCCTGACGCGCGACGGCCGGCGCGTGTACTCGGTCAGCGGGGCGCCCCTGCGCGACGGCGCGGCCGAGCTGGCGGCGGCGGTGATCGTGCTGGACGACATCACCGACCGGACCTTGGCGGGCGCCGCGCTGGCGCGCGCCCTCGACCAGACGCGCTACCTGATCGAGAACACGCCGCTGGCGGTGATCGAGTGGGACCGCGACTTCGTGATCCGCCTGTGGAACCGGCGCGCCGAGGAACTGTTCGGCTGGACGGCAGGGGAAGCGGTCGGACGGCGCATCGACGCGCTGCCGGTGATCCACGAGGAGGATGCCGGCATGGTGGCCGGCGCCATGGGCCGCCTGCTCGATTCTGCCACGCGCTACGTCAAGTCGAGCAACCGCAACCGCACGCGCGACGGCCGCACCCTCTGCTGCGAATGGTACAACTCGGTGCTGCACGACGAGGAGGGGCAGATCGACCGGGTGTTTTCGCTGGTGCTCGACGTGAGCGAGCGCGAGGAGGCGATGGAGGCCTTGCGCGAAGCCGACCGCCGCAAGGACGTCTACATCGCCACCCTGGCGCACGAGCTGCGCAACCCGCTGGCGCCGATCGCCAACGCCGCCTCGCTCCTGCGCGGCAAGGCGCTGGCCCAGGACCGGATCGAATGGATCGCCGCCATGGTCGGGCGCCAGACCGCCCAGATGGCGCGCCTGCTCGACGACCTGCTCGACGTCACCCGCATCAGCCGCGGCAAGATCGAGCTGCACCGCGCGCCGGTGGAGCTGGGCCGGCTGCTGCGCGACACCCTGCAGACCAGCATGCCGCTGGTCGAGGCCGGACGCCACACGGTGGCGCTCGACCTGTCCGAGGAGCCGGTGTGGGTCGATGCCGATGCGCTGCGCCTGACCCAGGTGCTGGCCAACCTGATCAACAATGCCGCCAAGTACACGCCGCCGGGCGGGCGCATCGCGATCCTGCTGGAGGAAAGGGCGGGCGAGGCGCGGGTCGAGGTGAGCGACAACGGCATCGGCATCGAGCCGGACATGCTGGCGCGCGTGTTCGACGCCTTCGTGCAGGTGTCCAGCGCCAGCCACCTGGCGCAGGGCGGCCTGGGGATCGGCCTGTCGCTGGCCAGGGGCCTGGTGGAGCTGCACGGCGGCCGGCTCAGCGCCCATAGCGAGGGGCCGGGACACGGCTCGGCCTTCACGGTGACGCTGCCGGCGATCCGGCCGGCGTCCACGCCGGACGTGGCCGAGCAGCAGGGCGCCGCCGGGCCGCGCCTGGGCAAGCACGTGCTGGTGGCCGACGACAACGTCGACGCCGCCGAATCCCTGGCCTGGCTGCTGCGCTCCGAGGGCGCGACGGTGGACGTGGCGCACGACGGCGCGGCGGCGCTGCGGATGTTCGACGCGCATCCGGCCGACATCGCGGTGCTGGACCAGGGCATGCCCGAGATGGACGGGCTGGAGGTGGCGGCGATCCTGGCGCGGCGCGTGCCGCGGCCCTTCCTGGTGGCGGTGACCGGGCGCGGGAGGCAGGAGGACCGCGCGGCCTCGCTGGCGGCCGGCTTCGACGAGCACCTCACCAAGCCGGTGGCGCCGCAGCAGTTGATCGATCTGCTGGGCAAGCTGTAGCTGTGCGGACGTGCAACGGCGGCCCGGCCGCATGTTGCACATCTTGCAACACACTGTTAGTATTTTGCAAGCTTTGACTTGGAGGGTGCGATGCAGCTGTTTCGCCTGTTCCGCCCGCGCCGCAGAAAAAACCAGGAAGAGATCGCCGGCCGCGCGGCCGAGGTGATCGTCCACGTCCTGTTCGACGTCGGGCTCGACCGCTTCCTGGCCGGCACCATCCTGCTCGACCGGCAGTTCCGCCTGCGCTTCTACGCGCTGGCGCCGCAGCCATGCCCCGCCATCCTGGCCAGCATCGCGGTGCGCGAGCTGGACGAGGCGCAGGTGTTCCGCGCCCAGGTGCTCGAAGCCGGGATCGACGCCCCCCTGCTTGCCACCCACGCGCGCCGCATGGCCGACGGCGTCATGGGGGCGCTGCGCCGCCAGTCGCCGGCCCTGTGCGCGCTGCCGGCGTCGCGCCACGAGCGGCGCGGCATCATGCGCTAGACGGCCCGTGCGCGCCAAGTCGCGCGCCGGCGCTATGCTTCTCGGGCGGGGCGCAGCCGCGCCCCATCACTCCAGGAAAAGGTCACCGGCATGAGCGTTCGCAACCTCGAACACCTGTTCGCACCGAAGTCGGTGGCGCTGATTGGCGCGTCCGAGCGCCCCGGCAGCCTGGGCGCGACGCTGCTGGAGAACCTGCTGGCGGGCGGATTCAAGGGCGAGGTCTGGCCGGTCAACCCCAAGTACGGCGAACTGGCCGGACGCCGCTGTTATGCCGGCGTGGCCGAGCTGCCGCAAGCGCCGGCGCTGGCAGTGATCTGCACGCCGCCGGCGAGCATTCCCGCCATCGTGCGCCAGCTGGGCGAGCGCGGCACCCGCGCCGCCGTGGTCTTGAGCAACGGCATCAATGCCCGTGGGCGCGGCCTGCGCCAGGCCATGCTGGACGCCGCCCATCCCTACCTGCTGCGCCTGCTGGGGCCGAACAGCGCCGGCCTGCTGGCGCCCGGCCTCGGGCTCAACGCCAGCGTCGCCACCAGCGGCGCGCTGCCCGGTCGCATCGCTTTCGTGTCGCAGTCGGGCGCCCTGATGGTCGGGGTGCTGGACTGGGCGCGCACGCGCGGCATCGGCTTTTCCCATTTCATCGCGCTGGGCGACGCCGCCGACGTCGACCTGGGCGACGTGCTCGACTATCTGGCCAGCGACGGCGCCACCTCGGCCATCCTGCTCTACCTGCAGGACCTGCGCTATGCGCGCAAGTTCATGTCGGCGGCGCGCGCGGCGGCGCGCAGCAAGCCGGTGCTGGTGCTGCGCGCCGGGCGCGAGGACGATCCGCTGCCTTCCGCGGCCAGCGAAAGCGGGGCGCTGGCGACCCGCGACGAGGTGTTCGACGCCGCGATCCGGCGTGCCGGCATGCTGCGCGTCTACACCACCGACCAGCTGTTCTCGGCCGCCGAAACCCTGGCCTACGCGCGTCCGCTGCACGGCGAGCGCCTGGCCATCGTCAGCAACGGCGCGGGGCCGGGCGTGCTGGCGCGCGATGCGCTGGCCGATGGCGGCGGGGGCGAGGCGCCCTTGTCGGAGGCGTCGCAGGCGCGCCTGGAGGCGCTGCTGGCGCCGGGCTGGCGGCGCGGGAACGTGGTCAACCTGCAGGGCGGAGCGGCGCCGGAACTGTACCGCGAGACCCTCGAGATCCTGCTTGCCGACCCGCAGGTCGACGCGGTGCTCCTGATCCAGTCGCCCACGGCGACGGTGCCCAGCCGCGAGGTGGCGAACGCCATCGCGCCGCTGGTGCGCGGCGCGTCCAAGACCCTGCTGTCGTGCTGGCTCGGCGGCGGCGCGGTGTCCGAGGCGCGCGCCATCGCCTCCAGCGTGCGCCTGCCGGCCTTCCGCACGCCCGAAGACGCGGTGGCCGGCTTCCTGCAGCTGCTGCACTACCGGCGCAACCAGAACCTCCTGATGGAGGTGCCGCCCTCGATGGCGGGGGCGGCGGCCCCCGACCGCGCGGCGGCGCGGGCGCTGGTGCGCGAGGCCGTCGCCGGCGGGCGCTACCTGCTGTCCGATCCCGAGACCAAGGCCATCCTGCGCACCTACGGGATGGCGGTGGTGGAGACGCGCCAGGCCGCCAGCGTGGAAGAGGCGGTGAGCGCCGCCCGCCGCATCGGTTATCCGGTGGCGGTCAAGATCCTGACGCCGGACGTGATGCACAAGTCGGACTTCGGCGGCGTCACCCTCGACCTCGACGGCGACGAGGGCGTGCGCGCGGCCGCCACCCGGATGCGCCGGCGCCTGTCGGAACTGTTCCCGCAGGCGAAGTTCGAGGGCTACTCGGTGCAGGCCATGGTAAGGCGCAGCAATGCGCACGAACTGATCGTCGGCGCGGCGCTGGACGCCGTGTTCGGGCCGGTGATCGTGTTCGGGCAGGGCGGGGTGACGGTGGAAGTGACCGACGACCATGCGGTCGGCCTGCCGCCCCTGAACCTGGTGCTGGCGCGCGACCTGGTCGACCGCACCCGGGTAGCCAGGCTGCTGGCCGGCTACCGCAACCGGCCGGCGGCCAACATGGACGCGGTGCTGGCCACGCTGGTGCAGGTGTCGCGCATGGTGTCGGACATTCCCGAGATCGTGGAGCTCGACCTGAACCCGCTGCTGGCCGACAGCCGCGGCGCGGTGGTGCTGGACGCGCGCATGCGCCTGGCGCTGGCCGACCGTTCCGGGAGCACCCTGGATCGGCTGGCGATCCGGCCCTATCCGCGCGAACTGGAAGAGACCATAGCTTGGCAGGGCGCGCCCCTGCTGTTGCGCCCGATCCGCCCCGAGGACGGTCCGGCGCACCTGGCCTTTTTCGATGCGCTCACGCCGGACGACGTGCGCTACCGCATGTTCGTGCGCGTGCGCGAACTGCAGCCTTCGCAGCTGGCGCGCTTCACCCAGATCGACTACGACCGCGAGATGGCCTTCGTCGCCACCCGCCCCAACGCGCAAGGCGTCGCCGAGACGCTGGCGGTGGGGCGGGTGGTGGCCGATCCCGACAACATCACGGCCGAATTCGCGGTGACGGTGCGCTCGGACCTGAAGGGCATGGGGCTCGGCAAGATCATGATGCAAAAGCTGATCGACTACTGCCGCTCGCGCGGCACGCGCGAGATCGTGGGCGAGGCGCTGCCGCAGAATTCGCGCATCACTGGCCTCGCCAAGCGGATGGGGTTCACCGTCACGTCAACGGGCCTGGAGGGCATGCGCGAGATGCGCCTGGTTCTGTAGGGGTGATCTGGTCCAGTGGACCAGATCACGCTTCGCCGTGCGCGCGTTCAAGCAGCAAAAGAACAGACGCGCAGGCGGCAGCACCGTTATGTGAACACGCGGATGGCATAGCCGTCCACCCTGCGACAGAATATTTCACTAAGGCGGCTCATGTGAAATAATATTTCACCTCCTGAAACGCACATCCTCCTGCACCACCTTCACGTCGCCCTTCGGTTTCTTGGGCTTCTTCGGCTTCTTGACGATCTGCCCGCCCGCGATGGTCTCGGGCACGCGGTGCTCCGGCTCGAAGCCGCTTTCTTCCACGCGCTTAATTAGCTGGCGCGTCAAGCCCTCGATCGCGGCCAGGAATTCGACCTCGTCGGCCGCCACCAGCGACACCGCCTCGCCCGAGGCCCCGGCACGCCCGGTGCGGCCGGTGCGGTGCACGTAATCCTCGGCCACGATCGGCAGGTCGACGTTCACCACCACCGGCAGGTCGTCGATGTCGAGGCCGCGCGCGGCGACGTCGGTGGCCACCAGTACCTTCACCTCGCCCGCCTTGAAGCGCTCCAGCGCGCGCAGGCGGGCCGGCTGCGGCTTGTCGCCGTGGATCGCGTCGGCCGGGATGCGCTTGGCGTCCAGCAGGCCGACCAATTCGTCCACCCCCTTGCGGGTTTTCGCAAAGGCCAGCACCTGGGTCCAGCCGTGTTTCTTCAGCAGGTGCAGGAACAGCTCGGGTTTGCGCTTCTTGTCCACCGGGACCAGCCACTGGGTGATCTTGCTGACGGTGGTGTTGCGCGGCGTCGCCTCGATGCGCACCGGCTCGCGCAGCAGGCGGTTCGCCATGGCGCGGATCTGGTCGGAGAAGGTGGCCGAGAACAGCAGGGTCTGGCGCTTTTTCGGCAGGGCCGCGAACACCTGGTCGAGCTCTTTTGAAAAGCCGAGATCGAGCATGCGGTCGGCCTCGTCCAGCGCCAGGGTGATGACCTCGCTGAACTTCACCGCGTTCTGGCGGTGCAGGTCGAGCAGGCGGCCGGGCGTGGCCACCAGCACGTCGACACCCTTGCGCAGATTCATCATCTGCGGATTGATGCTGACCCCGCCGTAGGCCACCATGGTGCGCAGGTTCAGGCCGGCGCCGTAGCTGCGGAAGCTCTCGTGCACCTGCTCGGCCAGCTCGCGGGTCGGCACCAGGACCAAGGCGCGCGCGGCGTTGCTGCCGACCGGCTTGTCGCGCTTGAACAGGCGCTGCAGGATCGGCAGGGCGAAGCCGGCGGTCTTGCCGGTGCCGGTCTGGGCCGCGGCCATGACGTCCTTGCCCGACAGGACGGCAGGAATCGCCTGCTGCTGCACGGCGGTCGGGGTGGTGTAGTCGAGCGTGGCGAGGGTCTGGACGATCGGATCGATCAGTCCAAGTGAAGCGAAGGACATGGAAACCTTACGACGAGTAAATGTACAGGCCGTAGTTTAACTTGCCGGGCGCGGCAAGCGAAGGGCAGGCGGGCTCAGGCGACGACGATCAGGGCCGACAGGTCGACGATCGGCTTGGCCGGCTCGCGCTGGTTCTTGCAGCCGGTGAGCAAGAGGCAGGCAATCGCGAGCGCGGCGGGAATCGCACGCAGGGGTGGGCGCGGCGGCATGATGGCTCCTTGTCAAGAAACGCCATGATACGCCAGTCCGCGCCGAAGGTGCACACGCGGGCGCGACATCAGAAGTTGTACGAGATGCCGGCGCGCAGTACCGGGTAGATCTTGTAGTCCGAGACTTCTTTCTGCAGGCGCAGTTCTTCGACATCGACGTCGCTGGCCAGCTGCTTGCAGAAGGTCTGCGAGCTGGTGCAGCCATAGGCGATCAGGTTGACCCGGCCCTTGCCCTGGTGGAAGGCGCCGATGTCGGCATGGAAGTTCCAGCGCTTGTTCGGGTTCAGCGCATTGCCCCAGCCGATGCCGATGTAGGGCGCGGCGCGGCGGAAGCTCACTTCGCCCTTCAGGGCGCCGAGGTCGGTGGCCGCATAGGTGGTGCCGTTGAAGATGAAGCTGCCGCTGGCGCTCGGGGTGCCGAGGGCCTTGAAACGGGTGCCGTTGTACACGATGCCGGCGGTCAGGCGGAAGCTGCTGTGCGGGATGACGTACCAGTCGAACAGCGCGTCGAAGGTCGCCAGCTTGCCGTCGAGCTGGTAGTCGACCAGGCCCGAGCGCTTCTCGAAGTCGTGCTTGAGGTAGTTGGCGCCGAAGCGGCCGTTCAGGGTGCTTTCCATCGGCACGACCAGGTGGACGCCGGCGCCGGTCGTGCCGAGGTCGGCCGTCACGGCGGCGCCGATCTGCGCCTGCGCCGATGCCGACGCGAATGTGGACAGGGCTGCGAGCGCTGCGAGTGCGAAGGAAGAATGCTTGTGTGCCATGCCGTGGGAGCCTTTTGCTGTCAAAGGGCAAGATTGTAAGGCGGCTTGGCTTGTGGCCGCGAGGTATACCAGCCGGGTGACGTTCCTCTGCAACGGATTTTTGTGCCCGCCAGGCCCGCTTTCGTCGCCGCTATCCCAGCTCCGTCGCATAATGTCACCCGGCAACAGAGACCAGGACTAATCTGGCGCTGCCCTGACTACTGAAAGAACATCATGATCTCAAGCACTTTTCATATTGGACGGCTGCTGCTGGCCTGGCTCGGCTGCTACCTCATCCTGTGCATCATCCTCGTCGAGTCGTCCCGGGGATACCTGGATCGCGACCCCAGCGGCGGCTACCTCGTGCTGCTGGCCCTGTTTCTGGGCCTGTGGGTGCTGTCGGGCGTGTTCTCGCACATGCGGCGGGTGCGCCTGATTGCGGGCAGCCTGAACAGCGGCACGCTGTCGAACCGCCAGCGGCGCCAGATCGAGATCCCCTTCGAAGCAGGCGAAGCTTTTGATCTGATCGACGCCGCGATCCGCGAACTGCCCGGCGCGATCCTGGTCGAGAGCGCCCGCGACAGCCTGCAGGTGCGCGCCAAGGTCAAGCGCATCAATCCCTACGCCATGCACCACGACGGCCAACCGCCGGCCGCCAGCTGGGCCTTCATTCCCTTCGGCGAACGGCGCAACCAGATCCTGGCCACGGTCACGCCGAACGGCGACGCCGCCGGCAGCGTCACCCTGATCTGCGAACCGGAAGATCCGGCCTGGACCGACACCTTCCTGGTCGACCACGGCACCAACCTAGAGAACGCCGAGGCCATCGTGCGGGCGATTACCCGGCGCGTGGCCGAGCGCCGCCGCGGCGAGCAGGCGCTGGTGGCCCAGACCGCCACCGAGAAGGAGCTCACCGTGGCCAAGCTGAACCTGCTGCATGCCCAGGTCGAGCCGCACTTCCTGTACAACACCCTGGCCAGCGCCCAGGTGCTCACGCGCACCGACCCGGCGCGCGCCGACGAGATGCTCGGCAACCTGATCCAGTACCTGCGCCACTCGCTGCCGCGCACCGAGGATGCGCCCTCGACCATCGGCGAGGAACTGGAGCGCGCCCGCGCCTACCTCGATATCCTCAAGATCCGCATGGGGCCGCGCCTGCAGCTGCAGGTCGACGTGCCGGACGCGCTGCGCGCGGTGCTGTTCCCGACCATGATGCTGCAGACCCTGGTCGAGAATGCGATCAAGCACGGCCTCGAGCCCAAGCCGGGCGGCGGGACGGTCTGGATCCTGGCGCGCCAAGTGGACAACGCCGTGGCGGTGACGGTGGCCGACGACGGCCGCGGCTTCACGCTCGAGGGCGGCGGCACCGGGGTCGGCCTGCGCAACGTGCGCGAGCGCCTGCGCCTGGCCTACGGCAGCGCGGCCGCGTTCTCGATCGTCGCCAATTTCCCGAGCGGGGTGGCGGCCACCATCACCATTCCCCTGCACCTGCAGGCGGGAGCCCATCATGCTTGAGCCCCGGATCAAGTGTGTCGTCGCCGAAGACGAAGCCCTGCTGCGCGAATCGCTGGTCGAGCTGCTTGGCCAGGCGTGGCCGGAACTGGAGATCGTGGCCAGCTGCGAGGATGGCGGCAGCGCCCTGGAGGCGATCGCCGAGCACCGCCCGCAAGTGGTGTTCCTCGATATCCGCATGCCGGGCCTGAGCGGGCTGGAAGTCGCATCGAACCTGGTGCAGGCCGGCATCAGGACCGAGGTGGTGTTCGTCACCGCCTACGACCAGTACGCGATCGACGCCTTCGAGCGCGGCGCCGTCGACTACCTGCTCAAGCCGGTGGCGCGCGAGCGCCTGGCAGGCACGGTGGCGCGGGTGCAGGCGCGCCTGCAGCGCGCCGGGCAGGACAACGGACAGCTCGGCCAGCTGCAGGCCCTCTTGCTGCAGCTGCAGGCGGTGGCCCCGCCGCCGAAGGCGCCGCCGCTGGTGTGGCTGACCGCCAGCCGCGGCCAGGAAACGCGCCTGATCCTGGTGGACGACGTCTGCTACTTCCAGGCCGACAGCAAATACACGGTGGTGATGACGCCCGATGGCGAAGCGCTGCTGAGGAAGCCCATCCGCGACCTGCTCGAGGTGCTCGATCCCACCCACTTCAAGCAGGTGCACCGCTCGACCATCGTCAATCTGCGCGCGGTGGCGGGCGTCACCCGCGACGACAGCGGGCGCGGCATCCTGCGGCTGAAGAGCCGGCCGGAGACGCTCGCGGTGAGCCAGCCCTTCATGGGCCTGTTCCGTAACATGTAACCAGATGTGAAAGCCTGCACAGAGTGTTTCGGGGCAATTGAATCGGGCTTGCCAATGGTAAAGTTGTGCCATCAACAAGCCTGGAGGCACCCATGAAAGCCCTGATTCTCTCTGCAGCCCTGGCGGCGGCATCCTTCCCGGCCCTGGCCCAGACCAATGTCAGCATCAGTGTCGGCCAGCCCGGCTTCTACGGCCGCATCGACCTCGGCGATGGCTACCGCAGCTACGGCCCGCCGCCCGTGTACGTGGCCGAGCCGGTGATCATCGAGCGCCGCCACCGGGTGCGCGCCGAGCCGGTCTACCTGCGCGTCCCGCCGGGCCACCGCAAGAACTGGAGCAAGCATTGCCGCAAGTACGGCGCCTGCGGCCAGCCGGTGCTGTTCGTGCAGGACCGCTGGTACTCGGACGTGTACGTGCCGCGCTACCGCGAAGTGCATTACCGCGAGCGCTACGATGACCGTGGCCACGGACGCGGCCATCATGGCGAGCGCGGCCACGGCAGGGACCACGATCGCGGTCACGGCCATGGCAAGGGCCACGGCCGCGGCCACGACTGAACCGGCAGCTTTACTGCGGCAGCGGCGCCCCCGCCGGCAGCAAGCCCTGCGCCACCAGCTCCTGCCAGAACGCGGCCGGAATCTTGACGCCCATCAGGTCGGCATTGCGGCGCAGGTGACGCGTGCTGCTGGCGCCCGGGATGGTGGCGACCACCACCGGGTGGGCCGCGCCGAACTGCAGCGCCGCCGCCGGCAGGTCGACCCCATGGCGCGCCGCCACCTGGCGCAGCCGTTCGCGCAGCGCGAAGTGCTGCGGCTTGGCCGGCACGTAATCGTAATGGTCGCCGCCGGCCAGGAAACCCGAGTTGAACGGACCGCCCAGCACGATGCCGGCGCCGCGCTCGCCGCATAGCGGGAACAGCGCCTCCAGCGGCGTGGTTTCCATCAGCGTGTAGCGCCCGGCCAAGAGAAAAATGTCGGGGTCCGAGTCGCGCAGCGCGCGCAGGCAGGGTTCGACCGTGTTCACGCCCAGGCCCCAGGCCTTGATCAGGCCTTCCTCGCGCATCCGCACCAATTCTTCAAAAGCGCCGCCGCGGCCGGCCGCGATCCGGTAATGGTGGTCGAAGGCGTCGCCCAGGTGGTCGGGCGAGAGGTCGTGCACGTAGACGATGTCGATGCTGCCGAGGGCCAGGCGCTGCAGGCTGTCCTCGACCGAGCGACGTGCGCCGGCAGCACTGTAGTCGGTCAGGCGCCGGAACGGCAGTGAAGAGACAAAAGGCGGGGCGATGTCGCCGTTCGGGTCGGGCACCAGCACCCGCCCGACCTTGGTCGACAGCGTGTAGTCGCGGCGCGGGCGGCTGCGCAGGGCCTGGCCGAAGCGGTGCTCGGACAGGCCGGTGCCGTAGTGCGGGGCGGTGTCGAAATAGCGGATGCCCGCCTCCCACGCGGCGTCGACGGTGGTGCCGGCCGCCTCGTCGCCCGTGGTGTGGTACATGTCGCCCAGTCCGGTGCCGCCAAGGCCCAGGCGCGAGATCGGTCGGTAGCGCTGGTTCACGTGCAGTCCTTTCGTGTCGATTGGCTGGCGCCATGCTACACCGGCGCGCGGCGCGCACCGTTGGGCGCCGCCGCCGCGGACTCTGCAAGACGAGGCATGGCGCCGCAGGCTTTGCGCCGACGTAGTAAGATTGCCACATCGCCCATGTGCTGGCATTGCCGGACGGGCGCACCATGAAGGAGCTTACTTTGCGTAGCGAAATCGTGATCGTGGGTGGCGGGGCGGGCGGCCTGGAACTGGCCTGCAAACTGGGCCGCAAGCTGGGGCCCTCGAAGGTGACGCTGGTCGACAGCCGGCTCTACCACATCTGGAAGCCCTCGCTGCACGAGGTCGCGGCCGGCACCCTGGACATCCACCAGGAAGGCCTCTCCTACCAGATGCTGGCGTACGACAACAGCTTCAATTTCGTGTTCGGACCGATGACGGCGCTCGATGCCGCCTCGAAAACCATCACCGTGGGCGCGATCCTGGCGGCGACCGACAACGACGAGGTCCTGCCCGAGCGCCGCCTCGCCTACGGTTCGCTTGTGCTTGCGGTCGGCAGCACCTCGAACTACTTCGGCGTGCCCGGGGCCAAGGAGCACACCATTTCCCTGAATGCCACGGAAGACGCCGAGCGCTTCCGGCTGCGCATGCTGCGCCTGATGCTGGCCGCCGAGCAGGAGCGCGAGGAGGGCGGCGCCGCGGGACTCGACGTGGTGATCATCGGCGGCGGCGCCACCGGGGTGGAACTGGCGGCCGAGCTGCGCGAAGCCTCCAGCGCCTACGTCAACTACGGTTTCGACCAGCTCGACGGCAAGCGCGACGTGCGCATCACCATCCTGGAGGGCGCCCCGCGGGTACTGGCGCCGCTGCCGGAAAAGGTTTCGAGCGCGGCCACCGAGCTGCTGGGCAAGCGCGGCATCCGCGTGGTGACCGATTGCCGGGTCATCCAGATCGATGCCGACCGGGTGATCGACAAGGACGGCAAGGTCTATCCCGCCAATCTGTGCGTGTGGGCCGCCGGGATCAAGGCACCCGACCTGCTGGCATCAACGGGCCTGCCGACCGCCAGGGGCGGGCAGGTCGAGGTCGACCCGCACCTGCGCGTGAAAGGCGCGGACGACATCTATGCGCTGGGCGACTGCGCCGCCTGCGTCGACGGCAAGGGCAATGCGGTGCCACCGCGCGCCCAGGCCGCCCACCAGCAGGCCGACTACCTGGTCACGACCTTCCTGCGCAAGTCCAAGGGCCATGCGCCGCAGGAGCGGCCGTACGAATACCGCGACTACGGTTCGCTGGTGTCGGTGGGCCGCTCCACCAGCGTGGGCAGCCTGATGGGCTCATTGCGTGGGGCCAGCTGGTTCGTGCAGGGTACGATGGCGCGCCTGATGTACACCAGCCTGCACCTGATGCACCACCGCGCGGTGCTCGGCACCATGCGCACCGGGGTGCTGGCGCTGGCGCGCTTCCTGGTGCGGCGCGCCACGCCGCTGGTGAAACTGCACTAAAAGTAGGGTGCACGGCGCCGTGCGCGCGTTCGACTGCTGCGTGAATAATCGCGTCGCATCAATTCATGTTGGGTTTGAACGCGCGGACGGCATAGCCGTCCACCCTACGAGAGCCGGTTTTAGCCCGGCGCCTGCTTCGGCAAGGTCATGCGCAGCAGCGTGCCGCCGCTCTCGCCGGCGCCGAGTTCCAGGGTGCCGCCCAGGAAGCGCGCGCGTTCGCGCAGCAGGCGCAGGCCGTGGCAGCTGGTCGATTCCAGCACCTTGCCGGCGTTCGGCAGGCCGCGGCCGTTGTCGCGAATGGTCAGCATCACCTGCTCGCCGTCGTCGTCCAGGATCACGTCGACCTCGGTCGCGCTTGCATGCGCGGCCACGTTGCGCAGGCCTTCCTCGACGCAGCGCAGCAGCACCACGCCCTGGGTACGGGTATACGACCCGTCCTCGTCGGGCAGGCTGGCACGGGCCTTGAAGCCGTGGGCGGCGGCGAAACCCGGGACCAGTTCGGCCAGCGCGGCCTTCAGGCCGAGGAACTCGAGCTTGTCGTTCCACAGCTCGAGCTGCATCTTGCGGTTGGTCTCGATGATGTTGGCGAGCAGCGCCTTCATCTGCGCGCTGCGGTCGCGCATCGACTGGTTCTCGGCCGGGATGTGCTGGCTGAGCAGGGCGAGATGCATGGTCAGCGCCGTCATCGACGAGCCCAGGCTGTCGTGGAGCTGGCGTGCCAGCAGGCGGCGTTCCTCGTCCCAGCAGGCGGCGAGGTAGCCCAGCATCTCGGTGAGTTCAGCAGTGCGGTCCGCGCCCGGCCCCGTGGTGGCCACGGCGCCGGCGGGCTGCTGATGTGCCGGTTCGGTCATCGTAGGCTCGGTTAAATGTTTCCCCAAATCATACAACAGTTGGCGCGGAGGCGGCGCGCAAGCCAGGTGAATTGTAGCGGCGGGGTCGACCCGAAACAGCGTGCGCTGCCGTACAGTCGCGTCAGTGGTTTCGGGCGAAGCTTGCGTCGTAGGCATACCAATTTATCAATAACCGGGGTAATACAATGACGACCGCAAGCAAATCGCAGGATGCCATCACGCTGCTCACCGCGCAGCACCGCGAAGTCCACGCAATGTTCGAGAAGTTCGAGAACATGACCGACCGTGCCAAGGTCAGCAAGAAAAAACTTGCCGACGAGATCTGCCAGGCCCTGATCATGCACACCACCATCGAGGAAGAGATCCTGTATCCGGCGGTGCGCGAAGCAACGGAGGAAACCGAGGACATGGTCGACGAGGCCGTCGTCGAGCACGCCTCGGCCAAGGACCTGATCGCCCAGATCCAGGAAATGGACCCGGGCGACGACCTGTACGACGCCAAGGTGAAGGTGCTGGGCGAACTGGTCGACCACCACGTCGAGGAAGAAGAAAAGGAAATGTTCCCGAAGATGAAGGAACTGAAGCTGGACCTGCAAGCGCTGGGCCAGGAGATGGCGGCCCGGGCCGCCGAGCTGCAGTAACCGACCCCGGTCCCGGCGCTGCGGGCTTGGCCGGGGCCTTGCCTCAGACGGCGTCGGCCTGCGCCGGCGCCAGCGCTTCCAGCAGCTGGTCCATGCCGACCGGCTTGACCAGGTGCTGGTCGAAGCCCGCTTCCATCACGCGCCGCTTGTCTTCCGCTAAGCCGTAGCCGGTCAGTGCGATCAGGCGGATGTGGGAGGTGGCCGGGTCGCCGCGCAGGCGGCGCGCCACCTCGTAGCCGTCGATGCCGGGCAGGCCGATGTCGACCAGCGCCGCGGCCGGGCGGCCGGTCAGCGCGGCGGCCACGCCCTGCAGCCCATCGGCGGCGGTGTCCACCGGAAAGCCGTGGGCGGCCAGCATGGTCGCCATCATCTCGCGGCCGTCTTCATTGTCTTCGATCAGGAGCACCGCCGGCTTGCCGGAATTATCGCCGCTCGACTGCTGCGCGCCGGTGGCGGGCAGCAGCGGTTCGGTGCGCGGCAGGCGGATCATGAAGGTGCTGCCGCTGCCGCTGCCGTCGCTATGGGCGCTGACGCTGCCGCCATGCAGCTCGACCAGGCGCCGCACCAGCGACAGGCCGATGCCCAGGCCGCCCTGCGAGCGGTCGATCGAGATCGCACCCTGCACGAAGACGTCGAACACGTGCGGCAGCAGTTCCTCGGGGATGCCGACGCCGGTATCGCGCACCGTCAGCACCACGTCCTGGCCGGACTGCGCCACGCCGACGTCGATGCCGCCGCCCGCCGGCGTGTACTTGAGCGCGTTGTCCAGCAGGTTGGTGGTGATCTGCTCGAGGCGGGTCGGGTCGCCGTCGACCCAGTTCGGGGCCAGGTCGACGCTGATGCGGTAGCCGGCCGAGCGGCCGGTGGCGCGCAGGGTCTCGAGGCAACCCGAGACCAGGTTCGACAAATCGATGGGCTTGCGCGACAAGAGGATCTTGCCCGACATCGCGCGCGACAGGTCGAGCAGGTCGTCGACGATGCGCGACAGGTGCTGGCTCTGGCGCTGGATGATCTGCTTGGCGCGGCTCACCGTCTCGGCGTTGGCGCCGGCCATGCCGATCAGCGAGGAAGCGCTGCTGATCGCCGACAGCGGGTTGCGCAGCTCGTGGCCGAGCATGGCGAGGAATTCGTCCTTGGCGTGGCTCTTGCGTTCGGCGTCGCGCCGCTCTTCCATCTCGCGCACGAGGCGGCGGTTGGTCGCGGTCAGCTCGGTGGTGCGCTGCGACAGCTTCTCGGCCTGGCGCTTGAGCTGCTCGTTCTTCATGGCCAGCGCCACGAACACCGAGACCTTGGCGTGCAGGATCTGCGGAATCACCGGGGTGAACAGGAAATCGGCGGCGCCGCGCTGGTAGGCCTTCAGGCGGTCGATCTCGTCGGCCAGGAAGGCGGTGACGAAGATGATCGGGATATCCGCCGAGCGCGCGCGCTGGTGGATCGCCTCGGCGGTCTCGAAACCGTCCATCCCGGGCATGTTCACATCGAGCAGGATCACTGCGAAATCGTGGAGCAGCACCTGGCGCAGCGCTTCCTGGCCCGAGCGGGCCGAATGCACCGTGTAATTGCTTTCGTCCGCCCACTGGTCGAGCAGGCTCGTCAGCGCTAGCAAGCTGGCGGCGTCGTCGTTGACGACCAGGATCTTGGGTTTGTCAGTGTGTGCCACGATGGTTCGTTGTGCTTTCGCTAAAAGACTTTACTTTCAGGAAAGATCATATCAAAACAAGAGTGTTGCGTTTTAAAAACACTGTAATAACGGGGAATGATATCACGGGCAATTTAGGTGCAAATAAGCAAAACTCAATCGTGCGCATGGGTGCATGTACGATGCCGCACATACGTCTCGGGGCGCCTGTGCGATAGTGAAAACGTCCAGTTCAACCGACTCCATGGGAACGGGGCTGCCACCACGAAAGGACAGAAAATGAATATCAACTCTATCGTCAACCAGGATTATCACGGCAAATCCTTCCGTGAGCTCGTCGATTCGCCGCTGACCGCGCTGTGCGGCGTCAATGAACAGCAGGCCGCTGCCTTTGCCGCGGCGGGCGTGCACACGATCGGCGACCTTGCCAATATGCAAATCGTCAACTACGCAGTCGCCATCAAGGCGCTGTCGAGCTGTGAAAATGCCTCGAGCAAGGAGCAGGCCGAAGAAGAACTGCTCGACGACGCCGTCGAGATGACCTTCCCGGCCAGCGACCCGGTATCGGTCCAGTCCAGCATCACCCGCATCGAAGTGGCGCCGGACAAGGTCGACGCCAGCCGCGATCACCAGGCTGCCCAGGCGATCGAGTCGCACAGCGAGGACATGCTGCGTTCGGCGGAAATCAATACCAGGTATCTGCAGAAGGACGAAGGCGGCAATCGCTGATCGATCGGCGCTGTTTGGATTCATGATGGGCCACCGGCAGCGGAAGCTGCCGGTGGCCCGTTTATATTAAGTTGAGACTGATGAAAATCGGCCGCGATGACGCCCGTGGCATCGTCGCGGCCGATTCGTGTGCCGACCGGGAGCGTCAGCGATGCGCCGCCGTTTCCACCGGCGCCGGCATCTTGGCGGCCGACTGGCGGTTGGCCGCCGGCGAGCAGAAGCGGTTCTTGCCGGCGCGCTTGGCTTCGTACAGGGCGTAGTCGGCGATGCTGATCAAGGCGTCGACCGATTCGGCATCGTCCGGATAGATGCTGATGCCGATCGAGGTCGACAGGCGCAAGGTCAGGTCGTTGATGAAATAGGGCTCGGACACGGCTTCGACCAGCTTGGCCGCCGGACCCTGGGCGTCGGCCAGGCTGTGGATCTCGCCCAGCACCACCATGAATTCGTCGCCGCCGAGGCGGGCCACGGTATCTTCCTTGCGGGAATTGGCCAGCAGGCGCTGCGACACCATCTTGAGGATGTCGTCGCCATAGGCATGGCCGTAGGTGTCGTTGATCGCCTTGAAGCCGTCCAGGTCGAGGTACATGATCGCGGCCTTGGTGTGGCTGCGGTTGGCGTGCTGCAGGGCTGTCTCGATGCGGTCTTCGAGCAGGCGGCGGTTGGGCAGGCCGGTGAGGGCGTCGTGCAGCGCCAGCTCCTGCTGCGCGCGCGAATACTGCGCCAGCTCCTTGTAGAGCAGGCGTACTTCCAGCATGTTGTGGATGCGCTTGTGTACTTCGAGCAGGTCGAAGGGCTTGCTGATGAAGTCGCGGGCGCCGGCTTCCAGCGCGGCGATCTTGAAGCTCGGCTGGGCGGTCAGGGCCAGCACCGGCAGGTAGCCGCCCTGTTCGATCTCCTTCAGGCCCGGCATCTGCAGGTCGAGCAGGATCAGGTCGTAGTTGTGCTCGCGATGCAGCGGGCACACCTGTTCCGGCAGCATCGTCGAACTGACGCAGGTGTAGCCTTCCTCGCGCAATATCTCTTCCATCAGCTCGATATTGTCGGGCGAATCGTCCACCACCAGGATCTTCGCGTTCAAAATGTCTTGTCTGCTCGGCATGCTCATTCTCTTCTACGCTGTCGGAAACGTGTTCCATTTCCTTTTGGAATGGACACCTCCCATATCTTCATAGTCTAGCAAAAGCCTAAAAATTTCTTGTAGGACAGCGCCGCGTGTCCGGGTAGGAGCATTATCGACCAAGTCCGCGCCCGGCGCCATTCACCATCTGTGCAGTCGGCACCGCTACCGACGTGATGGCGGCGATGAGTTCTCCCGGCTCCACCGGCTTCGAAATATGGGTCGAAAATCCCGCTTCCAGGGCCTTCAGGCGGTCCTCGGGCCGGGCAAAGGCGGTCAGGGCGATGGCCGGCAACTGGCCGCCGGCCTCGCGCGGCAGTGCCCGTACCCAGCCGATCAGTTCGAACCCGTCGACCTCGGGCATGCCCAGGTCGCTCACCAGGACGTCCGGGCGGTCGCTGCGCAGGGCGTCGAAGGCTTCGCGCGCGCTCGCCGCCACCCGCACCCGGGCATGGCAGTCGGTCAGGATGCGCGCGATCAGCTCGCGGCTGTCGCGCGCGTCGTCCACCACCAGCACCGTCAGCCCGGCCAGGTTGCGCAGTGCGCCGTCGGGCGGCTCGGGCGCCGGGGCGGGCGCGGGCGCGGGCATCGCCCGGGCCGGGCGGCTGCTTGAGGCCGGCGCCTCGGCGCGCGGCAGCTCGATCGTGAAGCTGGCGCCCTGGCCCTCGCCGGCGCTCTCGGCCCGCACCGTGCCGCCGTGCTGCTCGACCAGGTGCTTGACGATCGACAGTCCGAGCCCCAGGCCGCCATGCCGGCGCGTCATCGACGCGTCTTCCTGGCGGAAACGCTCGAACACGTGGGTGACGAATTCGGGGCGGATTCCGACGCCGTTGTCGCGCACCGTGATCGCCACCACCTTGCCGCCCTTGGTATCGCGTTCGCTGATCTCGACCGCCACCAGGCCGTCGCGCGGGGTGAACTTGATCGCATTCGACAGCAGGTTCCAGATGACCTGTTGCAGCCGGCCGGTGTCGCCGGCCACGAGGGCGCCCGGCGCCAGGTAGTGCTTCTCGATGGCGATGTGCTTGGCATCGGCCGCCGGACGCACGGTCTCGATGGCGGCGTCGATGAAGCTGGAAGGCAGGATCGCCTGCATGTCGAGCAGCACCTTGCCCGAGGTGATACGGCTCATGTCGAGCAGGTCCTCGATCAGCTGGGCCTGGGCGCGCGCATTGCGTTCGATGGTTTGCAGGCCGCGCTGCAGGTCGGCGCCGTCGCGGCTGCCGCGGCGCAGGACCTGCGACCAGCCCAGGATCGCCGACAGCGGGGTGCGCAGCTCGTGCGACAGGGTGGCCAGGAACTCGTCCTTCATCTGGCTGCTGCGCTCGGCCTCGGCGCGCGCTTCGCGTTCGTTCTCGAGCAGCACCTTGCGCTCCTCGGCCGCGCGGCGCGTCGCTTCGTACAGGCGGGCGTTGTCGACGGCGATCGCGGCCTGGGCGGCGATGCCGCGCACGATGCGCTCGCTGCGTTCGGTAAATACCGCGGGTTCCGGATGGCCGAAGAACATGGTGCCGAGCAGCTCGCCCGAGCGCGCCGCCACCGGCACCGCCATGTAGCTGCGCAGCGCCGGCTCCCCGGCGGCCGGGTGCCCGCCCGGCAGCCCGAAGCGCGGCGCGCTGCCCGCATAGTGCGGGTCGCGGGCGATGTCCTCGATGCGCACCACGCCTTCGCTGCGCAGGGCCGGCGGGTAGAGCGTGCTGGCCTGCGCTTCGCCGAAGGTCTGGAATTCGCTCGAGGTCGCGCCCGACAGCGTGACCATCGAGAACAGGGCGCCGTCGCCGTCCTGGCCGTAGTGGACGAAGGCGCCGTAACGCGCGCCGCTCACGCCCAGCGCCGCCTCGGTGGCCGCGCGCAGCAGCGAGCGCAGGTCGCGGGTCGAGGCCAGGATGCTGCCGGTGCTGTTGAGCAGCTCGAGCACGTGCGATTCGTCGCGCAACGCCTGCTCGGCGCGCTTGACCTGGTCGACGTCGGTATTGGTGCCGAACCAGCGCACCACGCGCCCGTCGGCATCGCGCACCGCGCTCAGGCGCGTCAGGTACCAGCGGTAGCTGCCGTCGGCGCCGCGCAGCGGGAATTCCATCTCGAAGGGCTCGCCGCTGCGGATGGTCTCGCGCCAGTGCCGCATCACCGCGGGCAGGGCGTCCGGTTCGACGGTTTCCTGCCAGCCCCAGCCCACGCTGCGCTCCGGGCTGCGGCCGGTGTATTCGTACCAGCGGTCGTTGAACCAGACGATGCCGCCGTCGGTGCCGGCCATCCAGGCCAGCTGCGGGATGGTGTTGGCGAGCGCGCGCAGCAGTTCCTCGCTCTGGCGCAAGGTATCTTCGGCGCTCTTGCGCGAGCTGATGTCCTGCACCACGCCGGTCATGCCGACCAGGGTTTCCTGGCCCTTGCGCTCGGCGTAATCGGGACGGCCGACCAGGGCCACCCAGCGCTCCGCCTGGCGCTCGAGGGCGCCGGTCGCGACCCGGCACTCGATGTTCAGGTCGGCCCGCGCGTCGAACGCCTTGAGCACGGCGCGCCGCACCTGGATGCGGTGCTCGGGATGCAGGCGCGCACGCAGCTGCGGCCAGGGCAGCGGGGTGTCGGCAGGCAGGCCCAGGATGCCGGCCGCGCGCGGCCCCAGGATCACGCGGTCGAGCGCGGCGTCCCAGCGCCAGTCGCCCAGGCGCCCGGCCGCCAGCGCCACCTGCAGGCGGTTGTTGTTCTCGACCAGGGCCTGCTGGTCCAGCTTGCGCTGGGTGATGTCCTGGAAGTACAGGGTCAGGCCGTCCGGCGAAGGATGCAGGCGCATTTCCAGCCAGCACTGCAGGCGCACGTAATAAAAGTCGCGCACCACGGTCTCGCGCCGGTCCATGGCGCGCCGGCAGTCCTCGGCCACCGAGGTCCCGTGCAGGTCTTCGAACTCGTCCCACAGGTTCTTGCCGATCAGGCCCGCGCGGTGCTTGTCGAGCGGGGCGATCATGTCGAGCGCACGTCCGTTGATGTAGATGATGCGCCACTCGCGGTCGACCGCGCAGAAGCCGTCGGACAGGCTTTCGAGCATGTTCTCCATGCGCTCGTTGGCACGGCGCAGCGCTTCCTGTGCCCCCAGCAGCTCTTCCTCGGCGCGCTGACGCGCCGCCAGCACGCTCTGGGCGTTGCGCAGCGCGGCGCTGCGCATCATCTCGAGTTCGTGTTCGTCGCTCACGCGGCCCCCTCCAGCAGTGCGCTTGCCAGGCGCGTGCCTTCGACCCGTGCGCGCACCTTGGCAAAGGCGCTCGCGCGGCTGATGCTGTCGTCGTCGAAGAAGGGGGCGAAGCCGGCATCGTCGGTCGTGCCCAGGCGCCGCAGGTCGAGGTAGCGGGCCGCCAGCAGCACCCGGTCGCGCACCTGTGCGGCGCTCTCGATCCGCGTGTCGAAGGGATCGACGACGCCGACGAACACGCGCTGATCGGGGCGCGCATAGTCGCGCGCGATGCGCAGCACGCGCTCCGGGTCGGGCTGTCCGGCCATCGCGATATAGAAGCTGCCGGCGCGGATCTCGAACAGCGCCGGCAGCAGATCGGCGTAGTCGACTTCGGTCTCCTGCGCGCCGGCGCCGGACCCGGGCGGCCGGACCCCGGCCGCCGACACGTGCAGTCCGATCAGGGCGCGTTCGGCCGCGGAAAAGCGCGCCAGCGCCATATTGTTCAGGTGGACGAAGCTGGCCAGCAGGGCCCCGCTCGGGTCGAGCCGCATCGCCAGCGGACCTTCGGCGAAATCGATCTGCACCTTGTGGGCGCCGGCCTCGAGGCAGCGCCGGATCTCGGTCTCGTGTTCGCGCACCAGGTCGTCAAGGAATTGTTCGCGCGTATAGCCTTCAAGGCCGTCGGGCGGGTAGAGCAGCGACAGCGCCGACGGCGAGATGATGGCCTGCTTGATCAAGGTGCGCGGCCGGGTCGCGTGGCGGCGCGCCGCGCGCAGGTACTGGTCGGCGTAGCACTGGTAACGGAAGGGGCCGTGCGTGAGACGCGGCATGCGGTGGCTGGTGGGGCCGGCACCGCTTTGCACGGGGATGCGGAAGCCGTCCGGCGCGGTGTTGGCCGCGCCGCGTACCGGATAGCTCCAGAAATTCTCGAGCTTGCCCTGCTCGCCGTCGCTGATGACCGGCGCGCCGGTCGCCTCGAAATCCAGCACGGTGGCGCGCACCGCCGCCTCGAGCAGGGGCGCGAGCGCGCGATCCGCGGCGCCGCCGCGGATCGCGGCGATCAGCTCGGGCGGACGTGGAATGCTGCCGATCGGTTCAGTTGGAATCATCAGTGCTGGCATGGTGGCAGGCGCCGGACGCACGGCTGCGCGCGGCCTGGTACGGGCCATTGTAGCCCAGCCGGAGCCTGCCGGCACGTGGCACCGGCCTCACCTGGCGGGCGCCGGCTGGCGCGCCACCTTTTCCAGGGCATCCTGGAGCTGGTCCAGCTCGTAGGGCTTCTGGAGCGACAGGTAGGGGAACTCGAGGTGGCGCAGCAGCGAATCGCCGTAGCCCGAGGCGAAGATCACCTTCAGCGCCGGATAGTCCTCGAGGGCGCGGCGCGCCAGGTCGACGCCCGACATGCCGGGCAGGCTGACGTCCGAGAACAGCACCTGATAACGCTGCCTGGCCAGCAGGGCGAGGGCGTCGTCCGGATGGGCCACGCCGTCCGCCTCGTGGCCGAAGGCCTTGAGCATCTCGCAGACCAGGTACTGGGAGTCGAGGTTGTCCTCGACCACCAGGATGCGCAGCGCGGTGTCCTCGGGTTCCGGCGCCTGCGCGGCGGGCGCGGCGGCCGGGGGCGCGAGCAGGACGTGGATGCCGCCGATGCCGCCGTCGCCGTCGGGCAGCGGCGTCAGGCGCAGGTCGCAGCGATGTTCGACCAGGCCGTCCGCGTGGCGAAAGCCCAGCTGCGCGCCCGCCACCAGGCCGGCTTGTCCGGACCAGGCATGCTGCAGGGCGGCGCCGGCGGCCGACAGGGGCGGCGGCAGCACCGAGGGCACCGAGCCGCCCGGCACCCGACCGCAGCCCAGGCCGGCCAGATCGGCATAGGCCTCGTTGAAGACCAGGACGGTTTCGCGCCCCCACACCAGCAATCCCGGCAGGGGGGAATTGAGCAGCAGGTCGGCGGCCACGCGCAGCGGCGTGGGCCAGCGGGCGGGCTCGCCGAGGCTGCTCCCGGACCAGTCGTAGGAGCTAACGGTGCGCGGATCGTGTTCAGGCATGGGCAGACTGTTGTAGGAACGAAAACATGGCGGCCATCCTACACCAAATGCAGGCCAACTGCCGTCTCGATCCGTGCGCTGCCCGCGCGGGCAAAAAAAAGGTTCTTCGCGGGGAATGGGGGAAGACGGGGTTGACGATCTAATCGGGAGGTGGTGGCGGTGGCCTGATGTTGGTAGATTGATAGTCGCCAAACAAATCAGTCTATCAAACCACCGCCATGCTCAATGCTATGTCGTCTGTCCCGTTTTGGGAAGGCCATATTGTCGACACCGTCCAAGAACAAGAAGACGGATCACTGTTAATCGTTCTCGATACCTGCCCGGCAAGGGATGCTGTGTGCGGAGCGTGCCACCAGCCTTGCGCCCTGGTGCATGAGCGCCGAAGGCGTAAGGTGCGCGATCGCGACGTTCTGGACAAGCGCGTCTGGCTCGATGTGCCGGTACGGCGGCTGGACTGCCATCACTGCAATGCACGAGTGGCCGAGCACATTGTTTGGCTCGACCGCCGGGCGCGCATCACGCACCGCGTGCGTCTGTGGGTCGAGGCGCTGGCGCAGTTGCTGCCCATAGCCCATATAGCCCGGTTGACCGGGCTGCACTGGCATACCATCAAAGAGATTGATCATCGGCGACTAAAGCAGCTGCACGGCGACTTCTCGGCGGTGGGCGTACGCCGCTTGGTCATGGACGAATTTGCCCTGCACAAGGGCCATCGCTACGCTACCGTGGCCATGGATGCCGAGCGTATGCGCGTCTTGTGGGTTGGGGAAGGCAACAGCCGGGAAGCGATCCGGCCATTCTTTGAGCTGCTGGGCGAGCAAGGCTGCCAGCGAATCGAGGCGGTGGCCATGGATATGAACACGGCCATGGACCTTGAAGTGCGTCAGCAATGTCCAAACGCGGAGGTGGTCTACGATTTGTTTCATGTCGTGGCCCGCTTCGGCCGCGAAGTCGTCGACCGGGTGCGCGTCGATCAAGCCAATACGTTACGGGCCGAACCAAAAGCGCGCCAGGTCATCAAGCGTAGCCGCTGGCTGTTACTACGCAACCGCGACAACCTCAAGGCCGAACAGGCCGTCAAGCTCGAAGAACTGCTCGCCGCCAATCAGCCGCTGGCAACGGTCTACCTGCTCAAGACCGAATTGAAAGAGATCTGGTATGCGCCATCGGTCCGGGAAGGTGCTCGTCGATGGAAGGCTTGGCTCAAACTCGCCTTGGAAAGCCATATCACACCGCTGATCCAGTTTGCCAAACGGCTGGCCAAGTACCGGCGCGGCATTCTGGCTTCGGCCATCTATCCGATGAACTCATCGATCCTGGAAGGCGTCAACAACCGCATCAAAGTCATCAAGCGCATGGCCTACGGATTTCGGGATGCATCCTACTTCTTCCTGAAAATCAAGGATGCGTTTCCCGGCAAAACGCGATGAACCAAAAAAAAGCCCGCTTCCAGGAAGCGGGCTGAATCTATTTCCTTGGAGGAGAATAGAGGAGACAGGAAGCATGATGCTGCACTGCCGCAAATTCGTCCAATTTATATTTCAAATGACCGCCATCAATATTATTGATGAGCCAGGTTTGTCAACCATGCCGTGGCGTCGCCGCGACGCCAGTCCGGCGGGAGGCGCGCACGCTTGGTGCATGGGTGAAAATGTTCTACGATGGCAACTATGTTCACACCTTCCCGGCTTGCCTGCGCTTGTGCGGCACTGTATTTGCTGCACGCAGGCGGCGGGCTTGCCCCTGTCCGGGCTATTGGGGCGCAGCACGGGCAAGCCGCGCTCGCGCGGGAAGACTGCGCGCTCGATCGGCTGGCCGGGCTCGTGTCGATCAGGGCGCCCGGCGCCCACGGCCGCGCCTTCATGCGCTGCGGCCAGCGCGACGAAGCCTCCCATGCCGGGCTATCATGAGCTCGACCTTCGCCTGGCGTGGCAGGCGCGTCCCGGCGTCGAACCGGCCCTTGCGGGCCGTAACCTGATGCACGCGCGTCATCCCGAGTTCGGGGAGGCGGGCCTGCGCCAACTGGCTGAACGGCATGTGTTCGCCAGCGCAACGCTGCGTTTCTGAAAGCGCCATGACAAGAATGAAGACAAAGCTCCCCGACCGCACGCGTCGCCGCCTGGCCTACCGGGCCCTGGCTCTACCGTTTCCGCTGTTGCTGGCGGGGGTGGGGACGGCGCCGCGCGCGCTGGCAGATGCGGGCGGGGCCGAGGCGCTCGAGCGCCGCGTCAAGGCCGCCTTCCTGTACAAATTCCTCGGCTATGCCGAATTCCCGGCGCATGCCTTTGCAGATCCCGGCGGGCCGCTGACGATCGCCGTGGTCGGCTCCGAGGACATGACCGTCGAACTGGCGCGCATCGCCAGCGGCCGCGCGATCGCGGGCCGTCCAATCGTGGTGCGCCAGGTCGCCATGAACGAGGCGCCGCCGGCCGTGCATCTGCTGTTCGTGGCGGGCGGCGACGCCGAACGGGCCGGCCGCGTGCTGCGCGCCGCCCCGGGCGCCCTCCTGACCGTGACCGAATGCGACGGCGGCCTGCGCTATGGCAGCGTCATCAATTTCCGCATCGTCGACGAGCGCGTGCGTTTCGACGTGTCGCTCGATGCCGCCGAAAAGAAGAACGTGAAGCTCAGTTCGCGCCTGCTGACCGTGGCGAACCGGGTACAGAAGGGAGGATCGTGATGGGCATGCACGATACCGGCTCGGTCCGCAGCAAACTGATCCTGATGGCCGTGGCGACCACCATCGTCGCGCTCCTCACGGCCGCCATCGCCATGATCGTGGTCGACGCGCGCACCTTCCAGCGCGTCTGGATCGACGACCTGAGCACCCAGGCCGACATCGTCGCCGACGTCGCCGCCCCGGCGGTGTCGTTCAACGACAGCGCCGCCGCCGCGCGCAGCCTCGCGGTGCTGCGGGTAAGGCCGCAGATCATGGCTGCCGCCATCTATACCAACAGCGGCCAGCGCTTCGCCACCTATGCCAAGGCCGGAACGGAAGCGGCCTTCCCGGCGCGCCCGGAAAGCGCCGGCTACCGCATGGAGCGCGGCGAACTGGTGGTGTTCCGCCCGATCGTCGAGAACGGCGAGCCGCTCGGCACCGTCTACCTGCGCTCGCGCGTCGGGCTGCTGGACCGGGTGCTCAGCTATGGCGCCATCCTCGGCGGCGTGATGCTGGGCGCGCTCGTGATCGCGGCCCTGGTGGCCTCGCGCCTGCAGGCCTCGATCACCCGGCCGCTGCAGGCGGTGACCAACGTGGCGCGCCAGGTGATGCTGCGGCGCGACTTCTCGCTGCGCGTGCCCGGCAGGGAGAAGGGCGAGATTGGGGTGCTGGTGGAGGCCTTCAACGACATGCTGGCCGAAATCGGGCGCCGCTCGGACGCGCTGCAGGCGGCCAACCGCACGCTCGAACACGAGATGACCGTGCGCGAGCGCGCCGAGCAGGCCCTGATCGTGGCCGACCGCAGGAAAGACGAATTCCTCGCGACCCTGGCGCACGAACTGCGCAATCCGCTGGCGCCGATCCGCACCGGCCTGGACATCCTGCGCATCCGCAGCGGCGACGCCCAGGCGACCCAGCGCGCCACCGACATCATGGAACGCCAGCTGCGCCAGATGGTGCGCCTGGTCGACGACCTGCTGGACGTTTCGCGCATCAATACCGGCATGTTCACCATCAAGATGGGCCGCGTGGAACTCAAGGCCGTGGTCAACGACGCGCTGGAGGTGGTGCGCTCCTATATAGAACTGCACGGCCACGAACTGGTGATCGACCTGCCGGACCGTCCCGTGTTCCTGCATGGCGACGCGACGCGCCTGGCCCAGGTGCTGTCCAACCTCCTGAACAACGCCGCCAAGTACACCAACCGGGGCGGACGCGTCACGCTAAGAGCGGGCGTCGAGGACCGCACCCTGGTGGTGGAAGTGGCTGACACCGGCATCGGCATCGCCCCGGACATGCTCGACACCGTGTTCGACATGTTCGTGCAGGTCGATTCGACGCTCGAGCGCAGCGTGGCCGGCCTGGGCGTCGGCCTGTCGCTGGCGCGCAAGCTGGTGGAGCTGCACGGCGGCACCATCGAGGCCAGATCCGAGGGCCTGGGCCAGGGCACCTGCTTCGTGGTGCGCCTGCCGATCGTGGTCGACCCGGAGCCGATCGCCAAGCCGACGCCGGCCGCCTTCATCAGCACCGAGTCCTATCGCATCCTGCTGGCGGACGACAACGTCGACTTCGTCAACAGCATCGGCGCGCTGCTCACGGCCATGGGCCACAGCGTGGTCATCACCCACAACGGGCCCGACGCGCTGGCGGCGGCGGCCCGCTTCTGCCCGGACTACGCCTTCCTGGACATCGGCCTGCCGCACATGTCGGGCTACGACCTGGCGCGCGGAATCCGCCGCCTGGCCTGCGGCTCGATGACGGTGCTGATCGCCGTCACCGGCTGGGGCCAGGAGAAGGACCGCCAGCTTGCCTTCGAGGCCGGCTTCGACCACCACATGGTCAAGCCGGTGCGTTTCGAGCAGATCGAGGAAATCCTGGGGAACCGCAGCATCATCAAGAAGCTGCGTACCTGATGCGGCACGGGCCTCCGGCGCCGCGCTGTCATGGCGTCGCCGGGGTGTCCGCCGCTGTTGACCGTCCAGCTTTTCTTCGGACGAAAAAAAACGGAAGCGCTTGCGCGCTTCCGTCCGTCTATGTCAGCAGCTGAGGAACTCAGGCCTGCTTGGCTTTGCGGCGGCGTGCCAGGAAGCCCAGGATACCGAGACCGCCCAGCATCATGCCGTAGGTTTCCGGCTCCGGAACCGGGGCCAGCATCACGGCACCGCCGAACGAGGCGCCGGTATCCGACACCAGATTGCCGCTGACCTGCAGGTAGTAGTTACCGGCGGCCAGGTTGTTGCTGGAGATGCTCCAGACGTCCATTGCACCGCTCATCAGCGAGGTACCGGTGGTGATGAGCGTGTCGTCTTCGCCATACAGGGCCAGCCGGGTGATGTCCAGGCCCTCGCTTTCGCTACGGCTGATCGACGAGATGATCGCGTCCAGATTCATCGGCATGTCGCCTTCGACCGTGAAGGTGAAGCGGTCGGCGAAGGTATTGCCTCGGTTGTCAGCGGCAAAGGTGTCACCGAAGAAGGCGGTGTTGTCGATCAGATCGAGCGCCTGGGGGGAGTTGCCGATGACTTCCTGGGCCATGACGGCCGACGAGCCAAACGAAGCGGAAGCAAACACAATTGCAGCAATCAGAGATTTTTTCATTTCTTTCCTCGCATTAGAATCAGCCGCGTCCTGCAGCCTGGGTTTCACGTATCGGGGAACTTCATGCTATCAAAAGGGCAAAAAAAAGCACGTGGAAGTGTGATTGAACGTTCAATGCACGCTACATGTTCCGAATAACAAGAGATTTCTGCTCGGACATGCTTTCGGGCTTGGCTTCATAGGAGAACTCGTCTTTTCTAGCTTGATCAGTAGAAAAAATTTCTCAAGTTGCTGAAAATGTGTCGGTGCAGTCCTACAAAAATGGAAGGGGCTTTCTGGCGTCAAGTCCCCGCCATTTCAGTCCGGTTTAATGAACGAAGCGTAGAAATTAGTGCGTTTTAAGCTGCTTTTTGCTGAGTTACGCCGGCAGTGGAGCCGCGCTATGGCGGGCGCGCAAGAAGGCGCCGGGGAGAATAAGCCTACCGGAGTCGGAAAAGCGAGGAGGGACGGCGGAAAAGAAAAATGGCCCAGAATCGTTTCTGAGCCATTTAAGAAAAGTTGGCGCGGCTGGCAGGAATCGAACCCACGACCCCTTGGTTCGTAGCCAAGTACTCTATCCAGCTGAGCTACAGCCGCCCGAGGCACGCATTATAGCAGCATCGGATGATTTGGCAAATCCCCCGATTCGTGAACCCAAGCCCATCCGGAGTGATCCCCCCGGCCCCGTTGCGAGGTTCGGACGCCCGGTGAAGCGCGGCGGCCGCGGGGAGGGGAATCGAACTGCGATGCTGCGGGATGAATCTTCTCAAAGCCGTCTTAGAAGGCGCTTAAGGGTTAATGCCAGTCACTTAAGAGTCAGTGCCCACCCTACAATGATCGCTAACTGACTGGCATTAGCTTAAGGGTGGCGTAGCCGGGTGCAACGAAAAAAGGGACCAGATCTTTCAATCTGGTCCCTCATATTCTGGCGCGGCTGGCAGGAATCGAACCCACGACCCCTTGGTTCGTAGCCAAGTACTCTATCCAGCTGAGCTACAGCCGCCCGAGGCACGCATTATAGCAGGAGCTTCGCATATTGCAAAAGCCTTATTGGCATTCTCGCAAAGTCGGCGCTGGCGCGCCTGCGGCCGGACACGCAAGCTGCCGGGATGCCGGGTGCGTGAGGCCGGCTTGCAGCGAAACGCCGCCTTGCGCCCGCGCTTCCCGCACCGGACTCATCAAGGGTGGAGGCCGGCAGTACAACGAAAAAAGGGACCAGATCTTTCGATCTGGTCCCTCATATTCTGGCGCGGCTGGCAGGAATCGAACCCACGACCCCTTGGTTCGTAGCCAAGTACTCTATCCAGCTGAGCTACAGCCGCCCGAGGCACGCATTATAGCAGGAGCTTTGCCTATTGTGAAAGTCTTATTGGCATCCGCGCGCATCGCAGGCGCTGGTGGCAGGCAGTGACGTGTTGAATGTGCAGGGCGCCCCGCACGTGCGCGCCTGGCGGGAAAAGTTCCGGTAGGCGACATGGCCGTCGGTGACGAGGAGCACGTCCCGATCGCGTTTGGGAAGCCGGTGCCGGGTAAGCGAGCGCAAGCCATGCAGCAAGCGGGTGAAGCTTGTCGGCCGCATCGATCGTCCCGGCGATTCAGTCCAGCTTAGGCATCCACTCAGCCCGACAGTTCAATTTCCACACCTGGCGCGAACAGCGCCAACGAAAAAAGGGACCAGATCTTTCGATCTGGCCCCTCATATTCTGGCGCGGCTGGCAGGAATCGAACCCACGACCCCTTGGTTCGTAGCCAAGTACTCTATCCAGCTGAGCTACAGCCGCCCGAGGCACGCATTATAGCAGCGCCTCTTCGTTTCCGGAAGCCTCAATTTTTTTCCGTAGGCAAACTCCGCTCTGGTAGATTAGCCGGGTTGGAACCTGATGAGACACCTATGTTTGCCTGGAAGCCGGGGCCGCGCCTCGTGCTGGTCGCTGTATGCATGCTGTGCCTGTGGGCGGGCGGCGCCCTCGGCGCGGCCCGCAGCCTGCGCTTCGAACGCCTGTCGATCGAGCAGGGCCTGTCGCAGCAATCGGTGCTGACCGTCCTGCAGGACCGGCGCGGCTTCATGTGGTTCGGTACCCAGGCCGGCCTGAACCGCTTCGACGGCTACCGCTTCACGGTCTACCGCAACGACCCGAACGACCCCGCCAGCATTCCCGACAATTATGTGCTTGCCTCCTACGAGGACGAGCAGGGCAGGCTGTGGTTCGGCACCAAGGGCGGCCTGGCCCGCTTCGACCAGGCCACGGGCAGATTCATCCGCTTCGCGGCGCCCGAACCGGGCACGGCCTACGTCGGCAACCGGGCGGTGCTGGCGATCCAGCCGGCGCCGGGCGGCGGACTGTGGCTCGCCACCGGCGACGGCCTGCAGTATCTCGACCCCGCCAGCGGGCGCCTGCGCGCCTACCGCCACGACCCGGCCGATCCGCGCACCCTGCGCGACAACCGGGTGAATGCGCTGGCGCTGGACGGCCGCGGCCACCTGTGGATCGGCACCGCGGCAGGCCTGGACCGCCTGGTTCCGGGCGCCGACCGCTTCAAACACCATGATCTCGACCCCGACGACCTGCAGCGCAATGCCGTGCTGGCCCTGTCGATGGGGCCGCGCGATACGCTCTGGGTCGGCACCGCGGCCGGACTGGAGGCCTGGCGCCTGGGCGATGGCGCGGCCTTCGCGCAGCCACAGCGGCGCCGCATCGGCAGCCAGCAAGGCATGGAAGAGACGCGCATCAACGCGCTGTACCACGACCGCGGCAACACCTTGTGGGTCGGCACCGAACTGGAAGGGCTGAAGTGGCTGGATCCGGCGAGCGGGCGCTTCCTCAGCTACCGCAACGACCCGGCCGATCCGCACACGCTGTCCGACAACCAGGTCACCTCGATGCTGGTCGACCGCACCGGCACCCTGTGGGCGGGCACCCAGTTCGGCGGCGTCAGCCGCACCGACCTGGCCAGCGGCGGCTTCGGGCGCTATGGCGGCAACGAGGGACTGGGACGGGCCAAGGTGCGCGCCATCGCCGAGGCGCCGGACGGCGCGGTGTGGATCGGCACGACCGGCGACGGCCTGATGCGCATGACACGGCCGGGCGGGCGGATCGAGCGCATCGGCCAGGGCGAGCTGCCGGGCGAGGTCGTCAGTGCGCTGGCGCATGCGCGCGGACGCACCTGGATCGGCACCCCGACCGGCCTGGCCTGGCGCGATGCGGCCGGACGCTTCGGCCAGATCGGACTGGGCGCCAGTCCGGGCGCCAACTATGTCCAGGCGCTCCATGCCGGCCGCAGCGGCGCGCTGTGGATCGTCACGCGTGGCGGCCTGGCCGCGCTGCTGCCGGGCCAGGAAACGGTCCGCACATGGCGCCACAACCCCGACGACCCCGCCAGCCTGGGCGAGAACTACGGCTTCACGGCGCTGGAAGACCGCCGCGGGATCGTCTGGAGCGGCACCGAGACCGGGCTGGAACGCTACGACCCGGCGACCGGGCGCTTCACCCACTACCGCCCCGATCCGCGCAACCCGAACGGGCTGCGCCACGGACGCATCTATCACCTGATGGAGTCGGCGCGCGGCGAACTGTGGGTCGGCACCGCCGGCGGCCTGCACCGGATGGAAGCGGGCAAGGACGGGCCGCGCTTCCGTTTCTACCCGTTCAACAAGGGTCCGGAGGCGCTGCCGATCGGCGCCATGATCGAGGACGACCACGGTTTCGTCTGGGCCAGCACGACGGCCGGCATCACGCGCGTCGATCCCGCCACCGGCGCCACCAAGAACTACACGGCGAAGGACGGCCTGGTGGATGGCTCCTATTTCGTCGGCGCGGCCATGCGCGGACGCGACGGCCAGTTCTGGTTCGGCGGCACCACCGGCCTGACTTCCTTCCTGCCGGACGCGGTGCGCGACAACCCGTATGCCCCGGAAGTCGTGATCACCGACTTCCTGGTGCTGAACCGCTCGCGCGCCACGCCCAACTTCCACGCACAGTCGGCCCTCGCGCTGTCGCACCGCGACACCGTGTTCACGCTCGAATTCGCGGCGCTGCATTACGCCGACCCGGACGGCAACCGCTACGCCTACCAGCTCGAAGGCTTCGACCAGGACTGGGTCGACACCGACGCGCGGCGCCGCTACGCGACGTATACCAACCTCGACCCGGGAACCTATGTGTTCCGGGTCCGTGCCAGCAACAAGGACGGGCTCTGGAGCGCGCAGCCCGCCACGCTGACGATCACGATCACGCCGCCGTTCTGGAAAACCCCCTGGTTCCGTACGCTCGCCGTGCTGGCCCTGCTGGCGCTGTTCACCGCCGGCTACCGCCTGCGCGTGCGCGGCCTGGTGGCGCAGAAGCTGCTGCTGGAACACGAGGTGGGCGTGCGCACCGTCGAGCTGCGGCGCCAGAAGGAATCGGCCGAACTGCGCAAGCAGGAGGTCGAGCAGCAGAAGGAAGTGGTGGAGCAGGCGCACCGCAACATCGCGCTGCTGTCCGACATCGGGCGCGCGGTGACGGCCAACCTCGAGCTGGAAGCGATCATGCGCACGCTCTACGAGCAGGTGCATGCGCTGATGGACGCGAGCCTGTTCGCGGTGGTGCTGCGCCGTCCCGAGCGCGGCACCCTCGAATATGCCTATGCGGTGGTGGGCGGCGAGCGGCGCGAGGCCTTCGAACTGCCGGAAGACCCGGACCGCATCCTCGCCGCCTGGGCCATCGTGCGCGGGCGCGAGGTGCTGGCCGGCGCGCTTCCCCACGAGCTGCCGGACTACCTGCCGGCCTTGCCGCCCGAACGGGCCGTCGAGATTGCCTTGCCCTGCGCCCGGCGCGCCGGCATGGCGCCGCGCTCGCTGCTCCTGGTGCCGGTGCTGGTGGGCGAGCGCGTGCTGGGCGCGCTCACGGTGCAGAGCCCGGCCGCGCGCGCCTATGGCCAGGTGCACCTCGACATGCTCGAGACGCTGGCCGCCTACGTCGGGGTGGCGATCGACAATGCCAGCGCCTACCGCCAGCTCCAGGACACCCAGGCGCAGCTGGCCGCGCGCGAGAAGCTGGCCTCGCTCGGCTCGCTGGTCGCGGGCGTCGCCCACGAACTGAACACGCCGATCGGCAACAGCCTGCTGATGGCCAGCACGCTGCAGGAGAAAACCGGCGACATCGCGGCGCGCTTCGACGCGGCCAGCCTGCGCCGCTCCGACCTGGCCGACTACATGGCGGCCTCGCGCGAGGCTTCCAGCCTGATGGTGCGCAGCCTGCAGAACGCGGCGGAGCTGGTGAACAGCTTCCGGCAAGTGTCGGTGGACCAGGCCAGCGCCCAGCGGCGCCGCTTCGACCTGGCCCAGGCCTGCCAGGAGATCGTGGCGACCCTGATGAACACCGTGCGCCTGGCCGGGCACCGGCTTGAGCTTAGCGTGGCGCCGGGCATCGTGATGGACAGCTTCCCCGGCCCGCTCGGCCAGGTCGTGATCAACTTCGTCAACAACGCCTTGCTGCACGCCTTCGAGGGGCCGGGCGGGCGCATGGCGCTGGAGGCGGCCCTGCACGAGGGCGGGGTGCGCATCGTGTTCCGGGACGACGGGCGCGGCATCGCGCAGGGCGACCTGGCGCGCATCTTCGACCCCTTCTTCACCACGCGCATGGGACAGGGCGGCACCGGCCTGGGGCTGCACATCAGCTGGAACATCGTCACCACGCTGCTGGGCGGTTCGGTGCGGGTCGACAGCGCGCCGGGACAGGGCGCCGCCTTCATCCTCGACCTGCCGCTGCGCGCGCCGGACCCGCAGGCGGCCCAGGCGGCGCCTGAAGGCGTGACCGGGCCTTAGACCACGTTCGTCGGCCGGCCGGCGGCCCAGGCTTCGATGTTATCGACCAGCATGTCGGCCAGCGTCTGCATCGCCCCGCCGCTGGCCCAGGCCACGTGCGGGGTCAGGATGAAGTTCGGCAGGCGCAGGCGCAGCAAGGGGTTGTCGGGGGAGGGCGGCTCCTGGCTCAGCACGTCGAAGCCGGCGCCGCCGATACGGCCGTCCCGCAGGGCCGCGGCCAGCGCCGCCTCGTCCACCAGGCCGCCGCGCGCGGTGTTGATCAGGAGCGCATGCGGCTGCATGAGGCCAAGCTCGCGCGCGCCGATCAGGTGGCGCGTCGCGTCGGTCAGGGGCAGGTGCAGGCTGACGACGTCGGAACTGGCCAGCAGCTCGTCGAGCGGCAGTTCGGTCACGCCCGGCTCGGCCACCTTCGAGCGCGAGGTGGCCGCGATCTCCATGCCGAAGGCGCGCCCGAGCTGCGCCACCTTTTTCCCCAGTGCGCCGTAGCCGACGATGCCGAGGCGGCTGCCGGCCAGGTCGCCGATCGGGTGGTCCAGCAGGCAGAAGCGGGGCGATCGTTCCCAGCGCCCGGCCTCGACGTCGGCGACGTAGGCGCGCAGATTGCGGCGCAGCGCCAGCAGCAGGGTGAAGCAGTGCTCGGGCACCGACACCAGCGAGTAGTTGCGGATGTTAGACACCACGATGCCGCGCGCGCGGCAAGCCGCGAGGTCGACGTTGTCGGTCCCGGTGGCGGCGATGGCCACCATCCTCAGGTCCGGCAGCTGCTCGATGGCGGCGGCGCGCAGCGGCACCTTGTTGGTGATGGCCACGGTCGCGCCGGCCAGGCGTTGCACGACCTGGTCTTGCGCCGTGCCGGCGTGGTCCTGCCAGTCATGGTCGAAAGCGGGGGCGCGGACCCGGGCCTGCAGGCTGTCGCGGTCGAGGAAGACGATTCTGGGCATGGCGTGCTCGCGGGTGGGCAAAGCCCCATTGTAGACGCCATCGACACCTTCGCTGCGAATACGACAAAGGACAGGCGAACCTGTCCTTTGGATATGGTGGGGCCCGAGCGGCTTGCTTGTTATGTGCTGCTGGGCCTTCAACGGCTGCGCGGGCCAGCCGGTTGACCCGCTTACATTTGCTTACAAACGGGCACGGTTAGCTGGCGTACAGTCGCGCCAGCCAGGCGCGGCCTACACTGGCCGCACGACCCTAGCCGGGAGGTGCCCCATGCCAGACGCGCTCAAACTCTACAAGGCCAAGCGTAATTTCGACATCACGTCCGAGCCCCTTGACGGCGGCGCCCCCAGTACCGAGGCGCTGACCTTCGTCATCCAGAAACACTGGGCCTCGCGCCTGCATTACGATTTCCGGCTGGAACTCGACGGAACCATGAAGAGCTGGGCCGTCCCGAAAGGACCGAGCTACGACACCCACGACAAGCGCATGGCCGTGCATGTCGAGGACCACCCGATTTCCTATTCCGACTTCGAGGGCACGATTCCGCCCAAACAATATGGCGCGGGGAAGGTCATCATCTGGGACAAGGGCACCTGGGAGCCGATCGGCGACCCGCACGAAGGCTACCGCAAGGGCAACCTGAAGTTCGCCATCCACGGCCACAAGATGCACGGGCGCTGGGTGCTGGTGCGCATGAAGGGACGGGGCAACGACAAGCAGGAACCCTGGCTCCTGATCAAGGAGAACGACGAGCACGCCCGGCCGGCCGAGGAATTCTCGGTGGTGGACGAGATGCCCGACAGCGTCAAGGACCTGCCGATGCCGGAGCGCGCGCGCGGCAAGGTGGCCGCCTTGAAGGCCGAGGCCGGACTCGATACGAAAGACGCGCAAGATGCGCCCAAGCCGGCGCGCAAGCGGACGGCTGCCGCCAAGCCCGCGGCAAAGACCGCGGCCAAGGCCGCCGCAACATCGGCGGACAAGTCCACGCGCGCCAAAAAGGCCGCGCCACCCAGCCTGCCGGAAGGCGTGGTCGAGGCGGCCCTGCCTGAAGCTTTCACGCCCGAACTGGCGACCCTGGTCGACGGCCCGCCGCCCGACCCCGAGAACTGGATCTTCGAGGTCAAGTTCGACGGCTACCGCATGCTGGCGCGGATCGAGCAGGGCAAGGTGCGCTTGATCACGCGTAACGCCAACGACTGGACCGACAAGCTGGCGCCGCTGCGCGAGGAAATCGAGCGCGCCCGGCTGCCGGACGGCTGGTACGACGGCGAGATCGTGGTCCACGACGAGAACGGCAAGCCGAACTTCGGCCTGCTGCAGCTGGCCTTCGATGGCGTGCGCACCGCCGACATCGTGTACTTCCTGTTCGATGCGCCTTATTGCAACGGCTACGACCTGCGCAACGTGCCCCTGGTCGAGCGCCGCGCCGCGCTGGAGCAGATCCTCAGGAAGGCCAAGTCCGACAAGCTGCGCTTCTCGAGCGAGTTCGGGAGCAACCCGGACGAGCTGGTGGTGGCCGCCTGCAAGATCGGGCTGGAGGGCGTGATCGGCAAGCGCCGCGATTCGCGCTACGTGTCGCGCCGCTCGCCGGAGTGGATCAAGCTCAAGTGCGGCCTGCGCCAGGAATTCGTGATCGGCGGATATACCGATCCCAAGGGTTCGCGCAAGGGCGTCGGCTCGCTGCTGCTGGGGACCTACGACCGCGAGGGCATGCTGCGCTACGCGGGCAATGTGGGCTCCGGCTTCAACCACGCTACGCTGATGGACATCAAGGAGCGCCTCGAAGCGCTGCGTACCGACCAAAGCCCGTTCCCGCCGCGCGCGGTGCCGGGACGCCAGCATCACTGGGTCAAGCCGGTGCTGGTGGCCGAGGTGAGCTTCTCGGAATGGACCAATACCGGTTCGGTGCGCCATCCGGTGTTCCAGGGCCTGCGCCAGGACAAGCCGGCCAAGGGCATCACGCGCGAGGAGCCGCGCCACATCGAGGACATCGAGGCGGGCAAGGCGCGGACCGAGACGCCCGACGAACCGGTGTCGCCGCCGCCGGCCGGACTGCACCGCAAGCTGCCGGAGACGCTGCGCGTGACCAATCCGGAGCGGGTGGTCGACCCCTCGACCGGCATCACCAAGCTCGACATCATCCGCTACTACGCGCTGGTGGGCGAGCTGATGATGGAGCACCTCAAGCGCCGTCCGCTGACCCTGGTGCGCGCGCCCGCCGGCATCGGCGCGGAACTGGTGTACCAGAAGCATGCCGACGTGAAGAAGCTGCCGGGCGTGAAGCAGATGGACCAGGCCCTGGACCCGGACAACCCGCCGATGCTGGAGATCGCCGGCGTGGAGGGCATCCTGTCGCTGGCGCAGTGGAACGCGATCGAGCTGCACACCCAGAACGCGGTGGCCAGGAGCTACGAGACGCCGGACCGCATGGTGTTCGACCTCGATCCGGGCGAAGGCGTGGAGTGGAAGCAGATGCAGGAAGCGGCGCAGGTCATGCATGCCTTCCTCGACGAACTGGGGCTGCCGGCTTTCCTCAAAACCAGCGGCGGCAAGGGCCTGCACGTGGTGGTGCCGGTGAAACCGGAATACGGCTGGGATACCGTGAAAGCCTTCTCGCAGGCCATCGTGCGCCACCTGGCGGCGACGCTGCCGGAGCGCTTCGCCTTCAAGAGCGGCGCCAAGAACCGGGTCGGCAAGATCTTCATCGACTACCTGCGCAACGGCCGCGGCGCCACCACCATCAGCGCCTGGGCGGCGCGCGCCCGGCCCGGGCTGGGCATCTCGGTGCCGCTGGCCTGGGACGAGCTGGACAAGCTCAAGTCGAGCGCGCAGTGGACGGTGGCGAACGTGCACACGCGGCTGGACAAGGGGAACGAGCCCTGGGCGGGCTATGCGAAAGCCGCGAAAGGGCTCACCAAGGCGATGAAGATCCTCGGCTTCGATGAATAGGACACCGGGAACGGTGCCGCCGCACCGTTCCCGATCGCGATACCGGATTTAGTCGGCCTTGCGTCCCAGCGCCTGGAGCGATGCCCGCACGCCCCGGCCGTAGGCCGGATCCGCCTTGTCGAACTGGCGCAACTGGCGCTGCAGGATGTCCTCGTCCACCTGGACCAGCGCACCCGCGAGGTTGTCGCACAGCGCCTGGCGCTCCTCCTGCGTCATCAGGCGGAACAGATTGCCGGGCTGGGTGTAATCGTCTTCCTGGCCGCGGAAATCGAAACGCCCGGCATCGCCCTCGAGCGGCAGGCCCGTTTCCCCGTGTCCCATGCCCTGCGCCCCGCGGCCGGCGGCGTCGATGGTGGCGTAGTTGCGCGCCGCGCCGCCGTTGGCGATGGCCATGTGGCCGTCGCGCTGCTGGTTGTGGAAGGGGCAGCGCGGAGCATTCACTGGCAGGTGCTGGTGATTGGTCCCGACCCGGTACAACTGGGCGTCATGGTAGGCGAACAGGCGGCCCTGCAGCATCTTGTCGGGCGAGTAGCCCAGGCCCGGCACCACATTGGCGGGGGAGAACGCGGCTTGTTCGACTTCGGCGTGGTAGTTGTCCGGATTGCGGTTCAGCTCCAGTACGCCTACCTGCAGCAAGGGGAAATCGCCGTGCGGCCAGACCTTGGTCAGGTCGAAGGGGTTCCAGCCGGTGCGGCGCGACCAGTCTTCCAGCTGGGCGCTGGTGGCGACCTGGATCTTGACGTCCCACTGCGGGAAATCCCCCTTGGCGATGGCGCCGAATAGGTCGCGCTGGGCGAAATCCGGATCGGCGCCGCCCAGGCGGACCGCGTCAAGCGCCGTCAGGTTCCTGATCCCCTGGCGGGTCTTGAAGTGCCACTTCACGTAGACCCGCTCGCCGGCCTCGTTGATCATGCTGTAGGTATGGCTGCCGAAGCCGTCCATATGGCGGTAGCCGTCCGGGGTGCCGCGGCTCGAGAACAGGATCGTCACCTGGTGCAGGCTCTCCGGTGCATGGCTCCAGAAGTCGAACATCATGTTGGCCGACTTCAGGTTGGTCTGCGGGTCGCGCTTCTGGGTGTGGATGAAATCCGGAAAGTTGATCGGATCCTTGATGAAGAACACCGGCGTGTTGTTGCCGACCAGGTCCCAGTTGCCTTCCTCGGTATAGAAACGCAGCGCAAAGCCGCGCGGGTCGCGCTCGCTGTCGGCGCTGCCTTTCTCGCCGCCGACGGTCGAGAACCGCAGGAACACCGGGGTGGTCTTGCCGACCTCCGAGAACAATCTGGCCTTGGTGAAGGGGCGCAGGTCATGCGTGACGGTGAAGGTGCCATAGGCGCCAGAACCCTTGGCGTGCACCACGCGCTCGGGAATGCGCTCGCGGTTGAAGTGCTGCAGCTTTTCGATCAGGTGGAAGTCTTGCAGCAGCAGCGGGCCGCGCGGACCGGCGCTGAGCGAATTCTGGTTGTCGGCGACCGGGATGCCGGAAGCGGTGGTAAGGCGGGGCTGGCTCATCGGGAATCTCCTCGTTGTGTGTCAATAGGGAGATTCTATGGCTCTACGGGTAATTAATAAATTTGATTAATTGAATCGCGGCGATAGCTTTTCATAATCCCGTCTTCGCCGGCGGCGCGTTGTCGTCCTCGCGCTTGTCCGAGCGGATCTCAGGGAGGCGGTCGACCGCGATCAAGCCTTCGGCCGCGGCGTGGGACGCGGCAAACACGCTGTCCGGCGACAGCATCAACTGGGTGCCGGTGGCGCTGACCTCGTCGATCAGGCGGTCGAGCGCGTCGATGCGCGAGGGGTCGGGATTGACGTTGCGGATGTAGATCATTTTCACGGCGCCCGGGTGGCGGCGCACCACCTCGGCGTAGATCTCCGGATCCTGTTCGCCGCTGTCGCCGATCAGCACGAACTGCATGTCCGGATAGAAATCCAGAATGCGCTCGATTTGCGCAAGCTTGTGGTTGCCGTGCTCGTTGATCTTGAGTACCTGGCGCACGCTCAGCTCGCGCAGCAGCAGGGGACCCAGCGGGACGTCCTGCAGCTTCAGGAAGTCGACCAGCGGCCCGAACAAGTGCCAGGGGCTGCTCGAGACATAGAACAGGGGATTGTCCTCGCTGCCGCCCACGCCGTCGCGCAGGGCCCGGTAGAAAGCGGCCACGCCCTTGAAGGGCTTGCGCGTATGGTGGTTGGTGCGGGCCAGCATCAGCGCCATGTTCAGCTTGTTGGTGACATTGGTCCAGAGGACGGTGTCGTCGATGTCGCTGATGATGCCGAAACGCGCGTCTGCGGCGGGGACCCGGATCTCGGCGCTGGCGCGCAGCGGCTGCCCGTCCGGCTGCACATTGTCGGGAAATTCGAGTTCGACCACATGCCAGCCGCCGCCGAGCGGGACATCGGGTGCGAAGTCGAAGGAAAAATAGCCGCCGCCGTCGGTGCGGGTCTCGACGACGCTGCCGGCGAAGCGGGCCAGCACGCGCGCGCCGGCCACTTCGTCCGATTCGAGGCGGCGGTACAGGGCCACCAGGTTCTGCCAGCCGCTGTCGGTGCCGCTCTGTTCGCGGAACGCCGCTTCATCCAGCAGGCGGCCCTTGAGCCATACGCGCCCGGCATTGCCGAAGCCGAGGTAGGGCACGGCCATCAGGCGCCGGCCGCGCTCCGGCGCGGTAAGGCGGCGCAGGGCGGCAGTGGCAAAGCCGCCGGCCGTGCGCGCCAGCCGCTGGCGCAGCGGCGTCGCCGGCGTGATCTCCCGTCCGGCTTCCTGCAGCCGCTCGCCGGCCCTGGCCGCGCCGGCGGCGCGCGGCGCGCCGCGTTCGACCCAAACGCTGCCGCGCGTGTTGCGCGTCAGGAGCAGGGCCTGCTGCACCTGCTGGGGTTGCATCGGGTCGACCGGCGTGGCCATCACGTGCACCGCCGTGCCCATCTCGCGCAGCCGCGCGATGTCGGTTTCCGAGAGCAGGCCGGGATTCAGGAACAGGCTTGCCTTGCCGAGATCGACCCTGGCGGCGATGTCGTCGAAGCCGGCGCGGGTCAGGACAAGGAAGGGCATGGCGCTGTCTGGCATGGTCGATTCGAAGGTGGTCGAGATATGCCTAGTATCGCCCAAGGGCGCGCAAGGGCACGCACGCTTTCCGCCTGGATGCCCGTGTAAGGTGCCGGCACATTGTCGCGTTCGTGAATTGCTTTGCAGTGGCATTAAAATATGCTATTGAGTAGCAATTGTCGTGCTATCCTGTTTCCGCTGCCGTGCTTCGCCGCTCGAACTGTTGGTCCACAATCCAGGGGAAACCATGAAAAGAATCGTCAGTGCGATCGCCGTGTTACTGGTGCTGGGCGTGTTCTGGCTGGCGTTCAAGCCACGGCCGGATGCGACGGTCGATGCTGCGATGCGTTCCGCGACGATCGACAATCTGCTGGCAAAGCTGAACGATCACTATGTCTTTCCCGACAAGGCCAGGCAAATGCAGGCGGTCCTGCGCGAGCGTGCGCAGGCGGGGAGATACGATGGAATCAGGAACGGTTATCGGCTGGCGCAGCAGCTCACGACCGATCTCCATGGCATCGGCAAGGACCTGCACCTGCAGGTGCGGTTCGCTCCCGGATTGGATCTGACCGACCAAGCGGAAGGGCCGGCGCCGGCGACACAAGCGCAGTGGGAGCAGCGCACCCATTTTTTCGAGCGCCTGATGATGCGCCACACCGCAGCCCGCGAGGTGAAGAAGGTCGGCCGCCTCGGTCACAATGTCGGCTACCTGAACATGTCCAGTTTCCCCGATGCCTTCCCAGTCGCCGACAGGCTTGGGGCAGCAATGAATGAACTCGCCGACACCGAGGGCCTCATCGTGGACTTGCGCCAGAACCGCGGCGGCGATCCGCAAACCGTGGTCCTCTTGATCAGCTATTTCGTCGACCGGCCGACACGCCTCAACGACATCTGGGATCGCGCAAGCGGCACCAGCGTCCAGCATTGGACGCACGACCGGCTCGACGGCAAACGCTATGGCGGCACGAAGCCGGTCATGATCCTGGTCGGTCCGCGCACCGGGTCCGCCGCGGAAGACTTTGCCTACACGATGCAGGCCCTCAAACGCGCCACGGTCGTCGGCGAGCGGACCTGGGGCGGCGCCCACCCCACGCGTTTCTACCGGATTGGCGAGCATTTTTTCGTACAGATGCCCAACCAGCGCAGCATCAGTCCCATTACCGGCACCAACTGGGAAGGAACAGGCGTCACGCCGGATATCGCCGCGACGCCGGACCAGGCGCTGGCGGTGGCGGGGAAGCTGATGCGGCGCCGGCTCCAGGGCGGCGCCCCGCTTGTCGCTGCCGCACCCTGATCGGCCGACCCGGGACGACCGGCCTCAGGATTCGTTCTTGAAGATCCCGCGGATGTTCATGGCCATCAGCGCCGCCTGCAGCACAATCAGAGCCCAGGCCTCGTCGTGGATGCCCCACACGATCCACAAGACGTTACTGAGGATGAACATGGAAAAGCCGAACACGCGCCGCTCGGCGCGCTTGGAGCCGATCAGGTAGGCCGCGAACAGGGTGACCAGCATCGCCGGCCACTGGAGGAAGTCGATGAGTTCATCCATCCTTCACGCCGCCTTCCTGCGGCGCGGGGCGGCCGTCGATGCTGCGCCGCTCGACTTGGCGGCGGTCCTCTTCGCCGCCGGCTTGGCGGCGGCTTTGGCGGCGGTCTTGCGCTTCGGCGCCGCGCCGCTGGCGGCGACACGGTCGGTGCCGTGGGCGGCGGCCTTGCGCGCGCGCGCGGGCGGGGCCTCGTCTTCGTCCGCGTCCTCGGCGGCGGGACGGCGTTTTCTGGTCGGCGGCGGCTCGTCGTCGTCCTCGTCGTCGGCCGCGGCCTTGCCGGGCTTCTTGCCCAGGCTGGCCTGCAGCAGCGAGACCAGGTCGATGACCTTGCCGGTCTCGCGCTTCGGTTCGCCCGGCTCGGGCATGGTGATGGTCTTGGTCTGGTGCGCCTTGACCTTCTTCTCGATCAGGGCCATGACGTCCTCGCGGTAGGTGTCGTGGTACTGCTCGGGGTCCCAGTCCTCGGCCATGCCCTGCACGAGGGCCATCGCCATCTTGAGTTCCTTGTCGGTGATGGCGGCCTTCTTGTCGTCGGCGGTGGGAATCTTGAGGTCGCCCGCATCGCGGATCTCGTCGGCGTAGCGCAAGGTGTTCATGACGATGGTATCGCCCACGCATACCAGCGCCGCCAGGTGCTGCTTGACGCGGATGACCACGCGCGCGATGCCGATCTTGCCCGCCTTGCGCAGGGTTTCGCGCAGCAGGGCGTAGACCTTGTCGCCGCCCTTGCCGGGGGCGAGGTAGTAGGGCTGCTCGAAGTAGAGCAGCGAGACGTCCTCGGCATCGACGAAGGCGAGGATGTCGATGGTCTGGGTCGCCTCCGGGTTGGCGCGCCGCAGGTCCTCGTCGGACAGCACCACGTATTCGCCGCTGGTGTACTCGTAGCCCTTGACGATGTCGTCCCAGGAGACTTCCTTGCCGTTGCCCTTGTTGTAGCGCTTGAAGCCGACCGGCGAGAAATCGCGCCGGTCGAGCATGGTCAGGTCGAGCCCCTTGTTGTCGACCGCCGGATACATATCGACGGGGATGTGCACCAGTCCGAAGCTGATCGCACCCTTCCACATGCTGCGCGGCATATCGTCTTCCTCCTATCGTCGCCTGTTGCGTCGCGTGTTTCGTCGCTTATTCGCCGACCTTGCCGGTGACCGGCAGGATCACCCCCGTGATGTAGCCCGAGCACACCGGCGAAGCCAGGAACACGTAGGCCGGCGACAGTTCCTCGGGCTGGGCGGGGCGCTTGAAGGTGGTGCTGGCGCCGAATTCCTTGATGTCCTCGGGCGACTGGTCGGCCGGGTTCAAGGGGGTCCAGACCGGGCCCGGGGCCACGCAGTTGACGCGGATGCCCTGGTCGATCACGCTGGCCGCGAGCGACATCGTGAAGGCGTGGATCGCGCCCTTGGTGGCGGAATAGTCGAGCAGCTTCTTGGAGCCCTTCAGGCCGGTCACCGAACCGGTGTTGATGATCGACGAACCCTCCTTGAGGTGGGGCAGGGCCGCGCGCGCCATGTGGAAGTAGCCGTAGATGTTGGTGCGGAAGGTCTCGTCCAGGCGCTCCTCGGTGATGTCCAGCAGTGAGCCGGCATGCTCCTGGAAGGCCGCGTTGTTGACCAGGACGTCGAGGCGCCCGAATTGCGCGACCACCTTCTCGACCGCCTCATTGCAGAAGGCGGCGTCCTTGACGTCGCCCGCGATGGTAATGCAGCGCCGGCCTTCCGCCTCGATGCAGCGCCTGGTTTCCTCGGCGTCCTCGTGCTCGTTCAGGTACATCACGGCCACGTCGGCGCCTTCGCGCGCGAACAGCACCGCGACCGCACGCCCGATGCCGGAGTCGGCCCCGGTGACGATGGCGCTCATTCCCTCGAGCTTGCCGCTGCCCTTGTATTGCTCGGCCATGAACTTCGGCTTCATTTCCATCCGGGCCTCGATGCCCGGCTTGGCGAGGTGCTGCTCGGGCATCGGCGGGGCCGGCTGCTGGACGCCGGTCTGCACCGCCTCCTCGTTCTCCGCCTTCTGCATGCTGCCGTCCTTCTGGTCCTGGCGGCTCTGGATCGCCTTCTGCTTCTTTGCCACGTCATCCTGGTGTGCCATCGCGTACTCCCGTGAACGTTCAATCGACCCGTAGAGTATCGGTGCGTCCTTCCTTGCCGGACGGTGCGCTCCCACACACTCGCGGACAATTCTTTACCATGCTTGCCATGGCTTTATGGCAAACTTGCCATCGCATTTCCGACACTGGCTAGCCAGGAAACATAAGGAGCAAGGGATGTCTCAGCAGGAAGGCGCGCAGCAAGGCTGCAGCGCCCTGTTCGTCAATCCGGCCGCGCCGCGCCGCGCCGCGTTCCAGCTCGCCTGCGCCGGCCTGTTCTCCGCCTTGCGCATGGCCGACGGCGCCGAGCAGGCCCGCGCCATGCTGGCGGCGCAGCCTGCCGACGTGCTGGTGCTCGACCTCGAATGCTGCGAGATCGGGATCGACCTGCCGGCGCTCGGCCGCCTGGTGGCGCAGCGCGCGGGCGGGCCGGTGCTGGTCCTGTGCCCCTTCGCCGATGCGCGCTGGCTGCCCGCCCTGATGGCCCATGGCCCGCTGGCCTACGTGATCAAGCCCCTGGCCCCCGCAGACCTGCGCCGCGAGGTCGCCGCGGGATTACGCGCCGCCTTGTCGCCGCCGGCCGCGGCCGGACCGGTGGAAGCGGAACTGGCGGCCCTGCTGGCGCTGCGCAGCAGGGCCCAGCAGGCGCTGGCCGAGGCCGAGGACAGCATCCGATTCGGCGAGCGCCTGTGCCTGGCCCTGCTGGACTGGCCCGGCGTGGTGCACGCCGCGCTGTTCGTGCGCCATGCGAATGGCGACGTGCGGCTGGAAGCGCAGCATGGGCGCTGCGGACTGGATCTGGCCGCGGTGCTGGGGCGCACCGAGCGCCTGCTGGAGTCGCCCCTGCGCCATGCCTTTCCCGGACTGCTGGCCGCCAGCGGCGCGACCGTGCTGCTCGACGCCCTCGACAAGGCCGGCGAGCCGGTGCTCGCGCAGGCCCTGCGCGCCGGGGGCGTGGAGATGGTGCTCGGGGCGCCGGTGCCGGCATCCGGGCCGGGCGCGCCGCGCGGCGCCCTGTGCCTGCTGTTCGGGAAAGCGCGCCCGCTCTCGGGCGCCCAGATGGCGGCGCTGGACGACCTGGCGCAATTGGCCGCCTTCGGCCTGCGTATGGCGGAACTGATGCGCGAGAGCGAGGAGCTGCTCGGCCGGGTCACCCAGCTGGCGACCCTTGACGCCCTGACCGGCGTGGCGAACCGCCGCCATGGCGAGTAGCTGATGGAACAGGAGGTCAAGCGCGCGCGCCGCTACCGCACGCCGCTGGCCCTGATCGCCTTCGACATCGACCGCTTCCGCAACGTCAACGACGCCTACGGCCACCCGGTGGGGGACATCGCGCTGCGCACCGTCGCCGACACCGCGCGCGCCCTGCTGCGCGCGAGCGATGTGCTGGTGCGCTCGGGCGGCGAGGAGTTTCAGGTGATTGCGCCGCACACCAGCGCCATCGACGGCCTGAAGATGGCCGAGAAGCTGCGCGCGGCCATCGAGGCCGCCGAGATCCCGGGCTGCGACCATGTGACGGTCAGCCTGGGCGTGGCGCAGCTCGGCGAGCTGGAAAACGGCGATTCGCTGGCGGTGCGCGTGAACGCCGCGCTGGCGCGCGCCAAGCGGGCAGGGCGCAATTGCGTCGAACTGGCGATGCAGTAGGCCCCATGTTACGCTAGCGGCTTTTCTTTCAGGCAATACCCTATGCTTCAATGGCTGCAGCATTACCGGCGTTCGATGCTGCCGGGCGACATCAGCGCCGGCATCGTCGTGGCGATGATGATGATCCCGCAGGGCATGGCCTATGCCCTGGTGGCGGGCCTGCCGCCGGTGGCCGGGATCTACGCTAGCATCGTGCCGCCGCTGCTGTACGCACTGTTCGGCACCAGCAGCACCCAGTCGGTCGGCCCGATGGCGATCATCTCCCTGATGACGGCCTCCAGCCTGGCGCCGCTGGCGACGCCCGGCAGCGCGCTCTACGGCGTGCTGGCTGCCCAACTGGCGCTGCTCTCGGGCGCGGTGCTGCTGGCCTGCGGCCTGCTGCGCATCGGTTTCCTGGCCAACTTCTTTTCCCGTCCGGTGATGAGCGGCTTCACGATCGGCTCGGCGCTCCTGATCGCCTGGGGCCAGCTGCGCCCGCTCCTGGGCACGATGCCGCCGGCCGTCCATTGGCCGAGCGCGGCGCTGGGGCTGGGCGCGCTGGCGCTGCTGGTCTGGGCGCGGCACTACATGGCCGGCGCCCTGCGCCGCGCCGGGCTGCCGCCGGTGGCGGCCGACATCGGCGCCAAGCTGGCGCCGATGCTGGTGGTGATCGGCGCGACCGCGCTGGTGCCGCTGCTGAATCTGCAGGCGCTCGGCGTGGCCACCACCGGTTCGGTGCCGGCCGGGCTGCCGGGGCTGAACCTGGCGACGTCAGGCGCACACTGGCAGGCCTTGCTGCAGCCGGCCCTCCTGATCGGCTTCATGGTCTTCCTGATCAGCATGTCGGGCGCGCAGACGCTGGCGCTCAAGCGCGGCGAGAAGCTGGGCAGCAACCGCGAACTGGTAGGGCTGGGCGCGGCCAACATCGGCAGCGCGCTCAGCGGCGGCTTTCCGGTGACGGGCAGCATGTCGCGCTCGGCGGTCAACTTCGCCGCCGGCGCCAACACCCAGCTGGCCAGCATCATCACGGCCGCGCTGCTGGCGCTCGCCCTGGTGGCCCCGACCGGCTGGCTGGCGCTGCTGCCGCTGCCGGTGCTGGCCGCGACCATCATCGTGGCGGTGCTCGGCATGCTCGACCTGGACACCCTGAGCACCTCCTGGCGCTACGACCGCGCCGACGCGGCGGCGCTGCTGGCCACCGGCGCCGGGGTGCTGGCGCTGGGCGTGGAAGCGGGCGTGGTGGTGGGCGTGGCCTTGTCGATGGGGGCGCTGATCTGGCGCGCCAGCCGTCCCCACATCGCCGTGCTGGGCCGCATCGCCGGCACCGAACACTTCCGCAACGTGGACCGCTATTCGGCCGAGACCGCGCCGGGCCTCCTGATGCTGCGCGTGGACGCCGGACTGTTCTTCGGGAACGTCGAGGCGGTGAACGAGCGCATCGAGGACGAACTGGCGGAACGTCCCGACACGCGCCACCTGGTGCTGGTGCTGTCGGCGGTGAACGCCATCGACACCTCGGCCCTGTTCGGGCTGGAGGAGCTGAACGCCTCGCTGCGCCAGCGCGGGGTGCTGCTGCACCTGGCCGAAGTGAAGGGGCCCGTGATGGACCGGCTCAAGCACAGCAGCTTGCTGCAGGCCCTGGGTGGGCGCCTGTTCCTGAGCGCCGCCATGGCCTGGGATGAACTGGCGCCGGCAAGCAAACCCTGAGCTGCGTGGAACCAACGCTGTATTGACGCCGGCTTGCCCGGCCATTAGGATTGATTCGGCGCAAAACATAAGAACGTGCGGCGGGCCTGGGCCACGATCCGCACAAGCCGAACAATAAAGGGCAGGGATGACCCGACAAGAGACGCCGGCGGCCCGTGCCGCCGCTCGCAGGGCAGGTGCGGCCATCGCACTGGCCACGCTGGCTGCCGCGCCGCTCCAGGCGGCCGAGTTCACGGCCAGCGGCCGCCTCATGGCCGGCAACGTCTACCGGGTCGAGGACCGCTCCCCGCATCTGCTCGCCGGCGTGAACGCCGCCGCGGTCGGCCTGGTCGGCCATGGCAGCGGCGGCAACGCGGACGACGCCAATACCAATTACGCCAGGGGCGAGGCCGCCTCGCGCGCGGTCCGGGCGCTGTTCGAGCTGGCGGCAAGCGAGGGCGACTGGTCGGGACAGCTGCGCCTCAAGGCCTGGCACGATGCCGGGCTGGCGGGCGACGCGCGGCCCTGGGGCAGCGTGGCCAACGGCTACAGCGCCGGCGCGCCGCTGTCGGACCGGGGAGCGCCGCGGCTGTCGCGCTTTTCCGGCATCGCCCTGCTCGACGCCTGGGTACAGGGCAAGGCCCGGCTTGCGGGGATGCCCGTGCTGGGGCGGGTCGGCCAGCAGTCCACGGCCTGGGGCGCGCGCTCGATGAGCCCGGGCGGGCTGGAGGCGCTCAATCCGCGCGACATGGCCGCGCTGCACCGCGCGGCGCCGGTCCCGGGCGAGGCCGTGGTGCCGCGCCCGCTGCTGTTCGGGCGCATCGAGCCTCCTGCCGGCCACCTGCCCGGGCTGGCGCTGGAAGCCTATTACCAGACCAGCTTCCGTCCGTCCGCGCTCGACGCCTGCGGCAGCCTATGGTCGATGAGCGACTACCTGGTGGACGGCTGCGACCGGGTCATGACGGGTTATCCGGCGGTCAGCGACCGCGCGCGCATCCCGCTCGGGGCTTACCAGAAACGGCTGCCGACCCCGAAGCCGCAGGCGCGCGAATTCGGCGTCGGCGCCACCTGGCGGTTTGACGACGCCACCGAGTTCGGCCTGTACCACGCCCGCTACAATGCGCGCAGCGCGCTGCCCGGCCTGCGCCGCTCGTCGCGCCCGGACGGCCGGGCGCTGGTGCCGGGCGACCCGGACGGACGCAACATGGCCTACTTCACCGAATACCCCGAAGGCCTGCGCATCACGGCGGCGACCTTCCGGCACAAGCGCGCCGGCGCCAGCCTGCACGGCGAACTCTCGTACCGCCCTGCGCAGCCCTTCATGCTGGCGCCGGGCGACGTGCTGCCATCCTTCATGAGCGCCGGCACGCCATCGCTGCTGCGCGCGCGCGCCGATGCGGTGGCGCCGGGAGCGCTCTTCCACGGCTACGACCTGTATCCGATGTGGCAGGCCCAGGCCGGGGTGCGCCGTGAATGGACCATGGCCGGCGCGCAGCTGTCGTTCGACGCGGAAGCGGTGGGCAAGCATGCGCGCGGCCTGCCGGATCCTGCGGTGCTGCGCTACGGACGCGCCGACATTTTCGGGATCGGCCCGGTCGGCGGGCGCTGCGTGGTGAGCACGGACGATGCCGCGCGCCAGTGCAGCCTGCGCGGCTACGCTACGGCGCATGCCTGGGGCTACCGGCTGCGCCTGGATGCGCGGCTGCCGCAGCCCGCGCCGGCGCTGGCGCTCAGCGCCGGCCTGCTGTTCGTGCACGACGTGAAAGGATGGTCGGGCGACCTGCTGCTGAGCGAGGGGCGCAAGTCCGCCAACCTCGCGCTGCGCTTCGAGTACCGGCAGCGCTACCTGGCGGAGCTGGGCTACCAGGGCTCGTGGGGTGGGGAGTACAACGCGGCGGCGGACCGCGATACCGCCTCGGTGGCGATCGGGCTGCGTTTTTAGCAGTTCAGGCGCGCCGGCGCTGGGGTGCGGACGGGTCGCGCGGCGGCGCCAGTTTGATCGGCGCGGCCTGGTCGGGATAGAGCGCCTGGCGGCCCTCGTAGACGGCGGCGATGGCCGCCATGTCCTGGTCGGGGTCGCCGCTCGGCTTCAAGGTATGGACCACGCTGAGCACCTTGGCGCGGTAGTCGATGTAGACCAGCAGCAGCGGCACGTCGGCGGTGGTGGCCAGGTGGTAGAAACTGCTCTTCCAGTGCGGGCGGTAGCTGCGCGTGCCTTCCGGGGTGATGCCGATCCAGCACCAGGGCGAGGCGAGCATGGTCTGGGCCAGCTGGCGGGTGGCGCCCATCGAGGCGCGGCGGTCGACGGCGATGCCGCCCCAGTAGCGCATGATGGCGCCCATCGGGCCGCGGAACAGCGAATCCTTGGCCAGCCAGCGGAATTTCAGGCCGAGCGCCCATTTGCCCAGCAGGCCGACCAGGAAATCCCAGTTCGAGGTATGCGGATAGACCACGGCGATCCCGTGCGGACCGGGGAGGGGCTTGAAGTGCAGCTGCCAGCCGGCCAGGTTCAGCAGGCGAAGCGCGGTGCGCTGGCCCCAGGTAGGAAGTGCTGCGGGGCGCAGCAGGTGCTCGCTCATCGATTCTCCGTCGCGGTTCAAACGCTTTTCTTTGGGCAGGTTTTGTGTTCTGCCGGAAAAATAAGCGTCGAATTCTATAGCGAGGCGGGGCGCGGAACAAGCGAAAAAGCTGGTCGCGGACTGGCGCTGTGGTTATGATGCCGCTACCTTTTCATCAATATTGACGAGCATTTAACAGATGGATATCACGATTTACCATAATCCTCGCTGCGGCACGTCGCGCAACACCCTGGCGGCGATCCGCGAGGCCGGCCATGAACCGCAGGTCGTCGAGTACCTGGCGGCGGCGCCGTCGCGCGAACAGCTCGCGGCGATGATCGCGGCCGCCGGCCTGAGCCCACGCGAGGCCGTGCGCAGCAAGGAAGCCCTGTTCGCCGAACTCGGACTGGACCAGCCCGGTGTCGACGACCATGCCTTGCTCGATGCGATGGCCGCGCACCCGGTCCTGATCAACCGCCCGTTCGTGGTCACGCCCAAGGGCGTGCGCCTGTGCCGCCCGTTCGAGCTGGTGCGGGAGATTCTGTAAGCGCAGGCCGGTAAGCCCTTATTGGCTGCCCGGCGCGGGCCCGCCGGTCGGTTCCGTCTCGGTATAGGGCACGGCGCCGATATCGATCTGGCTGCGCGGCCGCAGGGCGACCGCGTCGCCGGCATCCTCCGGCAGGCCTTTGCCGATCGCCGGAGAGCCCGGCTGGAGCCGGAAGTCGGGCGTGGCGAGCGCGCGGCTGTAGTCGGCGAACAGCGGCGCGGCGGCCACGGTGCCGCTGTGCCGGCGTCCCGCCGACAGCTTCCAGTCGCCGCCCGCGTTCTGGTACACCAGGTTGTTGCGGTAGCTGATGTTGTTGCCGGTGGCGCCCTGTTCCAGGATGCCGTGGCCGTTGTCGTAGACGATGTTGTTCGCCGTGTGCGTGTGGTCGTTGGGGCCCGTGCTGTGATAGAAGTCGCCGCCGCCGACCACGATGCCGGTGCCGCAGCCGACCACCGTGTTGCCGCGGATCGTCACGTGGCTGGCGTCGTGCCACAGGTGGATGCCGGCGCCCGAGGTCCGGTAGATGATGTTGTCGCGCACGCTGGCCGTGGTGCTGACGTAGATGCCGTGCATGTAGCGGCACTCGGGCGGGCCGATGTCGTGCACGTTGTTGCCGACCACCTCGGCGTCCTTGCCCTTGTAGTAGCTGTCGACGCCGATGCCGGCCCCGCCCTTGGCCTCGCAGGGCACGTCGTTGCCGATGTGGTGGATGTGGTTGTGGTGGATGCCGTTGTGCGAGCCGCCGTTGTAGATGCCGCTCAGCCATTTCATGCCGCTCTGGTACTGGCCGCCGTCGATCTCGAAGCCGATGATGTCGAGGTAGTTGGCGCGGTTGTCCCAGGCCGCCGGCTGGCGCGAGTCGAGCGGCGGCACCAGGCGCGCGCCGCCGCGCTCGGTCGATTCGAACACGATGCGCGCCTCCGCGGTGCCGTGGGTATTGGTGCGCACGCCGCCGAAGTAGGTGCCGGGGGCGACGTGCACCGTGGTGCCGGGCGTGACCGCCTGGGCGGCACGGGCCAGCGTGCGGAAGGGCTCGTCGCGCGTGCCCGGGTTGCTGTCCGAGCCGGACGGCGCCACGTACAGGTGCGTGCGCACCAGTTCGGGAATCACCAGGTCTTCCTGGCCGGGTTCGCGCAGGCGACAGCCGGACAGCAGCATGGCGCTCAGCAGGAGCAGGAGCAGGGCGGCCAGCAGCGGACGTTGAGCGGACCAGGCGGCGAACGGGTAAGGGCGCATCTCTCTCTCGTGGCAGCGGACGTGACCGGATCAGTTTGACCCAGCACAAGCGGGAGGGAGGCCGGTTGTCTCAATGTCTACCTTGAGGGTGGTCAACACGTTGCGTCGCTGCTTAGCTCGCGGGCCGCGCCCGGCGCCGCATCACGCCGTGCGCGCGAGGGCCGGCATGTAGGTGTCGATGAACTCGGCCGGCATGCGGCGCGCCCGGCCGCTGCTGATCTCGATGCAGACCAGGTCCCAGCGCCCGCGCAGGACGGTGGCGCCGTCGCTGTCGCGCACCAGCTGGAAGCGCCGTTCCATCGCCAGCCTGCCGTCGCCCGCGACCAGCCAGGTGGCCAGGGTCAGGGACTCGCCCAGCAGGGTCGGCAGCAGGTAGTCGTATTCTCCGCGCCGGATCGCCATCGCGCGGTCGAGGCGGCGGTAATCGTCCAGCGACAGGCCGAGCCGCTGCGAATGGGCCCAGCCTGCCTGCTCGCACCAGCGCACGTAGACGGCATTGTTAGTGTGGTTCAGGCCGTCGATGTCGCCGGCCTCCGGCGTGACGCGCAGGGTGAAGGGGTGTGGGTAGTCCCAATCCAAATGTGGCCTCGTGAAGGAAGTGGCGGTTCGAGCGGCTGGCAGCCGCGACACCGCCATTGTACGGCTCCTGGTCCGGCCGGCTGTCTTGACGCTTCACGCGTCCCAATCGAGCTCGACCAGCAGTGCCTGGTGGTCCGAGCCCTGCTCGCTGGCGTCCACCCGCAGGCGCCGCACGCGCCCGGCCAGGTCGGCGCTGGCGAACACGTAGTCGAAGGTGAAGGGCGCCGAGGCATCCGGACTGGCGTCGTGCAGGCCGACGGTGGGCGCATGGCGCCGTCCCGGCTGGACCAGCTGCCAGCAGTCGCGCCAGGGGTGGACGCCATCGCCCGAGGGCGCTAGCAGGCGCTGGTGTTCGGGCGAGCCGGGCAGCATGTTGAAGTCGCCCGCCAGCAGGGCCGGCATGGCGCGCGGCGGCACCGCGAAGGGCCCGCGGCCCGGGGCCGGCGGATTGGCCGCATGCAGGCTGGCTTCGCGGTGCAGTTCGCGCAGGCGCTCGACCTGGGCCATGCGCTGGCGTTGCGAGAAGTATTCGAGGTGCACGGCCAGCACGCGCAGCAGCCCGCCGGGCGCGGCCACCGTCAGTTCGAGCGCGGTGCGCGGCATGCTCATCACCTCCGGATCGGCCGGCCAGGGCAGCGAATGGCGCAGGGCCTGCAGCACCGGATGACGCGAGAACACCATCATGCCGAAACGGCGCCGTGGCGCCTGGGCGGCGGCGTCGTTGGCGGTGTCGCAGGCGATGGCCTCGAAGCCGGTATAGCCGGGCAGGCGTTCGCGCAGCATGGCGAACTGGTCTTCGCCGCCGGCGGTATAGCCGCTCGAAACTTCTTGCACACAAAGCATGTCAAAACTACAAAAGCGGTCGAGGCATGCGATGATACGGTCGAGGTCGGTCTTGCCCTCGGGGCTGCGGCCGGACTGGATATTCCAGGTGACGAGCTTGAACATGGCGGTCCTTTCAGTGGACCCACAGGCTAACCGCCGGGCCACACCCGACGTTTGAACAAGGTCAGGCGTGCGGGATACTTAAGGAGTGTGGATGTTTACGATGATCCTGCTGCTCTATCTGCAGCAGCACCGCGATGTGAGCCTGGAGAGCACCAGCCTGCGCGGAACTTTCCAGACGAAAAAGGCCTGCGAGGCCGCCGCGGTGCGGGCGCGCGGCCCCTTGCCGACCCCGGATGGCTATGCGGCGGCCTGGCATGACGCGATGTGCATCCCGATCAACCGTGGCGTCACCGTCAACGAAGGCAAGGCGCTCGACCTGGGCAAGCTGCTGCAGGGGCGCCCGCCGGTGGTGTGCGAAGGGACCGGGGCATGGCGCCGGGTCCAGGAACTGTGCCGGCCTGCGGCCGGCGCCAAGGGTGGCACGCCGTAGCCGGCCCGGCTTTTCGCGCGGCTCAGTCGCGCTTCCAGTCGCCATGACTCGGGCAGCGAATCATCCCGGCCGCGCCGCCGCCGCCGGCGCTGTCGAACAGGTTGGCCCCACCGCCGTTCGCGCCGCCGATCTGCGGCCGTACGCTGCCGCCTGTGCGGCACCATACCTTGCCGCCCTGGCGGAAACGATAGATGACCTGGCCGTCGGGCGCGGTATAGGTTTCGCTGCTCACGCCGCGACTGCTGTCCTTGTGGGCAGCTTCGAGCGCCTGCCTGAAGCGTCCCATCGGCGTGTCGGCGACTTCCGGCACGCCTGATTTCCCCTTGCGCATCTCGCGGTCGATGATGACGGCGTCGCGTTTCGCGCGCCCGACCATCGCATCGAGTGCGGAGTCGGGCGCGGGGGACGGCGCCGCGATGGCGAAGGGATCGGCCACCGTGGCCGGTGCTTCCGGTGGCGGACCGATGGGCTCCGGCTCGGGGGACGTGCTTGTGTCCACCGCGCGGCTGCGCGCGCGTCGCTCCTTGCGCACGGCAAGGCGCGCAGGCGGCTCGGAGCGCATCCGTGGCGACTCGGGTAATGGCGTTACGCTGATCAGGTCGATGACCCGCTCCTCGCGCGCATCCGGCGCCGGCGGATGCGCGATCCGCCAGCTCCAGGCCAGCAGCAGATGCAGGCCCAGCGTGGCCACCAGGGGCCAGCCGGGCCTACGGCGGGGGGAGGCCGCCAACACCGCTGCTTACGACTTCGGCGCGGTCAATGCCTTCTTGATCGCCACGCAGCGCTGGTCTTCCTGCAACGTGTCGAGCAGGGCGCGGCGGGTGCCGGCCGACAGCTCCTTCATGCTGTCGGCGGCCCGCTGCAGGCGCTGGACGCTTTGCGACGTGCAACCGGTCGGGATCATCGTGCCCGCGTAGCTGCGCATGAACACCGGACCGGCGGCCTTGTCGATCGCCGGCAGCTTGGCCAGGCGCTCGCTCGCGGTCTGCTCGGCCAGCTGGCGCTGCTCGACCGGGTACATCGCGCCCATCGCGGTGCGGATGCGCGAGAACGGCAGCTTGGTCTTCAGGTCTTGCACCGTGCCCAGCCACTCGCTCTTGAGCTTCGGATCCGGACGCACCACGGTCGCGGCCAGCGCGGCGCCCTGGCCGGTGTCGGACTTGTCGCGCGCCTGCTCTGCTTCGACCAGGCCGGCCGCGCCCGCGACATTGAAGCGGTTGAGGCGGTTGATGATGGCCCAGCGCTGGTCCTGGCTGATGTTCAGGCCCTCGGTGCCCTTACCTTCGAGCATGCCGGCCAGGCGCGCCAGCGCTTCCGGGCTGCTGGCCAGGCTCATGTAGGTGCCGAACCAGCGGCGCTGGAACGCGTCGTCGCCACGGCTGGCCACCACGCCTTGCCAGGCCATGTCTTCCAGCGCCTTGCCGGTCTTGTTCGCATAGGCGCGCTGTGGGCCATCCTGGAGGGCCATGGCGTCGAGGTAGTATTTGGAGGCGCTGACCTTGCCCAGCACGTCGCCCAGCAGGGTGTAATCCTTCTCCTTCGGCGCGTTGGCCAGGGCCACGTCGATGAACTCGTTGAGCGGCAGCTTGGCGTCGCGCACGCCGTCCCACAGGGCCTGCCACAGCATGGCGCGCAGCAGCGGGTCTTCCACACCGGCCAGGGTAGTGCGGGCGGTCTCGAACGAGCGCTTGTCGAGGTTGACCTTCACGAAGCCCCAGTCCTGGTAGTTCGGATACACCAGGTCGGGGCAGGCGCTGCCGACCATGCCGGCGACCTCGGTCTTCGCGCCGGAGTAGGTCACCGGCACGTTCTTGGCCAGCACCAGCCTGCCGTTCTCGCGCTTGAAGGCGCCGACCTGCACGCGCTGCTCGCGCAAGGTGGGCAATGCGGGGCTTGCTGCGGTCTGGGCCAGCGAGAAGCTGTTGATCTTGCCGTTCGAGCAGGTATAGTTGGCCGTGATGGTGTTCACGCCGGCCTGGTACAGCCAGTCCTTGCTCCATGTGGAGAGGTCGCGGCCGGCGGCGTCGCCCAGGCTCTTGATGAAGTCGTCAAGGGTGGCGTTCTGCCAGGAATACTTCACCAGGTAGTTATGCACGCCCTTGCGGAAGGTTTCCTCGCCCAGCATGTGGCGCAGCTGCTTCAGGGTCGAGGCGCCCTTGGAGTAGGTGATGGCGTCGATGTTGTCGAAGGCGTTGGCCGAGGAGGGCACCGGCACCTCGATCGGGTGGGTCGAGACCTTCTGGTCCATCGTGTAGGCGCCCTGCTTGTCTTCCTGGTAGAAGGCCTGCCAGGCATCCTTGAACTCGGTGGCCTCGGCGGTGGCCAGGGTCGCCATGAAGGAAGCGAAGCTTTCGTTCAGCCACAGGCCGTTCCACCACTTCATGGTGACCAGGTCGCCGAACCACTGGTGCGCCATCTCGTGCATGATGACTTCGGCCAGGCGCATCTTCTGCGCCGGGGTCATCTCGGCCTTGTACAGGAAGCCGGCTTCGGCGAAGGTGATCGCGGCGGCGTTCTCCATGGCGCCGTACAGGAAGTCGGGCACCAGGAGCTGGTCGTATTTCTCGAACTGGTAAGGGATGCCGTAGTAGTTGTCGAAGAACGCCAGGCCGGCCTTGGTGTAGCGGAACCAGTCGCTTGGTGTCACCTGCTTGGCCACCGACTGGCGTGCGAACAGGCGCATCGGGTACTTGCCGCTCTTGTCTTCCCAGACCTGGTAGGGGCCGGCGTGCAGCGAGAAGTTGTAGGGGCTGAGCTTCTTGGTCTTGGGGAAGGTCCAGCGCTTGCCGCCGCTTGCATCGGCAACGTTCGACTCGCGCGTGGTGGTGATCACGTGCCAGTCGCTTGGCGCATTCACGGTGACGGTATAGGTGGCCTTCAGGTCGGGCTGGTCGAACACGGCGAACATCTGGTGCGCGGCGGCCGGTTCGAAGTGCGAATACGTATAGACCCGGTTATCGACCGGGTCGACCATGCGGTGCAGGCCTTCGCCGTTGGTGCTGTGCGCTCGCTCGTAGCTGATGGTGACGCTATTGCGGCCCTTGGACAGGTGCTCCGGCGCCAGGGTCACGAACCAGTTGTTGTAGCGGGCCGGGACCTGCTTGCCGTTGATGCTGACCGACTTGACGGTCGCCTTGTCGAGGTCGATGGTCAGGGCCGAGTCGGTATCCTTGAGGTCGAAGCTGACGGTGGTGGTGCCGGCGAAGTTTTCCTTGCCGGTGAGCGTGAAGTCGAGCACGTAGTCCACGTTCGACACGCGGCTTGACCTGGCCATGGCGTCGGCTTCCGACAGGTAGGCGTTCTCGGCGCGCGCAGGGGCTGGAGCAGCGTTGGCGGCGTTGAAAACGAAAGCGGAAGCGATGGCGAATGCCATGGCGCGGGGGGCGAAGTGTTTCACGTGGTCTCCTGGTACGGCGCAGGCTCGGTGCGCGATAAGAATAATCGCGCAAGAATAGCATGCGAGAGCTGTCATTTACACCACATACATATACGAAAACAGAGCGTACGTACAGGTGTTGGACGGAGTGTGCCGCACAAAAAAAAGCGGGCTCCCGCGAAGGGAGCCCGCCTCGGCAGACCGCGCTGGATCAGTTCAGCGTCGGGTAGTCGATGTAGCCTTCCGCGCCAGGCGCGTAGAACAGCTCCGGCCGCGGCTGGTTCAGCGGCGCATCCTGCTTCAGGCGCTTGGGCAGGTCCGGGTTGGCGATGAACCACACCCCGAAGGCCACCGCATCGGCCGCGCCCGACTCGATCAGCTGCGCGGCGCTTTCCTTGGTCAGCTTTTCGTTGGCGATGTAGACGCCGCCGAATTCCTTCTTGAGGTGGGCGCCCAGGCTGTCGTTGGCGACGGCTTCGCGCGAGCAGATGAAGGCGATGCCGCGCTTGCCGAGCTCGCGCGCGACGTAGCCGAAGGTCTCGCGCGGGTTGGAGTCGCCCATGGTGTGCTGGTCGCCGCGCGGCGCCAGGTGCATGCCGACGCGGTCCGCGCCCCACACGTCGATGCAGGCGTCGGTCACTTCGAGCATCAGGCGGGCACGGTTCTCGAGCGAACCGCCGTACTGGTCACTGCGCTGGTTGGTGGAATCCTGCAGGAACTGGTCGAGCAGGTAGCCGTTGGCGCCATGGATCTCGACGCCGTCGAAGCCGGCCTTCTTGGCATTTTCCGCGCCCTTGCGGTAGGCCGCGACGATGGCCGGGATCTCATCGGTGTCCAGTGCGCGCGGGGTAACGTGGTCGCGTTTCGGGCGCAGCAGGCTGACGTGGCCGCCTGCGGCGATGGCCGACGGCGCCACCGGCAGCTGGCCGTCCAGGAAATGCGGGTCCGAGATGCGGCCCACATGCCACAGCTGCAGGACGATGCGCCCGCCGGCCTGATGCACGGCGTCGGTGACGATCTTCCAGCCTTCCACCTGCTCGTCCGACCAGATGCCCGGAGTATCGGCATAGCCCACGCCCATCGGGCTCACGGCGGTGGCTTCCGACAGGATCAGGCCGGCGCTGGCACGCTGCACGTAGTATTCGGCCATCATCGCGTTCGGCACGCGGCCACTGCCGACGGCGCGCGAGCGGGTCAGCGGCGCCATGATGATGCGGTTCGGCAGCTCGAGCGCGCCTACTTTGATCGGGTCAAACATTGTTGTCATCGATGGGTACTCCTAAAGTCCGTCGTTCAGTTGATCGAGGAAGGCCTGGATGACTTCCTCGTTACGCTGGAAGAAGATGAACTGTCCGACGCGCCGGGTGCTGACCAGGCCGGCCTTGTGCAGGGTCGCCAGGTGGGCCGACACCGTCGATTGCGACAGCCCGGTGCGCTGGTCGATCAGCTTGCAGCACACGCCCATGTCGAGCGGGTGTTCCTGCTCGGCGAAATGCCGGTGCGGATCCTTCAGCCACTGCAGGATCTGGCGCCGCACCGGGTTGGCCAGGGCCTTGTGGATCGCGTCGATGTCCATACACTCTTCCTTATATCGGGTTCTCTCGATCCGAATATCGTCATCTTACGATATATCGGAAAACCCTGCTGGCGACGGCATGCAGCAGGGTGTCGTTCATTCCCGGCCGAATCGCGGGTTCGGGCGGGTCAGGTAGTACCACTCGGAGTTGGCGCCCGCCTTCGCATCCGGGAACAGGATGCGGCCGCTGAATTCGGCGATGACCTTGCTGCCGTCGGCGCGCACGCCGATCTCCTCGCCTTCGCTCACGGGGTCGAAGCTGGCCCACTGGCGGCTGAACGCGTCGTCGGCGTGCAGCTTGTCGTGCACCACCACCATCGACAGGGCTTCCATCTCCTCGAAAGGCAGGGGTTCGGGATCGGGCGCCGCGATCAGCTCCAGGTGCGCCAGGGTGTTCATGATGGCGCGGTAGGCGACTTCCGGCGCGGTCGGGTCGAGGTGCTGGCCGCATTCGAGCGTGAGCGCGTAGCCGCCGGTGGTGCGCATGTATTCGGTGGTGCCGACGCCGTAGCGCAGCACGGTTTCGAGTTCGTCGGCATTGCGGCTGCGGCGCTTGACGCCGTCGCCGTAGGCGGCCAGCCAGCCGTCCACGAAACGCTTCACGCCCAGGCGGCGCGCCCATGCACGCTCTTTCTCGGCGTGCTGGAAGGGCTGCAGCGTGCCGTCGTTGTTGAGCGGGCCGACCATCACGAAGGGCTGGCCGCCCACGGCATTGAAGGAGTGCAGGTCGAGCAGCACGTCGTGCCGGGCGAGCAGGGGGCACAGCCAGTTGGCGATCTGGTCCTCGAAGTCCTGCGGCGCGTCCTTCGGGAACAGGTTGCGGTTCAGGTTGCGGTCGCCGTTGCGGGTGTTCTGCTCGTAGGCCTTCGGGTTCACGATCGGCACGAAGGTGACGCTGCCGGCCGCGATGTGCAGGCGGCCGCTGTCGATTTCTTCCATCACGCGGCGGATCGCAATGGTGCCGCAGACTTCGTTGCCATGGGTGGCGCCCATGATGATGACGCGCGGGCCCGGTTCGACGCCGGTGTAGTTGACGGATTTGAATTGGTACTGGCTCGTAGAAGTCATGCGCTGCTGTCCGGGAAAGGAGTAGAAGAATTCGGGTGCCGACATTTTATCGGCAAACAGTGGCGCATGCCGGAGGGGCGTGGCATGATCCGCCATTCCCAACCTGAACGGCCCGCATGTCCACCATTTCCACCCGCATCCACGGCCTCGATACGCTGCGCGCGCTCGCCGTGACGCTGGTCGTCCTGCACCATTACGTGCTGTTCGTCAGCGGCGCGCCGACCTTCGGCTGGGTGGGCGAGATCGGCTGGGTCGGGGTCGACCTGTTCTTCGCGCTGTCCGGCTACCTGATCGGCAACCAGATCTTCGCCGGCTTGAAACGCCCGGGCGGCTTCTCGCTGAAGCACTTCTATGCGCGGCGCCTGCTGCGCACCCTGCCGAACTACTGGGTGGTGCTGGCCCTGTACTTCCTGTGGCCGGCCTTTCGTGGCGAGGCGCCGCTGCTGCCGCTGTGGGAGTACGCGACGTTCATCCAGAACTTCGGGCTGGAGCCGGGCAGCGCCTTCTCGCATTCCTGGTCGCTGGCGATCGAGGAGCAGTTCTATATGCTGTTGCCGGCGGTGGTCCTGATCGGGGCCGTGTTCGGCGGCTCGCTGCGCCTGGCCTGGGCCGGCATCGCGCTGGCCTTCATTGCCGGCATGCTGGTCCGCGCCGGGCTGTGGCAGCAGATGGCGGGGCAAAACTATAAGCTTTGCTTCTATTTCAAGTACATTTATTACTCAAGCTTATGCAGGTATGACGAGCTGCTGGCCGGCGTGGCCCTGGCGCTGCTGCGCAACCACCATGCCGGCATCTGGGCGCACCTGACCCGGCACGGCCGCCTGATGGGCGTGCTGGGCCTGGCCGCCTGCGCCCTGGCGTTCTGGTTCTTCCTCGAGGACCGCTACGGCTTCGGCATCACCGTGTTCGGTTTTCCCCTGATGGCGCTGGGCTTCTCGCTGCTGATCGTATCCAGCGTGGCGGAAGATTCGCCGCTGCGCCGCCTGCGGGTGCCCGGCGCCGGCGCGCTGGCGCTGTGGTCCTACGCGATCTACCTGCTGCACAAACCCGTGTGCGTGATGGCGGCGCGGTGGATGCAGGAGCAGGGCTACGGCGCCGAACATCCGCTGACGATCACGGCGCTGCTGGCGCTGTCGGTGCTCACCGGTTGGCTGCTCTACAGGCTGGTGGAGACGCCCTTCATGCTGCTGCGCGCGCGCTACGTGCCGAGCAATGCGGCGCGTCCGAGCCGGCTTACCCCCGCGCCTCGATGACGCCAAACGCCGCAGGCGCATCCGCCAGGTAGGCCAGGATCGCATTGGCCTGCACCTGCGGCTCGTAGCCTGAGGTGTCGCGGATCGCCTGGCGCAGCCCCGGCACCGTCTCCACCGTGTGCGGGCTGCGGTAGGCCGCCACCAAGAGCGCTGCCAGGTCGATCGGCGCGCCCTGGCCGCGGCGCAGGCGCGCCTCGATCACGCCCAGCAGCGTACGCTGCATGCGCGGCGTCGGGTTCAGGATTTCGCCGAACAGGGTAGGGGTGTTGGCGATGGCCTCGCACATGCGCTGCTCGATGGCGTCCGGCTTCAGGTCCGAGGGGATGTCGAAGTAGGACTTGTTCCAGCGCGTGCGCGCGTAGGCATGGCCGGGCGGGAAGGAGTCCGCCGTTTCGAAGCCGAGCGCGCGGCTGGCGCGCCCGAGCAGCTCGGCCAGGGTGTCGATCAGGGGCATAAAAAAACGGGATGAACGTGCGTCATCCCGTCAGTGTAGCAGGCGGCAATAGCGGGCTGCAAAGCCTCAGGCTGCAAACCGCCCCGCCCGGAAATCTTCGAAGGCCTGGTACAGCTCTTCGGTGGTGTTCATCACGAACGGACCGTGCTGCGCGATCGGCTCGTTCAGCGGACGTCCCGCCAGCAGGATCAGCCGGGTCGGCTCGAGCGCCTTGATGCGCACCCCGTCCGCGCCCGCGGCATTGTCCAGCACCGCCATGCGCGTCTTGCCCACGCCCTTGCCCTCGACCACGGCCTCGCCCCGGTACACGTAGAGAAAAGCGTTGTGGCCCTGCGGGATCGGCTGCTCGAAGCGCACGCCGGCCGGGATCTCGATGTCGAGGTAGAGCGCTTGCGTTACCTCGCGCTGCACCGCGCCCTTCACGCCATGGGTCTCGCCCGCGATCACCTGCACGGTCACGCCGTCCTGGTTGGTGAAGCGCGGCACTTCCTCGGCCGGGATGTCGCGGTACCACGGGTCCATCATCTTGTCCGTGGCCGGCAGGTTGAGCCACAGCTGGAAGCCTTCCATCAGCCCCTCGTCCTGCTCGGGCATCTCGGAGTGGATCACGCCGCGGCCTGCCGTCATCCACTGCACGCCGCCATTGGTCACCAGGCCCTCGTTGCCGGCGCTGTCGCGGTGGCGCATGCGGCCATTGAGCATGTAGGTGACGGTCTCGAAGCCGCGGTGCGGATGTTCCGGGAAGCCGGCAATGTAGTCGCCCGCCTTGTCGCTGCCGAAGGCGTCCAGCATCAGGAAGGGGTCGAGGCGGCGCTGCAGGGAACCGGTCAGCACGCGGTTGATCTTCACGCCCGCGCCGTCCATCACGAACTGGCCCTGGATCAGGCGTTCGACGCCGCGCGATGTCGCGATTGCTGCGGTAGTGGTGTGCTCGGTCATGCTGTTCTCCTCGTGTGTCGATCGGTTGCGCGCCGCCTCCGGGCGGCGTGATGTTACGCCAGCGCCGCTTCCACGGCTTCGTTGGCTGCCTGCTGGCCCTTGGCCGCCGCTTCCGGGCCCATGTTCAGGCCCGACGAGTAGATGAAGGTGTGGTCGGTCAGGCCCAGGAAGTTGAGCAGCATGCGGATGTGCGGCACCTGCGGGTCGGCTTCCACCGGATACACGCCGCCGCGCGCGGTGGCCACGTACACCTTCTTGTTCTTCAGGAGGCCTTCCGGACCGGTCTCGGTGTAGCGGAAGGTCACGCCGGAACGGGCGATCGCGTCGAACCAGTTCTTCAGCTGCACCGGCATGCCGAAGTTGTACATCGGGGCGCCGATCACGATCACGTCGGCGGCTTGGGCCTCGGCGATCAGGGCGTCGTCCAGGGCCACGCGGGCGGCCTGGTCGGACGTGCGCTGGTCAGCCGGGGTGAACAGGGCGCCGACGGCGGCGCCGTCCAGCACCGGGTGCGGCTGGGCGCCGAAGTCGCGGCGCACCACCTGGGCGTCAGGCTGGCTCGCGACCAGTTTGTCGACGATCAGGTTGGCCACACGGGTCGATTCCGAATCCTTGCCGCGGACGCTGGAGGTGATTTGCAGGATGTTCATGTTCTGGGTCCCTTCGTTTCCAAGAAAGTGTGTCGATGGAGACAGCTTAATGGTTCCAAAAACGAAGCGGAAGCCATTAGAATGGATAACATTAACCCACTAGTGGAACAATCATGGAAGTCGAACCGAATGACCTGCTGCTGTTCGCCCGCATCGTCGAGGCGGGCAGCTTCAGCCGCGCGGCCGAACGCGTGCAGCTGCCGAAATCGACCGTGTCGCGCCGCATCGCGCTGCTTGAACAGAAGCTGGGCGAGCGCCTCCTGCAGCGCACCACGCGCAAGCTGGTGGTGACCGAGTTCGGCGCCAGCCTGCTCGAGCACGCGCGCAAGGTGGCCGAAGAAGTCGAGGCGGCCGGCGCGCTGGCCCAGCACCGCCAGGGGCAGCCGAGCGGCAAGCTGCGCATCTCCCTGCCTGGCGACTTCGCCAATATCGGCCTGCAAGAGGTGATCGCGCGCTTCATCGCGCGCTATCCCGAGGTGGCGCTGGAACTGGACCTGTCGCCGCGCCGGGTCGACCTGATCGCCGAGGGTTTCGACATCGCGATCCGCATGGGCGAATTGCCGGACGACGCCTCGCTCAACGCGCGCCCGATCAACCTGGAACACTGGGGGCTGTACGCCTCGCCTGCCTACCTGGGGCGGCACGGCCTGCCCGAGCACCCCGATGACCTGCTGCGGCACGACCTGTTGTGCATGCTGAGCCGCTACGGCGGCGCGGCGCACTGGGTGCTCGCCCGCGGCAAGCTGCGCTGGGAACGGCAGGTGCCGGCGCGCCTCACGGCCAATTCGCCCGAGCTGCTGGCGCGGCTCGCATCGCGCGGCGCCGGCATTGCGGCCAGCTCGCTGACCTTCGCCGGTCCTTACCTGCAGACGGGAGAGCTGGTGCGGGTGCTGCCGGAATGGGAGCCGCCGACCACCCAAGGATGGGCGGTCTTTCCGGGGCGCCGCCTGATGCCGGCCAAGACCCGCGCCTTCCTCGACCTGATGGAAGAGAAATGCACGGAAGTCGGCGACCGTCCGCTGGCCGTGATCAGCGCGGACGGTTCCCCATCGTCTCGCCCAGGCGCACTGGACGCTCAGGCGCCCACTCGCCGTTGAAGGAGATCGCGCCCTTCTTGAACAGCATCACGACGGTGGAGCCGAGCAGGAAGCGGCCCATCTCTTCGCCTTTCTTCAGCACCACCGGGTGCGCATCGTAGTGCCATTCGCAGATGCGCGGCATGCGCGGCGGATTGACCACGCCGTGCCAGCTAGTGGCCATGCTGCCGACGATGGTGGCGCCCACCAGGGTCATCACGAAGGGACCGTGCTCCTCTGATTCGAAAACGCAAACCACACGTTCATTGCGGGCAAACAAGCCTGGGACCCCGCGCGCCGTGGTCGGGTTCACCGAGAACAGCTTGCCCGGCACGTAGATCATGCGCGTCAGGCGGCCGTCGCAGGGCATGTGGATGCGGTGGTAGTCCTTCGGGCTCAGGTACAGGTTGGCGAAGTGGCCGTGCTGGAAATGGGCTGCCAGCTTCTCGTCGCCGCCCACCAGCTCCGCGCTGGTGAATTTATGTCCCTTGGCCTGGAAGATGTGGTGGTCGTCGATGTCGCCGAACTGGCTGATCGCGCCGTCCACCGGGCACACGAAATCGGCATGCGCCAGCGGGCGCGCATCAGGGCGCAGCGGGCGGGTGAAGAATTCGTTGAAGCTGCTGTAGCTTGCGATGTCCGGGTTCGCCGCTTCCTCCATGTTGACGCCGTATTTGCCGACGAACCAGCGGATCAAGCGCGTGGTCATCGCGCCGCCCTTGGCGCCGGCGACGCGGCCGGCGAAGTTGGTCAGCGCCGTCTTCGGCATCACATATTGGGGCAGGACTTTTAGACGGGACACTTGGATGGGCCTCTCGGTGTAAAAACGATCGCGCATTATAGCGACGATCACGTCGGGGAATGGATGTTTATCGCTTGCCAAGTGTACTCCAGTGTCCGCATGGCGCGCGTATGCGAGAAAAATAGTTGCAGCATGCATATCCGATTCTTGGAGACAGGCCGAATTGCTTCTGGGACAATTGCGATTCCTATCACTTTTGAAGTATTCAATGTCCTCCGTATCCCGACCGTTCCGCATGACCGCACTGGCAGCCGCCATCAGCCTGTGCCTCCCGGCCTTGAGCGCATCCGCGCAGGATGCCCAGACCCCGAAGAAGGCCGATGCGGCCGACACGGCCAAGGCGGAGCAGGGCAAGAAGATGACCCAGGTCGAGGTCAAGGGCACGCTTGATACCTACGACCCGCGCCGCGACGACACCGCCACCAAGGTCGTGGTCAGCAGCGAAGAGATCACCAAGTACGGCGACACCAATGTGCTGGACGTGCTCAAGCGCGTGCCTGGCATCACCGTCAATTCCTCCAACGGCCGCGGCGGCGAGATCCGCATGCGCGGCCTGGGAGCGGGCTATACCCAGATCCTGGTCAATGGCGAACGCGCGCCGGCCGGCTTCTCGATGGACTCGCTGGCGCCGGACTCGATCGAGCGCATCGAAGTGCTGCGCGCCGCCAGCGCCGAGTTCTCGACCCAGTCGGTGGCCGGCACCATCAACATCATCCTGAAGCGCTCGGTGAAGAACCGCCTGCGCGAACTGAAGCTGGCGGCCCAGGGCTCGAGCAACGGTTACGGTCCGAACGCCAACCTGCAGATGTCGGACCGCGACGGCGGCTTCTCCTATTCGGTGTCGGCCAACGCGATGAAGGACCGCTTCGAATTCGACTCCACCGGCGAGGAACGCGGCGTGGCGCCGAACGGCGAAGTCACCATGCTGCGCACCATGGTGCTGCCGCAGAAGGGCGAGATGAGCGTCATCAACCTGAGCCCGCGCCTGAACTGGACGCTGGGCCAGGACAATACCCTGACCTCGCAAACCTTCATCAACCAGCACCGATTCAGGAACCGCTTCAGCCAGCCGACCACCACCCTGATCGGCCCGCCCCCGCCGTTCCCCACCCTGGCCAATGCCTTCGAGGCGAAGAACGGGTTCCTGCGCTCCGACCTTTCCTGGGCACGCAAGTTCGAGTCCGGCGCCAAGCTCGACCTGAAGTTCGGCGCCCAGGGCATGGAGAACGAAAGCCGCTCGCAGCGCACCGCCGCCAACAGCGCCGGCGTGCCGCTGCTCGACACCACCAGCCTGCTCGACGCCCGCGACCGCGGCGTGAACACCACCGGCAAGTACAGCCGCACGGTCGAGAAGGGCCACACCTTCGCCTTCGGCTGGGACGGCGGCATCGATACCCGCGACGACGAGCGCAACGACATCAACCGGGTGCGGGTGAGCGGCAACGTCCCGGCCTACGAGGTCTCGGAAGCGCGCGTCAAGCGCCTGGCCGTGTTCGCCCAGGACGAATGGAACATCACACCAAGCTGGTCGATGTACCTGGGCGCGCGCTGGGAAGGCATCCGCACCCGCGTCACGGGCAATACCTTCGAGCGCGGCGAATCCAGCTCCAACGTGTGGAGCCCGATCATGCAGACGCTGTACAAGATACCGGGTAAAAAAGGCGACCAGCTGCGCCTGGCGCTGACCCGCACCTATAAAGCGCCGGGCGTGGGCAGCCTGACCCCGCGCCGCCAGGTCAGCGAGAACAACAGCTCGACCGAACCGGATTACCGCGGCAACCCGAACTTGAAGCCGGAACTGGCCTTCGGCATCGACGCGGCCTGGGAGCACTACTGGCTTGACGGCGCGCTGCTGTCGGTGAGCGTGTCGCAGCGCCGCATCAACGACTTCACCCGCAACCTGACCTATTTCGACGGCGAGCGCTGGATCCAGACCCCGAGCAACCAGGACAGCGCGACGACGCGCTCGCTGGAGATCGAGACCAAGTTCCCGCTCAAGGCGCTCATGAAGGATGCGCCGGCAGTCGACCTGCGCGCCAGCGTCAACCGCAACTGGTCGCGCGTGGCAGCGGTGCCAGGCCCGAACAACCGCCTCGACCAGCAGACCCCGCTGACGGTCAACCTGGGCGCCGACTACAAGGTGGGCGCCCTGAGCATCGGCGGCAGCTTCGCCTACCGCCGCGGCGGTCCGGTGCGGGTGTCCGTCAACCAGCGCGCCTACGTGATGCCGCGCCGCGAGCTGGACATGTATGCATTGTGGAAGTTCGATGCCCAGCGCCAGCTGCGTTTCGCGGTCAGCAACATGACCGGCCAGGACTTCGTCAACGAGAACACCTATGACGACGAACGCTTCGGTTCGCAGACCCGCCGCTTCGTGTTCCCGCAAGGGGTGCGCTACCGCCTGACCTATGAACTGAAGTTCTGATCGACCTTTCCCTGGAGAGCCAAGCATGCCGATCTGGTGTCAACCGTTTCGCCTGACCGTTCTCGCCGCCGCGGTCGGGTTGGCGCTTCCCCGTGCTGGCGCACGAGCCGCAGGCGGCGCCGAAGCAGGCCGAGGGCGCCCCGGCCGGCGAGGGCGGGAAGATCCAGCAAGTCGAAGTGAAAGGCAGCGCCGCCACCTACGACCCGCGCCGGGACGACACCGCCGCCAAGGTGGTGGTCAGCAGCGAAGAGATCACGAAGTATGGCGACACCAGTGTGCTCGACGTGCTCAAGCGCGTGCCGGGGATTACCGTCAACAGTGCCAACGGCCGCGGCGGCGAGATCCGCATGCGCGGCCTGGGGAGCGGCTACACCCAGGTCCTGGTGAATGGCGAACGGGCGCCGGCCGGCTTCTCGATGGAGTCGCTGGCGCCGGACAGCATCGAGCGCATCGAAGTGCTGCGCGCCGCCAGCGCGGAGTTCTCGACCCAGTCGGTGGCGGGCACCATCAACATCATCCTGAAACGCTCGGTGAAGAACCGCCTGCGCGAGCTGAAGCTTGCTGCGCAGGCGTCGAGCACCGGCTGGGGGCCGAACGCCAACCTGCAGCTGTCCGACCGCGACGGCGGCTTTTCGTATTCGGTCACGGCCAATGCCGCGCATGACAGCTTCGACAACGCGCCGCGCGGTATCGAAGTCGGCACGTCGCCGGCCGGGGCCACCAGCATGCTGCGCACCTCGAACCTGCCCCAGGACGGCGGCTTCACCTTCCTGAACCTGAGTCCGCGCCTGAACTGGATCCTCGACAACGGCGATGCGCTGACCTCGCAAACCTGGCTCAATCGCAACCGCTTCCAGAACGAGGTGCAGCAGCGCACCACGACCCTGATCGGCAGCCCGCCGCCGCAGCCGGACCTGTTGACCGCCATCGAGAATACCGGCACCACCCTGCGTTCCGACCTGTCGTGGACGCGCAGCTTCGACAGCGGCGCCAAGCTGGACCTGAAGATCGGCGTCTCGGCCGGCGAGGGCGAGAACGTGTCGCACCGGATCGCGCCGCGCCTGGACACGCGTGTCGCCAGCGGGAACCGGGACCGCGGCCTCAATTCGACCGGCAAATATGCGCGGACGCTGGGCAAGGGCCATGCGCTCGCTGTCGGCTGGGACGGCGGCATCGACGATCGCGACGACCGGCGCAGCGAGCGCAATGCCTTGGCCAGCGCCGGCCAGGCGCCCGACGAAACATCGGAAGCGCGCGTCAAGCGCCTGGCCGTGTTCGCCCAGGACGAATGGAACATCACGCCGCAGTGGTCGATGTACCTCGGGGCGCGCTGGGAAGGCATCCGCACCCGTGTGGAAGGCAACACCTTCCGGGAAGCGCGCGCCGGTTCCAGCGTGTGGAGCCCGATCATGCAGACGCTCTACAAGATACCGGGGAAGAACGGCAAAAAAGGCAGCGACCAGCTGCGCCTGGCCCTGACGCGCACCTACAAGGCGCCCGGCATCGGCAACCTGAGCCCGAGCCGGCGCACCAGCGAGAACAATAGTTCCACCCAGCCCGACTATATCGGCAACCCGAATCTGAAGCCGGAACTGGCATTCGGCGTCGATTCCGCCTACGAGCACTACTGGGCCGAAGGCGCGCTGTTCTCGGTCAGCGCCTCCATGCGCCGCATCAGCGACTTCACGCGCATGCTGACCTGGTTCGACGGTGCGCGCTGGGTCCTGACGCCGAGCAACCAGGACAGCGCCATCACCCGTACGCTGGAACTGGAGACCAAGTTCCCCCTCAAGGCCGTCATGGCGGATGCGCCAGCGGTCGACTTGCGCGCCAGCATCAACCGCAACTGGTCGCGGGTCGAATCGGTGCCGGGGCCGGCCAACTACCTCGACCAGCAGACGCCGCTCAGCGTCAACCTGGGGATCGACTACAAGGCCGGCGCCGTGACCACGGGCGGAAGCTTCGTCTACCGCAGGGGCGGCTTGGTGCGCGCCTCCCTGAACCAGTACACCTATTCCTGGGCGCGGCGCGACCTCGACATCTACGCCTTGTGGAAGGTCGATGCCAAGCAGCAGTGGCGGCTGGCCTTGTCGAACGTGATGGGGGACGACTATTTCTTCGAGAACAGCTACGTCGACGAACGCATCGGTTCGCAGACGCGCAGCGTCGTGTTTCCCAACGCGCGACGTACGAGCTGAAGTTCTGATCCCAGCTTCGCTCCAGACAGCCCGGCCATGCGCCGGGCTTTCTTTTGCGTGGAATAGAATGATGCTATCCCATAGCAATACTCTGTTCTTCTTTATGTTTACAGAATGCTATTGTCTAGAATATAGTGCTTCTAAAGAAGCCCAATAACTATTTCTGGAGAATAGAGCATGGTATTGCTGCGCCCCCGTCATCTTGTCGTCCTTATTGCCGGGCTCAATGCCCCGGCCTTCGCGCAGCAGTCCTCGACGGACGGCGCCATCCAGCAGGTCGAGGTGAAGGGGGCAAACTATGATGCCCGCCGCGACGATACCGCTGCCCGCATCATCGTCAATCGCGACGAAGTAGTCCGCTACGGGGACACCAATGTTGCCGACGTCCTCAAACGTATTCCGGGCGTCACCGTCACGACGGGGGCCGGCCGCAGCACCCAAATCCGGATGCGCGGCCTGGGCGGCGGCTATACCCAGATCCTGGTAAACGGCGAGCGTACCCCGAGCGGCTTCGCGCTCGACACCCTGTCGCCCGACATGATCGAGCGCATCGAGGTGCTGCGCGTGGCGACTGCCGAGTTCTCGGCGGAGTCGGTGGCGGGCACCATCAACATCGTGCTGCGCAAGAAAACCAACCAGCGCCAGCGCGAGGCCAAGCTGGGCTACCTGCTCTCGAACGACTTTCGCGGCCCGAGCTTCAGCACCCAGGTGGGCGACCGCGCAGACAAGTCGTCGTGGTCGTTCTCGGCCAGCGGCAACCATGACAGCCTGGGCCGGGAGTGGGGCGGCTTTCAGGAGAACACGCGGCCGGACGGCAGGGTCGACATGTATCGCACGACCCATGCGCCGGAGAAGGGGCATATGAACCGCCTGAACCTGAGCCCGCGCCTGAGCTGGACGCTCGACAACGGCGACACGCTGGCGTGGGAAGCCATCGCCAACGGCTCAAGCTTTCGCAATGGGGCCCATCCGGTCGTTACCACGCTGATCGGACCGCCGCCGCAGACGCCGGACCTGCGGACCTTCGGCGAGATGGACGACCGCATGCTGAAGTCGGACCTGAGCTGGACCCGTAGCCTGGAATCCGGCCTCAAGCTCGACGCCAAGCTCGGCGCCGAATGGTCGTCGCGCAAGATGTTCGTGCGTCGCAGCGGCCTCGATGCCAGGGGCTTGCCCGAAACCGAAGGGAGCACGCTGTCCGACACCCATGCGCGGGGCATGAACACCACCGGCAAGGCGAGCCGCACCATGGACGGCGGCCATCTGCTGGCGCTGGGCTGGGACCTGCGCGTCGACGAGAGCTCGGACATCCGCGCCGAGCGCGACACCGTCCGTGTCTTCCCGCCAGGCCAGCTGCTGGACGAAAACTTCCGCGCCACGGTCAGCCGCGCTGCCTTCTACGCGCAGGACGAATGGACCATCGACCCGCGCTGGTCGGTCTACCTGGGCGCCCGCTGGGAAGGCGTGCGCACCCGCGTGTCGGGCAATGCCGTGGAATCGACGCGCGTGCGTTCGAGCGTCCTGAGTCCGATCCTGCAAACCCTGTACAAATTCCCGGCCAAGGAAGGCAAACAGGCAGACCAGCTCCGCTTCGCGCTCAGCCGCACCTACAAGGCGCCAGAACTGAACAGCATCGTGCCGCGCCGCTCGGAATGGGAAAACAACAGCCCCACCGAAGCCGATTTCCAGGGCAACCCGAACCTGAAGCCGGAACTGGCCTGGGGCCTGGATGCCGCCTGGGAGCATTACTGGGCCGAGGGTGCGATGCTGTCGATCAGCGGCGCCGTGCGCCGCATCGACGACTACACCAGCAACGACATCTACTTCGACGGCCTGCGCTGGATATTCACGCCCGTCAACGACGACCGCGCCGTCATGCGCAGTCTGGAGATCGAGACCAAGTTCCCGCTCAAGTCGCTGTACGCCGGGGCGCCGGCGATCGACCTGCGCGCCAGCGTCAGTCGCTACTGGTCGCAGGTCGAATCGGTGCCGGGGCCGCACAACCGAATGGAGCAGCAGGTGCCGCTCACGGCCAACCTCGGCGCCGACTACAAGTCCGGCGCGCTGGCGCTGGGGGCCAGCGTGGCCTACCGGCGCGGCGGCTACGTGCAGGTGGCGGCCAACCGCGGCTTCTACCGGGTCGGCCGCACCGACCTCGATACCTATGCGGCCTGGACCTTCAACCCGAAGACCGTGCTGCGGGTCGCGCTCTCGAACCTGCTGGAACAAGGCAACTCCTTCGAGCCGAGTTACTACGATCCGGTGTCCGGACTGGAAAAGCGGCGCTGGAACTACGCGAACGGGATCAAGCTGCGCACCACGCTGGAGATGAAGTTCTGACCCTTCACGCCAGGCGCAGCACCACGGCGCCGCCCGCGATCAGGACGGCGCCGGCGACGCGCGCCGGACCGACCCGTTCGCGCAATACCGAGGCCGCGATGAGCGCGGCGAACACGATCGAGGTCTCGCGCAGCGCCGCCACCACGGCGATCGGCGCCAGCGTCATCGCCCACAGGGCCACGCCATAGGAGCCGGCGGTGGCGAGTCCGCCGCCCAGCGCGAGCAGGGGTTTGGCCGCCAGGTAGGCGCCCAGGGCGCCGAGCCGGCGCTTGACTGCCAGCGCCCCGCTCACGCCGATGCCGGTGAGCAGGAACAACCAGGCCGTGTACGCAGCCGGCGCGCCCGAGCGGCGCACACCCAGGCCGTCGACCAGCGTATAGGCGGCGATCACCAGCGCCGTGAGCAGGGCCAGCACCAGGGTCCTGCGCGCGCAGCGCAAGCCCCCGCCGCCCACGCAGATCACGGCGCCGCCCGCGCCGACCAGGGCGAGCGCCGCCAACTGGGCCTGGTCAAGGCCTTCGTTGCCGCTGTTGAGGAGAGTCACCAGCACCGGCGCCGCGCCGCGCATCAGCGGATAGGCATGGCTGATGTCGGCATCGCGGTAGGTGGCGGCCAGCAGCAGGTAGTACACGACTTGCAGCAAGCTCGAGGCCGCGAGACAGGGCCAACTGGCCACGGCGGGAGCCGGCAGGAATACCAGCGCGATCGCGCCCAGCAGGCCTGCTCCGAGCGTGATGGCGGCTGCGGCCAGCAGCGTGTCCGGCTCCGCCTTGATCGCGGCGTTCCACCCGGCGTGCAGCAGGGCGGCGCCGAGGACGGCCGCCAGCACCGACTCCGGCATCAGGCCCGCATCTCTTCTTTGCCCTGGCTTTCGCCATGGCTGTCGTGCACGCGGTGGGTGCGGAAGTAACGCCAGGCCACCAGGATCGCCACCGTTTGCATGCCCGCGCACAGCAGGAAATGGCTGCCGATGCGCCAGTCGCCCGGCGGCAGGTGGCTGACGCTGGCGAGGATGACGGTGCCGATGATCGGCGTGATGATCACCCCCAGGCTGCTGATCGACTGCAGCGAACCCATGAGCTCACCCTGCTGGCCGGCGGGCGTGGCCTTGGAGACGATGGCCTGCAGCGCCGGCGTGGCGGCGAAGCCCAGCACGTTGCACAGGATGAGGGCGTACATCATCCAGCCCTGGGTCGCCAGGCCGTAGCCGAGCAGGGTCACGGCGCCCGAGGTGATCCCCATCAGCGACAGGCGCACCTCGCCGAAGCGCCGGATCAGGTGGGCCAGCAGCCAGGCCTGGACCACGGCGGACACCAGGCCGACGCAGAACATGGCGATGCCGTTGTCGCGCGGAGTCCAGTCGAAGCGGAAGGTGGTGTACAGCACCCAGGTCGACTGCAGCATCATCTGGCCGAAGGTGACCAGGGTGATGACGACGATCAGGCCGCGGATGTCGGTGCGCTGCACAAGGCGCAGCAGGGCGGCCAGGGGATTCAGGCGCGCCCAGGCGAAGGGCGGGCGCTGGCCGGGCGGGAGCGATTCCGGCACGAACAGGAAGCCGTAGACCAGGTTGGCCGCGCCCAGCAGCGCCGCCACGTAAAAGGGCAGGCGCAGGTCGCTGTTGCCGAGCAGGCCGCCGAGCATGGGGCCGCAGATGAAGCCCAGGCCGAAGGCCGCGCCGATCTTGCCGAAGCTCTTGGCGCGGTTTTCCTTGGTGGAGATGTCCGAGGCGTAGGCCGCGGCCACCGACATGCTGGCCGAGGACATGCCGCCGATCATGCGGCCGACGAACAGCCAGAACAGGCTGGGCGACCAGGCCGTGACCAGGAAGTTGACGCACATGCCGCCCATCGAATACAGCAGCACCGGGCGGCGGCCGACGCGGTCGCTCAGGGCACCCAGGGCGGGCATGAACAGGAACTGCAGGATGCCGAAGGTCGCGGCCAGCACGCCGAACCACAGGGCCTGGTCGTCGCGCGCCGGGACAAACTGCCCGACCAGAAGCGGCATCACCGGCACGATCAGCCCGATGCCGAGCATGTCGATGAAGATGCAGACCAGGACGAAGTTCAGTTTGCCGGGGCTGGCGATCGGCAAGGCGGTGGGGCTGGTCATAGATGCCTCGGAGGGGATGACATTCGACCATCTTAGCATTGGGCAAGCATCCTTCGGACAGGTCGGCGCCCGGCGCGTCGAAAAATTTGACAGCCGCGCCGCACGCGAATAGTGATTTCCGGTTTGCCGCCCGTTGTAACAGGTGTGGCCTGTCTCTTGCTTTTGCCAGCGGTGCCGTTCCTGGCAGCCAATATTGGGGATAAAAATGACTTACCTGAAAAAGATTGCTTCCGCCTGCGCCGTCGCCGTTGCGTTCACCGCTGGCAGCGCGACCGCCGCCCCGATCGTCCTGGACTTCGAAGGGATCGGTGATTTCGTTGCGATTCATAACTTTTACAACGGCGGCACCGACGGCAACGGCGCCACCGGCACCGATTACGGTGTCAGCTTCTCCCAGGATAGCGTGGCCCTGACCGATTCCGATGCCGGCGGCTACGGCACGCTGGCCGGCATGCCCTCTGGGCTCGGCGTGCTGACCTTCTTCAGCGGCGCCGCGGCGGTCATGAACGTGGCGGCCGGCTTCGATACCCGCCTCGGTTTCCACTACGCGGCTGGGGATCCCGGGTTCGTCCGTGTGTTCGACGGCCTGAACGGAAGCGGCAATCTGCTCGGCCAGCTCGCACTCGGCACGAACCTTGACAACTGCCTGGACGTGGACAACCTGTTCTGCAATTTCAGCCCGGTCGAACTCCTGTTCGACGGCACCGCGCGCTCGGTGGCCTTCGGCGGCCCTGCAGGCTGGCTGGTGTTCGACGACGTCAGCTTCGGCGCCGCCGAGGACGAACCGGCCCCGGTTCCCGAGCCGGCGACGCTGGCGCTGTCGATGCTGGGCCTGGCCGGATTGGCTGCCGCGCGGCGCAAGGCGCGCTAAGGCAGCGCTGTCTTCCTCAGGCGCTTCCGGGAGCGCCGTTTTCGCGCGCGAACTCCTCGCGGAAGGCCATCAGCCGCGCCAGCCTTTCCTCGGCCAGGGCGCGCCCGGCCTCGGTCTGCATCATGCCCGGCAGCCTGGCCAGCTTGACCATGATGTGGTCGAGCGCGTAGCTGCGGTCGTCGAATTCGCGCGCGCTGCCGAGCGGATCGCTGGGGTGGGCCAGGCCTGTCCCCATGCGGCCGGCGATGTAGAACATGCGCGCCAGGCCGACCGCGCCGAGGCCGTCCAGGCGATCGGCATCCTGCACGATCTTCGCTTCCAGCGTCTCGGCCGGAATGTTGGCGGAAAAGCTGTGCGCGGCGATGGCATGGGCGACGGCGTCGAGGCGCTCGGGCGGGAAGTTCATCCACGCCAACTGGTGGCGCGCCAGCTGGGCCGAGCGGGTCGAGGCCTGGGCGCGGTCCGGGTCGTTCTTCGGCAGATTGACCAGGTCGTGCAGGTAGCAGGCGGCCATCACGACCAGGGCGTCGGCTTGCGGGTGCTGCGCCAGCAGCGCCTGGGCATTGCGCCAGACGCGCTCGAGGTGGGCGCTGTCGTGGGCGCCGTCGCCGCCGCTGCTGCCCGCGGCCAGCGCGGCCAGGCGTGGGCGCCAGGTGGCCAGATCAGTCTTCGGTTCGTTCTTGGTCGGGTGCATGCGTTTCCATGGTCGGTGGGGGAGGAACGGCGCGCTGCGACAGCGCGTCCGCTTCCAGGTTCTTGTGGCGCGGAATCCAGCGCAGCGTGCTGCCCGGCAGGCGGGCGAGCAGGGCGCGCGCCCGCGCGCGGTAGGCGCGCAGCGCCGGGGCACTGGCGCTGTCGGGCGCATGGACGTCGTCGATCACGACCTGGCTGTCGCCCTCGATGGCAAGCTCCGGCACGCCATGCGCGATGGCCGCTTCGAGCACGGCCAGCAGGGCCAGGTATTCCGCTTCGCTGCTGTTGCCATGGCCGGCATCGCGCGACAGCTCGATGCGCAGTCCGCCGGGCCCTTCGAGCACGGCGCCGATGCCGCAGCGGCCCGGATTGGGCCGGGCCGAACCGTCGAAGCGGGCGCGCCATGCGGGCGTGGGAGGGTTCGCCCCGCCGCGCCGGGCCAGCGCCGCCGCGGCCAGGGCGCGCCGCGCCGTGGCGCCGTGCTCGCTGCGCAGGCGCTCGGCGGCGCGCGCGGCCAGCAACCGGTCGAGCCCGGCCACGCCGGCGCGTAGGGTCAGGGTGGCGCGCAGCGCTTCGGCTTCCGGCACCCCGGTGCGGGCGGCGAGCTTGCGGCTGGCGGCGAGTTCTTCCTTGAAGGCGGCGGCAAGCAGGGCGGCGTGGTCGGGAGGAGGACAGGACATCGCGCAAGGATAGCAAATAGGCAGCCGAAGCTGCCTGTTTTTCCGTTGCTGGAGCGCCCCGATCAGCGGCGGTAGGGATTGTCCGGACGGCTGTCGTAGCGGTTCGGGACCCCGTCGCCGTCGATGTCGCGGTCGCGGCGGTTGCGGATGCCGTCGTTGTCGAGGTCGCGGTCGCGGTAGTTCGGCACGCCGTCGCGGTCGGTGTCGCGGTAGCCGCGGCGCTCGTAGCGGTCGGGGATGCCGTCGCGGTCGCGATCATAGCGGCGCCAGTCGCGGTAGTAGCCGTCGCGGCCATCGCGGTAGTAGTCGCGTCCGTCGCGGTAGCCGCCGGCGTACACCGGTGCATAGCCGCGCCGCTCGTAACGGTCGGGGACGCCGTTGCGGTCGCGGTCCCAGCGGGCCGGCTCCATGTACCAGCCGCCGCCGCGCTGCTGCCAGCGCGGCGCGTAGTACACGTAACCCGGGCGGGCGGCGACGTAGCGGCCCGGCACCCAGGCATGGCGGTGGCCGCGCCACTCCCAGTAGCCGGGCGCCCAGACATGGCCATGGCGCGGTCCGGGGATGCGTTCATAGATGGGCGCGGGCGGGGCCGAGCCGATATAAATTTGGAAATCGGTCTGCGCCATCGACGGCAGCGGTGCGAAGGCGGCGCCAAGGGCGATCAGGGCAGCGAGGGTGAACGTGGGTTTCATGTCGGGTCTCCAGATCCAGGAACGGATGACCCACTATATCGCCGGGAACCGGCGCCAGGCAGCGCTGAAGCAGATACTTACAAGTGATACAGATCGGGAGCCGGGCTCCGCAGTAGCGTGATACAAATCGGGCCGTAATGGGCCGCCCGCTGTCGCGCCGCGGCGACAACGGGCAGGCCTGCGGCACTCATCCGCGGCTCCCCGCAGCCTGCTTTTCTTCGCTCGACAGGCGCTTGGCGCTGACCGTCACGACCGCCATCTTGTCGCCGCTGGCGACCATGGCCGCGTCGGCGCTGTAGTTGCGGGCCTGGGCTTCCGGAATGGTGTCGATCAGGTAGCTGCCCGAGACGGCGAGGCTCATCGCGACGAGGAAGACGGCTTCCATATGCTTCATGATGTTCATGGTATTTCTCCTTGCAGGTGGGTTGTCGATGTGTGCACTGTAGGCCAAGCCAATCCGGGCCGCGAGCGGCGTGCGACGGGACGCGGAAAACGGGGAACAAGCTGTCGAAAAATGCGCGTGAACGTGCGCGCGCTTCCTTGCGGCGGATGGGTTTCACCCGCCCCCGGCTAGGTGTCTGCGAGGCGGCCGCCACCGCGCCGCGCCTATCGCGACCCACCGATGCCAGCCACGTTCAGCACACTCATGGATTCCTTCGCCGCCGGCCGCACGGCGCGGCGGCGCGCGCGCAACCTGCGGCTCGGCGCCGGGCCCGGTAGAAGGGTTCGGCTGCCGGTCACACCGTGGTTGCTGCTGGCCTGCGCCGCGGCGCTGCTCGGCGCCATCGTGCTGGCGAAGGCGGCGCGCACGCTGGCATCTTCCAGCGCGCACGCGGCGGCGGGCGAGTCGCCGGCGCTGTCCGCGTTTCAGCCGCTGCTGGGCGGCGTGACCGTGCGCGTGCCGCGCGAGCCCGGCATCGAGATCGTCCAGCACGGCGCCAGCGCGCTGGTGGTCGCCTCGCAGATGCGCCTGGCGCCTCCGGTGCGGGTCGACCTGTGCGCGCAGCCGGTGCGCATCGGCTATCCCTTCTCCGAGGCGGCCGCAGCGGGGCCGGCGCGCAGCGTGTTGCTGGCCGCGCCGGGCTCCGCCATGCCGCGTGTGGACCTGCGCGTCGACGCCAGGGGCGCCGTGCGGCTGGCCTGGAATGCGGGGAGCGGCCGGGCCGCCTGGGTCGGCGACGCCGGCAATGGCGGCGTCGTGCGCGGCGCGCGTGGCGCAGGCCTGTTGGGCACGTCGGGCTGGCTGGTGTGGCGCGACGGCGCGCTCAGGCTGACGCGGCGGGCCAGCAGCGGCTGTCCCTCGGCCGGCGAACTGCTGGTGCAGCGCGCGGCCGTCGGCCAGGGCGCGGCCGGCGCACTGGTGCAGGCCTTCGGCCCCGGCACGGCGCTGCCGGCGCTGCAGCTTAGCGCCGGCGAACATCGGGTGCCGGCCAAGCCACCGCGCGGCCTGGAAGACGCCTTGCTGTTCGAGCAACTGCAGGCGCGCGGACTGGTCCGCCTGGGAAGCGACGGCCTGGCCGAGGTGGCGCCGCGCGACCTGGCCACCTGGACGATGGCCAGCCCCGACGCACGCGCGCCGCTGCCGGACTGGGAACAAGCGCGCCTCGACGAGGAAGGCCGCAAGCTGCTGGTGCGCCTGTACTACCGCGCCGACGGCGCCTTCGTGCGCGAGCAGCTGCGCGTGTTCAACAGCGAGCGCCGCCTGCTGGCCTGGCGCGTGCGCGCGCACAGCCGGCAGCTGTGGCAAGCCAGCGTCGGCGGCGTGCCGGTGGCGCAGGACGACGGTCTGCCGGTGGCCGCCATGCGCCTGTTCGCGCGCCTGCCGGAAGGCTGGGCGCCGTGGGCGCGGGTGGGGGCCTGGGACGGCGGCGGCCACGCCGCGACTGCGCGCCTGAGCCTGGACACGGCCGCACCGACCGAACTGCTGCTGGCCGGCCGACTGCGCCGCGTAGAGGGAGCGAGCGCCTCCGTGAGCGGCGTGTGCGACGGGCGCGCCTGCCGCGAGCGCGACGCCGTCCAGCGCGTGCTCCTGACGCCCCTGCCGGGCGCGCAGCGCATCGTGCTCGAGGTCGAGCCGCTCGAACTGGCCCGGCTCTCGGGCAAGGCCGACGCCGCCTACCGCCACGTGCGCGCCGAGGGCGGCCGCCTGGCCTGGCAGGCGCTGCACGGGTCGCACGCCGCGGCGCGCCCGGCCCTGGCCGAGGTCCGGCTCAGCGCCCGTAATGGCGAAAGCCTGTGGACGGATGGCAGGCCCAGCGCCGCGGCCCAGGCCGCCGGCCTGGCGCCGCTCCTGGGCGTGCATCGCGACCATGCGTCCAGCGTGGCCGGCATGCTGGCCCGGCTGCCGGGCAGCCGCCACGCGGCGCGCCTGAGCCTGGACCTGCCCCTGCAGGAAGCGGCCCAGGCGGTGCTGGATTGCGTCGGCCTGCGCCAGGGTCGCTGGGACGGCAAGCGCTGCCTCGGCGCGGGCAGCGTCCCGGACGGGCGCCAGGCCGGCCTGGTGCTGCTCGATGCCGGCAATGGCGACGTGCTGGCCGCGGCCGGCGGCGGCACGGGTGCGGCGGACGCGTCGCGCTGGCCGGAAATCCGCGACTTCGATCGTGCCGATCCCGCGCGCAGCCCCTTGCGCCTGCCGGCCTTCCAGCACGACGGCGGCGCTCGGCGTGCGCCCGGCTCGACCTTCAAGGTGGTCACGGCCCTCGGACTGGAGGCGGCCGCGCGTGGCGACGCCCGCCTGCAGCAGCTGCTGGCCGGCATGCCCCTGGGGGCGATCGACGCCATGGCGGGCGAGGCGGGCTACGGTTTTCGCACCGGCGCGCCCAGCTATCCGCAAGCAGGGGGCGCGCGCATCACCAACTTTCGCGAACAGCTGGCCGGCAGCCGCGCGGTCGAGGGCCGCTTCGGGCTGGCCCAGGCGCTGGCGCACAGCGTGAACACCTGGTTCGCCTGGACCGCCGAACTGGGCGACCATAGCCTGGGCGGCGCGCCGCAGGGCGGAGTGCCGGGCGTGCGCGAGATCGAGCCTGGCGCGCTGGATGCGCTGCGCCCGGTCGCCGGCATGGCGCGCCGGCTCGGTTTCGGCACGCCGCTGCGCCTCGACGGCGGCCTGCTGCCGCCGGACTTCGCCTGGTCCGCCTGGGATGCGCTGCAGGCCAGTGCGTCCATGCTGGACCCGATCCAGACCCGCCATGAGGTGCGCCAGATGGCGATCGGCCTGCGCATGCAGGCGACGCCGCTGCAGATGGCGCTGGCCGCCGCCGCGGTCGGGCAGGGCCGGATCGTGACGCCGCGCCTGCTGCTGGAGCTGGACGGACGCAAGGCGGCAGCCGAACCGGGCGCGGAACTGGGCGTGCGCCTCGACCGGGTGCGGGCCGGCATGAAGGGCGTGATCGATGGCGGCACCGCGGCCGGGGCGTTTCGCGGCAAGGAGTTCGACGGCTTGCAGGCCGGCCTGTTCGGCAAGACCGGCACCGCGCCGACCGGCGAGGATGGCATGGCAACCGTCTGGTTCATGGGCTGGCTGGAACCGGGCAGCCTGCCGGGCCAGACCCGCCGGCTCGCCTTTGCCGTCTTCGTCAGCGAGTCCAGGCTGACGGGCGGCGCCCATGCTGCACCGGTCCTTGCCGGCTTGTTGCGTTCCATGCAAGCGCAATCCCTCGAACAGAAGGGGGATTGACCGCCATCTGCGCGCCCGGATTTTGTGTTTGTATGGCATCATCTGTTGACAATCCGCTTGTGCGCGGACGGCCATGAGGATGAGGAAGGTATGCGTTTGCCGGGAACCCGGTACCAGGAGCACGGTTGGGAGCAGGTCCGCAAATTGCTGGGGCAATGCTCGCTGCAGGCGCTTGCCCGCATCGATCCGGTCCGCCTGCTCGAAGACGGCGGTACCGAGGTCCTGCCGGAGTACGTCGATACGGTGGCGCTGGCCCTGCATGCCGGGCGCCGCGGCGGGCAGCCCGGCAACAGCTACGGCGACAGCGTCCTCGAGCTGGCGCTGAGCCTGGTCTACGAGCTGCAGGCCCGGCCAGGCGACTGGGCGGCCTTGTGCGCGGCGGTGGCGGGCGAGCATGCGCGCATGGGCGCTTTCTGGACGGCGCCGGGCGGCGACGCGCTGCTGCGCAAGAAATTCAACGACGTGTACGCGGTCCTGCGCGACAAGGTCGACAGCGACAACTACCAGGCCGCCTGCGGGCGTCCCTGCAGCCCGAACCGGATGTACGCCTACCGGATGCTCGACACCGCCTACGGCGAGCTGGCGCGCCTGTTCGCGTCCTGGCGCGAGCATCGCGAACAGGTCGGGACCATCCTCGGACGCACGATCGAGGCCGAGCCGATCGAGGCGCGCCGGCTGCGCAGCGTGCTTGACTGCCGGCCCGAATGGATCCTGCGCTGGAGCGAAAGCCTGGAGCGTTTCACCGGCGCGGCCGGACCGCTGCACACCCGCTCCAAGCGCTTTGCCAGCCTGAAGGACCAGCCGGACAAGATCGGCGCCATGCTGCGCGAGATCGGCGAATACGAAGCCCTGTCCGCCAACCAGGACCGCGACTGGCTGCAGGACGGCAGCGACGCCACCGCCTGGCTGGACGACTATTGGCGCGTGCTGGGCGACTCGGCGGCGGCCGCCACGCCGGGCCCGGACCTGCTGCTCGAGGCGCGCCAGGACGCACTCGACCTGGAGACCGGTGCGACGGGCGACGAGGATGCGCCCGGCGCCGCGCCGCCGGCGCCGCTCGAGGACGCGCTGGCGCAGCGCGTTTCACTGTCCCCCGGCTACCTTCAGGTAGCCGCGGCGGAACAGGAGCGCGGCAGCTGGGCGGCGCGCATGATGGAGGGCGATTCGCTGCCGGTGCGGCTGGCGGTCTACCTGAAGCTGCTCGGGCCTTTCGACGACAGCTATCCGCTGGCGTGGCTGGACCCGGCCACCGGCGCACTGCCGACCATGCAGCAGCTCGCGCTGCTGGACCGGGTCTCGCTGCCGACCCTGCGCAAGCGGCGCGACGCCGCCATCGCGCGGCTCGGCGCGGCAAGCGGCAACAAGGAGGAAACGTGATGGGGATGACTGAATTGGACCGCAAGCTGCAGGCGCAGCTGCTGGGCGGGCGCCGGGTCGAAGGCGACCGGCTGGTGCTGGACGACGCGGTGCTGCTGGCGGCGCTCGACGGCAGCCGCCCCCTGACCGATGGCGAACGCAGCGCCTTGCAGGCCTCGCCGCTCACGGCGCGCCGCCTGCGCACCCTGGCCGATGCCCGGCGCACGCCGCGTCGAGGGCGCGGCGCCCCCGACATGTCGGGACAGTGGCGCGGCAGCGCCGGCATGCTGCGCGCGGCGGATGGCGGCGCGGCGCTCGACACCCTGGTCACCGACGACGGCGCCTGGCGCCTGCATTTCCTGGGAGACCGCGTGATCCTGCAGCTCGACCCGCAAGCGCCGCTGGCCGCCACCCTGCTGCGCGCCGCCGGGCTGCTGCGCGTGCTCGATGGCGCTGGCGGCACGGTGCTCGAAGGAAGGCTCGACAGCGACGGCGAATGCGAAGGTGCCTGGCCGTTCGCGCAAGCGCCGGCCCGGCATTTCCAGCAGCACGGCGCACGCTTCAGCGTGGAGCCGGCCGGGAACTGAGATGCTGAACCTGTTCATACGGCCGTTCCGCCAGCAGCCCGCTCCCAAGCTCGACGGCCTGGGCGCGGGCTTCATCGCGTTGCCGCTGGCGCAGGGCTGCACGGTGCCGGCCGGCAGCTTCGCCGTGCTGGCGAACAAGGACGGCCACACCCGGCGCCTGAGCGAAGGCGCGCGCGTCGCCATCCTGGACGGCGAAACCGCCTGGTGCGTCCATCCGGGCCCCTACGGCTGCGAGCTGGTGCCGTTCGCCGCCGCGCCCGAGATCGGCCTGCGGGTGCGTTTCGCCATCGATGCGCCGGACCCGCGCGAAGCGCAGCAGCGCTTCGACCTGTTCCTCGCCAGCGAAGCGCAAGAAAGCGTGGCGCTGGACGGCTTCGTGCTGCTGCTCCAGTGCGCCCTGCAGCGCGAACTGGAGCAGGGCGAGCTCGCGCTGCCGCCCTGCACCAGCTTCGAGGAGTGGAATGCCTTCCGCACCGGCTTCAACCAGCTGCTGTACACCCGTTTCGGCGTGATGGTGGACGATTGCGTGCCGGTCGATCTCGGCGCGTCGCGCGACCTGGCGGCGCTGCTCATGGCCAGGCTGGCCTCGCAGCCCGCGCCCGCCGCCGCGCTCCCCGCCCCGCAAGGGCCGTTCGATCCGGCGCCGGAGGATGCCAGGTGCCTGCGCCGCCTGTTCCTGGAACTGCCTGCGGTGATGTGCGGCCTGCGGCTGGCCGTGCTGCCGGCCGATTGCGCGGTGTTCCACCGCCACCAGGACCTGCTGCGCCGCCTCGACTTGCTCAGCCTGGCCGTCGGCACCATGCCGGCCCTGGCGCTGGCGGCGCCGGGCCAGCCCCTGGCGCCGGAGGAACAGCGGCGCCGCGCCCGCCACAGCCTGCGCGCCATGGCGGCGCTGGACGAGGCCTGGGCGCTGCTGGCGCGCCTGAAGCTGGGCGGCCCGGCGCTGGCGGCGGCGCAGCTGGACGAGGCCGACCGCATCGTCGCCAACCTGGAATGCGATTGCGCCGCGCGCCGCGCTGTCACTGGAGAATCATCATGAACGCGCCGGTCAGCGTGCGCAGCATCGCGCCCGACGGCGCTTTCCTGACCGTGACGGCCAGCATGCGCCCGCGTGGCGGCCGCGCCGAGGTCAAGTGCAGCGTGCCCGACGCGCCGGCGCTGGCCCAGCGCATGCAGGACGTGGTGCGCCTGGCGCGCCATACCGAGCCGCGCTTCGACAGCCGCGAGCAGGTGGTGCTCAGCCTGGACCGGGCGCCGCCCGCGGGCTGGCGCGACTGGGAGCTGGCCTGCGTGCTGGCCGACCGCATGGTGCGCGGCCTGTGGCAGTCGCCGCGCCCGGTGGTGGCGAACGGCTGGTCCGATGCCTGGCAGTTGGGCCGCATCGATGGCCACGGCCTGCGCCAGGTGCCGCTCGGCGTGCTGGCCGGGGGCGCGGACGGCTTGCCCCACCTGGGGGCCTTGAACGGGCATCCGGACCCGGGCGCCGGCGTGTCGACGGCGCGCGCCTGGTTCCCCTTGTACAGCGGTGGCGCCGGCGACAGCCTGTGCTGGGTCGAAGTCAGCGTACGTCCCGCGCCGCATGAAGGCGAGGAGGAGGCGAGCATCGCAGTCCCTGGCGTCGATGCCGCGCTGCAGGCGCGGGCACGGGCGGTGCTGGCGGGCGCCCGTCACTTCGATGGCCGCGGCCTGGGACAGTGGCGCAGCACGGTGCGCTTCGGCGAAGAACGCTTCCAGGGCGCCTCCTTCGAGCTGGCCCTGGTCATGGCCGACCGCATGGCGCGCGGGCGCGAGTTCCTGCCGCGCGGCCGGGTGCTGGCCACCGGACAGTCCTCGGCCTGGCATGCCGGACGGGTCGAGACCGTCGACGGCCTCGCGCCGAAGTGCGCGCTCCTGGCGCGCGAAGCGGCGCCGGGCGACCGCATCCTGGTGCCGCGGGCCTGGGAGGCGCAGCTGCCGCCGGACTGGCGCGCGCTGCTGCGCGGGCGCGGGGCCAGCCTGGCCTGCGTCGACCGGATCGGGATCATTTGAATCGCGCCCGGCTGCGCTAGAATTGCCCCATGATGTTGCAAAAGAAGAAACGGAGTCGGAGATGGTCCAGATGTTCGGAGTGAAAGGCGCCGCTTGCCCGCGCTGCGAGCGCAAGCAGGGGGGCGACGCGCGCTATTGCGCCGGCTGCGGCCTGATCCTGGGCGCGCCGCGCAATAGCCCGGTCCTGCGCGAGAACCGCTGGGTTGCCGGCCCCGACGAACTGGCCGTGTTCTTCGGCGTGCGCGAACTCTCGGGTCTGTTCGTCAAGACCCTGCGGGTGCCGGCCACGGCGCGCGCCTACATCCTGCAGGGCATGCATGCCACCGAGGTGCCGCAGGGCGAGTACGAGATCGAGGGTTTCTTCACCCGCCTGAACCACCTGCTGCGCGACCAGCATGCCGAGATCCTGGTGACGCGCACCGGGGCGCTGCCGGTCGAATTTTGCTTCGACGACGTCGCCACCTGCGAGCAGCTGGCGGTCAGCGCGCGCTTCACGATCAGCCTGCGCATCGAGAACGTCGCAGCCTTTGCGCGCCACTTCATGACGCTGCCGGGCACCATCGGCTCCACCCAGCTGCGCGAACTGCTGGCGCCCGCGGTGCGCCAGCTGGCCGAGGAGTTCGTCGGCGCGCGCTCGATCCGCGAGATGGCCGGCAAGCGCGAATTGCGCGACCAGCTCGATGAGCGCCTGCAGGGCGGCCTGAAGCTGCTGCTGCTCGAGTATGGGCTGGCGGCGGTGAAGGTCGATACGATCGAGCTGCGCCACGACAAGTACGACGCCCACCGCGCCAGGGTCGGCAGCCTGTGGCTGGCGGCCGACGAACGCCACGTGCAGATCGAGCATGCCAAGCACCTCGACGAACTCTACGACGCCGAAGAATGGCAGCGCCTGCGCCGCGCCGAGCAGGCTGCGCGGGTGCGCCAGCGCGAGCGCGAATTGCGCCAGGACGACGCCATCGCGCGTGCCGAGCTGTCGCTGCAGGGCGCCGACCGCGCCCATGCCGTGCGTGCGCGCCAGATCGAACTGTATGCGCGCATCCTCGACGCCGGCTCGCGCAAGCAGGCGCTGGAGCGCGGCGCCGGTGAGGTGCTCGCCGAGCTGGAGCACGAGCTGGCGAAGAAGGGGGCGCGCCGCCTCGACGAGGCCCAGGAATGGCAGCACCTGCGGGCGATGGCCCAGGTGCGCATGCGCGGCGAACTCGAGGTGGCCCAGCAGGATGCGCGGCAAACGCTCGCCATCGCGCGCCAGCGCTTTTCGCAGCAGCTGCTGCAGCAGCAGATCCGCTACAAGATCGAGCAGGCCGCGCTGATCGAGGACGCGGCGCGGCGCCAGGCCGAACTGGTACGCCTGCGCGCCAGCCAGGAGGATGCGGCGCGCCGTGGCCGCGCGATCGACGAGGAGGAACACGTGGCCCGGCACCAGGCCCTGGTGCTGGCCAACGCGGCGCGCCGGCGCGAGGCCGAGCGCCTGCAGGAGTGGGAAGACGAACAGGCGCGCCAGCGCATCGAATCCACCCGTGCCGGGCAGCAGCAGGACAAGCTGGCCCGCACCATCGAGCTCGATGCGCGCCAGGCGCGCGCGGCGCAGGACGTGCAGCTGGAGGGCGAAGAACGCCGCCACGCGCTGGAACTGCGCCGCCTCGAGGCCTTCGCCGCGATGGACGACACCGCCAAGCTGGCCCTGGCCGCGGCGCCGAACGCGGCGCTGCTGAACGACTTCATGAAAACCCGCGTCCAGGCGGACATGGATGCCGGCCAGCTGGCCGCCCTGGCCGAGCTGGCCGGCGCAGGCAAGCTCTCGACCCAGGAAGCGCTGCAGCTGGTGCGCGACGAGCAGGCGCGGCGCGAACTCGAGGTCGAGCGCGACCGCCGCCACCAGGTCGCCTTGCTGGCCGCCGCGGCGGCGCCAGGCCGCCAGTGCGCCCACGGCCATCCGGCGCGCGAGGGCGAGCGCTTCTGCGCCGCCTGCGGCGCGGCGCTCCCGCACTGACGGCGTGATCCAGGCAATGCAGACGGCCATCGACAAGATCCGCGAGTTGCGTGCCCTGCACGAGGATGGCCTGCTGAGCCGTACCGAATTCGACCTGCGCAAGAACGCGATCCTGGACGCGGCCTATCTCCCCGCGCAGCCGCAGGCGGAGGAAGACATCGCGGTTCCGGCGCGCCCCGGCACCGAGATCGGCCTGATGGCCGGCCAGGAAGTCGGCCCGCCGAACCGGCGCTACCGGCTCGAGCGCCTGATCGCCCAGGGCGGCATGGGCCAGGTGTGGCAGGCGACCGACCTGGCCACCCACGCTGAGCTGGGCCACAGCGCCCAGGTGGCGCTGAAGATCCTGCCGCCGCAGCTGACGCAGTCCACCGTGCAGTCCAAATTGCTGATCCAGGAAGCCACGCGCGCGCGCCGCCTGGCGCACGAACACATCGTGCGCGTCTACGAATGGGCCCAGGACCCGGCGACCGGCAGCTTTTTCCTGATCATGGAATGCCTCGAGGGCGAAGACCTCGACAGCCTGCTGGCGCGCGAAGACACGCTGCCTTTTGAGCGCGTGCTGGCCCTGCTCGAACCGGTCGCCGCCGCCCTCGACTATGCCTGGGACAAGCATGGCCTGGTGCACCGCGACATCAAGCCCGCCAACGTGTTCCTCACCGGGCGCGGCGAGGTCAAGCTGCTCGACTTCGGCATCGCGGCGCGCGCGCGCGGCAGCGGCGCGGCGGCCCTGGATGCGCCGGCCACTTCCGGCACCCCGGGCTACCGCGCCCCGGAAGCCGGCAGCCAGGGCCAGCCGGCCCCGAGCCTCGACGTCTACGCGGTATCGATGATGATCTACCGGATGCTCGACGGCGCGCTGCCGCCGGACCCCGGCGTTGCGCCGCAGGCCCTGCCGCCGCACCAGTGGGAAGCCCTGCGCGCCGGCTTCGCGCACGACCCGGCCGTGCGCCCGCCGAGCGTGCGTGCGCTGCTGGAAACGCTGCGCAACGCGGCCGGTCCGTCGCCGGAGGAAGTCGCCCTGCGCGAGGCGGCCGCGCGCGCCGAGCAGGAGCGGCGCGAGCGCGAGCTGGCGGCGCGCCGGCAGGCCGAAGAACAGGCGCGGGCCGCGGCCCGGGCCCTGGTCGAGCGCGAGCGCCGCGAGCAGCAGCGGCGCGAGCGCGCGGCCCAGGAAGAGGCGCGGGCGGCGCGCAAGGAAGCGCTGCGCCAGCAGTTGCTGGCCAAACGGGAAGAAGAAGCCGCCAAGGCGCGCCTGGCGCAGGAGGAAGCCGAGCGCAAGGCGCAACAGGCCAAGGCCGCCGCAGCCTATCTGGCCGAGCAAAAACGGGCGCGCGAACTGCAGGCGGCGCGCACGGCGGACGAATTGCGGCGCTTGACGCCCACGCCCGCCAGCCCGGTCGCCGACGCCGACGGCCTGCTGTGCGATCCGCTGCTGGACGGCGCCGGCAGCGGTCCGTCGCTGGTCCTGATCCCGACCGGCCGCTTCCAGATGGGCTCCCACGAGCACGAGCGCAAGATCGCGATGGCGGCCGGCGCGCAGCAGCGCTGGCTGGAGCGCGAAACGCCGCAGCGTTGGGTCGGCATCGAACGGCCCTTCGCGATGGGGCGCTATCCGGTCACGGTGGGCGAGTGGCGGGTGTTCGTGCAGGCCACCGGCTGGGAGCCGCAAGGCGACGTGGACTGGCTGGCGCCGGGCTTCCCGCAGACCGATGCGCACCCGGTGGTGGGCGTCACCTGGCACGACGCCCAGCGCTATCTGGCCTGGCTATCCGAGGCCACCGGCCAGCGCTACCGCCTGCCGAGCGAGGCGGAGTGGGAGTATTGCTGCCGCGCCGGCACCCGCAGCGCCTTCAGCTTCGGCGACACCATCGGTCCCGAGCAGGCCAATTACGACGCCAGCTTCACCTACAACGGCGGCCCGCGCGGCGCCTGCCGCCACGGCACCACCCCATGCGGCATGTTTCCCGCCAATCCCTGGGGACTGGCCGACATGCACGGCAACGTATGGGAATGGGTGCAGGACGTGGTCCACGACAACTACGTCGGGGCGCCGCTGGACGGCAGCGCCTGGGAAACCGGCGGCGACCAGGCGCGCCGCATCCTGCGCGGCGGCTCCTGGCTGTACGCTCCGCGCTACCTGCGTTCGGCGCTGCGCAACGGTTTTTCGAGCGTGCTGTCGAACGACATCGTGGGCTTTCGCGTGCTGCGCGAGCTGATCTAAACCCGGCTTGCGGCCGGGCCGCAGGCAAGGGCGGATGGTGTAGAGTAGGCGTATCGTTCAAACACGGAGGAGTGTCATGGCCATCGCCCATCTGTTCAAATCGCATGACAAGGACCTCGGCGGCGGCTTCAAGGTCCGGCGCATCCTGCCGGCGGCGGCGCGCCAGTCGGTCGGACCCTTCCTGTTCTTCGACCACATGGGGCCGGTGGAAGCCGAGCCCGGCGCGCGCCACGACGTGCGCCCGCACCCGCACATCGGGCTGGCGACCGTGACTTACCTGTTCGAGGGCGCCATCATGCATCGCGACAGCCTGGGCACCGAGCAGCGCATCGAGCCCGGCGCGATCAACTGGATGACGGCTGGCAGCGGCATCGTCCATTCCGAGCGCACGCCGCAGGACTTGCTCGACCGGGTGCGCCGCACCCACGGCCTGCAGCTGTGGGCGGCGCTGCCGCGCGAGCACGAGGAGGCGCCGGCCGCCTTCTCGCACACCCCGGCGGACCAGATTCCCGAAGTCGCGTTCGAAGGGGCGACGGTGCGGGTGCTGGTGGGCTCGGCGTTTGGGCGCAGCTCGCCGGTGCCGACCTTCAGCAATACCCTGTACCTGGACGTGCAACTGGCGCCAGGCGCGTCCATCGACCTGGGCGGCCTGCCGGAAGAAAGCGCCGTGTACGCGCCGATCGGCGCCATCGAGGTGGACGGCGAAGCGATTCCGCCCAACACCATGGCGATGGTCGAGCCCGGCCTGCCGGTGCGGGTCTCGTCGAGCGCCGGCGCGCGCTTCGTGCTGATCGGCGGCGAGCCGCTGGATGGGCGCCGCTATATCTTCTGGAATTTCGTCTCGTCCAGCCGCGAACGCATCGAGCAGGCCGCGCGCGACTGGGAAGCGAACGCCTTCGTGCCGGTGCCAGGGGATGACGAACGCATTCCGCTGCCGGCCTGGCCGGCGGCGTGGCGGCACGACGGGCCGCGCGAGTAGGGGGGAGGTTTACTGTCGGTCCAGTCCGCTGTCGGTCTGGACCCGGCGACAGCCTGGACCCATAGCAGACTTCCCGCAGGTCTTGTCACCAGTTCTCGTCATCCGATTTGAAGTTCTGCTCCAAGAGACCTTTTTCCTTTAAGTGCTTCTCTAGCTTGTCTATACGAGCGTAGGAAATCAGAGCAAAAGCAAATCCGATCACCCCGAAAGTGAAGCCGATTATTGTCACAACATGCCTTTCGCTCCGTGGTTGATAGTACGAGCAGACTGCGCGTCAACTTTGCCGGAATGTCCGCTTCCGCTTCACGCCGGCCCGTTCAGCGCAGCATAGCAGCTTGCCGAGCTCGAAAAGTCGCGGACTGTAATGGCCGCCGCCGCTTGCGCGCTACTGGACAACGGGTTTTCCAACGCGTTCATTCTGTTGTCGAGTTTCGCTAAGTGTTCACGTCGGTTCAACCACCGTGCCCGCTGAGCTTTCAGCAAATTCCGCTTGGGGTCGGGAGCGGACGCGTACGGTCCTTGCCTCAGCCGAGCGGCACGATCCGGTAGGCGCAGCGCCGCGCCCCGGCCAGCTGGTGCTCGACCCGCTCGACCCGCACGTCCGGCCCCAGCACGCGCCTGAACACGTCCAGCTCCGAGCGGCAGAAGTTCTGGCAGGCGCGTGCTGCGGCGCAGATCGGGCAGTGGTTCTCGACCAGCAGCACGCTGCCGTCGTCGTCTACCTGCGTTTCGGCCATGTAGCCTTCCGCCTCGCGCAGCACGGCCAGGGACGCGGCGCGCTGGGCCAGCGGCGCCGCCGGATCGACCGCGGCGCGGTAGGCAGCTTCGCTGGCGGCTTCGCGCGCATCGATCAGGCGGTCGATGGCGGATTCGCCAAACAGGTTCCGTACCTGCCCGATGAGGTCGACCGTCAGCGCGGCGTGGCGGTCCGGGAAGCGCGAGTGCCCCAGTTCGGTGAGCTGCCACAGCCGCACCGGGCGTCCCACCTTGCCCGGCCGGTCGACGTAGCCGACCAGTCCCTTTTCGTCGGCCGCTTCCAGCTGGCGCCGCACGCCCATCGAGGTCAGGTGCAGGATCGCGGCCAGCGCCTGGGCGGTCTGCGGCCCGCGGGTCTTCAGCAGCAGCAAGGTGTGTTCGGACGTGTTCATGCGAATTCCTGGTGGGTTGGGATGGCCTGACGGCTCCAGCGCCGCATCGAGAACGCCGCCATGGCAGCCAGCAGGCCGCCCGCGACCAGCACCAGGCGGGTGTCGATCGCCGCGAGCAGCCCGCCGCCGAGCGCCATGACGATGTGGGCCACGCAGAAGGTCGTCGACAGCAGGCCCATGACGGCGCCTTGTCCGTGCTGCGCGAAACTGTCGGCCGCCCAGGCCTGCAGCGTCGCATTATAGAAGGCGTGGGGCAGGCCGAACAGGACGATGGCCGCCATGCCGACCCACAGGTTGCCCAGTCCGACGCACAGCACCGCCAGCGCCACCGCGCCGGCCAGGCCGCCGACCCGCAGGCGCGCATCGCCCGGGTAGGCGCGGCCCGCGAACAGCGCGGCGCAGGTCATCACGCCGCACATGGCCATGTTCACCAAGGCGATGCCCTTCGCATCGTAACTGCCCGTTTCGACCAGCCAGAGCGGGAAGAACTCGTAGAAGCCGGCCACGCCGCAGCAATAGGCGAGGTGGATCAGGAACAGCGTGTGCAGCGGCGCGTGGCGCAGCAGGGTGAAGGCATGGCGCTCGCGTGCCAGCGACCACCAGTTGCCCCGCGCGGGCGGCGCCGGCTGCGGCGCCAGCACCAGCATCGACAGGGCCGCACCCAGCAGCAGGCCGGCGGCGGCGATGCAGAACGGCAGCGTGATGCTGTAGCCGGCGCTGAGCCCGGACAGCAGTGGGCCGGCGAGCCAGCCCAGGTGAAAGGCGCCGTTCAGCCAGGAGAGGGCGTGGTTGCGCAAGGGTCCATCGAGGCGCTCGGCCAGCAGCGCGCGCAGGATCGCGCCATTGCCCTCCAGCACACCGGTGCCGAAGCGTGCCGCGATCAGCAGGGGGTAGGATTGCGCCAGCAGCGCGTATGCCGTCAGCAGGTGACCCGCGGCGGCGCCGACCGTGGTCAGGAGCAGGATGCGGCGCCGGCCGAGCGCATCCGACAGGGAGCCGAGCACGGCGCTTCCGATCAGCATGCCGAGCGGGTTGACCATCAAGGCAAACCCGAACAGCAGCGTGGGCGGCAGGGCGAGAAAGCCGTTCAGCGCATTCGGCGCCACGCCGGCAAACAGGGGCGGCAGCAGCGGATAGGCCAGCGATGCGCCGATGGTGGACAACAGGGCAAGCAGGCAAGCGCTGCCGATGAGCAAGCGGTGTTTCATACGGCTCCCGGCACAGGATGATTGCCGGGAGTGTAAGAGAGCTCAGCAGTTAAGTAAACTAAAATGTTTATTTATCCACGCTAGGCGGGAGCTAGCTTGTGGCGCGGCTACAGTACGCACCACCGTTTGCGGCAGGCGTAAACTGGTATCCCCATTTGGGTTTTTCTGAAACGCCAACGAAAGGACGCGCCATGAAAATTCCAGAACACCTGAGGATTCCGGTCATCGTCTTCTCCCTGCAGGCGGCGCTGCTGGCCGGTACCTCGCTGATCTTCCTGCTCCTGCGCCCGCACGGCGCTTGAAGCGCGGCTCAGTTGCCTAGCCAGGCAGCGGGCTGAGCGCGCCGGCGCTCGCCGGCGCGGACGGTCTGCGCGCGCGTTTCGGAGCCGAGCTCGGGATAGGGACGGGCCGTGAAGCGCAACTGCCGGCCCAGGCCCGGCAAGCGCTCCAGGGCGGCGCCCGGCGCCAGCGGCGTGTCCACGCCAGTGTGCCGGTCGCGGTGCCAGAACCCGCCGTCGCGGTGGAATAGCAGCGGCATGCTCGCGGCGCGTGGCGCGGCGGGGAACTCGCGTCGCCCCGGATCGGTATCGGGGGCGAGGATGCAGAAGGCTTCCGCCCGGGCGCCGGCATCGACGCGGTACAGGATCACGCCGTGCGGCAGCAGGGCGCTCACTTCCAGTTCGGCCACGCCACGGATGCTGGCGGTAAGCGCAATGCGCATGCCCAGCCGCAGGGGCACCGGCGCGTGCTTGCCCGGCCAGACGCCGTCGAGCAGCAGGCCGTAGCGCGACACGTCTTCGATCTCGAAGCCATGCCGGCCCTGGCGGATGAGCGCATGGCGGCCGGACAGGCGGCGCGTCAGGCCGCCGCGCTGTTCGCCGTCTTCGCCGTAGTGCATGAGCAGCAGGTCGGCCTCCGGATCGATGTCTTCGAAGCGGCCGAGCACGCACTCGTCGAGCGCGAACAGGCGCAGGTGGCGCTGCGCGCTCGCATCCGGCTCCGCATGCACCAGGCAGGCGCTGCTCGCCGGGCACGGGTGGCCAGGTGCCTGCACCGGCACGTCGATTTCGATCAGGTCTTCGTCCCAGGCGATGGTGGACCAGCCCAGGTCGACCTTGCCGCCGCCGTCGCGCGGATCGCGGATGTCCAGCTGGGCAATCGATCCGTCGCGGGCCGTGACGTCGATGTCGAGGCTGCCGCCCCCGGGGGCCTGCACCCGTGCGATGCCGGCGTCCTCGGCGCTCACGCGCACGTTCTTGTGGGTAGCCAGGAAGGTCTGGTGGATCTCGCCGAGGCTGGCATCCATGCGCGGCACCAGGATCACCGGCGAGCAGGTCCAGGTGCGCGCCGCGCCGGGTAGCGAGGGGTGGCGGCTGTGCAGCTCGATGTCGATGCGGTACTGGCCGTGTTCCAGGCCGCGCGAGGAGAATTCCAGGAAGACCGGACGCCAGTCGCCGCGCGAGGTGCGCTGGAAGACATAGCGTTCGCCTTCGCGCAGGCGCAGGCCGGAGCGCACCAGCATGCGCAGCTCGGGCGCGCAATCCATCGGCATGCCGCGCAACTCCAGCTTGATGGCCTGGCGCCCGCCGGCCGCGCGCGGGTCGAAACCGCTGATGTGCAGCTGCGGGCGGCTCAAGCCGCCGCCGGTGGCGGCCTGGGCGCGCAGCGCACTGATTGCCTCGAAGCTCGGGGGCAGGCCGCTACCTGGCGGCGGCGCATCGGAAGCCGGCTGGGCGTGTCCGTGCGCACACAGCTGCTCGCCGGGCATGACCCAGACGGTGCAGTGCGGATGCTCGGGGTTGCGGCAGCGGTTCATGGGGCGATGGCGGATTCGGTCGTGTTCGGCAACATCGGCAAGCTTACGCGCTTTTACTGCCCAGTGGCGCGCCACATTCATTGATTAACAACATTATTTTCTATTAGGAATGTTTCAATGCCGGGGCGCTTCCGGCAAGGCCGTCTCGTCGGCGTGGCAGGCAGCCCGCCCCGGCAGCGGCCGCAGCACCAGCGCGGTCAGGTTGTCGGGATGCAGGCCGTCCGGCGGGGCGTTTTCCATCGCACCGAACAGGCGGCCGACCATGGCCGCGGCGTCGGGCGCGCCGGCCAGCAGCGCCGGCCAGCCGCCGACGAAGCGGTCGGGCGCCGTGCAGGACCAGAAACCGTCGGTCGCCAGCAGGTAGCAGGCATCCTCGCGCAGGCGCAGCACGCGGCGGTCCGGCAGGGCGCACAGCCAGGACGGCAGGTTCAGCGGCGTCAGCGCGAACAGCGGGCTGGAAAGCTGCGACGGCATGCTGAACGCATTACCGAGGATGAAGGCCTGCGTGATCTGGGGCGCGTGCGCGCCGTGCACCTGGCGCCACCAGCCGCTTTCGTCGATGCGGCCGGCCATGGCGGCGGCGGTGGCCGGCACGTGGTCGACCGTGAGCGGCCGTGCGTGTTCGGGGCCGATTTCGTACAGGCGCGAGTCGCCCACGTGGTAGAGCAGGGGCGCGCCGTCCGGCGGCAGCTCGAGCAGCGTCAGGGTGGTGCCGGGACGGGCGCCGGCGTCGCAAGCGAAATGGCGCTGCAGTTCGGTGTGCAGCACGTCCAGGTGGCGCGCCAGTTCGGCCGTGCTATGGCAGGGCGGAATCGTGAGCAGGCCGCTGGCGACCGCCTCCGCGGCTTCGCGGCCATGGCCGTGGCCACCCATGCCGTCCAGCACCGCCACCCGGCCGTGGTCCGCAGGCCAGGCAGCCACCCGCGCGCGCTGCGTTTCCTGGCCGAGCAGGAAACTGGCCTGGCCGGCGAAGTCGATGACGACGAAGTTGTCCTGGTTCTCGGGGCGCTGCAGCGGGCCGCTGCCGCGGCGGCTGGCCACGGCCAGGTCGTAGCGCGGCGCGAAGTCGAAGGCGGACAGGATGTCGGATGTGGGCATGGGGCGCAAGTGGCGGGACGATCCTGCTACTTTACACCTGAACAAGGCGCTTCGATGCCGCGATCAGAGCGGGTTTTTCCTGCTTCCGCCGAGCAGGACCAGCGCATTGGCCAGCACGCAGGCCCCGGCGGCGCCCAGCGCGCTGCGCACGCCCCAGCGTTCGGCCACCTGGCCCCAGAACACGCTGCCCGCCACGTAGCCGCCGGACATGACGAACAGGTAGATCGACAGGGTACGCGCCCGGACCGCAGCCGGAAAGGACAGCTGGGCCGCGGCGTTCAGGGTCGACACCGTGGCCGACCAGGCCATGCCGCCGCATATGATCAGGGGCACCAGCAGCAACAGCGAGCGGCTGGCGGCCATGGCCAGCAGCATGCAGCCGTACACCAGCAGGGCGCCGGCCAGCACGCCGGTCTTGTCGACCCGGGCGCGTACCTGCGGCAGGAAGAAGGCGGCCAGCACCGCGCCGCCGCCCAGGCAGCCCATCAGGGTGCCATAGGTGCTGGACCGCATGGCCAGCACCTCGCGCACGTAGACCGGCAGCAGGCTGGCAAAGGCGATGGTCGAGAAGAACACGGTGCAGACGTTGCGCAGGATGCGGCGGTAGCGCGCGCAGCCCAAGGCGGTCTGGACGCCCGACACGAAGCGCGCACGAAAGCCTTGCGCCGGCATCGGCTGCGGCCCGCCTTCGCGCCACCAGCTCCAGTACACGCCGAGCAGGCCGGCGAAGGACAGGGCGTTGGCCAGGAACAGCGCGCCCGGACCGATCCAGCCGAACAGCACCCCGCCCAGGGCCGGACCGATGATGGCCGACAGGTTGTAGGAGAGATTGTTGAGGGTGGCGGCGGCTTCCACTTCGTCGGGTTCGACCAGGCCGGCCAGATGAAGGCGGTGCCGATGCCGATGCAGAAGGTGAGCGCGAGCACCGGCGTTGCGGCCACCAGCCCGGTGCCCGCCAGCAGCGCCATCACGGCGGCGCACAGGGCCATGTAGAGGTTGCAGTAGAACAGGAACTTGGGCCGGTGCACCGCGTCCGCCACCACGCCCGCCAGCAGGGCGAACACGAAGACCGGCACATAGGTCGCGGTCTGCACCAGCGACGTGATCGAGGCCGAACTGGAGAGCGAAGCGACCAGCCAGGCCGAGACGAAGGTCTGGATCCAGGTGCCCATGTTCGAGACCATGTTGGCCAGCCACAGATGGCGGTAGCGCCGGTGGCGCAGCGGCCGGGTAAGCGGCACCTTGCGGCGACCCGCCGGGGCGGACGAGGCAGCCTGGCCGAGGCCCGGACCGATGCTGGAAGGAAGTGGAGAAGGGGCGCTCGGGCTGGGCTCTGGCATGGTCTGGACAGTGTAGGAGGCTACCCTGCCTACGGTCAATTAAATTGCCGTACGGAAAATGTTTTCTATGATATTGTGGCATTCCCAAAACACCTTTGCCGCGAATTCCATGTTGATTCGACCGCTAGTGGCCGCGGACATCCCAGTCGTGGCGGCCTTGCTGCGCGAACTGGCGCGCGAATACATCGTGCACGAATCGCCGCCCGAGGGCGCCTCGACCTTCCTCGCCGAGAACGACGAGATGGGCGTGCGCGGTTTCCTGGCGCGCGGGCACGTCTACCACGTGGCAGTCATCGACGGCCAGGTGGCCGGCTTCGTCGCGGTGCGCGACCGCAGCCATGTATTCCACCTGTTCGTCGGCAAGCGCTGGCACCGGCGCGGCGTGGCGCGCGCGCTGTGGGAGGCGGCGCGCGAGGCGGCCATCGCGGCGGGCGGCGACGGCAGCTTCACGGTGAACTCCTCGAACCTCGCGGTGCCGGTCTACGAAGCCTTCGGCTTCGTGCGCGTCGGTCCCACCCAGTGCGCCAAGGGCCTGTATTTCAACCCGATGCGCCTCGGCGGCTCAGAAGACCCTTGAATCTTCGTCGGCGCGGCGCAGCCACAGGCTGCTGGCCCAGCCATCCAGGCGGCGGCCGTCCACCACGGCGCTGACCTGCCACCAGTCGCCGCGGCGCTGGCCGGTCGCCGTGACGCGCGAGCCGGCCGGCACCACCGCCAGGCGGCGTGCGTTGATCCCGGTATGCTCGCGCAGGTTGAGGTGGTCGCGCACCCGGTACTGCGCTCCCGCGACCGGGACCTCGGCCGGCGGCGCCGCCGCCAGCATGGCCGCGCGCGGGGCGGCATCGGGCTTGAACAGCGCATGCAGCACTCCCCCCAGCAGCGCGCTGCCGCACACCAGCACCGCCAGGGCACGCGCGTTGGCACGGCGCCACCAGGCGCGCGGGGTCAGCCAGGCCGCCAGGCAGAGCGTGAGCAGCAAGCCGGCGGCGTAGGCGGCGATCATGGTCGGCATGGCCGGCCTCAGGCGTCGAAGCGCAGCACGTAGTGGCCGGCAACCAGGTGGTGGCCGGAGGGCAGCAGGTAGGGCTGTTCCTGCGTGGCTTGCGCGATCGGCGCCACCAGCTTCAGTTCCGCGTCGAGATGGAACAGGGCCTGGGTCTCGGACAGGCGCACGATGCGCAAGCCCTCGCCGGTGGCTTCCCAGCTGAAGGCATTGCGCGAGAGGCCGAGGCGGTCGGCGCTGGCCGCCGCGCTGCCGTCGAGCTGGCGCAGGAAAGCCGGGCCGTCGAGCACCCGCAGCGCGGCCAGCGCCGGCATGCCGCGCCCGAACACCAGGCGGGCGCCGGCCGCCGCCGGCTGTTCCAGTCCTTGCGGCAGCGCGAGCACGGCTGCGTAGCGCTCCGCCATGCCGGCTGTCACCGCGTGCAGCCGCAGGCTGGCGCCGTCGCGCGGCGCGAACTGCGACGGCACCTTGACGCGCTGGCGTCCGGCCGCGGTGATCGCGTGCACCTCGTCGGCCTCGTCCACCAGGAAGCGAATCAGGCTATCCTTGCCCGGCGCGGCCGGGATCAGGCTTCCATCCAGGCCGCTATCCAGGCCGATCTCGAGCGCAGCGGCGCCGGTGTCGCGGTAGCGGCTCAGGCGCGGCAGCGCCAGCGCGGCCAGCGTGATGCGGTGGCGCGCCACCGGCGCATAGGTCGCATCGTTCTCGAGCGCGGGCGTGGAGGCGGCTGGCGCGGCCGCGAGCGGCATGGCAGTCATTTCGCTGTCGGCGATGGGGGCTGCGCGCGGCTTCCACACCGACGGCGCGCGCGGCGGCGCGGCGCTCGGGGCCTCGGCCGGACGGGCCCGCCCTGGCGCGCCGGCCCGCTGGATCCTGAGCAGCAGGCGCTGGCCGGCGCCGTCGGGGCCGCCCTTCTTGCCGCGGATGACGTAGTAGCCGCCGGCCGCGTCGAACTGGCAGTCCAGGCTGTCCTTGGGACGCACCTGCACTTCGATGTCGCTGTCGGCGCCGTCGTTGATGAGGAGGATGCCGGCGTCGAGACCGAAGGGCCAGCCCGGCACCGCGAAGGTGGCGCTGGTCTCGTCCTGGCCGACCACGGTCAGGCGCTGGTTCGGGTAGACCGCGCACACCGGCTGCCAGATCGCGCTGTCGCGCGAGGCCGTGACCGTGTACAGCAGCGCTTCGCCCGGCGCCGGCAGATAGACGGCGTGGCCGAACTTGACCTTGACCTGGCCGCTGGCGACGGCGTCGTTGCCGACCACGTGGTAGCGTACTTCGTCGCCCCCGAGCAGGTCGCCGAAATCCTTCTGGTGCAGAGCCGCCAGCGATTGCGCCAGGTCGCGCACGCGCGCGCCGCGGGTCAGGTGGCGGTCGTCGTCGACCTCGTCCTGGGGCAGCATCAGGGTGACGTGGGAGAAGCAGCGGGTGGCGGCGCGCCCGCGCTGTTCGCGCGGCGAGCGCTCCAGCAGGTCGCGCAGCAGCGGACGGCGCGAGAACAGCGCCAGGCCAGGGGCCTGCCACAGCGCCTCGGCATTGAAGACATCGTCGACCCTGGCTAGGACTTCGTGTTGGACGTAGACCGGCATGATGGATTCTCCTCGAAAGATTGGACGCTCGCCACGCCGAACGCTAGCAGGGGGACGATGAAAAACAGCAGGTGCGAACCACCGCTCGACAGGAAGCTCATCGGCTGGCCCATGATCGGAAACAGCGCCAGGTTGGTGCCCCAGGACAGCAGGAAGTGCCCGCCCAGGAAGGCGCCGCCGCCGGCCAGCAGGAAGCACTGGAAGCGCCCCAGCCAGGCGCGCCGGAAGTCGCCGGCCCCCAGGGCGGCCCGCCAGGCGCAAGCGGCGGCGTGCAGCAGGCATCCGAGCAGGGCGGCCTGCAGCGTCCACAGCAGCAGGCCGCCCAGCAGGCCGTGGCGGTTGAGCAGGAAGGAAGGGGCGAAGTCGTCCTGCACCGCCGGGATGCGCAGCGCGTCGCCCCCGGCTTGGCCGAGCGAGGCCAGGCCGAGCAGGCCATCCGCGCCCAGCCAGCCACCGGCGGCGACGGCGCGGGCGCCGAGCAGCATCTGCTGGCCGGTGTGCGGGTGCGCCGTCGGGTCGGCCCAGACCTGGAAGCGTTCGGCGTAGAAGCCGCCGCTCATGTCCGGCCCCGCCGACTGAAGGGCCAGCGCCCCGCCCAGCAATGCGCAGCACAGCCCACCCGCCAGCGCCGCCGCCAGCCGGCGCCCGGTGGCCAGGCACCAGGCCAGGAAAGTCACGGCCGCCCATACCAGCAGCAGGACCAGCGGCGAGTAATCGTCCACCTGCACCAGCGCCACCGCCACCAGCAGCACGAACAGCAGGATCGGGGCCAGCATGCGCAGCCGGGCGCGCCAGCCGCGCGGCGCGGCGCCCGCTCCGCTTGCCAGCGCCAGGCAATGCGCGCTCAGCGCAGCCAGCGCCAGCTTGGCGAATTCGACCGGCTGCACATCGAACACGCCGGTTTCGTCGCCAAAGGCGACCTGCAGCATCAGGCCGGCCAGCGCGCCCAGCGCCAGCACGAACAGCAGCCACTCGGTGGCCAGGCGCGACAGCGCGCCACGGGCCACGCCGTCCAGCAGCAGCAGGGCGAGCGGCAGGCCGGCGGCGAGCAGCACGCAGCTGGTCTCGACGTGGCGCAGCCAGGCACTGTCGCGCGCGCCGAGCCCCAGTTCCAGCTGCACCAGCAGGCCGGTGCCGAGCAGGAGTACGGCCACGGCCCCGAGCAGCGGCAGGCGGCGCGGCCACAACAGGGCGTGCCACAGCGCGGCCCAGGCCAGCAGCAGTGCCCAGCCGGTGCCGGGCGCGCTTCCCAGACGCTGCATCGCCAGCAGCAGCACCGCGCAAACGGGAATGGCGCAGGACAGGACCAGCCGCGTCCAGCCGGCGGCGCCGCGCACCGTGCGCGCCGTGCGCCAGGCGACCGCGGCCGCCAGCAGCAACACGCCGAAGGCGGCGCACCAGGCCGGCGCCGAGGGCGGCGGCAAGCGCCACAGCGAGCGCTCGCCCCAGGTCCACGCGACGCCGGCCGGCAGGACAGCCTTTGCTTCGGCGAACAGCTCGACTTCGCGCGCCGGCGCCAGCTGCAGGCTGCCTGCCGCTGCCGACACGTTGAAGCGCGTGCGGCCGACCGCGATCGCGTCCACGCCGTCCACCAGGTGTTCGCGGCGGGCGACGTCGAGCCAGCGCCCGCCGTCCTGCAGCAGGACCGGCTGCGAACCGAGCACCTTCAGCATGTGCCGGCTTGAGGCGTCGCGTGCCAGTGTCAGCCTGCCGCCCTCCAGTCCAGGCACGGCCAGGCGGTTGCCGCAGTTCAGATGGCCGCCGAAGGCAAGCGGACGGCGCACGGCGAGGAAAGCGGGCGCGATCCGATTCCACAGCGCCGCCAGGCGCGCCGCCTGGCCCGCGTCGGGGCAGGCCGCCTGCACGTCGCCGTCGCGCCGCAACACTGCGCCGTCGTATTCCCAGGTGTGGCGGCGGTCGCGCAGGACGGTGCGGTCCCGGCTCGCCGCGAGAATCTCGAAGAGCGCCGCGCCGGCCTGCAGCCGCTGGCCGGCGGCGAGCGCCAGGCTGCCGCTATGCAAGCGCTCGTCGCCGCGCACCAGCACGGCGGCTTGCGCCGGATTGTCGTTGCGCAGCCACCAGCGGCCGGCGGCATCGCGCCGAACCGAGAACTGCCGGCTCGCGGCGCGTGGCGCGGCCAGTTCCGCGCGGCCGAGCGCGAGCGACTCGCCGGGCGTGAGCTGGAGCGTGAGCGCCTGCGGCAGGTAGCGCGGCGGCGCCAGCAGCATGGCGAGCAGCTGCAGGGCGCACACGCCGGCGAGGGCGAGCGCGGCGAGCGCCAGGCGCGGCCTCATGCCGCCCTCGCCAGCGGCGGCTGCGCCATGGCGCTGCGCACGTCATGCAGCATGCGGCTGATCTCGAGCGCGTGACAGGGGCGCTCGCCAGGGGCGGGCGCGAGCAGGCTGCGCAGCAGGGCGTCGGCCAGCGCGTGCGCCGGGCCGAAGGCGTGGGCGAAGGCCGCCGCCTCGTCCGCCAGCAGGGTCGGGGGAATGCCGCCGTGCGCGCGGCGCAGCAGGGCGGCGCCGTCGCGCCCGTGGGCGGCATAGGCTTGTCCGCAGGCGGCGCCAAAGCGCAGCATGCGGCCGCACACCAGCCAGTAGAGCAGGGCGCCGAGCGCGAAATAGTCGCTGCGCGGGTCGCTCAGGTAGCCGCTGCCGGCCTGCGGAAAGAACTGTTCCGGCGCCTGCCAGCTGGCGGTGCCGGCGTAGGCCTGGGTTGGGGCCTTCTGCACGGGGCGGCAGGTGCCGAAGTCGGCCAGCTTGAGGTGCCCGCTGCGGCGCTCGAGCAGCAGGTTGCCGGGCTTGAGGTCGAGGTAGCGAAAGCCCGCCGCATGCACCTTGGCCAGCGCCTGGTTGACCTGGGCGAGCCAGTCGAGCGCCTGCGGGGCGCCGGGCGTGCGGCCGGTGGAGCGCAGCAGCTTGACGTGGGTGGCCAGGTCGCCGTCCAGCAATTCGAGCGCCATCGCCGGCAGGCCGTCGACGCTGCCGCTGTCGAGCAGGCGCACGATGTGACGGCCGTCCCAGGGCGCCAGTCGGGACAGGAAAGCCTGTTCGGCGCGGGCCGCGTCGAGCCAGTGGTGGCGCAGTTCGCCTGGTGCGCCGGCCATCTGGGCGCTGTTGACCAGCTTGAGGGCGACGCTGCCGCCCGGCGCATCGGCGCGCCATACCAGGCCGTAGGCCGAGCCGCCAAGCGGCTCGGCTAGGCGGTACTGGCCGAGCGCCAAATGAACGATGCTGCCTTGCTGGATCATGTCTCCGCCTTTCGCGACTGGCGCGATGCGCCCTTGCGGTGCTCAAGCGGGGGGAGTGGGAAAGAGGAAGGAAGGGTTGGGCGAAAAAAAACCGCGCAGCGCGCGGTTTGCTTGATTAGCGGCGATCCCAGCGGTCACCGCGGTCCCAGTCGCGGCGATCATGGCGATCCCAGTCACGGCGGTCGCGGCGGTCATAGTCGCGGCGCTCGACGTAGACCGGGCGGGGCTGGACGTAGACCGGACGCGGCTGGACATACACCGGGCGCGGTTGCACATAGACCGGACGCGGCTGGACGTAGACCGGGCGCGGCTGGGCGTAGCCATAAGCGTAGCCGCGGTTGTCGTAATAACGGTTGTCGCGATAGCGGCGATCGTCGCGGGTCGAGATCGAGTTGCCCACCGCCGCGCCGAGCACGCCGCCCACCAGGGCGCCGCTGCCGCCGCCGGCACTGTGGCCGATGGCCGCGCCGACCACGGCGCCGATTGCAGTATTCACACCACGGTCGTCCGCCATTGCCGCTGGGGAGACGGCAACCGCGGCCAGGACCACCGCACCAACAATTTGAGATTTCAACATGGTTTTTCCTTTTGCCTCTGCGGTGATCAGGATGATCGAACAACGCCGGGCATGGATGAACTATAGCCCTGCGGACTCATGCTGCCACCGGTTAATACAGATTATTACAAACGCCTATCCAGCAGTAACATCCGGAACGGCACTTGCAGAGGGACGGGCCCGCCCCATCTAACATTTGTTACCGTTTACCCTCCTCATACTCTGTGAACCGATCTTTCGCCACCATCCTGTCCCTGCTGGTCTTGCTGCAGGTATACATCGGCATGCGCCTGTTGCCGGACCTGGCCCTGGGGCTGCCGTTCACGGTGGCGGGCGTGCTCCTGCTTGTTCTCTTGACCGCGCTGGTGCCGGTCGGGCTGATGTCGGCCTCGCTGCGCCGGCGCCGCTGGCCGGAACGGCTCGCCTGGCTGGGCTTGATGTCGATGGGCTTCTTTTCCTCGCTCCTGGTGACGACCCTGGCGCGCGACCTGGTGCTGCTGGCGCTGCAGCTGTTCGGCGGGCTGGGTCCGGCAGTCGTCCGCGGCAGCGCCGCCGCGGTACCGCTGGTGGCGCTGGGCGTGACCGCGCTCGGCTTCGTCAATGCGCGCCGCCTGGCCCGGGTTAAAAGGGTGGAGGTGCCGATCGCCAACCTGCCGCCGAGCCTGCATGGCTATGCGATCGCCCAGGTGTCGGACATCCACGTCGGCCCGACCATCAAGCGTGCCTACCTGAATGCGATCGTCAACCGGGTCAACAAGCTGGGCGCCGACGCCATCGCCATCACCGGCGACCTGGTGGACGGTAGCGTCCACCGCCTCGGACTGCATACCCAGCCGCTGGCGCGCCTGGCGGCGCCCGACGGGGTGTTTTTTGTGACCGGCAACCACGAATACTATTCCGGGGCCGAGGAGTGGATCGCCGAGGTGCGCCGGCTGGGCGTGACCGTGCTGCTGAACCAGCACGTGATCCGGCGCCGCGACGACGCCACCCTCATGATCGCCGGCGTATCCGATTACATGGCCCACCATTTCAATCCGGGGCACAAGAGCGACCCGCGTGCCGCCGCGGGCAGCGCGCGCGAGCAGGCCGACGTGCGCATCCTGCTGGCCCATCAGCCGCGCAGCGCGCCGGCGGCGGCCGAGGCGGGCTTTCACCTGCAGTTGTCCGGTCACACCCATGGCGGCCAGTTCTTCCCGTGGAACCTGTTCGTCCCGCTGCAGCAGCCCTTCGTTGCCGGCCTGCACCGGGTACGCGACATGTGGGTGTACATCAGCCGCGGTACCGGCTACTGGGGCCCGCCGAAGCGCTTCGGCGCACCCTCGGAGATCACCTTGGTGCGCCTGGTGCCGGCGGTGTAAATACGCCAACATTTCTCACCAAAAACAATGTGGATGCGCTATCGTTGAATTTTCTTGAACTGAAGAAGGATTCGACGCATGAACCGCAGCATCCGCAGTTTCCTTGCCTTGAGCGCGCATGTCGCTACGCTTGCCGCCGCGCTATTGAGCCCGGTGGCCTTGGCAGCCAGCCCCGGCAATGATCCCGCCGCGCTCGCGCAGATCCGCGATACGGCGATGCAGAGCGACTACGCATGGGAACGCATGGCGGACATGACCGACCTGATCGGCCCGCGCCTGTCCGGCTCGCCCGGCGCGGCGGCGGCCGTGACCCAGGTGGCGGAGGCGATGCGCAAGCTCGGCGCCCGGGTGACGCTGCAGCCGGTGAAAGTACCGCATTGGGTGCGCGGGGTGGAAACCGGCGAGATCGTCGAGTACGCCGGACGCCCCCAGGGCATCACCCAGCGCGTGGTGCTGACCGCGCTGGGCGGCTCCGGCGCGACCCCGGCCGGCGGCTTGACCGCGCCGGTGATGGTGGTGAAGAGCTTTGACGAATTGAAGGCGCGCAGCGCCGAGGTGAAGGGCAAGATCGTGCTGTTCGACGCCAGCTTCGACCAGCACCAGGCCGACCGCGGCCTGGCCGGCCAGGCCTATGGCCAGGCATCGAGCTTCCGCCGCAGCGGCCCGCCGATGGCCGCGGAGATGGGGGCAGTGGCGGCGCTGGTGCGCTCGGTCGGCGGCGCCAATTACCGCCTGCCACACACGGGCTCGACCGCGCTGCAGGACAATGCACGCATTCCGGCCGCGGCCGTGACGGCCGAAGACGCCATGCTGATGGGTCGCCTGGCCAAGCGCGGCCCGCTCAGCATGAAGCTGGTGCTGACGCCGAAGACCCTGCCGGACGCCGACAGCTACAACGTGATCGCCGACCTGCCGGGCACGGAAAAGCCGGACGAGATCGTGATCGTGTCGGGCCACCTGGACTCGTGGGACTTGTCTCCGGGCGCGCATGACGATGCGGCCGGCGTCGCCAGTGCGATGGCCGTGCTCGATACCCTGAAAAAGCTCGACTACCGCCCGCGCCGCACGATCCGCGTGATCGCCTGGATGAACGAGGAGAACGGCAAGCGCGGCGCGCGCGCGTACGCGGCCGCCGAGCAGGCCAACACCGAAAAGCACATCGGCGCCATCGAGAGCGACAACGGCGCAGGCCGTCCGTTTGGCCTGCGCGCCAGCGTGCCGGCGACCTCGAGCAAGCTGTTCGCGCCGCTGCAGGCGGCGTTGCAACCCATCGGCGCAGGCATCTTCCGCCGCGAAGACGCCCTCCTGACCGGCGACCTGTCGTTCCTGGAACGTACCGGCGTGCCGAGCTTCGCGCCGCTGATCGACACGTCCAGCTATTTCGACTATCACCACACCCCGGCCGATACGCTGGACAAGGTCGACCCCGACCACCTGCGCCGCCACGTGGCGGTGATGGCGGCGACGAGCTGGTTCCTGGCCAATATCGAACAGCCGATCGGGCGCGCGAACGTTCCCGAGCGTTGATGGCAGGCGCCGTGCCCGTCAAGGCACGGCGATTCGCCGCACGGCCCGCGCATGGCCCCGGTAGGGACGCCCGTAGATGGTCTGGATACCGCTGGCAAAGTTTTGCCCCCAGACCAGCTGGGTGCGCGTTTCGTGCGGCTCGCTCGACCAGTACCAGTTGCGTTCGAAAGCTTCGCGCTGGTTGGCGAACAGCAAGGCCAGTTCGCGCCGCGTCGGCAGCACGCCGCCTTGTCCACGCGCCCATTCGACGGCGCTCGGCCAGCTGACGTCGACCGCCTCGCCCGGCAACAGTATCAGGTGGTAGTCTGGTTCTTCTTCCTTGCCCAGAATCAGTCCCGCATAGGCCTCGCCCTCTTGCAGCATAGCCCGTACTTGCATGTACTCGCCCATTTAACACGTCCTCAGAGTTTGGTATCCAGTGTTTAAGACCGTCCGGACCGAGCTTTGGTTGCGTGTCGCTGTTCGATCTAGCTCATGCAAATGCTTGAGTTTCAAGGGAAATGGGGCTGGAAGGGGCGCGGCCGCCCGTGTAAGCCGCTATTTTTTACCGTTCGGTAAAAATCAGTCGGCCAGGGGCAGGGCCATCTGCGGGTCTTGCGCGCCCGGGCGGTTGAGCGCGGTGCTCACCTTGTACCATTCGAAGGCGTCCACGGGCAGGGCCAGGCGGCGCGCCAGGTCGAGGGCTTCTTCGGGCGATAGCTCCGGGTTGAGCCACAGCGCCGCGTCGGCCGCATCCAGCACCACCGGGCGGCGGTCGTGGATGTCGAGCATGCCTTCGTCGGCGGCGTCGGTGACCAGCACGAAGCCGGCCTCGGCGCGGTTCTCGGCGCGGTCTTCACTCAGGCTGCCGAAATTGGCCAGCGCCAGCAGGAACAGCGGGGCGCGGTCCTTGCGGTGGATGTGCCAGGGCTGCTTCTTGCCCTTTTCGCCGGTCCACTCGTACCAGCCCTCGGCCGGCACGATCGCGCGGCCCTTCTTGAGCAGGGGTTTCCAGTAGCGGTTGGTGAGCTTGTCCATGCGCGCGTTGACCATGACCGGCAGCTTGCCCTCGGCCCAGCGCGCGCGGTAGCTCCAGAACACGTCGTCGATACGGCGCTCGCCGTCCTCCAGGTGCATCACCGGGCGGTAGCTGCCGGGCGAGACGTTCCAGGCAGGGGTGGACGCGCTGTCGTAGACCGCGTCCGTCCAGCCGAGCACGCCGGCGTAGTAGCGAGCCGTCTGGCTCTGGTCAAATCGTCCACACATGCTTCCATGGTAGCGCAGGCAGGCACCGGGCGCGGCACGCTACAAGATTGGCTAAGATTTTGCCATGTGCAATGGTATGCTCGCGGCTGGATTGATGATGAGGAGAACCGTATGGCTAGTGGCTGGTGGAGCGTCCTGAAGACCGTGCCGTGGAGCGAAGTGATCAACGCGGCGCCGCAGGTGGCGACCGGTGCGCGCAGGCTGTGGGACACGGTGGCGCGCAAGTCCGGCGGCGCGGCCGGCATGGCCGCGGAGCCGATGATGGGCGACGAGCCCCAGGAAGATGTTTTCGGCACGCTCGTCATGCGCGTCGAGAAGAACGAGATGAGCCTGGCCGAGCTGCGCACCCAGATGCTGCAGGCTTCCGAGATCATCGCCAACATGGCCGACCAGAACGCCCAGCTGATCGCCAAGATGGACGCGGCGCGCGGCCGCATGCTGTGGCTGAGCGTGGCGACCGGGGTGTCGTCCATCCTGGCGCTGGTGGCGCTGGCGCTGGTCGTCGCGCGCACCTAGGCCGCGCATGAAAATCGTCCTGATCCTGGTGAGCCTGTTCGTCTTCGTTTCCCTGCTCTTGAATGGGGCGCGGCGCAAAGGCAAGCTGAACAGCAAGGCCGACCGCGCCGTCGCCGAGCTGGCGACCTCGATGCGCATCTTCGTCTATGGCTTGCTGTTCTTCGTGGGCCTGGTGTGCCTGGCGGTGGCCTACGAGTCCATCTATTAATCAATTGCTGCACGTTTGTGCGACCAGACTGACAAACACGCGGGAAAAACCGGCGCTTGTGACGCCGGAGGGCGGACCAATTTGCGTTACGTTCTCTGGTGGATAGTTCCACCACTCTCCGCGTGTGTCTCCAGCTCATTGTTGACTGAGTTCTTTGCCGCTGCCCTATCAAGGACAGCGGCATTTTTTTGGATGCGCCGCGCTGGCGGCGGCTTGGCACACGGGTAGCTCAACTACTAACACTGTCGCTGCGGCACGTAGTACAATCCCCGCCGGCGCGGGCATGGCGAAATTGGTAGACGCATCAGACTTAAAATCTGCCGCCGTGAGGCGTGCCGGTTCGATTCCGGCTGCCCGCACCACCATCTCTTATTCAAGTGCGCACCAGGGCGCGACCGACGCCGCCGCCACCTGGCGCGGTTCTCCCTCCGGCGCCGGCGCCTGGCGACGCGCCGCCATCTCCCGATCCACCCGTTCATGCACACGCACGCTGTGCTGCCACCAAAGCACCCCGGCCACGATCCCGGCGGCGATCGCGGCGGGCGAGGGCGCGGACAGCAAGACCATCAGGTTGTTGACGGCGGCGCCGGTCCACAGGGAACTCGACGTCTTGATGAGCGTGCGCTTCTCGTCTTCCGGCAAGCGGTCGGCATACTTCACCAGCCCGATCTTGGCGCCGGTGAGCACGATCAGCCCCGCCGGCGAGGTCGGCACCAGCGGATTCATTTCCAGCGCGCCGGCCGACAGGGCGAGGCCGGTGCTCAAGCCGTCGGCCACCGCGGCCTGCATGGCCTGCTGGTCGAGCCGTTCGAGCCGCTCTTCCGGGGCCAGGGAAGACGTGCCCGTCGCGCAGCCCACGAGGGCAGGCGCGAGCAACAGGCAGGCGCTGACAAATTTGGCCAGGCGACAATACAGGGGGGCGCACGGATTTCGCATATCCAACTCCTTGCAATGAGGGCTCGATCGGAACTTGCTGCTAACCGGCAATGAGCAATTAGGCAAGCTTATTGATCAGTACATACCTTTTTGATAACACCGCGCTGCGCCAGCGCAGTCCGATGGCTGAGAAATGTCATGCAAGATGGATACGAAGGGAACTTATGTCGGGGCCTGTGGAGTGATTCCGCTTACTCATCCATTGGTCGGCCCGCCGGGATGGTGTAGCATGCCGGACGGCGGTTTATCCGTTGCCGCCGCTGCAAGAGGACAAGAATTGAACATCATCATCAATGACGAACTGCGTGCCTTCGTCGACCCGCTGACCGACATCGAATACGCTGCGCTCGAACGCAGCCTGCTGGCCGAGGGTTGCCGTGACGCGCTGGTGCTGTGGCGCGACACCCTGATCGACGGCCACAACCGCTACGAGATCTGCCAGAAGCACGGCATCCCTTTCCGTACCGTCCACAACAACAACTTCGCGTCGATCGACGACGTGATGCTGTGGATGATCGACAACCACCTGGCGCGCCGCAGCGTGTCCGACTTCCAGCGCGGCGTGCTGGCGCTCAAGAAGAAGGAAATCGTCACCTCCCGCATGGCGGAAGAGATGGCGAAAGAGCCGCCCAAGCCGGAAGCCGACGACATGGATGCGCGTCCGCCTCCGCCCTGGAATACCCGCGAGGAAGTGGCCAAGGCGGCGCGCGTGTCGGCCAATACCATCAGCCAGATCGAACGCATCCAGAAAGCCGCGACGCCCGAACTGCGTGAAGCAGTGCGCACCGGCACCATCTCGATCAACGCCGCCGCCAACGTGGCGCAGCTGCCGGAGGAGGCGCAGAAGGCCGCCGTCGCGGGCGGGCGCAAGGAATTGCAGCAGGCCGCGCGCCAGGTGCGCGAGCAGAAGATGGCGACGCGCCCGAAGAAAGAAACGGTCCCGAGCGACCCGCTTGAGGAACTAGCGGCCGCACGCGCCGAGATCGCGTCGCTGAAGGACCGCGTGGCGACCCTGCTGACCGAGAACGAAGTGCTCAAGCAGCGCCTGATCCACGCCGGCGTATCACAATAGAACCATAACAATAAGCATAAAAGGAGACACCGCATGAGCACCACCCGCATCGTTTTGCCGACCATCCTGGCCTGTGCCCTGGGGGCAGCCGTGCCCGCGCTCGCGGCGCCCGCGGCCGCCCCGGCGGCGCAGCAGGCCCCCAACGCAGCCGAACTGGCGCGCTGGAAAAAGACGGCGGCGCGGGTGACCATCATGCGCGACAAGTGGGGCATTCCGCACGTGTTCGGCAAGCTGGACGCCGATGCGGTGTTCGGCCTGCTGTACGCCCAGGCCGAGGACGACTTCAACCGGGTTGAGCTGAACTACATCAATGCGATGGGCCGCCTGGCCGAGGTCGAGGGCGAGAAGGAGATCTGGCGCGATCTGCGCATGAAGATGTACATCACCCCAAGCGAGATGCAGGCCAAGTACGCCGCCAGCCCGGCCTGGCTGAAGCAGCTCATGATCGGCTTCGCCGATGGCCTCAACTACTACCTGCACACGCATCCGGAGGTGAAGCCCAAGTTGATCACCCGCTTCGAGCCCTGGATGGCGCTGAGCTTCAGCGAAGGCAGCATCGGCGGCGACATCGAATCGATCGACCTGAAGGACCTGGAGCGCTTCTACGGCAAGCGCAACGAGACCCGGACAGTGGCGGCGCTGGACAAGGGTTTCGATAGCGAACCGCGCGGTTCGAACGGCTTTGCGATCGCCCCCAAACTCTCGCGCAGCGGCAATGCGTTGCTCCTGATCAACCCGCACACCTCCTTCTACTTCCGTCCGGAAGTGCACATGGTCAGCGAAGAGGGCCTGAACGCCTATGGCGCCGTGACCTGGGGCCAGTTCTTCATCTACCAGGGCTTCAACGACAAGGCCGGCTGGATGCACACCTCGGGCGGCGGCGACGTCATCGATGAGTACCTGGAAACCGTGGTCGAGCGAGGCGGTAAATACTTCTACAAGTATGGAAGCGAGGAGCGGCCGGTAGAGGCAAGGCAGATCGCGCTGCCCTACAAGACGGCGTCCGGCGCCATGGCCAGCCGCAGCGTCACGGCCTACTTCACCCACCACGGTCCGATCGTGCGCGAGGAGGGCGGCAAGTGGGTGACCGTGAAGATGATGGACGAGCCGCTCAAGGCGCTGACCCAGTCGTATACGCGCACCAAGGCGCGCGACTACAACGCGTTTTACAAGTCGATGGAGCTGCGCACCAATTCCTCGAACAACACGGTGTATGCGGACGCGAACGGGAACATCGCCTACTTCCACGGCAACTTCATCCCGAAACGCGACCCGCGCTTCGACTGGACCAAGCCGGTGGACGGCAGCACCCCCGCCACCGAATGGCAGGGCCTGCACGCCATCAAGGACACCATCACCCTGTTCAACCCGGCCAGCGGCTATATCTCGAACACCAACAACTGGCCCTTCAGCGCGTCCGGCGCCAGCAGCCCGAAGCGCCAGGACTGGCCCGACTACATGTGGTCGCTGCCAGAAAACGCGCGCGGCCGCCATGCCGAGCGCGTGCTCAAGGATGCCAAGGGCTTCACCCTCGACAGCCTGATCGCGGCCGCCTACGACAGCCACCTGACCGCCTTCGAGCCGCTGGTGCCGCAACTGTTGAAGGACTACGATGCCTTGCCGGCGAACGACCCGCGCAAGGCGCGATTAGCGGCCCAGGTGGACAGCCTGCGCGGCTGGGACCTGCGCTCCGGCGTCGACTCCAGGCCCACTTCGCTGGCCATCTACTGGGGCCAGGACATGGTGGCCCAGCACGCGCCGCGCGCCCGCGCCGAAGGCACGCCGGTGGTCGACTTCATCACGCACAAACTGAATGCGGACGAACGCCTGGCCTCGCTGCAACGCGCATCCGACAAGCTCACTGCCGACTTCGGCAGCTGGCAGACGCCCTGGGGCGAGATCAACCGCTTCCAGCGCATCAGCGGCGCCATCGACCAGCAGTACGACGACAGCAAGCCGAGCTGGCCGGTGGGCTTCGCCTCGGCCAACTGGGGTTCGCTGGCCTCGTTCGGCATGGTGGCCAAGCAGAAGACCAAGCGCATCTACGGCGACCGCGGCAACAGCTTCGTCGCGGTGGTGGAATTCGGCCCGCGCGTGCGCGCCAAGAGCATCCTTGCCGGCGGCAACAGCAACAATCCGGCCTCGAAGCACTTCGCCGACCAGGCCGGGATGTACAGCCGCGGCGAGTTCAAGGACGTGCTGTTCTACAAGGAAGACATCGAGAAGCACCTGGAGCGCAAGTACCACCCAGGCGAGTAGGGTGCAGGAGAAGCGCATGAAGATGAGCGAACGCCACAAGATGCTGGACGGCCAGCCCTACCACGCCGGCGATCCCGAACTGGTGGCGGAGCAGGCCGTGACGAGCGCCTGGCTGGCGCGCTACAACGCCGCGCTGGGCCAGCCGGTCCCGGTCTGGCGCAGCCTGCTGGCCGAGCGCCTGGCCGCGGTGGGCGAGGGCAGCATCGTGCGCCCTCCCTTCCATTGCGACTATGGCTGGAACATCCGCATCGGCAGCCGGGTATTCATCAATTTCAACTGCATCATCCTCGACGTCGCCCAGGTCACGATCGGCGACGACACCCGCATCGGCCCGGCCGTGCAGATCTACACCGCCGAGCATCCGCTCGACCCGCATCAGCGCCGCGGCGGACTGGAATCGGGAAGGCCCGTCAGCATCGGCAGCAACGTCTGGATCGGCGGCGGCGCCATCATCCTGCCGGGCGTGACGATCGGCGACGATGCCGTGGTCGGCGCCGGCAGCGTGGTGACCCACGACGTGGCCGTGGGCGCCCGGGTGGCCGGCAATCCGGCCCGCGCGCACGAGGCGTAAACCAGGAAGGGAGGCTGGTGTCGGGACAGGGCCGCTTGTTATAATTCGGCAATTACTCGTATCGACTTCCGGATCAGGGCAGGGCCGTGGCAAAACTTTATTTCAGGTATTCGGCAATGAACGCCGGCAAATCGACCGCCCTGCTGCAGGTCGCGCACAACTACGAAGAGCAGGGCCAGCAGGTCAAGCTCTACACCGCGGCCATCGACAACCGCTACGGCGTCGGCCTGATCACTTCGCGCCTCGGCCCGCAGCGCCAGGTCGACCTGTTCGACGGCGACACCGATTTCCTGGCCAGCGCGCCGCCGGTCGCCTGCATCCTGGTCGACGAAGCCCAGTTCCTCAGCACGGCGCAGGTGCAGCAGTTGCACCAGGTGGCGCAAGTGCGCGGCATCCCGGTGATCTGCTACGGCCTGCGCAGCGATTTCCGCGGCGAGCCTTTCCCGGGTTCGGCCTACCTGCTGGCGCTGGCCGACGACATCGAGGAAATCAAGAACATCTGCACCTGCGGCAAGAAGGCGACCATGAACATCCGCGTCGATGCCGAAGGCCGCCGCATCCGCGAGGGCGAGCAGGTTTCAATCGGCGGCAACGAGAGCTATCGCCAGGCCTGCGGCCGCTGCTTCTACGCCGGATCGCACTGACATGAGCCTGGCGGGTTGGGGCGACCTGCTGCTCTACCTGCTACCCTCGGCCGCGCTGGCGCTGCTGCTGTGGATCGGTTCTGGCGCGCATCCCTTCTTCTTCGTGTTCACCGCGGCCGGCACCCTGTGCCACGAGCTGGCGCATTTCTCGGTCGGCCTGCTCACCAATGCCGAGCCGGTCGGGCTGAGCGTGATTCCGAAACGCATCAAGAAGCCCCGCGGCGGCGGACCGGGCAAGGGCCACAACTGGGAGCTCGGTTCCGTCACCTTCGCCAACCTGCGCTGGTACAACGCGGCGCCGAGCGCGCTGGCCCCGCTCCTGGTGCTGGCGCTGCCCTTCGCCGTGGCCTGGTGGCGCACCCGGCACGGCCTGGTGTTCGAGCCGCTCGACCTCGCGCTGGCCTTCCTGCTGGCGCCGCAATTCCTGTCCTTCTGGCCCTCGCCGGTGGACTGGCGCCTGGCGGCGCGTTCCTGGCCATGGATCCCGATCCTGCTGCTTGCCGGATTTGCCATGGTTTTCCGCGCCGAACTGCTCCAGCTTGTCAAAGGATGAATGCCTGGCTTACGCCAGCCTTAATTAATGGGCGTAAATGCGCAGTTGCCGGCTCTGCCTTCCTCCGGCTTCCTGTAGAATGACCCGCACAGGGCGTATTGACCGGCCCGCCGCCGGTCGCGCCGAGGCATGTAATTTCGTTTCGGAGAGACGACGAATGAAGAAGCACCACCTGTTCATGGCCGCGATGGCCTTTGCGATGTCCGCCCATGTGGTGACTGCCCAGCCGGAAAAGGAAAAGCTCGCGGTCGCGGCTGCCGTTCCGGCCAAGGCCGCAGGCGCCGGTGCCGGGTCGGCCGCTGCCACGCTGCAGATGAAGCCGCTGGCCGAGCAAACCCAGGCGGCGCTGTGGGCCTCGCGGGTGCTCGGCCGCTACCACTACAAGGCGGTGCCGCTCGACGACGCTATGTCGGTGAAGATCTTCGATAACTATTTCGACGGGCTCGACGGCGAGAAACTGTATTTCGTCCAGGCGGACATCGACAAGTTCGCGTCGCTGCGGACCAGGATGGACGACGCCATCAACAACGAAGACCTGACCGGTCCCTTCGCCATCTACAACCTGTTCCAGCAGCGCTATATCGAGCGCATGAACTACGCGCGCGAATTGCTGAAGACCCGCCCCGACTTCACCCTCGACGAGTCGATCGAGCTCGACCGCGAGAAGTCGCCCTGGGCCAAGAGCGAAGACGAAGTCCGCGAATTGTGGCGCAAGCGCGTCAAGAACGACTGGTTGCGCCTGAAGCTCGCCGGCAAGGAAGAAAAAGCCATCCGCGAGACGCTCGACAAGCGCTACGAGAACTACGTCACCCGCATGCGCAAGCTGAACAACGAGGACGTGTTCCAGATGTTCATGAACGCGTATGCCACCGCGATCGAGCCGCACACCAACTACCTGGGCCCGCGCTCGGCCGACAACTTCGACATCGCCATGCGCCTGTCGCTGGAGGGTATCGGCGCCGTGCTGCAGACGCGCGACGAATACACGATCATCCGCGAGATCGTGCCGGGCAGCCCGGCCGCGCTGTCGGGCAAGCTGAAGGTCGGCGACCGCATCGTCGGCGTGGCCCAGGGCGACAAGCCGTTCACGGACGTGCTTGGCTGGCGCATCGACGACGTCGTGCAGCTGGTGCGCGGCGAGAAGGGTACCACGGTCCGCCTCGACGTCCTGCCCGGCGACGCCGGCCCGGACGCCAAGCACGTGACCGTGTCGATGGTGCGCAAGAAAATCAGCATGGAAGAGCAGGCCGCCAAGAAATCGATCATCGAGGTCAAGGAAGGCGCCTTCAAGCGCCGCATCGGCGTGATCTCGCTGCCGACCTTCTACCTCGACTTCGAGGCGCGCCGCCGCGGCGACAAGGATTACCGCAGCGCCACCCGCGACGTGGCCCGCATCCTGGGCGAACTCAAGAAGGACAAGGTCGACAACGTCCTGATCGACCTGCGCAACAACGGCGGCGGCTCGCTCACCGAGGCGATCGAACTGACCGGCCTGTTCATCGACAAGGGCCCGGTGGTCCAGCAGCGCGATGCGCAGGGCCGCGTCGAGGTCGAGTCCGATCTGCAGCCGGGCCTGGCCTGGGACGGCCCGATGGGCGTCCTGATCAACCGCGGCTCGGCCTCGGCATCGGAAATCTTCGCCGCCGCGGTGCAGGACTACGGCCGCGGCCTGGTGATCGGCGAACCGAGCTTCGGCAAGGGCACGGTGCAGACCCTGATCGACCTGGACCGCTTCGCGCCGGGCGAGAAGGTGCGCTATGGCGAGCTCAAGATGACGATCGCGCAGTTCTTCCGCATCAATGGCGGCACCACCCAGCTGCGCGGCGTAACGCCGGACATCAAGCTGCCGGTGCTGTCCGACCTGGACAGCTTCGGCGAGTCGTCCTATCCCAACGCGCTGCCCTGGGTGGCCATCAAGCCGGCCAATTACACGGCGGCGGGCGACCTCAAGGAGCTGATCGGTCCGCTGCAAAAGCGTCATGAAACCCGGATTGCGAAGGACAAGGAGTTCCAGTTCCTGCAGGAAGACATCGCCGAGGTGCGCAAGCTTCGCAAGGAGAACGCGATTTCGCTGAACGAGGCGGTGCGCCGCAAGGAACGTGATGCCCAGGACGCCCGCGCCAAGTTGCGCGAAGCGCGCCTGGCCGGCGCCAGCGGCACCAGCAGCGACGAGCCGGCAGCAGGTCCGGCCGGCAAGGAAGCGCGCGGCAAGGTGCCGGACCCGACCAAGCCGGCCAAGGCGGTCACTGCCGTGCGCGGCACGCCGCGCCAGGACGATGGCCTGCAGTACGATGAACGCGACCTGCAGGCGGAGCTGGCGGCGGAGAAGGCGGCCAAGGAGGCCAAGGACATCCTGCTGCAGGAAGCCGCCAACATCCTGGCCGACGAAGTCGGCATGCTGCGGACCGATACGCGCCTGGCTTCGCGCGCCATGCCCTACATGGCGAGCCCGCGCAACGGCAACTGAGCGGCGCACTGCGCGACCTGAACCGGTGAGGTGGCCGGCCCTGCTTGCAGGGCCGGCCATTTTTTTGGTTCTTCGCGGGGAATGGGGGAAGACGGGGTTGACGATCTAATCGGGAGGTGGTGGCGGTGGCCTGATGTTGGTAGATTGATAGTCGCCAAACAAATCAGTCTATCAAACCACCGCCATGCTCAATGCTATGTCGTCTGTCCCGTTTTGGGAAGGCCATATTGTCGACACCGTCCAAGAACAAGAAGACGGATCACTGTTAATCGTTCTCGATACCTGCCCGGCAAGGGATGCTGTGTGCGGAGCGTGCCACCAGCCTTGCGCCCTGGTGCATGAGCGCCGAAGGCGTAAGGTGCGCGATCGCGACGTTCTGGACAAGCGCGTCTGGCTCGATGTGCCGGTACGGCGGCTGGACTGCCATCACTGCAATGCACGAGTGGCCGAGCACATTGTTTGGCTCGACCGCCGGGCGCGCATCACGCACCGCGTGCGTCTGTGGGTCGAGGCGCTGGCGCAGTTGCTGCCCATAGCCCATATAGCCCGGTTGACCGGGCTGCACTGGCATACCATCAAAGAGATTGATCATCGGCGACTAAAGCAGCTGCACGGCGACTTCTCGGCGGTGGGCGTACGCCGCTTGGTCATGGACGAATTTGCCCTGCACAAGGGCCATCGCTACGCTACCGTGGCCATGGATGCCGAGCGTATGCGCGTCTTGTGGGTTGGGGAAGGCAACAGCCGGGAAGCGATCCGGCCATTCTTTGAGCTGCTGGGCGAGCAAGGCTGCCAGCGAATCGAGGCGGTGGCCATGGATATGAACACGGCCATGGACCTTGAAGTGCGTCAGCAATGTCCAAACGCGGAGGTGGTCTACGATTTGTTTCATGTCGTGGCCCGCTTCGGCCGCGAAGTCGTCGACCGGGTGCGCGTCGATCAAGCCAATACGTTACGGGCCGAACCAAAAGCGCGCCAGGTCATCAAGCGTAGCCGCTGGCTGTTACTACGCAACCGCGACAACCTCAAGGCCGAACAGGCCGTCAAGCTCGAAGAACTGCTCGCCGCCAATCAGCCGCTGGCAACGGTCTACCTGCTCAAGACCGAACTGAAAGAGATCTGGTATGCGCCATCGGTCCGGGAAGGTGCTCGTCGATGGAAGGCTTGGCTCAAACTCGCCTTGGAAAGCCATATCACACCGCTGATCCAGTTTGCCAAACGGCTGGCCAAGTACCGGCGCGGCATTCTGGCTTCGGCCATCTATCCGATGAACTCATCGATCCTGGAAGGCGTCAACAACCGCATCAAAGTCATCAAGCGCATGGCCTACGGATTTCGGGATGCATCCTACTTCTTCCTGAAAATCAAGGATGCGTTTCCCGGCAAAACGCGATGAACCATTTTTTTTGGCACGGGTACGTGCAGGGTTGATTTAAAAATCGCTTTTGCGCGATGCGAAGTTTCTGCAGCATCAAGGAATTCAACGAGGCGATTTGCCCCTGCTATGCACGGCGCATAGGTCGGGTAGGATCATTCTTACTTAATTATGGGTGTTTTTCTCGATTTCATACCTCGCGCACTGTTGAGCTACCGCTAAAGTTGTCTTTTTTTTAGCTGTGGTAGCATAACTCTACGGTTGTAAGAACAACAATTGAACATCAACTTAGGAGTTATCATCATGCTCATTCGCCGCCTTGTCATCGCAAGTCTCATCGCCGGCGCAGCTTCGGCCCAGGCCGGTACCATCACCACCCCGGCTACCCAGCCGTCGAATGTCGTCGGCGCCTGGACTGCGGGCAATGGTACCGATGTGCTCGGCTCCGGTGTCCTGCAAGGGAACGTGGACCTGGTTGCCGGTGTCGCCCACACGGCCAACGCCAGCCTGACCGACATCCTGTACGGTAAAGTGGCAGGCAGCTCCCAGCAGGTCGGGGGCCAGACCCAGCTGTTCTTCCAGCGCGGCATCGAGGCGAACTATCTGCTGGCGTCCGGTCATGGCCTGCTGGCTGCAACCGCGGGCCTCGGCAAGCAGGTCGTCGGCGACGCCTATGGTGCCATCATTTCCGACGCCGTGACCAAGGCGCCGGGCATGACCGGTGGCGGCAACCAGACTGCGCCCGGCAATTCGGGCGGCAATAACAGCGCGATCATGCCGCCGTCCGGCGGACAGGGGAGCGGCTCCAACGGCAATGGCAACGGCAACGGCAATGGTAACGGCAACGGCAATGGCAACGGCAACGGCAACGGTAGCGGTAACGGCATCGACAACGGTAACGGCATCGGCAACGGCGCCCAGAACGGCAACGGCAATGGCATCGGCAACGGCAACGGCAATGGCCTGGGCAACGTCGCCAACCAGGAAGGCCAGGCAGCCGAGGTCCCGGAACCATCGAGCATCGCCTTGCTTCTGCTGGGCATGATGGGCGCGGGTGCGATGTCGCGCCGCCGCAGCCGCTGATCGTTCGCTGATCCTCCGCATACAGGGCGGATGCCCGCTCTGCATGCTTTTCAAATTTCTGACTAGTCAGCAAAACTGTCGGGTACAATCCTTGTGAACGATCGTGCTTTTTAAGGCGGCGACAACAAGGAGACGACATGGACCTGCACTACACGGACGAGGACCTGGCCTTTCGCGACCAGGTCCGCGCCTTCCTCGATTCCCACCTGCCGAAAGACCTGCAAGCCAAGGTGCTCAAGCACCTGCGGCTGAGCAAGGACGATTTCGTACGCTGGCACCGGATCCTCGCCGAACAGGGCTGGGTGGCCCCCGGCTGGCCTGTCGAATTCGGCGGCCCCGGCTGGACCCCCGTGCAGCGCCACATCTTCGAGGAAGAGTGCGCCCGCGCCGGCACGCCGCGCGTGATGCCCTTCGGGATCGACATGGTGGCGCCCGTCATCATGGCTTTCGGCTCCCAGCAGCAAAAGGATTACTTCCTACCGCGCATCCTGTCCTGCGAGGACTGGTGGTGCCAGGGCTATTCCGAGCCGGGCGCCGGTTCCGACCTGGCTTCGCTCAAGACCACGGCCGTGCGCGGCGTGGACGCGCAGGGCGAGCACTACATCGTCAACGGCCAGAAGACCTGGACCACGCTGGCCCAGCACGCCGACATGATCTTCTGCCTGGTCCGTACCGACCCCGCCGTGCGCAAGCAGGAGGGCATTTCCTTCCTGCTGATCGACATGCATGCGCCCGGCGTCACGGTGCGCCCGATCATCATGCTCGACGAAGACCACGAGGTGAACGAAGTCTTCTTCGACAATGTCAGGGTGCCCGTCGCCAACCTGGTCGGCGAGGAAAATCGCGGCTGGACCTACGCCAAGTACCTGCTCGGCCACGAACGCACGGGCATCGCGGCGGTCGGCCGCAGCAAGCGCGAACTGGCCTTCCTCAAGCGCCTGGCGCGGCGCGAGCAGAAGAATGGCCGAGCGCTGCTCGAAGACCCGCTGTTCGCCGCCAAGGTCGCGGACCTGGAGATCGAACTGATGGCGCTGGAGATGACCGTGCTGCGCGTGCTGGCCAAGTCCGGCAAGGCGCCGGGGCCGGAGGCTTCGGTGCTGAAGGTGCGCGGCACCGACATCCAGCAGGCCCTCACGGAACTGATGCTGGAAGCGGCCGGCCCGCAAGCCCTGGCTTTCGACCCCGCCTACCTGGAAGGAGAACACGCGCACAGCGCCGCCGGCGACGACGACGCGGCCCCGCTCGCGTCCTATTACTTCAACTACCGCAAGACCTCCATCTACGGAGGCTCGAACGAAATCCAGCGTAACATCATCTCCCAGATGATCCTGGGCTTGTGAGGAGAAACCCGATGCATGTCGATTTCAAGGAAGAGCAGCTGCAGTTCGCCGACGCGCTCAAGCGCTGGATCGGCCGCGACTATGATTTCGAGCAGCGCCGCGCCATCGTCGCCTCCAGCCAGGGCACCTCGAGCGCGGCCTGGGCCACGCTGACCGAGCTGGGCATGACCGCACTGCCGGTGCCCGAGCAGCAGGGCGGCTTCGACGGCACGGCGGTCGACCTGTTCGTGGTGATGCGCGAACTGGGCCGCGGCCTGGTGGTGGAACCGTATTTCGCCACCGTGCTGGGAACCCGCTTCCTCACGCTGGGCGGGGCCCACGCGGCGCTGCTGGAACAGGTGGCCCAGGGCAGCTTGACACTGGCCTGCGCGCTGGGCGAACGGCAGGCGCGCCACGACTTGCGCGACATCGCCACCCGCGCCCAGGGCACGGACGGCGGCTGGCGCCTGGATGGCGAGAAGACGGCGGTCGTGCACGGCCTCGCGGCCGGCGTGCTGGTGGTGCCGGCGCGCACCGGCGGCGGCCAGTGCGACGAAGCCGGCATCACCCTGTTCGCGGTGCCGGCGGATGCGCCGGGTGTGCAGCTGAGCGGCTACCGCACGCTCGACGGCCAGCGCGCCGCGACCCTGCGCCTGGATGGCGTGCAACTGGGACAGGACGCCCTGATCGGCACGCCGGGGGCCGGCTGGGACATCCTCGAGGCAGCGGCGGACTACGGCGCGGGCCTCTTGTGCGCCGAGGCGCTGGGCGCGATGGAGGCGCTGTTCGAGGCCACGCTCGACTATCTCAAGACGCGCCAGCAGTTCGGCGTCCCGATCGGCAAGTTCCAGGCGCTGCAGCATCGCATGGCGGACATGTATATCCACCTGGAGCAGGCACGCTCGATGGCCTTGCTGGCGGCCGTCACCCTGGATGGCGTCGATACCGGGGAACGGCGCCGGGTGGTGTCGGCGGCCAAGTATCGGGTCGGCCAGGCGGCCCGCTTCATCGGCCAGCAGGCGGTGCAGCTGCATGGCGGCATGGGCGTGACCGACGAGCTGGCGGCCGCGCACTATTTCAAGCGCCTGTCGATGATCGAGCTGAGCCTGGGCGACCGCGACCACCACCTGGCGCGCTTCATGGCGCAGCCGGGCTTCCAGCAAGCCGCGTAAGGAGGGCACATGACACGCCAATGGTATTTCGAAGATTTTTATCCCGGCCAGGAGATCGATCTCGGCGAGCGCCGCGTCAGCGAGGAGGAGATCGTCGCCTTCGCCCGGGAGTATGATCCGCAGCCTTTCCACGTCGACCGCGAGGCCGCTGGCGCCTCCATCTACGGCGGCGTGATCGCGAGCGGCTGGCACACCTGCAGCCTGATGATGCGGATGGTCGTCGACGGCCTGATGTGCGCAGCCTCGAGCATGGGCTCGCCCGGCCTGGACGGGGTGCGCTGGCTGCGCCCCCTGCGCGCGGGCGACACGCTGCGGGTGCGCTACCTCACCACCCGGGTCAAGGCCTCGAACTCGAAGCCGGACCGGGGCGTGGTGTGGTCGAAGTGGACCGCGACCAACCAGCACGGCGAGGAGATCTGCACCATTGAAGGCATGGGCATGTTCGGGCGCCGTCCTGCGGGAGCGGGCGATGACTAGGATGATCGTACTTGCACAGCTGCCGCAGCTGGTGGGGAGCGAGCTGGCCGTATCGCGCTGGTTCGCGGTCGGGCAGGAGCGCATCGACGCCTTTGCCGAGGCCACCGAAGACCGCCAGTGGATCCACGTCGATGCCGAGCGCTGCGCCCGCGAGTCGCCCTTCGGCGCGCCGGTGGCGCACGGTTTCCTGACCTTGTCCTTGCTGCCTGCCATGCTGGAAGACGCGCTCGCGATCGAGGGCATGCGCATGGGGCTGAACTACGGGCTGAACCGGGTGCGCTTTCCGGCGCCGCTGCCGAGCGGGAGCCGGGTGCGGGGCAGGTGGCTCCTGGGGGCTTGCGATCCGATCGAGGGCGGGGTGCAGCTGACCTGGAACGTCACCGTCGAACCCGAAGGGCAGGGCGCCAAGCCGGTCTGCGCCGCCGAGTTCCTGGTGCGGGCCTATGCCTGAGCATACCCGTAGGGTGGGCGGCTGCACCACCCCTTCGCGTGACCTGCGGCGTCAATGCCGCCCACGCGTTCAACGCCCCTTGGAGCAGCGAGTCGGCTGTTCGACAGCCGCTTTAACGCGTGGGCGGCATACGCAAAGCTGTCCCAGCACGCGTTCGGGTGGAGCCGCCCACCCTACGATTCAGGTTGATGCGTACTTCGCCAGCTCCAGCTTGGCGATCGCATTGCGGTGCACCTCGTCCGGCCCGTCCGCCAGCCGCAAGCTCCGGTTGGCGGCCCACTGGTAAGCCAGCGGGAAGGCGTCCGATACGCCGGCGGCACCGTGCGCCTGGATCGCCCAGTCCAGCACGTCCTGCGCCACGTTCGGCGCCAGCACCTTGATCATGGCGATTTCCGCCTGCGCCACCTTGTTGCCGACCGTGTCCATCATGTAGGCCGCCTTCAGGGTCAGGAGGCGCGCGGTGTCGATCCGGATACGGCTTTCCGCGATGCGCTCGCGCCAGACCCCCTGTTCGGACAGCTTGCGCCCGAAGGCCACCCGGGTTTCCAGGCGTTGGCACATCAGCGCCAGTGCGCGCTCGGCCACGCCGATGGCGCGCATGCAGTGGTGGATGCGGCCCGGTCCCAGGCGGCCCTGGGCGATCTCGAAGCCGCGCCCTTCGCCCAGCAGCATGTTCGAAGCGGGCACGCGCACGTTCTCGAACAGGATTTCGCAGTGGCCGTGCGGGGCGTCGTCGTAGCCGAACACCGGCAGCGGGCGCAGGATGGTGATGCCCGGGGTATCGGCCGGGACCACGATCATCGACTGCTGCCGGTGGCGGGGCGCCTCCGGGTCGGTCTTGCCCATCACGATGAAGACCTGGCAGCGCGGGTCGCCCGCGCCCGAGATCCACCATTTGTGGCCATTGATCAGGTAGTCGTCCCCGCTGCGCTCGATCCGGGTGGCGATGTTGGTCGCGTCCGACGAGGCCACGCCAGGTTCGGTCATGGCGAAGGCCGAGCGGATCTCGCCGCGCAGCAGCGGTTCCAGCCAGCGCCGCTTGACGTCTTCCGGCGCATAGCGCTCCAGGGTTTCCATGTTGCCGGTGTCGGGCGCCGAACAGTTGAACACTTCCGGCGCCCAGGGCACGCGGCCCATGATCTCGCACAGCGGCGCGTAATCGAGGTTCGACAGGCCCTCGGGCGCGCGCCCCGAGCGCGGCAGGAACAAATTCCACAGCCCGGCCTCGCGCGCCAGCGGCTTGAGGCGCTCGATCAGCGCGAGCGGCAGCCAGCGCGTGCCGCGTTCGCGCGCGTTGGTCGCGATCTCCTCGTTGAAGGCGGCTTCATTGGGATAGATGTGCTCGTCCATGAAGGCGAGCAGGCGCGCCTGCAGTTCCGTGCAGCGTTCCGAGTAAGCGAAATCCATGTGCGTATCCTTGTGATGGGGTCAGCGGGCGCGGCTGGCGAACTGCCACGCCATCTCGGCCATCGGCCGCGCGGCCTTGCCGTTCTCGAGGGCCTGGGCGCTGGCCGCGGTGCCGTCCACGTAGCGCTTCATGATGCCCTGCATGATGCCGGCCAGGCGGAACATGTTGTAGGCCAGGTAGAAATCGAAGTCCTCGGCGCGCAGGCGCTTGCCGGTGCGTTCGCAGTAGCGCGCCACGTAGTCAGAAAGCGAAGGGATGCCGAGCGCTTCCAGGTCCAGGCCGGCGATGCCGCGGAAGCGCCCCGGCGGGATGTGCCAGCTCATGCAGTGGTAGGAAAAATCGGCCAGCGGATGGCCGAGGGTGGACAGTTCCCAGTCCAGCACCGCCAGGATGCGCGGCTCGGTCGGGTGGAAGATCATGTTGTCCAGGCGGTAGTCGCCGTGCACGATGCTGGTGTCGTCACCTGGTGGGATGTGTTGCGGCAGCCATTCGATCAGGCGCTCCATGGCCTCGATCGGTTCGGTGACGGACGCCTGGTACTGCCTGGTCCAGCGCTCGATCTGGCGTGCGAAATAATTCCCCGGCTTGCCGTAGTCGCCCAGGCCGATGGCTGCGTAGTCGACCGTGTGCAGCTGGGCGATCACGCGGTTCTGCTCGTCGTAGATGGCGGCCCGCTCGCCTGGCGACATGCCGGGCAGCGACTGGTCCCACAACACCCGCCCTTCGACGCACTCCATCACGTAGAAGGCGCGGCCGATGACGGCTTCGTCCAGGCACAGCGCGTACTGGCGCGGCACCGGAAAGCCGGCGCCGTGCAGCGCCGACATCACGCGGAACTCGCGGTCGATCGCATGGGCCGAAGGCAACAGCTTGGCGGCCGGCCCCGGCTTGGTGCGCAGCACGTAGCGCCGGCCGCCCGCCTCGAGCCGGAAGGTGGGGTTGGACTGGCCGCCCTTGAACTGCTCGATATCCAGCGCGCCGCCCGGGTAGCCGTCGACGTTTAGCGCGAGCCAGGCGCCGAGGGCGGCGACGTCGAAGCGCTGGCGTTCGGACACGGGCTTGGTGCCCATCATTTCCTCGTACATCGCGTCTCCCATATTCTGTGTTGTCCTGCATTCTAGCTCTGAAGCGCACGGGCGTGCTATTTCTTTGCGAGCGGATGGATTCAGCGGGCCTTGCGGTATTGCTCGAACAATTGTTCCATGGTGGTGGCGCGGGCTTCCGGCTGCAGCGGGCCGGGCGGCACATAATTGACGAAGCGCACCACCCAATCGTGCGGATCCTCGCCCACGTCGAGCGCATTGATGCAGCCCGCCGCCTGCGCCAGGCCGCCCAGGAACAGGCGCTGGCCGCTCAGGGCCAGCGACAGGATGGCGCAGTTGACGCCCCCGTGCAGGACCAGCAGCACGCTGTCCCAGTCGTCCTGGGCGCGCAGGCGCGCCACCGCCGGATGGACCCGGTCCATCATCTCGCCGACCGATTCGCCGCCCAGGAAGCGCTGGCCTTCATCGACCGCGCCCTCGAAGGCGCCGGTGAAGGCGCGCCGCAGTTCATCTTTCGGAATGGCGGCCAGGCGCCCGCCGCGGATCTCGTGCAGTTCCGGCCAGGCTTCTGGCGCGATCTGCTGCCCGCTGGCCGCCAAAACCCGCTCTGCCGTCTCGACGGTACGCGGCAGGGCCGAGGTGATGACGCGGTCGAAGCGCACGCCGGCCTCGCGGAAGGCACGCCCGGCGGCATCGGCCTGGGCCTGGCCGGCCGGGTTCAGGGCCACGGTCTCGGGAAGGAAGGGTTTGCCGGTCTCGTCGAAATAGGTAACGCTGCCGTGGCGCATCAGGTAGATGCGGCGGCGCTGCGCGCGCAGGGCTTGCATGGGGCTCCTTGTCGTTTTCCCGGCCATCTTACACGCGATGCCATTTTCTTATGGCGAAACGGCGACACTTTCCCGATCGGCAGACGATTCCGTAGGTCAATTCCTACAGGTTCTGGCATAAAATATTCACTGCAAGCAATAACGACAAGGGATGTTCATGGCAAGGCCGGAAAAAATTCGCCTCGGCGAGGTGCTGATCCAGCAGAAACTGCTGTCGGAGGAGCAGCTCGAGCAGGCGCTGGCGGACCAGAAGCGCACCGGCCGCAAGCTCGGCCGCGTGTTCGTGGAAAGCGGCTTCGTCACGGAAGACCAGATCTCGGGCGCGCTGGCGCGCCAGCTGAACATCCCTTACATCAATCTGAAGTTCTATAACATCAACGCCGAGCTGGTGCGCCTGCTGCCGGAAACGGCCGCCCGGCGTTTTCGCGCCCTGGTGCTGGAAGACCGCCGCGAGACCCTCTTGGTGGGGGTGTCCGACCCCACCGACCTGTTCGCCTACGACGAGATCGCGCGTCTCTTGCGCAAGACCGTCGAGCTGGCGGTGGTCAACGAGACCGAGGTGCTGGGCGCGATCGACCGCATCTACCGCCGCACCGGCGAGATCACGGGCTTGGCGCGCGAGGTCGAGCAGGACCTGGGCGACAGCTCGATCGACTTCGGCGCGCTGGCCGCCAACCCGGGCCTGGAGGAAGCCCCGATCGTCAAGCTGCTGCAGTCGGTGTTCGACGACGCGGCCCAGGTGCGCGCTTCCGACATCCACATCGAGCCGCAGGACGGGCGGCTGCAGATCCGCTTCCGCATCGACGGCGTGCTGCACCTGCAGACCGAGGCCGACATCAAGGTGGCCACCCCGCTGGCCCTGCGCCTGAAGCTCATGGCCGACCTCGACATCTCGGAAAAGCGCCTGCCGCAGGATGGCCGCTTCGCGGTCAAGGTGCGCAACCAGCGCATCGACGTGCGTATCTCGACCATGCCGACCCAGTACGGCGAGTCGGTCGTGATGCGTCTGCTGAACCAGGGCGGCACCACGCTGCGCCTGGACGCGATCGGTATGCCGGCGCGGATCGTCGAGCGCTTCCGCGCGCTGGTGCAGCGCCCCAACGGCCTGGTGCTGGTCACCGGTCCGACCGGCAGCGGCAAGACCACCACGCTGTACAGCGCGCTGTCCGAACTGAATTCGGTGGAGAAGAAACTCATCACGGTCGAGGACCCGGTCGAATACCGCCTCAAGGGCGTCAACCAGGTCCAGGTCAACGACAAGATCGAGCTCTCGTTCGCCCGCGTGCTGCGCTCGGCGCTGCGCCAGGACCCGGACATCGTGCTGGTCGGCGAGATGCGCGACCAGGAGACCGCCCAGATCGGCCTGCGCGCCGCCATGACCGGCCACCTGGTGCTCTCGACCCTGCACACCAACGACGCCGCCTCCACGCCGCTGCGCCTGATGGACATGGGCGTGCCGCGCTACATGGTGGGCGGCTCGCTGCAGGCGGTGCTGGCCCAGCGCCTGGTGCGCGTGATCTGCGAAAGCTGCACGACGTCCTACCAGCCGACGCCGGGCGAGGTGAACTGGCTGCGCGCGGAGCTGGGCGAACGTGCCGGGACGACCCCCTTCTTCCACGGCAAGGGCTGCTCGCACTGCAACGGCACGGGTTTCCGCGGCCGCACCGGCGTCTATGAACTGCTGGAGATGACGCGCGCCGTCACCGAGGCGGCCAACCATCCGGACCCCGCGCACTTCCTCAAGGTGGCGCACGCCGAGATGCGCGGCGAGACGCTGCGCCGCCACGGCGTGAGCCTGGCGGTGCAGGGCAGGACCACCATCGCCGAAGCGATGCGCATCAGTAACCAGTACGACGACTGATGCCTTCTTTTTCCTACAAGGCGCGCAACGCCGCCGGCGAACTGCTGCAGGGCGTCCTCGAGGGCGCCGACAGCGGCGCCGTCGCCGACCAGCTGTTCGGCAGCGGCGCCACGCCCATCGAGATCAACCCCAGCCGCAAGGGGCCGGCGTCCAGGGACGGCGAAGGCCTGCTGGCGCGCCTGGGCGAAAAAAAGATCACCTCGATGGACGTGCAGCTGTTCAGCCGCCAGATCCATACGCTGCTCAAGTCCGGCGTGCCGATCATGCGCGGCCTGGCCGGACTGCAGGAATCGGCCATCAACAAATCCTTCGGCCGGGTGGTCAAGGACCTGCGCGAGTCGCTCGATGCGGGCCGCGAACTGTCGAGCGCGATGACGCGCCATCCGAAGGTCTTCAATTCCTTCTACCTGTCGATGGTGCGGGTGGGCGAGATGACCGGCCGCCTGGAAGAAGTCTTCCTGCGCTTGTTCGACCACCTCGAGTTCGACCGCGACATGCGCGAGCGCGTCAAGACCGCGATGCGCTACCCCACTTTTGTGGTGATCGCGATGGCGATCGCGATGGTGATCGTCAACGTGTTCGTGATTCCGCAATTCGCTGCGGTGTTCAAGTCCTTCAATGCCGAGCTGCCCCTGATGACGCGGATCCTGCTGTCGACTTCGAACTTCACGGTCGCCTACTGGCCGGCGCTGGCGGCGATGGCGGCCTGCGCGGTGTTTGGGTTCCGCGCCTGGGTGGCCACGCCCAAGGGGCGGCTGGCCTGGGACAAGCACAAGCTGCGCCTGCCGATCGCGGGCAAGATCATCCACAAGGCGACCATGGCGCGCTTCGCCCGCAGCTTCGCATTGTCGACCCGCAGCGGGGTGCCGATCGTGCAGGCCTTGACGGTGGTGGCGCAGACCGCCGACAACGCCTGGCTCGGCTCGCGCATCGAGGGGATGCGCGATGGCGTCGAGCGCGGCGAGAGCATCCTGCGCACCTCGACGGCGGCGGGCGTGTTCACCCCGATCGTGCTGCAGATGATCGCCGTGGGCGAGGAATCCGGTTCGCTGGACGACCTGATGGACGAGATCGCGCAGATGTACGAACGCGAGGTGGAGTACGAACTGAAGACCCTGTCGAGCCAGATCGAGCCGATCCTGATCACCTTCCTGGGGGTGATGGTGCTGGTGCTGGCGCTGGGCATTTTCCTGCCGATCTGGGACCTGGGCCGGGCGGCCCTACACGGAGGCAAGTGATGATCCGGTCGCGCGCGCGTGGGGCCACCCGCTTCGAGTTCGCCGTCTGCATGGTCGTGACCGGCGTGCTGGCGGGCCTGCTGCTGGGCCGGCTGCTCGAGTGGCGCACGGAATCGGAGCGCAGTGCCGCCTACCACGTGGTAGGCGCCTTGCGCACGGCGCTGGCGGTGCGTGAGGCCCAGTTGGTTGCCGCCGCCGGCAGGGACGCCGCATTGAAGTTATTGCAAGAAAATCCCATGGGCTGGCTGCTGCGGCAGCCTGCCAATTATGTCGGCGAATACTACGCGCCCGAGCCCGGAATGCTGCGCCGCGGCGCCTGGTTTTTCGACCGGACGGACCGCACCGTCAATTATGTGCTTAGTAACGACACTTTTTCTTCTGGGACATCTAAATTGCTTAAGTTCAAGGTAGAATTGGCCAGTTCGTATCACCCGGCCGGAAGCGGGCGGAGCGGCACCTACGGGGCATTGGTCATCGACGAAGTCGGCGCCGCGTCCAAATAACTCAAGACCGCGGGTCCACCCGCACACCTTCAACGGAGAGAATCACATGAACAAATATTCCAGCAAGAGCGCGCAGGGCGGTTTCACCCTGATCGAACTGATCGTCGTGATCGTGATCCTGGGCATCCTGGCTGCCACCGCGCTGCCGAAGTTCGCGAATATGGGCGGCGACGCCCGCGCGGCCAGCCTGCAGGCGGCAAAAGGCGCGCTGGCTTCGACCGCGGCCATGGTTCACGGTAAGTATCTGATCAATCCGGGCGCGGTCGGCGGCAAGAACATTGCGATCGAGGGCACCAACGTTACCGTCGATGCGACCACCGGCTATCCCCTGGCGAACACCGCGTTTGCCACCGCAGCCGGCATGAACGCGACCGACTATGTCATCAATGCCACCGACCCGACCATCACCATCACCCCGATCAGCCTGAAAGGCACCACCGCGCATACGGCGGGCACCTGCACCCTGACCTATACCCGGCCGACCACGGTGAACACCGTGCCGACCTACAAGCTCGTCGTGACCGGCTGCTAACCGGCAGGCGCGCTGTCGCATGTGGCAGGTGTCATGCCTCGTATTCCGATTCCCATGACCGGCCACACTTCCTTGCGGCGGCGCGCCGGCTTCACGATGGTCGAACTGATCATCGTGATGGTCCTCGTCGGCATCCTCGGTGCGGTCGCCGCCGCCCGCTTCTTCGACCGCAGCGGCTTCGACGCCGAGGCCTTCGCCGACCAGACCCGCGCGCTGCTGCGCTACGCCCAGAAGAGCGCGATCGCTCGCAACACCCCGGTGTTCGTCCAGTTCGAGGACAAGCGCATCGCTCTGTGCTACGACGCGCCGCAGGGTAACTGCGCGCCCGCCCAGCGCCTGGTGGCGCCCGCCGCCGGCATCGGCGGCCAGGCGTCTGCCACCCACTGCCAGGACGAGCGCTGGTACTGTATCGGCGTGCCCGAAGGCGTGCAGGTCTCGCTGTCGGTTGCGCTGACCGCGTTCTACTTCGATGCGCTCGGCCGCCCGGTCACTCCCGGCGGGACCCCGGGCGGTCTGGCCATGACCATTACCAGCCCGGGCGAAAGCCGTACCGTGACGGTGCATCGGGAGACCGGCTATGTCCAGTAAGCGGACCTGCAGGCGCGCCCAGGCGGGCCTGACCCTGATCGAGATGATCCTGTTCATCCTGATCGTCGGCGTCGCCCTGGCCGCCATCGTCGGCGTGCTGAGTCTCACCACCAAGAACAGTGCCGATCCGCTGCGCCGCAAGCAGGCCCTGATGATCGCCGAAGGCCTGCTCGAGGAAGTCCAGCTGGCCCGCTTCACCTTCTGCGACCCGGGCGCGGACAAGGCCGGCGACGACGAGGTCATGACCAGCGCCGAGTGCGATGTTCCGGAGAACTGGGGGCCGGAAACCGGCGGCGCCAGGCCTTTCGACAACATCAACGACTACGTCGGCGCCCCGAACGTCGCCACCAGCAGTTTCAACGGCGTCGACGGCAAGCTCGCCGACGCCAACGGCGAACCCATGAACGTGGACGGCTACAGCGCCACGGTGACGGTCACGCCGGAATCGATCGGCGGCATTCCGGTCGCCAATCCGGCCGCGGCCGACGTCGACGTGCTGCGCATCCGCGTGGAGGTGCGCTACGACGGCGAGTCCGTCGTGCTCGACGGCTACCGTACGCGCTACGCGCCGAGCTTCCTATGAGCGCCATGCACGCGCCGCCGCAAGATCGCCGCGCACGCGGCTTCACGCTGATCGAGGCGATCCTGGTGATCGTCATCATCGGCGTGATCGGCGCCATCGTGGCGGTGTTCATCCGCGCCCCGGTGCAGGGCTACGTGGATACCCGCGCGCGCGCCGCCGCGAGCGACGAAGCCGACCTGGCGCTGCGCCGCATCGCGCGCGACCTGCGCCTGGCGCTGCCCAACAGCGTGCGTGTGAACGGCGAGGGCAGCGCGGTCGAATTCCTCCTGACCCGCGCCGGCGGGCGCTACCTGACCCTGGACGACGACGTCGACGGCTTCCCGGTGCTCGATTTCGACGAGCCGGCCAATGTCCGCTTCACCGCCGTGGGCGGCACCAGGCCGGCCATCGCGCCGGGCGACTTCATCGTCGTCTACAACCTCGGCAATCCCGAGGACAGCGGTTCCGACGCCTACCGCTATGTGCCCCTGGGCCAGGGCACCAATATCGCACAGGTGGCATCGATCGACTTCGCCTCGCCGAACAACCCGGTGGTGACGCTGCGGAGCAATCCCTTTGCCACCCAGGCCACGCCCTTGCGCTCGCCCAGCAACCGCTTCCAGGTGGTCACCGGGCCCGTCACCTATGCCTGCGAAGCGGGGCCGGGCGGCGGCAAGGAACTGGTGCGCTACTGGGGGTACGACATCTCGCCCACCCAGCAGGCGACGCCGCCGAATGCGCAGCGCGCAGTCATCGCGACGCGCGTGAGCGACTGCAGCCAGGTGTTTCGCTACGGTAGCGAAGCCTTGCGGCGCAGCGCGCTGGTGGTATTGAACCTGGCGCTGTTCGCCGGTAACGGCCAGGACGCGCCGGTGCGGCTGGCCAGCCAGGTCCACGTGGACAACACGCCATGAAACACGTCATCCATGCCACCCATGCGGTGCGCCTGCGGCGCCAGGCCGGCGTGGGCCTGGTCACCGCGATCTTCCTGCTGGTGGTGCTGGCCGGCCTGGGCGTGGCGGCGGTGACGCTGTACACCTCGCAGCAGGCCAGCAGCAACCTGGACCTCGAGGGTGCCAGGGCCTACCAGGCCGCGCGCGCCGGCCTCGAGTGGGGCCTGTACGAACAGCTGCGCCATGGGCGCTGCGCCGGCAACACCTCTTTCGGCTTCCCGGCCGCCAGCGTGCTGGGAAGCTTGCGCGTCACCGTCAGCTGCCAGGCCATCGACGAGCTGAAAAGTATCGACGGCGATCCGGTCATGCGCTGGCGCATCGCGGCCATCGCCTGCAACCAGCCGGTCGACGGCGCCTGTGGCCGGCAAGCCCCGAACAATCCCGATTTCGTCCAACGCAGGCTCGAAGTGGAAATATGAAGACACCGCTGACCCTCAGTTGTATCGCCCTGTGCGCCGGCCTCGCCGCCTGGTCCCAGCCGGCCGCCGCTACTGCGCTGGTTCTCACCAAGACCTTCGAAGGCAACATCAACTTTGCCGGCACCCAGGCCAGCCTGCAGAGCAAGGCGGGCGGCGCCAAGGCCTGCGACCTGACCGACAGCGCGCAGGCGAGCATCTCCCTGCCCAGTGGCGCCGAGGTCGTGTCCGCCACCCTGTACTGGGCCGGCACCGGCGCGATCGATGGCGAGGTCAGCATGAATGGCGCGGCGGTCAGCGCGCCCGTGAGCCGCCGCTACGCCTCATCGATCGACGGCTTCACCTATTTTTCGGCCGCCGCCGAGGTTACCAGCCTGGTGCAAGGCAAGACCAGCTTCACCTTCGGCGGGCTGACGGTGGACACCTCGGAGACCTACTGCTCGAAAAAGCAGAAGGAAAACAGCATGGTGGCCGGCTTCGCGCTGGTGGTGGTCTACGCACAAAAGAACGAGCGTTACCGCACCGTGAACGTCTACGAGGGCCTGCAGGCGCTCAAGTACAACAGCGTCACGGTGAAGATGCCGGACTATACGCCGCCCGCCGACAACGCAGGCTCCGGCCGCTTTGGCTACATCGTCTGGGAAGGCGACAAAACCGGCAACCAGAAAGGCGATGAGGTGCGCTTCGCCGGCGCGCTGCTGCGCGCGGAACCCTTCATCCAGAAGCAGAATGCCTTCAATTCCAAGAGCGGCGCGAATGCCGACGAGAACTCGATCGGCATCGACTTCGACGTGGTCGACCTGCCCGCGCCGCCAGCCAGGCCGCTTGACGCAAACGCGGTCTTCACCACCGAATCCGATCGGGTCCTGCTCGGCACGGCGATCGTGGCGCTGCCCTCGAAACCCGCGGACCTTGCCATCAGGAAGACCCAGGCTGGCGAGTTCAAGCTCGGCAACGAGATCACTTACACCCTGACCGTGAGCAACGAGGGCGCACGCGCCGACAACAAGGTCCAGGTCACGGACACGCTGCCGGCAGCGCTCGCCTACGTCTCGGCCGGCGGCTTGGACTGGACCTGCGCAGTGGCGGGGCAGACCGTTACCTGCAAGTACGGCAAGGCGCTGGCTCCCGGCGCCAGCGCCAGCCTCCAGGTCAAGGGGAAGATCACCGCCGAAGGCAGGATCGTGAACACCGCCGAAGTGAGCGGCACCGCAGATGGTGTGCCCGGCAATAACAAGTCGACGGTCGAGGGGGACACCGGCGGCGGCGAACCGGTCAACAAGGATCCCTATGTTTTCACGGTCGGCGCCTGCCAGCCGAATGAAAAGATCAAGGCCTCGGGTGATGGCTGCGCGCTGTTTGCCGGACCAGTGGTGGCGGGTATCAAGCCCACCATCTACCTGACCCGGGCGGAAAATGGCACCGCCAAGCCGTTCAGCACGACCGCCTCGACCGTTGCGAACCTGTACTACAGCCTCGAATGCAACAACCCGGCGCGAACGGCCAACACCGCCGGCAGTTACGGCGTGGCGCTGTCGACTTGCGTCCCGCACGGCACCCCGCTGTCGGCAGGCGGTGCCCCGGCCACGCCGACATTCGCCGCCAACACCGCGTCGACGGGGGCCGAGTTTCATTACCCCGACGTGGGCCTGGTGACGCTGCGCGTGCGCGACGCCGCCGGCAACACCGGCAGGGTCAGCTTCGCCTCGGTTCCGGAGCGCCTGGAGGCGACGTTCAGGCGCCCCGACGGGGTTGCCAACCCCGGCACCGCGGCACTGGACCAGCCCGGCTTCGCTGAAGCCGGCGAACCATTTCAGGTCGTGGTGAGCGCGCGCGGGTATGACGGCGTCGGCCCTTTGAAGAACTTCGGCAATGAGTCCGGCGAGTTTGCCTTGGCCGAGCGGCTACAGGTGCTGGCCGATGGCGGCGACCTGGCGCAGAAGCGTCTGGTACCGCAAAACGCCTGGGAAGGCAGCGCTGCCGTGCAGCGCAGCTTTGCCTGGAACGAGGTGGGTGCGGCCATGCTCGGCGTCAGCCTGGACAAGTATCTCGGGGTCAAATCGCTGAGCCTCGATCCGGTCGCCGTCGGCCGCTTCTACCCGCAATACTTCAAGACCGAGACCGAGAAGGGTTTCGGCTGCCTGAAGCGGATGAACTGCCCGGGGGCTGCGCCACACCTGATTGCGCGCGCAGTCTACTCGGGGCAGCCGTTCACGGTGACCGTCACGGCCTATGGCCGCAACGGGCAACCGCTGCAGGGTTTCGTTGGCCCGCTGGTACCCGACATCAGCCTGGCGGCCGTCAGCGTGCCGGGCAAGGACGGCAAGCCGCCCGGCAGCTTCGTGAACGGGGAGGGCAGGCCGGCGACCGTGCGCGAGGACGTGCGCTTCCAGCTCGAGGTCGGCTACGACGCCACGAAGGCGACGCGCGGCTGGACCCCGCCCACCGCCGTGCACCTGCGCGCCACCGCTTCGGAGCTGCGCAAGACCGCCGACGGTGCCGTGCCGGTGACCATCAGTTCCCGGCGCGAAGAAGGCATCGTGTCCCTGGAAGGCGGCATCATGGTGGTCAATGGCCGCCTGATGGTGAACAACGTGATCGGCACGCCCCTGGCCAGGACGCCGGTGCCGCTGCAGGCCCAGTTCTGGAGCGGCGCGGCATGGGAGCACAACACCGGACTCGAGCAAACCGAGGCGCTACAAGGGAAGGTCCACTTTACGGCCTGCCGGCGCAGCCTGCGCACCGATACCGAGACCGGCGCATGCGATCCGTCCATCAAGGTCTTGGGAACCGAGCGTGCCGCCGATCCATTCACGCTGCCGCTGTTCAAGGACGGCAAGGCCAGCCTGGTGCTGGCGCCGCTCGCCGCCGACAAGAGCGGCACCGTCGACCTGTTCATCGACGCCGCCGACTCCCTGCCTTACCTGCCGAGTACCATCGGGCGTATCAGCTTCGGGCAGTTCAAGAGCCCGGTGATCTACGTGCGCGAGATGTATTGACAACGAAACGTGGCAAAGCGCCGCAAAAACCGCCAGTTTTGCGGAAAGGAAGCACATTTTGTGATCGCTACGGGCTAGGCTTGAATATAATCAAGTCTTTGCCGTATTGAATTATTTCCGCGATGCACGCATGCGTTTCCTGAAGAGAGCAAAGAAGAAAGATGGCTGGCTGAGCATCGCCGTCCTGCCGGACGGCGTCGCGGCGACCAGCGTGGAGCCGGTCTCGCAGGGTTTGCCCTGCGTGCGCTTTGCGCATTTCTTGCCGGGCAAGCCGGACGCGGCGCTGCTGGAAAAGGCGGGGCGCGAGGCCCAGGCCCATGCCTACCGCTGCCTGACCCTGCTCGCGCCCGGCGAATACCAGCTCATCAACCTGGAAGCGCCCAACGTGCCGCGCGAAGAGATGAAGACGGCGGTGCGCTGGCGCCTCAAGGACATCCTCGACTTTCCGGTGACCGATGCGACCGTCGACGTGCTCGACATCCCGGTCGACGCCGGCCAGGTGCGGGCCCAGCAGTCGGTGTTCGTGGTGGCGGCGCGCAATACCGTCATCGGGCCGCGCCAGCAATGGTTCCGCGAGGCCAAGCTCGCTCTGGAAGTCATCGATATCCCGGAAATGGCGCAGCGCAATGTGTCGGCGCTGGTCGCCCCCGAGAACCGAGGCGTGGCCATGCTCTCGTTCAGCACCGAGGGCGGCTTGCTGACCGTGACCTGGCGTGGCGAACTCTACCTGTCGCGCCGGATCGACGTCACCCTCGACCAGCTGCTCGACCCGGATCACGAGCGCCGGCACGCCAGCTTCGACCGCATCACCCTCGAGCTGCAGCGCTCGCTCGACAATTTCGAGCGCCAGTATTCCTTCATCAGCATTGCCAAGATGGTGCTCGGCCCGTCGGCCGTGAGCGGCCTGGACGACTACCTGTCGAGCAACCTGTATACCCCGGTCGAGACCCTGGACCTGGCCACGCTGTTCGACCTGGCACGCACGCCCGAGCTGCAGGACCGGGTGCTGCAGGGGCGCTTCTTCATCGCGCTGGGCGCTGCGCTGCGTGCGGAGGCGGTGGCATGAGCCAGCAGATCAATCTGTTCAACCCGGCCTTCCAGCCGCAGAAAAAGGTCCTGACTTCCAGCACGATGGCGCTGTCGCTGCTGGTGCTGGCCGGCGGCATCGCCGCGCTGGCCGGCTACGGACAGGTGCAGCGTGCCAGCCTGGAGGCGCAGGCCCGGGCCGGCGCCGTGCAGCTGGAGCGCAAGCAGGCGCGCCTGGCGAGCGTGAACCTTGACTTCGCGCCGCGCCAGAAGAGCAAGGAGCTCGATGCCCAGATCGCCGAGGCCCAGGCCCAGTTGCTGGCGCTGCGCGACATCGCGCGCGTGATCGAGCGCGGCGAACTGGGCGACACCAGCGGCTATGCCGGCTACTTCAAGGCCCTGGCGCGCCAGAGCGTGAGCGGCCTGTGGCTCACCGGCGTGAGCGTGACCGGCGGAGGCAGGGACATCGGCATCCGCGGCCGCACCACCGACCCGGCCACGGTGCCCGGCTACCTGGCGCGCCTGACCGGCGAACCGCTGATGCAGGGCAAAGCTTTCGCCAGCCTGTCGATCAGTCAGCCGGCCCCCGCCAACGCGGCCGGCGCCGAAGCCGCGCCGGTATCGGCGGCGCCTTACGTCGAGTTCAGCCTGCAGTCCAGGCCGGAGGAGCCGCGCAAATGAAGGCCCGCGTTCTCGAACTCATGGCGCGCATCGACGCGCTCACGCTGCGCGAGCGTGGCCTACTGTTCGCGGCCAGCGCCGCCGTGATCCTGTTCATCGGCCACAGCGTGGTGCTGGGCCCGCTCTACCGCGAACACGACGCGCTGCGCGCGCAGATCAGCCAGCAGCAGAACAACCTGGCCGGCATGGACGGCGAGATCGCCGCCAGGGTCCAGGCCTACCAGGTCGATCCGGATGCGCCGGCGCGCGAGAAACTGCAGGCCATCCGCCAGGAAAGCGCCGCCCTGGGCGACTCGCTGCTGGCGATGGAGCACGGCCTGGTGCCGCCCGAGCGCATGGCGCCGCTGCTCGACACCATCCTGCGCGCCAATGCGCGCCTGAAGCTGGTGTCGATGCGCACGCTGCCGGTCGAGCCGATGTCGTCGCTGGGCGGGCAGGGGGCCGCGCCAGCGCTGCCCGAGGCCGCGCCCGACGCGGCTGCGGATGCCGCGGGGGCGGCGCCGGCGCCGGCCCCTGTCCTGCTGTACCGCCACGGGGTCGAAGTCACCGTGCGCGGCAATTATCTCGACATGGTCGATTACATGAGCGCACTCGAAGCGATGCCCACCCGCCTGTTCTGGGGCCGGGCGCAGCTCGACGTGGAAGCCTACCCGGCCGCGCGACTGACGCTCACGCTGTATACCCTGAGTCTGGACCGCAAATGGATGAAGCTGTGAAAAAACTGAGCCTTGCCCTGAGCCTGGCCGCGATGCTGGCGAGCCTGCCGGCCGCCGCGCAAACGCTGGCCGACCCGACCCGGCCGCCCGCCGCCTTCGACACCAGCCGCCCCGAGGGGGCGGGCGACGGCGCGCCGCGCCTGCAGTCGGTCCTGATCTCGCCGCGCGCCGGCGGACGCCACGTGGCAGTGATCGACGGCGAGACGGTGCGCCTGGGCGGCAGCTTTCGCGGCGCGCGCGTGGCCCGCATGACCGCGGACCGCGTCGAACTGGTGCGCGGCCGCGAGCGCCAGGTGCTGCGACTGGATCCGCTCGAAAGCGTGGCCACCGGCATGACGCCGGCAGTCCAATGACGAATCGCCTAACGCCCCGGAACAAGATGAACAAGCTTTCCCTTTTTTCAGCCGTCGGCGCGCTGCTGCTGGCCGGCTGCCAGAGCGGCGCGCAGCACGAGACCTATGACGCGATCGGCAAGGAAATGGCCAAGGCCCAGGCCCGGCCCGCCGCCGCCGCAGTCGACGACGCCGTCGCCGCCGCACTGCTGCCGCCGGCAAGCGCGCTGGCCAGCCAGCTGCCCAAGGCGCGTCCGGCGCTGGAAGAGCGTTTCAACGTCTCGTTCAACAACGTGCCGGCGCAGCAGTTCTTCCGTTCGATCGTGGCCGGGACCCGCTACAACATGCTGGTCCATCCCGAGGTGTCGGGCAACATCAGCGCCAACCTCAAGGACGTGACCATCGCCGAGACCCTGGAAGCGGTGCGCGAGATGTACGGCTACGACTACCGGATCGACGGCACCCGCATCACGATCCGCCCGCTGACGATGCAGACCCGGATGTTCCAGGTGAACTACCTGACCGCCAAGCGCCGCGGGACCTCGAACCTGCGCGTCAGCTCGACCTCGGTGGCGGATGCGGGCCGCGACGGCACCCGCAACAACAATGGCAGCGGCCAGGGCAGCCAGCCCAACGACAATGGCTCGAATTCGCTCGGCGGCGGCAACGTGCAGGTCGACAGCACCGACATCCGCACCACCTCCGACAACGATTTCTGGAGCGAGCTGAAGGCCGCGCTGGAAGCCATTGTCGGCTCCAAGGAGGGCGGCCGCAGCGTGGTGATCAGCCCGCAGTCGGGCGTGCTGGTGATCCGCGCCATGCCGGAAGAGCTGCGCAGCGTCGATGCCTACCTCAAGGCGACCCAGCTGGCGGTCGACCGCCAGGTGATCCTGGAAGCGAAGATCCTCGAAGTGGAGCTGAACGACAGCTTCCAGAGCGGCATCAACTGGGCCTCGTTCGCCTCGATCAAGAGCTCGCACCCGAACCGGGTCTCGACCGGCATGATCGCGCCGGGCGCCAACCTGGCGCCGCTGCCGTATACCGGCGGCCAGCCGCCGCTCATCAACAACGGCCAGGGCCTCGCCGCCAGCACCGGCTTCTCGCTGTCGAACGCGGCCACCGCGGCCGGTTCGCTGTTCGGTTTCGCCTTCCAGACCAATAACTTCGCGGCCCTGATTTCCTTCCTGGAGTCGCAGGGCCAGGTGCACGTCTTGTCCAGTCCGCGCGTGGCGGCGATGAACAACCAGAAGGCGGTGCTCAAGATCGGCACCGACGAGTTCTTTGTTACCGGCGTGACCAATACCATCAACACCACCGACAGCGGCACCACCAACACCCCGAGCGTGACCCTGCAGCCCTTCTTCTCGGGCGTGGTGCTGGACGTGACCCCGCAGATCGACGACAAGGGCAACATCCTGCTGCACGTGCACCCGTCGGTGAGCCAGGTCTCCACGGTGACCAAGAACGTCGATCTCGGTTCGGCCGGCACCCTGACCTTGCCGCTCGCGGCCTCGGCCACCTCGGAACTGGACAGCTATGTGCGCGGCCAGAGCGGCCAGGTGGTCGCGATCGGCGGCCTGATGCGCCAGGTGTCGAGCGGCGACGTCGACCAGCTGCCGGGCGCGAGCAAGCTGCCGGTGCTGGGCGCGCTGTTCCGCAACAAGACCCGGGTGAACCAGAAGCGCGAGCTGGTGGTCCTGATCAAGCCTACCATCGTCGAAGGCGCCAACGACTGGAGCCAGGACCTGATGGACGCGTCGCGCCGCATCGAGGCGCTCGATCCGCGCGCCCGGGAGCGCCGCTGATGTATGCGGCCCACTTCGGCCTGCGCGAGCTGCCTTTCGGGATCACCCCGGACACCAGCTTCTTCTTCGGCAGCGCGCGCTCGCAGGAAGCGCTGAACACACTCCTGGTGGCGGCGCGCGGCGGCGAAGGCTTCATCAAGATCACGGGCGAGGTCGGCACCGGCAAGACCCTGTTGTGCCGCAAGTTCATGGCCACGCTGGGCGAAGGCTTCGTGACCGCCTATATCCCGAATCCCTACCTGGAGCCGCGCACCCTGATGCTGGCCCTGGCCGACGAGCTGGAACTCGATCTCGCGCGCGACGTCGACCAGCACCAGGTGCTCAAGGCGATCAACCTGCGCCTGCTCGAGCTGGCCGGCCAGGACCTGCGCGTGGTGCTATGCCTGGACGAGGCCCAGGCGATTCCGGTGGAGAGCCTGGAAGCCATGCGCCTGCTGACCAACCTGGAAACCGAGAAGCGCAAGCTGCTGCAGATCGTGCTGTTCGGCCAGCCGGAACTGAACCGCAAGCTGGCGCTGGAATCGATCCGCCAGCTGGCCCAGCGCATCACCTTCCACTACCACCTGGGTGCGCTCAGCCGCGACGACCTCGATTACTACGTGGCGCACCGCCTGCGCGTGGCCGGCTTCACGGGCGCGCGCCTGTTCTCGCGCGCCGCGATCCGCGCTCTGTACCGCGCCAGCGGCGGCGTGCCGCGCCTGGTGAACATCATGGCGCACAAGGCCCTGATGCTCAGCTACGGCGAGGGCAAGCGCGAGGTGGCCGGCAGCCACGTGGCCACCGCCGCGCGCGATACGATCGGCGTGCGGCGCACCATCCGCACCTGGCTGCTCGGCGGCGCCACGGTGTTCTCGGCCGCGGCCGGCCTGGCATGGGTGTTCGCGCGATGAGCTTGATCAACCGGATGCTGCAGGACCTCGACGCGCGCGCCGGCCAGCCCGGCGCGGCGCCGCTTCCATCGGACGTGCGCCCGGTGGCGCCGCCCGCGCGCGCCTGGCCATTGAACCGCGTGGCCATCGCCGCCGGCGCGGCGGCGCTCGTGACGGCCGCCGGCTTTGCCGGCTGGCGCTTCCTCGGGCCGCAACCGGTTCCCGCCCCGACTCCTGCAGCCGCCGCGCGCGCGGCGCCGCCGCCGGCCGCGCCCGCCGTGGCCGCGCCCGTGGTGGCCTTCGAGGTGCCGGTGCCGCCGCGCCAGGAGCCGCCACCGGCGGCGCCTGCGGCAGCACAGGAAGCAACACCCGAGCCGCTGGCACAGGCTGTCGCGCCCGCGCCAGCACCGGCAAAGCCGGTCAAGGCAGCGGCGTCCAGGATTATCGCGGCGGCGCCCGTCAAGCCGGCCGTCGCGAAGCCGGCCGTGGCCGCGCAGGGCGGCAGGATAGAAACCCCGGCGCAGCGCGCCGACAACGCCTACCGGCGCGCCCTGGCAGTGCTTGAGGACGGCCGCGTCACCGAGGCCATCGCCGGCCTGCGCGCGGCGCTGAAGGTCGAGCCGCGCCATGAAGCCGCGCGCCAGACCCTGGTCGGCCTCCTGATCGAGGCCAAGCACCCGGACGAAGCGATCCGCGAGCTCGGGGCCGCTCTGGCGCTCGATCCGCGCCAGCGGGCGATGGCGATGCTGATGGCGCGCCTGCAGATCGAGCGCGGAAGCCCCGGCATCGACACCTTGCTGCGCACCTTGCCGTATGCGGCCGGGAACGCCGAATACCATGCCTTCCTGGCCGGCGCGCTGCAGCGCGCGCAGCGCCACCGCGAGGCGATCGGACATTATGAAACCGCCCTGCGCAGCGCGCCGGGGAACGGGGTATGGTGGATGGGCCTGGGGGTGTCGCTGGAGGCGGAAAAACGCGACCTGGAAGCGGCGGTGGCCTACCGCAGGGCGCTCGACAGCGAGACGCTGTCGGCGCCCTTGCGCGAATTCGTGGAGCGCAAGCTCAGGCAACTCGGCCGCTAGCCGCCGATCCAGCGCCTACAGGCGGCGCAGGATCTCGAGCGCCTGCTCGAGGGTCTCGTCCTTCTTCGCAAAGCAGAAGCGCACGATCCCCGATTCGACCGGCCGGCTGTAGAAGGCCGATACCGGAATCGCCGCCACCTTCGCTTCCAGCGTCAGCCAGCTGGCGAACTGGGCTTCCGGCAGACCCGATATCGCGCCATAGCGCACGCACTGGAAATAGGTGCCGTTCGTGGGCAGCAACTCGAAACGCGAGCCGGCCAGGCCGGCGCGGAACAGGTCGCGCTTCTTCTGGTAAAAGCCAGGCAGCTCCAGGTAAGGCGCCGGATCCTCCATGTAGGCGGCGATCCCGTGCTGCATCGGCGTGTTCACGCTAAACACGTTGTATTGGTGGACCTTGCGAAATTCCTGCATCAGCGCGGCCGGCGCCGCCACGTAGCCCACCTTCCAGCCGGTGACGTGATAGGTCTTGCCGAAGCTCGAGACCACGAAGGCGCGCTCGGCCAGCCTTGGATCGCGCGCTACCGAGGCATGCTGCGCGCCGTCGTAGACCATGTGTTCGTACACTATACGGAACGAAACACTAGACCAGTATCCCAATTCGTTTTGAAGTCAATGGGTTACGGTTCCGTCGAGCGCTGCAGGACTCGATGGCAAAAGAGTATGCTTTCTTCCGTCGAGTGGTGCTTGTGTCGCTGGGGGCGTCGTACAGCAAGCTCCTCGCTTCGTTAACCATGTACACAGTGCGCTCGATGACTTCGGGGGAATACTTCGGTTTCTTCTTCATAGCTCCGCTTTCTCAAAGGATGGGCCTCTACACCCCACGAGGCGATTCAGGTGCATGACCGTCGACAGTTGCGTTTGCTCAAGTTTCACCTGCGCATAACCTTGAATAATTAAAAGGTTTTCATCACAGCAGGTAGCGACTCTCGCAACCGTAGAAGGTCACCATTGTCAACGGCGATTGAAAACTGATACAGATATCGTCGTGCCAGCGATTTAAAACTGATACACCGCCGTCGCCGAACACGGTCCGTGTTCAGCCCATTTCTGCAACATCATTCCCCCTCATCATCCCGGCCTGTCGCTGGTGCTTCAGCCGGTAGCTTTCGCCGGCAATCGGCACGATGTGCGCATGGTGCAGTAGCCTATCGAGCAGGGCCGCGGTCAGCGTCGTATCCTGCGCAAAGGTCGTGTCCCATTGCCCAAACGGCAGGTTGCTGGTCACGATCAGGCTGCTGCGTTCGTACAGGGCCGCGATCACTTGGAAGAACAGGTTCGCCTGCTCCCGGTTCATCGGCAAGTAGCCGATCTCGTCGATGATCAAGAGCCGATATGCTTTGATCGCGCGATGCATCACCGCTTTCAAATTGTTCTGGGTATGCGCCGTCGTCAACGCCAGCATCAGGTCGGCCGCCGTGGTGAAGCGCGTCTTGATGCCGGCCTGGGTGGCCTTGTAACCGAGTGCCATCGCCAGGTGCGTCTTGCCCACGCCGCTGGGGCCGACCAGCACCACGTTCTCATGTCGCTCAACGAAGCCCAGGCCAGCCAGCTCCTCGACCTGACTGCGTTTCACGCCTTTGGCGAAGTCATAGTTAAACTCGTCCAGCGTCTTCACCGCTGGGAATCCTGCCAGTCGGGTCATCGTGCTTTGCTTGCGCACGTTGCGCCCGGCGACTTCCTCCCTCAGCAGGCCCTCCAGGAAGTCGCTGTAGGCCATTTCCTGCTTCGCTGCCTTCTGCGTTGCAGCGCCGTAGCCCTGGGCCACGAACGGCAGGTTCAGGCTCTCGCACAACGCCGCGATACGCTCGTGCTGCAGGTTCATGCCGCCACTCCTTCCGTTACCCGTACCAGCAGCGCGTCATACACCTGCAACGGATGCTGTACTGGAGATGGCTGGGCGATCCGCTCCACCACTGCCGCCGGCCGCGGCACCGTAGGTGCTGCGGCGGTCGGTTGCGGCCTGGCTGCCGCGATGTCCGCACGCCACGGTGCCGGCAGCGCTTGCAGATGCTCCACTTCCCGCTTCAATGCTTCAGCTGGTGGCTCGCCAGTCGTACCGTGGATGCGCGCATTGGCCACCTCGCGCAGCCAGTGGGCCACTTCCACATTGGCCGTTACGACGTCGAGCTTCTGGCCGCTTTGCGCCAGCCGGCTCGCCAGCGGCACATAGAACGAGCGGCGCAGGTAGCCATTGAAGCGTTCGACTTTTCCCTTGGTCTTGGCCCGGTACGGCTGGCACAGCTTGATCACGAAACCGCTATGCCTGGCAAAGTCCAGGAAGCCGGCGTGGAAGCGGTGCTCGCCTTCGCCGTACGCATCGCGCTCCAGCACCACTGTTTTCATGTTGTCGTACAGGACCCGCCGCGTCACGCCCCCAAACGCCGCAAAAGCGCGCTCATGGCAGGCGATCAGGGTTTCCACCTTCATGTTGCTGACGAACTCCACGTAGCTGGCCCGGCTAAAACCGAGCGTCGCGCAGAACGCATGTAACGGCGCGCTGCCTTTGCGGAATTCAACCCAGTCCACCTGCAGCTGCTCGCCCATCGCCGTCTCGAAGCGCACCACCGGGTCGGCCGGAGGCGCCGGGCGCAAGGTGCGCACGAAGGCGCGCAACTGGCTCATGCCGCCCTCGTAGCCGCGCGCGGCGATCTCGCGGTACAGCACGGTGGCCGGTATCACGTCGGGCTGAGCAGCTTGCTGCCGATCCTTCAGGTACTGCTCGAATTGCGCCAGCTTCGTCTTGCGCTTCACTTTGCGTTCGTACTTCGGCACAGCCTCCAGGGCCAGATGCCGGCGCACCGTGTTCACTGCGCAGCCTACCTCGGCGGCGATCTGCCGAAGGCTTAACCCATGCTTCTTCAGGAGTTGGATTTCCACGTACACCTCTTTGGATTTCAAGGCCGCTCCGCAAAGCGGCCATCTTCTCAAAATGGTGTATCAGTTTTCAATCGCTGCCTGTATCAGTTTACAACCGCTGCTGACAACCATGGCAGATACCCGGTCTGGCGTCCCTGAAGTAGAACTTGTGCCTCGCGCCAGCGTTCCCGCAGCCGAGTACGCGGAATACAAGGTGATGCGGCACAACTTCCAAACCAGCGCCCTAGGTGTGATGTTTCAATAGGTTGTTCATTCGGATTGGATTTGCGAAACTGGAAATCGCCAAACCCCCAGTTCTCAAGGAAACCAACCGAATGAACATCCATAAGAATGCCCGATTGACCTTCATCCGTCGAGTCGAAATGGTCGAAGACGTCCTGAAATCTCGTTTGCCTGATAGCCAAGCGGCGCAGTTATACGGCGTCAGCGCAGCAACCGTGCGCAAATGGGTCGGTCGCTTTCTCGCCGAGGGAAAGCCAGGTTTGGTTGACCGCTCTTCACGTCCTAACTGCAGTCCGCGTGCCATTGATGAATCGAAGGCGCTGACCATCGTTGAGCTGCGCAAGAAGCGAATGACGCAAGCACGCATCGCCGAGTATTTGTCGCTATCAAAAGCCACGGTAAGCCGTGTGCTCGGTCGTGCTGGCCTGGCGCGATTGTCGGATCTGGAACCGGCCGATCCAGTGAAGCGTTATGAGCACGAGAATCCGGGCGACCTCATACACATCGATACGAAGAAGCTAGGCCGGATCGAGAAGACCGGTCACCGGGCTACTGGTGACCGTCGTGACCGCAGCCGCGGTGCGGGCTGGGAAGTGTTGTTTGTGGCCGTCGACGATCATGCCCGGATTGCGTACACCGAGCTGCACCCTGATGAGTCACAGGAAAGCGCCTGCCGCTTCCTGGCGAACGCTCATGCGTATTACTGCTCGCTGGGTGCGAAACCCAAGCGGCTGCTGACCGATAATGGCTCGGCCTTCCGTGCAAAGAGTTTTAGCCGCGTTTGCACAGGGCTGGACCTGAAGCACCGTTTTACCAAGCCCTACCGGCCCCAGACCAACGGCAAAGCCGAACGCTTCATCCAGTCGGCGTTACGTGAATGGGCCTACGGCTTCGTCTACAAGAGCTCCGACGAGCGTGCAGCCACGCTGCGTGAGTGGATCCATCATTACAACTGGCATCGCCCGCACCAGGGCATCAGCGGCAAGGCGCCAATGTCCAGGCTCTCAACCAACCGAAACAACCTCTTGCAACTTCACATTACTACTTCCTCAAAGGGTTGTTGGCAGTGAAGCGATCTGCGGCGGCTTCGAGTTCCGGATTCTCTGCGTATCCGAAAGCGCGACACTGCAGCTCAAGAACTTCATCGGCGTGCCTTGCGAGCTGCAGATCGTCACCGACCGCGGGCAACTGCGCCGCATTTGCGGCATCGTTACGGAAGCAGCGTCCGGCCAAAGCGACGGCGGCCTCGCAACCTATCAGTTAATTATTCGCGACGCGCTATCGGTGCTGGAAGACAGGTTCAACACCCGAGTTTTCCGGGACAAGAATGAACTGGACATTATCCAGATACTTGTCAGTGAATGGCAAAAGACCATGCCGGTCCTGGCCAGCACTTTCGATCTGCACATCGATTCCGTGCTCACCAGCCGTCAACACCCTCGGCGTACGTTCATCATGCAGCATAACGAGTCAGACGCCGAGTTCATCCGACGTCTGATGCAGCGGCGTGGCATCGCCTGGTTTTTCCGTTCGGGACTAACGAATACAGGAAACGCCCCCAGTCGTGAGCGAACATCCGGTATCGGCCACACGTTGGTTCTGTTCGACGATTCCAGCAAACTTGATCGAAACGAGGCCGGTGAGGTGCGTTTTCACCGCGACGCCGCCACCGAGCAGCGCGACGCCATCACCGGCTGGAGCGCAGTACGTAAGCTCCAGTCGGGCACCGGCTCACTGCACAGCTGGGATTACCTGCAGCCGCGCAGCACGATGTTCATGACGACCCACGTGGCCTCGCAAGCAGATCAGGGAGAACGCGGCAACCAGTTAGCTGCCGGACTGGAACAATACCTGGTTGGCGCCCCCCATGTTGGTGACAGCCCGCGCGACCTCACGGAGCTGACCTATACGCAGGTGGCGCACCACGAGTACGCAAGCAAATGCTTCAAAGGCGAAGGCGGGGTGCGCGACCTTGCCGTTGGCGAGTGGTTCAGCCTGAAAGGCCATCCGGAAATCGACACACATCCCGCCAGCGAACGCGAGTTCGTCGTCACGTCGCAGCATATCGCCGCCGAGAACAACCTGCCGGTGGAGATCGGCGCGCGGGTAGAACGGCTGTTCGAACGCAGCGGATGGCCCCGTGGCGCATTGACGCCCATCGCTGGCGGCGACGATGAACCGCTGCGCTTCAAGACCCGCTTCGAGTGCGTCCGACGCACGGTTCGGATTGTGCCGCCACGCCCTGTCCAGGTGCCTGCGCAACTGCAGAGTGCAATCGTTGTTGGACCGGAAAACGAAGTAGTCTGGTGCGATCATCTCGGCCGCGTCAAGGTCCGTTTTCTCGCGACACGGCCAGAGGACCATGCACACGCAGCTGGCGCCGGTAGTTCGGATTCGGATCGCGACTCGGCCTGGGTGCGGGTAGCCTCCAACTGGGCTGGCGACGGACCGGGAAGCAGTGGCCAATGCGGCGCGCGCCTGTTGCCGCCCGTCGGCACGGAGGTACTGGTCGCCTTCGCCGGGGGAGATCCGGATAAGCCCGTCATCGTGGCCCAGGTGTACAACGGCGCAGCGCCACCCCCGGCGTTTGTACGGGAGGACGGGCTGCCCGATACCCGTTATCAATCCGGTTTGCGTAGCCGGGAAGTGCGCGGCCAGCGCGGCAACCAGCTCAGGCTGGACGACACCTCAGGCCAGATCAGCGCGCAGTTGGCGAGCGACCACGGCGCGAGTGAACTGAACCTGGGATACCTCACGGAGCCGCGGCGGCAGGATGGCGCCCGTCCCCGCGGCGAAGGCGCGGAGTTGCGTACAGACGAAGCAATCGCGTTGCGGGCTGCGCGCGGAATCCTGATCAGCGCCTGGAAACTGCTCGGCGGCGCCGGTACCAAAGGCCCCCAGTTGGCCCGCGACGACTATCTGAACCTTCTGCGCGAGTGCGGCGAGCTGTGCACTTCCCTCGGCAGCTACGCCGCCGAACACAAAGGCCTGGAGATCGACACCAAGGAGCAGGACGCCCTGCTTGCCCGGTTCAAGGGGTGGGAGGGTGACAGCAACACCGCGCCGGAAAGCCCCGAGCCGAGGGAACCGGTCATCGCGATGACCTCACCCGCCGGGATTGGTTTCGCGAGTTCCAAAGCCATCGTGAGCTACTCGGCCACCAATATCGACACGGCCGCCCAGCAACATCTGCAGCTTACTGCAGGGCAGCGTTTCGCAGTCAATGCCGGCAACGGCATCTCGCTTTTTGCCCGTAGCGGCGGGCTCAATGCCATCGCACACACCGGCACGCTGCTGCTGCAGAGCCAGCACGACGACATCGCTGTCAACTCGGCGAAGGACATCCAGGTAACTGCCAATGAAGGCGCGATTACCGTCGCAGCCAAAAGCATCCTGTTTGTGACGGCAGACGGCTCATTTCTCAAACTGGGCGAAGGATCGCCAGTCCTGGGGAGCAAGCAAGCACTCAAATTCCATGCGCCGGATTTCATATGGGAGGGCCCCGAGACCATGAACGCCGAGCTCCCTGCATTCAAGAAGGACGGAACCGATCTTGCCTTTGAACCGCGCCTCTACCCCCATCTCGACGGCGGCGTGCCCGCAGCCGGACTGGCTTACAAGATCGAGTCGCCTGCCGGAAGCAGCGAGGGTGAAACGGACGCTGCGGGCAAAACCACGATTTTAGAGCACGAACAGATGCACGCTGCGCGTATTCATTTCGAGGAGAAAGGGCAGTCATGAGCAAAGCAAAGAGCTCCGGGCTTTACAAAAAACTGCCTTTCGGCAGAGGCGCCGGTGAAGGCGTGACCCTGCCGAAGAAAGGGAACAAAAGGATTGTCGGGGTAAGACACAACCTGCCCGGCTCGATCATCATCGTACATGGCGTGAATGACATAGGGGTGAGTTACGACGCTGTCGAATCGGGCCTGTGCGAAGGCCTGGCCGAACGCCTGTGCGGTGATTTGACGCCAGCTACTTACCGGATGCCCCAAACCACAGACCGAAACAAGCTGGAGGAAGATCCGGACGCTGTTTTCTACAAGCGTCAGGTAACCGATGAAACCCACAGCCCGGTCATTCCGTTCTACTGGGGTTTCCGGGAAGAAGCCGCGCATGTGCGCCACTGGAAGATGACACCGCATGGCCAAGCAACCGACCGTTACGGCAACCGCCTGGACCGCGATTTTTCGAAGGAAGGCGGCCCGTTTGCCAACGCGACGTCCTCGCTTCCGGAAATGTGGAACCGGGGCAAGGGCAACGCCATGGGGACCATCGACATGGCAGCGCGCGACGCGACCCACCCCCTCCTGAAAAACCCGGGCCGGCTCTACATGATCCTGGCAGCCCGCCGGCTTGCCGCACTCATTTCGATGATTCGCGACTACGACGAAAACGAAACGGTCTCGATCGTCGCGCACAGCCAGGGTTGCCTGCTCAGCTTGCTTGCCCAGGCTTTCCTGCTCGATCCGAACATGCAGAAGGATCAGCCCGGGGCGCGTCCGGCCGACACACTGATCCTGTGTAATCCACCATACAGTCTGATCGACGAACTGCCGACGACCGCAGCCCTCGCCGACGGTTATGCGGGCGGAGATGCGCTGATGACAGCGGGGAATAAGAACCGTTACCAATTCATCAGCGGTGGGCAAACCTTGCACGCCCGTCTGACCACGCTGGCGAACATTGTCAAAGGCGTCCAGGCCAAAAAGCACGATACCCCTGCGCTGGCGGAATTGACCGATACAAAAACGCATTTCGGCGCAGTCGGCCCCAAATGGACGGCCGCAAAAGACCGCGACAATCGCGGCAAGGTCTACCTGTACTTCTCACCGGAAGACATGACGGTGGCATTCGCCGGCGTCGCGGGAATCGGCTGGCAAGGCGTGCCCGACTTCCTGCGCGGCCACAAGCTTGAAACTCGTCAGGTGAGTGCGCGTGCACCGTTCAAGGATTTCGCACCACAGCACGCCAAAACGACAGCAGCGCCGACCCAGACAACACGCAAGCCGCTTTCGGAGCTGGGCAGTGGCTTCTTTCAGCGCGTTTTCACGCTAAAGCGCCGCCCGGACTCTAGAGTCGGCCAGTTTGTCATGGTCGGGCAACCGCCGCACGACTTTGCGCTACGGGTTCCCGGTGAAGACGATCACGCGCACACAGCCGCCAGCGACTCGCTGACAAGTAATCATTTCTTGCGGGAGCGCCTGCCCGCCCAAGACGACGCACCCGGCGACGCGTCTCCCGAAGAGCGGGCGCGATTCGGGCTGCGCCGCATTACCGGCGAGGCATTGCCGAAGCCGATTGTCGCCAGCATGGGCGAAGGCGCCTTTCCTGACGCGCAGAAGCGCTACGGCGCCAGCGAGAACGTCGACCAGATCGACGCAGCCGTTTCCGTTACCAGCGATTACGGCATCAACGAGAGCCACTGGGAGTGCATCGCGGACCCGGGCGGTATCGCGGCGACCCTGCGCGGCTATCAACCGGTGCCGAGCCCACGTCCCGCCCTGCACCAGGGCAAGGTGGCGAAATGCAGCGAGTATCGTGCTGCATTGACGGAAGCGCTCAACCGCGAGAAGAAAAACGAGGATAAGTGCCAGGTCAAGAACGTGTATGCCTGCCTGGAATTCAACCGCCTCCTCAATCCGCCCAAGCTGTTGATCGAACGGACCGAGACGCCGAGCGAGGCACGCCTGCGCTGGCAAAAAACTGCCGTGCCGCGCTCGTTCCACAGTGCGATTTACGGCGGGCGCAAAAACCATAGCCATGTGACCGCCTATGACGTGGCAATCGGAGGCGGGAAGGCGCCGACCGATCCGCTGTTCTACAGATACCTGTGCGCGGTGGCGGACTGGCGGTTGAAGAAACCAAGCAGGGGCGAAAAACCTCGTCCCGACATTCTCACATGGGAAGCATTCCAGACGCTATATGCAGCCTACTGGGCAGACGAGCGTCCATGGCGCAAGGCACTGATCGAAGGCACTAAAGAATACTACTCCACCGGAAAACTACCTGCCGACCTGCCACTTCCGCCAGAGGGACTTCCGCCCGCCCTCGTTGTGGAATCGATGCCCGGACAAGTAGGGAAGGCTGAACGGGTGACTTCATGAGCACTAGCAATAACACGAGGAATCCGAGAACAAAGCGGCCATTTCCCATGCCATGTCGATCGATGCTGGCATTGCTCTTCGTGCTGTCGGGGAACGTTATTGCGGCAAGCAACCAAGCGGAGGAAACAATGAGCAAACTATGGTGGCCACTGGCAGTCCTGCTCGGAGTCGGGCTGCTCCTCGGAGGGCGCTGGGTGCTGGCGGCACGCGAAGCCGATGCACGCCAAGTGCAGGCCGAAGCGGCAGCGTCGAAAGCGCGCGAGCAGCTGGCAGCGGCCAGCACTGAGCAAGGACGGCGCGAGTACGTGCTCGAGGTAATCGGTTTGGGGGTCACCCTAGACAAGTACCGGCAGGGCAAGCTGTGGGAAGCCCTCCAGTCCGGTAATCCGTACACCTCACTGCGCGAGCACGATCCAAAGAAATATCCTTGGACAAGCACAGACAAGCACGGCTTGACTGGCGGCCGGGTTAACGATGCTTTACTCAATGGCGCCGGCTATTCGGTGAGCTATTGGGGTACTCCGGTCTTTAATGCGAATCCACCTGACTTCGGCAAAATTCCAGATAGCCCATTATCGCCAATTATGGGATTGGCTGCCGGGGCAGAGGGAGAGGGTATGTCGGACAGCCTGTTTGTCGCCGGCCCTCGCCGCTTCGCAGAGCGGCCTGATCGCATTCTCGAGGACGTGTTTGACTTCTTCGACGCTAACCCGGACGTGCCATATATCGTGTTGAATTCGGACGATGGGATATACACCCGAGAACTCTCGCAACCACCTGGAGCGCCACCGCTCGTCAAGGATGGTTACTACGTGCCCGAAATGCCCGACTCGGCAGCGCTGTTCATCCTAGCCCGCCGCGAACGGGTAGACCCGATCCGGCCGTTTGCCTTCGACGACATCGACGACTATCAAGTGCCCATGGAGGTGCTCAACCGCGACGGGGTCGCGCGGCGCCTCTTCCTCGGCCATCTTGAATTGTCGCAGTCGTTGCCGCGCGCAGATAAGGACGCTTACTCTCGCCCCCCAACCATCGCCGAATGGCTGGACTTCGCCGCCAAATTCAGTGTGCGCCCAGACATTCGCGGCACTGGCGCGATCAGCTTCCTCGACCGGGAGTTGAACGCCAAGCACCGGCCACCTCAGGACTGGAAGCCAACCCCATGGTTCCCCGTCCCTTGGAGCAAAACACAACTCGAGCAGTTCGACAAAATGGCCACGCTCGGCTACATCCACCGCCCGGTCTTCGTGAAGACCACCGACGAACACGGCAAGCCGCTGGCCCGGCGCGACGCGCGCCAGAAAGCGCTCCTCGAAGGTTTGCAGGAAGCCCTACGCACCTTGCCCGAGGCTGAACGGCCCAAGGCGCCAGCCCGCGTGATCGCCGCGACCAACAACCAGACCGAACAACTGGTCGCTCTTGAGGGCATGCTGCACCATTACGCTGCTCAGGGCAGCCCCGAGATCGACAGCGGCAAGCTCGACCAGTTCATCAATATTGACCGGCGCCTCGGAAACACCGGCGCCGCGACCTTGTTCATGGAGATGGCGATCGGTGTCATGGGGAGTTATCGCGCCGGCGGCCCAAGCCTGGCGGTCAACCTGCGCGACCCGCACGAGGCCACTTTCATCTTCATCAGCCCGCCCTCGGAGGAAAAGCGCAAGGCTCAGGACAAGTCACGCGGCGATGTGTTCCGGCCGATCAAATCGATGGCGGTCGATCCAGCAAACTATGCCGTGCCAGAGACCAAGTAAAACTATGTGTCTTTGGATTTCCGCTCGCATTCTAAAAGCCGGGGCATTCCTTCCATGAAAAACGTCATCCGGCTAGGCGACGCCACGTCGCACGGCGGCAAGGTGATCAGCGCCAGCGCCACCCACTTCACGGTGCAAGGGATTCCCGTGGCCTGCGTGGGGGATACATGCAGTTGTCCCATCCCTGGTCATGCGGGCTGTACGATTACAACCGGCTCTCCGCATCACAAGGTCAGCGGAAAAAGCATCGCTTTCGATGGTGACAGTCTCAGCTGTGGGGCGAAACTTATATCAAGCTTTAAACACTTCAGTACGAAAATGTAGCGCGACGTCATGCGTGACACGAGATTTTTTAAGCGTAAAAATGCGGTGTGGCTTGAACGTGCATCGTGAGAAGCGCAGCCTGTCAGACCCGTGGCAAGGCTGCCCTCATTCAGGCCCGGGGCGGATTGCGCTTGAATAGGCGCAGCTCAGCGCGCAGCAGTTCGTCGACTTGCACGCAGTCTTCCCGGAGCGTCTTGTGCTGGGCATTCATCGTTGCGCGCAGATTGGTTCGCTCCGGGCGAGTCAGGAGATCTGGAACTTCGTTTGCCTGCCTGAGATCCTCTGCCTTGCTGAGATAGGTTAGTGCATCATCAGCGATACGCTGGAGGCGCTTATGCAACGATTCTGGAAAGTAAAATTCGGAGAGATGGGCTGTACCGAGAAAGGGGAAGACGTCAGCTTCTGTGAGAAGAGGCCCGCGCTGCACTAGCGCACCATGGAAAGCCTGAAATGCTCTGTAGATATCCAAACGAGATTGATGCAAGTTTATATCGTTTGCCCGCTCAGCACTGTCGGCAGAGCGATCAGCCGCCACGCGTGAGTCGTGCGCGATAAAGGCTGCGACGAAGGAAACTATGAACGCAAGACCTGCGAATATGGCGGAAAAAACACTAGGCGCATCCACAGATGGTCCTTAACGAAAAAAAAGGAGCGCGTCTAGGCGGCAGACGAGCGGTCAAGGGAATCTCTGTCGGACGAGTATAGAAGCCGAGTGAATACCGGCTGTCAGAGGCTGGGTGGTGGCAACGCCAGTGGCGATTGTAGCAAATGTCGTCACGTTGGGCGGTACATTGTCAGATAAGCGAGAGCCCTAGCCAACGTGGCTAACGCTACCTGGCCGACATAATCTACATGGTGGTGGCTCCCGAGCTCGGCCGCTCCTGCGTTTCAGGCGTTGTTTCGGGTTTAAACCAATAGCTTCACGTTGTGGCGGGCGGACTTGCGCCATCAACAGTGCATGAACCCAAGCGTTCACTTGTGCCGGGACGACAACGAAGCCTGCGAGTCTTCGTGCGGCTTCGTAGAGGGTCAAGTGTGCATATTCGGAGGCGACGAGAATTCCGCCGGGTTTCCTCCTGCGAATCAACAATAGCTCAGCTTCGACCTTCTCCGCGATTTCCCGCATGTGGCGGGGCCAGTCATCGTCAAAGACGGCGTTCCGGCTTGTCGGCAGCATTTCATCGAAGAGTTCTAATTGTTGCGCCATGGTTATGTGGTTGCCCTAGTTGTGTTACCTGTTAGGCATGCTTCCTGCACGCATTCCTCAGGTGGGAGGATGAACCTCCAGAGTGCGGGATAGGTTAGATTGCCTTGTTACTTTTTGCTGTTTTCATCGTGATTCTTGGGCGGTGACTTGAAGCATTTGAGGACTAAGTAGTCACCCAAAATTTATCGTGAACCGGCTTCCAAATCCGCTCATCAAAGACTGAACTTCGTCGAGCAGATCTGCGCCGTTCGTGGCAACGAAGCGGCGCCAGAAGTGCTTGGCATGCTTCCACAGGATTTCGATTCGATTGAGCTCAGGGCTATAGGGCGGTAGATAGTACAGATACAGCCCATGTTTGGCCCATTGCCGCCGCTTCTTGTCGATCGGAGCGCCCTTGTGTATGCCGGCGTTGTCGATCAAGACGATTCGTGGAACCTCGTGCGCTTGAGCCGCGACTTGATCGAAGAATGCGATCACATCCTCACGTGTCGTCGGCCGCTGCTGCGTAGTCCAGGTCAACGAGCCATCGTGGCGCAACGCGCCGAGCACGTTCACGCGTTGCCGGTGCGCGAGCGGTGCGACGGCCTGGGTCTGGCCGATTTTCCCCCATCCGTACTGTACTGGCGGATTCGGGCCGAACCCAGATTCGTCGAAATACAGCAGTTCGCACTGCTGTTCGTGGTCGAGCCGGGACAGCGCGTCGATCACTTTGCTGGCGTGCTCGAACGCTTCTTGATTTCGCTTTTTTTTAAACTGTACCGATAGCGCTTGTACGTGAAATCCATCTCCTTAAGGTAGCGCTTGGCCGTATTTTCGCTGATTGGCACCTGGTCCTGGCTCTGCCCGACCTGGCGCAGCAGTGCACCCACAGTCCCGCCCTCAGAAACCGCCAACTCACCGAAAGCCTGCTGTTGCTGGGCGGTCCACTTTCTCGGTCGACCGGTATGACGTCCTTCGTACAACCCGGCCAGGCCAAGCTTGCTCCATCGTTGCCGCCACTGCTCGACACTATTCAAATGCACGCCGAATTCATCAGCAGTCTTCTGAAGGGTCAGGCCTTGGCTCAGGCGCACAATCCCTTGGGCTCGCATCCTCGTCCTCGGATGCGGATGAAAAACGCCCATCTCACGCAGCGTGCGCTGCTCGTGCTCGGTCAACTCTAAATGCTTCATCGCTCAACTCCTGCTGCATTGCCAGTCCGACTTTGACAGCAAAAATTGTGCGACTACTTAGGTAGCTATCGACAGTCGCTTTCGGCGCATACATAAGAGATTCTTCAATGGCGGGCTTCAGTTGATGGATGAGTCCCGGGCGAGCGGAGAATAACGCGAATTTTCTACCCCCTCCTTGTGGCCTTGCTTCTCTCTGTCCCGTGGCGAAGGGGCGCAGGTTGACTTCACATGGTTCCTTTTCATGTTTTGTCCAGAACACCAGTGGATCATCGGATTCAGGTGCGTCTACGCTGGCCAGCACCGCAGGCGTGATGCCGGCGTGCTCCTTTTGGTGATCCTTGTTGTACTCGCGGATGCTCATCTGACGTCCTCTTCGTCAATGTCCTCTTCACTGAGCTGCTGCATATAGTTCTGATGGAAATTCAGGTTCACACCCAGCCTGTCCGATACCCACTGCACGTAAAGCATGGTCGTCTCGAGGTCGACGTGCCTGAGTTGGGGCTTGATCGTCAGCTGGATGAACCCCAAAATGTCCAGGGTCAGCATTTTCAATACGGAGGGTTCAGCCTGGTTTTTGATGGCATGATCAACCAACGCTTTTTGCTCGGTCAGGTGTTTCCACAGTAGGCTGCACGCCCAGAAGTCGCGTCCCAGATGGGGTGACCAGCCACGTGGACACCCAGCACTATCGCGGGTCCAGAAATCATAGATGTTTTGCCCTGTGTAGCGTTCCCCGGTGGCCGGATTGAGGAATAAGTGGACCGCGTTCTTCCGCAAGGTCTCTGCCCCACGGGCGTTCTTGGCCTTGCGCAGTGCAATTGTCAGTGCCTTCGGCCGAACCTTTTGGCGGTACTCGTGGAGCTTGAGCGCCATCGGCATCGGCAAGAGAATATTATCCTCCGGGCCTATCTTGTCACCGTGGTCTTCGCCGTAGCTGTGCCCCTTGGTGCCGTAGCGCAGCGAGACCACTACGGCCTGATTCTCCACGGGCGCATTCCGATTGACGACGTCCCACTTGCCAGGGCTAAGTGGAAGGGTGTCGACCCGCCACGCCGCAGCCTCTGCCCGGCGCACGGCTGTTTCGAGAATATGTTCTGCAATAAGGCCCTCGACTGGGCATATATCGCGCACTCGCGCCAGCCACGCGCCGATTTCCTTATCATCCGGAAAACCAAGCCGACGCTTGCTTTCCTTGGCTTTCCCCCGCCTGGCTTCCACAGTTTTGGTGGTGCGAGCACCACTGCTGTGCGGACTTTCAACGACCAACGTCCGCCTCACTTTGGGAATGCGAAATGGTCCGCGCAGCCCCTTATCCACCGCCCAAAGTAAAAACATGCACGCAAGATCAACACGCGAGTTGATCGTTTTGCCCTTGAGTCCGACGTTGTCCCGCGACCAGCTCCCAGAGGTCATTTCCCCTTGGTAGCTTTGGATCAAATCGATGTGGTAATTAGCCTTGAGAGGATCTTTGCCCCGGACGTGGCAATACTCAAGATAGTTCTTCAGCCAGTGCGCGTAGTTGCGCATGGTGGTTTCGGTCGGCTGCAGAGGCAATGCATCCTCAGTACCGCGCGTCCCTACATTCCATTCGCCCAAGCCGATGTCAATAAGAAATTGGTTGGCCATCCGGTGATAGCCTGGTCGGTGGTCCATGATGAATGGGAAAGCGGCCACCCGCCCAAAACCCTTCTCGTCGAGGAATCCATCAGTTGCATAGGCCACCCGATATGGGAAGCCAGTCCTGCGCTTCGGAGTCATATAAGCTCACATTTCGGCCGGAAAAATCACGCGATATCGATGTACTATCGTGTGATTCGCCGTTTCCATATAAGTTCATACGAAACCAAATCTTCTTTTAAATGCAGCGTTAATTAGCCTTCCCTATAGCGTACACCTCGTCGGAGAGCACCAGGATGTCGGTCCCGGCCACGATGGCGGCCAGCGCGTCCAGGTCGGCAGGACGCAGGATCGAACCGGTCGGGTTGTGCGGCGAGTTCACGACGATCATGCGGGTGCGCGGCGTGACCGCGGCGGCAAGCAGTTCCCAGGGCACGCTGTAGCCCTCGCCGTCGAGGCGCATCGGCACCGGCACCGGCACGCCGCCGGCGAGCGCGATCGCAGGCAGGTAGCAGTCGTAGGCCGGCTCGATGACGATCACTTCGTCGCCCGGATGCACGCTGCACAGGATCGCCGATTGGATCGCCTGCGAGGCGCCGTTGGTGACCGTGATCTCGCTGGCCTCGTCGTAGCAGCGCCCGTACAGGCGCTCGAGCTTGGCCGCGATCGCCGCGCGCAGGAGAGGGATGCCGCTCATCGGCGCATACTGGTTGTGGCCGGCGCGCATGGCCTCGTTCACCAGGTCGAGCAGCTGCGGGTCGCAGTCGAAATCCGGGAAGCCCTGGCCCAGGTTGACCGCGCCGGCCTCCTGTGCGAGCTGCGACATCTGGGTAAAGACGGTGGTGACCACGCTGGGCAGGCGGCTCGGCAAGGCGGGAGTGCTCATGATGGCGGGGAAAATGGCGACGCTGTCATTCTACGATGCTTGCCGGCCGCGCCTTGAGCCAGGCCTCGGGCTGCATGATGCTAAACAGGCCTTCGCGCGCGGTGCGGCGGCCCAGCTTGAGCAGGGCCTTGTCCTTGGTGACCAGCACCTCGGCCTCGGCGTCGCGTGCGATCTCCAGGAATTTCTGGTCGTCGCGGTCGGTGCACACCGGCAGGCGCACGTGCTTGGCATCGGGCGCCACCACCCGCAGCAGGGCGTCGAAGCGCTGCGCCGCCTCGGCACGGCTGCCCTCGTCGAGCGGCAGGTGCGGGTACTTCAGCACGGCGAGATATTCGTCGCGGCAATCCGCGCGCGTCACGGCGACCAGTTCGCCCGACTCCAGCGCCGCCAGCAGGGGCAGGAAGCGCGGGTCGCGGAACACGAACAGGTCGAGGCAGACGTTGGTGTCGATGACGATGGGTTTCGGTGGAACGGGTATCATGTGGGAAATTTTTTTAGTAATGCAATGTAAACCGATGCTGATTGTCCTGTCGCCCGCCAAATCCCTCGACCTCGAATCCCCAAGCACCACCGAGCAAGCCACCACCCCGGATTTCATCCCGCACGCCGCCGAACTGGTCCAGGTGTTGCGTGCCTATTCGCCCGGCCAGATCGCCGAACTGATGGACCTGTCGGACAGCCTGGCCATGCTCAACGTGTCGCGCTACGCACACTGGAGCGAAGACCATGCCGAGGCGCGCCAGGCCCTCATGTCCTTTAACGGCGACGTCTATGCGGGGCTCGATGCGCGCTCGCTGCAGGCCGGAGAGATCGACTACGCCCAGCGCCACCTGCGCATCCTGTCGGGCCTGTATGGCCTGCTGCGCCCGCTGGACCGCATGCATCCGTATCGCCTGGAAATGGGCACGCGCCTGAAGAACCCGCGCGGCAGCAATCTCTACGCCTTCTGGGGCGAGCGCGTGACGCAGGCGCTCAACGCGCAGGTTGCGGCAACGAAGGCGGAGGCGCTGGTCAACCTGGCGTCGGAAGAGTACTTCAAGTCGGTCAAGCCCAAGCTGCTGGACGTGCCGGTGATCACCCCGGTGTTCGAGGACTGGAAGAACGGCAAGTACAAGATCATCTCGTTCTTCGCCAAGCGCGCGCGCGGCCTGATGGCGCGTTATGCGGCGCAGCACGGCATTCTCGATGCGCAGCAGCTCAAGGATTTCGACGTCGACGGCTACGCCTTCGATGCCGCAAGCTCGAGCGAGCACACCTGGGTGTTCCGCCGCAAGCAGGCGGCCTGAACGGGCAGGGCGCGGCGGCGGCCGCGGGGGCGGCCGGCCGCGCCTGCCTGCTTACTGCAGCGCGTCTTTCGGCGCGACCTTCGGGCCCGATTTCGACCAGAAGCGCCACCACGGCGCATCGCCGGCGGCGTTCGGATTCAGGAAGCGGCTGTTCGGGTAGTTCAGCACCAGCACGCGCTGGGTGTCGTCGCGCAGCACCGGCATGCCGAGCTTGTCGTAGGAGCGCATCATGAGGAACAGGGCTTCCTCGCGGGCCGGCGCGTCGCTGTATTCCTGCACGGCGAGTTGGGCGCGGTTGAGCGCCGCCAGGAAGGCGCCGCGGCGGAAGTAGTAGTTCGCCACGTGCACTTCGTACTGGGCCATGGCGCCCACCAGGTAGTTCATGCGCGCGATCGAGTCTTCGCGGTACTTACTGTTCGGGAACTTGTCGACCAGGGCCTTGAAGGCCGCGAAGGCTTCGCGGGTGGCTTTCGGATCGCGCTCGGTCGGGTCCTGCGCGTAGATGAAGCTCAGGAAGCCGATCTGGTCGTTGAAGTTGATCAGGCCACGCAGGTAATACATATAGTCGACCTGGGCGTGGTTCGGGTGCAGCTTGATGAAGCGCTCGACCGCGGCCAGCGCCTCGGCCTGGTCACCCGCCTTGTAATGGGCGTACGCAATTTCCATCTGCGCTTGCGCAGCATAGGTGCCGAACGGGTAGTTCGATTCGAGCTGCTGGAACAGCTTGATGGCCGATTCATAGTGGCCGCCGTTCATCTCATCGCGTGCCTCAGCGTATAATTTCTCCGCTGTCAGATTTTTGGCCTTGTCGTCCGCCTTCGGCAAGATGTTGCAGGCGGACAGACTGAGGGCGCAAGCGACGACCAACACAGACAATTTTTTTTGCATAGCTCTTTGCAAGAAAGTTTTACCTAGATTCAACGAACGGCTGATTATAGCCGATGGGACTCACGTGATATTAACTCCTGCGCCGAATTCGGCGGAAATGCCATTAGACTCTGACCTCGACGATGAGGTGGGGTTCGAACTCCCCGCCGGTCCGGACCTGTCTCCGATCACCCTGCACTTGAACCCCGAGGTCTGCGGCCAGCGCCTCGACAAGGTGATCGCCGGCCTGGTGCCGCAGTTCTCGCGCAGCCGCCTGCAGCTCTGGTTCGAAGGCGGCTTCGTCAAGGTCGACGGCAAGCCGGCGCGCGGCAAGGACACCGCCTACGGCGACGAAACCGTGCTCATCGAACCGCAGGCCGCGCCGGAAGACACGGCATTCGCGCCCGAACCGATCGCGCTGGACATCGTCCATGAGGACGAGGACATCATCGTCATCAACAAGCCGGCCGGCCTGGTGGTGCACCCGGGCGCCGGCAACTGGTCGGGCACGCTGCTCAACGGTTTGCTGCACCATTGCCCGCAACTGGTGGGCGTGCCGCGTGCCGGCATCGTGCACCGCCTTGACAAGGATACCAGCGGCCTGATGGTGGTCGGCAAGACCTTGGCGGCCCAGACCGACCTGGTGCGCCAGCTGCAGGCGCGCAGCGTCAAGCGCGAATATTTTGCGCTGGTGTGGGGCACGCCGCAATTGTCCGGCACCGTCAACGCGGCGATGGGCCGCCACCCGCGCGACCGCGTCAAGATGGCGGTGTCGACCGGGATGTTCGGCAAGCCGGCGATCACCCATTACCAGCGCGTTGCCGTGGGCAGCCTGGACCGCCGCCCGGTCAGCCTGGTGCGCTGCAGCCTGGAGACCGGACGCACCCACCAGATCCGCGTCCACATGCAGCACCTGGGCTTCGCGCTGGTGGGCGACGCGGTCTACGGCAAGCAGCACCTGGTGCCGGTGTTCCACCGCCAGGCGCTACAGGCGCGCCGCCTCGGCCTGGTGCATCCCGGCAGCGGCGAAGCCTGCGAATGGACGGTGCCGCTGGCCGCCGACTTCGCCGAGCTGATCGCGAAGGCCGGCATCGAGGAGCCGGGCGACGACGACAGCGGCGCCGAAGCGTGATGGAGCGCTCCGCGCTGGTATGGCCGGACTGGCCCGATCTGCCGCCGAACGTGGGCGCGCTGGCGACCAGCCGCGACGGCGGCGTGAGCCAGGGCCCCTACGGCGACGGCAAGGGCGGCGGCGGTCTCAACCTGGGCATGCACTGCGGCGACGATCCGGACGCCGTGCGCGCCAACCGCGAGCGCCTGGAGGCCTGGCTGCCGGGCCGTCCGGCCTGGATCGCGCAGGTGCATGGCGCCGAGGTGGTCGATGCCTGCACGGTGGGCGTGAACCAGCCGGTGCGCACCGGCGACGCCAGCGTCACGGCCGAGCCGGGCGTGGTGTGCGCCATCCTCACCGCCGACTGCCTGCCGGTGCTGTTTGCCGACCTCGAGGGCAAGGTGGTGGGCGCGGCCCACGCGGGCTGGCGCGGGCTGGCCGCCGGCGTGCTGGGCGAGACGGTGCGCGCGATGCGCGCTTCCGGCGCAGGCGAGATCACCGCCTGGATGGGGCCGGCGATCGGCCCGCAGGCTTTCGAAGTGGGCGAGGACGTGCGCGAGGCCTTCCTTGCCGCCATGCCGGGCGACGCCACGCAGGCGGCGTTCAGGCCAAAATTTGACCAACCGGTAAAATATTTGGCCGACATGTTCGCGCTGGCGCGCCTGATGCTGGCGCTTGACGGCGTGACCCGCGTCCATGGCGGGGGCATGTGCACCTCCGGCGCGCCCCAGCGCTTTTATTCGTATCGCCGTGACCGCGTCACCGGCCGCCAGGCCAGCTTGATCTGGCTCAAGTAAGCAGGATGGCGCAAGCCCACAATGCTCAATCGCCGCCGCCCGGCGCCTCGCCCGGGGGCGCTGCCGCGTTGCTCCTGGCCTGCGCTTCGCGCCGCGCGCGCCGCCGTTTTGACCCTGTGAGATAAAAAACAATGGATAATGGCAGGGCGCAATAGAACAGGAACGTCATCACGCCGTGCACCACGGTCGGTTCGGTCGCCGCCATCAGGGCGACGACATAAATCCAGGCAACGGCGACGATCCACATGAGCTTTCCCAAGGTTTTTATTCTGTACCCCGATTCTAAACAACGGACGCCGACATGAACATGCCTGACCCCCAAGCTTTCGCCGCCTCCTGGATGAGCCAGTTCACCGACCCGAGCGTGTGGCAGGGCTGGATGACGATGCCGGCCATGACCCCGCCCGCCGCCGGCGCCAACCCGCTGGCGGGCGTGCTGAAGGATTTCGGCGTCGGCATCGCCCCGGCAAAGCTGGACGGCCTGCGTGACGACTACCTGAAAAAGGCTGGCCAGTTGTGGCAGGATTTTGTCAGCGGCAAGACCCCCGAGATCCACGACAAGCGCTTTTCCAGCTCCGAATGGCGCGACAACCCGATGTCGGCCTTTTCGGCCGCCTCCTACCTGTTGAACTCGGCATTCATGCTGGCCCTGGCCGACGCCGTCGAGGCCGGCCCGCGCGAGCGCCAGAAGATCCGCTTCGCGGTCCAGCAGATGGTTGATGCCATGTCGCCGGCCAACTTCTTCGCCACCAACCCGGAGGCGCAGAAGAAGCTGATCGAGACCAAGGGCGAGAGCCTCACCAAGGGCCTGGCGAATATGCTGGCCGACATGCAGAAGGGCCGCATCTCGCAGTCCGACGAATCGGCCTTCGAGGTCGGCCGCAACGTCGGCACCGCGCCGGGCCAGGTGGTGTTCGAGAACGAGCTCTTCCAGCTGATCCAGTACACGCCGGCCACGCCGAGCGTGAAGGCGGTGCCGCTCCTGATGATCCCGCCGTGCATCAACAAGTTCTACATCCTCGACCTGCAGCCGGAGAATTCGCTGGTGCGCTATGTCGTGGAGCAGGGCAATACGGTGTTCATGGTGTCCTGGCGTAACCCGGACCGCGATCTGGCCAAGCTGCGCTGGGACGACTACGTCGAGACGGGCGCGATCAAGGCGATCGAGGTGGTGCGCGAGATCAGCGGGCAGGACAAGACCCATGTGTTCGGATTCTGCGTGGGCGGCACCATCGCCGCCACCGCATTGGCGGTGCTGGCCGCGCGCGGCCAGCAGCCGGCCGCCAGCCTGTCGCTGCTGACCACGCTGCTCGACTTCCAGGACACCGGCGTGCTGGAAGTCTTCGTGGACGAGGCCCAGGTCAGCTTGCGCGAACAGACCCTGGGCGGCGGCGGCCTGATGCCGGGCCGCGACCTGGCCACCACCTTCTCGGCCCTGCGGCCGAACGACCTGGTGTGGAATTACGTCCAGCAGAACTACCTCAAGGGCAAGGAGCCGCCGGCCTTCGACCTGCTGTACTGGAACGCCGACAGCACCAATCTGCCGGGCCCGATGTTCTGCTGGTACCTGCGCAACACCTACCTCGAGAACAAGCTGAAAACGCCGGGCGCCCTGAGCGTGTGCGGCGTGCCCGTGGATCTGGGCAAGATCGACTGCCCGGTATTCCTGTACGGCTCGAAGGAAGACCACATCGTGCCCTGGGAAGCCGCGTTCGCCTCGATGAACCTGCTCAATCCCAGGAATCCGAAGGCGAACCGCTACGTGCTGGGCGCTTCGGGCCACATTGCGGGCGTGATCAATCCGGCATCCAAGAACAAGCGCAGCTACTGGATCAACGACAAGACCGGCAAGGCGCGCCCGAAGACGGCTGAGGCTTGGTTTGCCGGGGCGCTTGAACACAAGGGCAGCTGGTGGCCGGAATGGGCCAGCTTCCTGGCGCAGCACGGCGGGGCCGACGTACCGGCCCCGGATGCGTTCGGGAACGAGCGCCACCGGCCGATCGAGGCGGCGCCGGGGCGCTACGTCAAGGCCCGCGCGGACTGATGGCCTGGCGCGGCGGGCGAATTTTCGCCCGCCGTGCATATCAAAATAATCACGGACGTTTGTAGTCTAATAATTGCTGCACCTGCGCGCGGGTCGTGGTATGGTGTGGCCTTGTCCGTCCCGCAAGGCAATAAAGCTGCTTTGCGGAACTGGCCGCAGGCCGGGTTTTCTGGTTACCAATCAAGAAAAAATAGCGTGCGGCCGATGCTGCCGCAACGCACAATGAGAGACATGAGATGAGCAGTGTGAAAAAAAGTACTGAACGCCTGATCAAGAAATACCCGAACCGCCGTCTGTACGATACCCAGACCAGTTCCTATATCACCCTGACCGACGTGAAGCAACTGGTGCTCGACGCCGACGAGTTCACCGTCGTCGATGCCAAGACCAACGAAGACCTGACCCGCAGCATCCTGCTCCAGATCATCCTGGAAGAAGAGGCCAACGGCATCCCGATGTTCTCGAGCTCGGTCCTGGCCCAGATCATCCGCTACTACGGCCACGCGATGCAGGGCATGATGGGCTCCTACCTGGAAAAGAACGTGCAGGCCTTCACCGACATCCAGAACAAGTTCACCAGCAATGCCGCCGGCGCCCTCGAAGGCAAGCCCTTCAGCCCGGAGATGTGGACCCAGTTCATGAACGTCCAGGGCCCGATGATGCAGGGCATGATGAACAACTACATCGATCAGTCGAAGAACCTGTTCCTGCAGATGCAGGAGCAGATGCAGAGCCAGAGCAAGGCGATGTTCGGCGCCTTCCCGTTTCCGGGCATGACGCCGCCGAACGACAAGAAGTAATCAACAAGTCGCCGATTCGACACATCCGCCGGCCCTTTCCCGGGCCGGCAAACCCTCCCCAAGGTAGCACCGGCACACCCGGTTCGGGTACAATCGCGGATTGCCCAGATTCTTTGTCGTCCGCCCATGACCGAACTCCGCCGTATTCCTGCTTCCGCCACCACCGCCGCTGAGCCAGCCGCGCCGCCGCTCGTCATCCCGAGCCCGGCCGCCGGCGTGGCGGCGCCCAAGGTCGGCTTCGTGTCGCTCGGCTGCCCGAAGGCGCTGGTCGATTCCGAGCAGATCCTGACCCAGCTGCGCGCCGAAGGCTACGAGACCGCCAAGTCCTATGACGGCGCCGACCTGGTGATCGTCAATACCTGCGGCTTCATCGACGCCGCGGTGCAGGAGTCGCTCGATGCGATCGGCGAGGCGCTGGCCGAAAACGGCAAGGTCATCGTCACCGGCTGCCTCGGCGCCAAGAAGGACGCGGACGGCGCGGACATCATCACCAAGGTGCACCCGAAGGTGCTGGCCGTGACCGGCCCGCACGCCGTCGCCGAGGTGATGGAATCGGTCCACCTGCACCTGCCCAAGCCGCACGATCCCTTCGTCGACCTGGTGCCGGACCACGGCGTCAAGCTCACCCCGAAGCACTACGCCTACCTGAAGATCTCGGAAGGCTGCAACCACCGCTGCAGCTTCTGCATCATCCCGTCGATGCGCGGCGACCTGGTCTCGCGTCCGATCCACGAGGTGCTGCAGGAAGCGGAAAACCTGTTCAAGGCCGGCGTCAAGGAACTCCTGATCATCTCGCAGGACACCAGCGCCTACGGCGTCGACGTCAAGTTCCGCCTCGGCTTCTGGAACGGCCGCCCGGTCCGGACCCACATGACCCAGCTCACCGAGGAACTGGGCAAGATGGCGCGCCAGTACGACGCCTGGGTGCGCATGCACTACGTCTATCCCTACCCGCACGTCGACCAGGTCATCCCCCTGATGGGCGACGGCCACGTGCTGCCTTACCTCGACATCCCGATGCAGCACGCGCACCCGGACGTCCTCAAGCGCATGAAGCGCCCGGCCAGCGGCGAGAAGAACCTGGACCGCATCCTGGCATGGCGCAAGATGAACCCGGACCTGACCATCCGCTCCACCTTCATCGCCGGCTTCCCGGGCGAGACCGAGGAGGAGTTCGAATACCTGCTGGATTTCTTGCGCGAAGCGCAGATCGACCGCCTGGGCTGCTTCGCCTATTCGCCGGTGGAGGGCGCGACCGCCAACGAGCTGGCCGATCCGGTGCCGGAGAGCGTACGCGAAGAGCGCCGCGCCCGCGTCATGCTGCTGCAGGAAGAGATTTCCCTCAAGCGCATGCAGGCCAAGGTCGGCAAGACCATGCGGGTGCTGGTCGACGAAGTCGGCGCCCGTGAGGCCGTGGGACGCACCGCCGCCGACGCGCCGGAAATCGACGGCGTGGTCCACATCAAGCGCGCCCTCCAGCCGGGCAAGGCAAAACCGCAGGTGGGCCAGTTCATCGACGTGGTGATTACCAAGGCCGATGCGCACGACCTGTGGGCCACCGTGGCATGAACACGAAAACCGTGCAGACCTCGCTGATCCACAGCGACTACGAGGCGCCTGGCGGTTTCGAGGCCTTCCCGCCCGGCGTGCACCGCGCCTCCACGGTCCTGTTCGAGAACGTGGCCGCGATGCGCTCCGGGCAGTGGAAGGACAAGAGCGCCTACACCTACGGGCTGCATGGCACGCCGACCACGTTTACCCTGGAAGCGCGCCTGGCGCAGGTCGAAGGCGGCGCGCACTGCCTGCTGGCGCCGTCCGGCCTGGCGGCGATCGCGATGATCAACTTCGCGCTCCTGAAGAGCGGCGACGACGTGCTGCTGCCGGAAAACGTCTATAACCCGAACCGCGAACTGGGACGCTGGCTGTCGCAAGACTTCGGCGTGAGCGCCCGTTTCTACGACCCGATGGTGGGGAGCGGCATCGCCGATCTGATTCAGCCGAACACGAAGCTGGTCTGGACCGAGGCCCCCGGTTCGGTCTCGATGGAAGTGCCGGACCTGCCGGCCATCTGCCGGGCCGCCAAGGACAAGGGCGTGCCGGTCGCGCTCGACAACACCTGGTCCGCCGGCCTGGCCCTGCGCGGTTTCGACGTCGGCGCCGACATCGTCATGCATGCGCTGACCAAGTACCAGTCGGGCGGGGCCGGCCTCCTGATGGGCGCGGTGATCACCCGGGACGGTGGCTTGAACGAGCGCCTGGCGCAGGCGCACATGCGCCTCGGCCTGGGCGTCGGCGCCGACGATGCCTACCTGGTGATGCGTGGCCTGCCGACCATGAAGCTGCGCTTCGAGGCGCACGACGGGGCGGCGCGCAAGGTGGCGGCCTGGCTCAAGGCGCGCCCGGAGATCGCCAAGGTGCTGCACCCGGCCTTCGAGGACTGTCCGGGCCACGCGAACTGGCGCCGCGACTTCAGCGGCGCTGGCGGCCTGTTCTCGGTGCTGTTCGATCCGCGCTATACCGAGGAGCAGACCGACCGCTTCGTCGATTCCCTGCAACTGTTCGGCCTTGGCTACAGCTGGGGCGGCCCGAACAGCCTGGTGATGCCTTACCGGATCCGGGCGATCCGCAGCCAGTGGCAGGAGCAGGGCGTGCTGGTGCGTTTTAATATCGGCCTGGAAGACACGCGCGACCTGATCGCCGATATCGAGCAGGCCCTGGCCCGGCTGTAAACCCGCCCCGCCGGCGGTCGACCGCGACCGGCCGGCGCCATACCGCAAATCGCGGCGCTAGGCCGCGGCGCGAGCGTGGCCGAGCATTTCGACTACACCGGCAGCGACGGCTTCGCCTCGCTCCTGTCCTCGCTCGACATCACGATCGCCGGCACCAACGACGCGCCGATCCTGGCCAAGGCACTGGCCGACATGCACGTCAACTTCAACAAGGCGTTCTGGTTCCAGCTGCCGGCCGGCAGCTTCGTCGACGTCGACCAGGGCGGTACCCTGGTCTACTCGGCGACCCTGGCCGACGGCTCGGCCCTGCCGTCGTGGCTGAAGTTCGACGGCGCCACCGGCACCTTCTCCGGCACCGCGCCGAAGCAGGTCACGTCCTTCGACGTGCGCCTGAGCGCGACCGACAAGGCCAGCGGCGCCGGCGCCAACCTGTCGGTCTCGGACGTGTTCAAGCTGCACGTCAACCACGGCAACAACGGCGGCGGCAACGGTGTCGACGTGGCGCCGAACGGCCAGCAGACCGACAAGGACAGCCCGCCGGTGGACAACCCGTGGGTTCCTGCAGGCCAGCCAGAAGGTCAACGGCAAGATGCTGATGGCGCCGGCGCTCGAGAGCGGCTACCAGTATGGCGTCGACGATGGCGGCCATGCCCAGCTGGTCGGCGTGCATGGCGGCCATGGCGCGGAGCTGTTCATCGTCTGATCGAGGACAGGCGCAGGGGCACAAAAAAAGGGACGTTCGCGCTGGCGCGAACGTCCCTTTCTTCTTGCCGGATGCGGGGCGGACGGGCCGCCCGCCTGCTTCAGACCGGCATCGGGCGATTGCTGTTCAGGTCGAGGAAGCCGCGGATGATGCGGTAGGCCGCCCACAGCCAGGCCGCTCCCCACACGATCAGCGCGATCGGGATGCCGATGATGGTGATCGCCAGCACCCAGGCGACGACCGACCACACCAGGTACCACCAGAACGCCCGGATCATCCAGGTGTGATGCGAGTACACGATGGTGCCCTGGGTCTCCGGACGCTTGACGTAGTTGACGATCAGCACCAGGAGCGACAGCAGGCCGGCCGAGAACAGGAAGGTCAGGGCGTGGGCGACGTACAGGATACGCGCGAACTGCTTGGCGTCCTCGGTTCCGCGATCCATTACCAGGTCTTGCGACATCAGTTTTCTCCTTAGAGGAACACGGGAACGCCCCGTAGGCGACGATTGTAGCAGCCAGTGCTGCCGTTTTGCCAACATGAGGGCCGAAGGCGGCTTCTTCAAGACCGGCGCCGCGGTCTCACCTCAGCTGCGATTCGACCCAGGCGGCCAGGCGGCCGGCATCCATGGCCCCGGATTGGCGCGCCACTTCGCGGCCGCCACGGAACAGCGCCAGGGTCGGGATGCTGCGGATGGCGAACTGTGCCGCCAGGTCCTGGCTGCGTTCGGTATCGACCTTGAGCAGGCGCAGCGCCGGCTCGAGCCGCTGCGCCGCCTGGGCGAAGTGCGGCGCCATCATCTTGCAGGGGCCGCACCACTCGGCCCAGAAATCGACCAGCACCGGAATGTCGTTGCGGCCCACATGTTTCTGGAAACGCGCGCTGTCGACGTCGAGCGGGCGGCCGGTAAACAGGGCCTGGGCGCACTTGCCGCACACGGGCGCATCGCGCAGTCGCTCGGGCGCCAGCCGGTTCACCGCATCGCAGTGCGGGCAGACGATATGGATCGGTTCGCTCATCGGGTCCTCCTTCGTTGACAGACCTGGGTATTGTAAGCGGAACATCATGCGCCGCCCTCGCAGCGCGTTTCGTAGAATGGCGTCATTGCCATCATTGCCAGATTTATGACAGATCACGCCAATGTGCCGGGCCGCCTGCTGGTCGGCTGTGCCGGCTGGAGCCTGCCCAAGGCCGATGCCTCTTCGTTTCCCGTCGAGGGCAGCCACCTGGAACGCTACGCCGCCGTGTTTCCCATGGTCGAAATCAACTCGTCCTTCTACCGTCCGCACCGTCCGGCGACCTATGCCAAGTGGGCCGCCTGCGTGCCCGACGACTTCCGCTTCGCGGTCAAGGTGCCGCGGGCGATCACGCACGACGCCCGCATGGAAGACGTGGAGCAGCTGCTGGTGCAGTTCGCCGCCGAGGCCGGGGAGCTGGGCGACAAGCTGGGCTGCCTGCTGGTGCAGCTGCCGCCCAAGTTCGGCTTCGTCGACGAGACCGCCCGCAGCTTCTTCCGCCAGCTGCATGCGCTCTTCGGCACGACCATCGCGTTCGAGGCGCGCCATCCGGGCTGGTTCTCGGAGGCGGCGACCGCGCTGCTGGCCGAAAGCCGCGTCACCCGCGTGATCGCCGACCCCGCCGCCGGCCAGCCCGGCCCGCACGTGCCGACCAGCAGCGACGCGGTCTACGTGCGCCTGCACGGCACGCCGCGCATCTACTACTCCAGATACTCGCCGGAGTATGTCGAGTCGGTGCGGCGCGAACTGGCGCGCCAGACGGCGGCCGGGCGCACCTGCTGGTGCGTGTTCGATAACACGGCGGCCTTCGAGGCCGTGCCGAACGCCCTGCAACTGCTGCACGGCCCGGACGGGCAGATGCTGGACGAGTCCGCCATACCGCCAGCGCCATGGTGACCGCCAGCTTCCGCTTCTACGACGTGCTCGGCGACTTCCTGCCGCGCGAACGGCGCGGGCGCGAATTCAGCACCCCGTGCGCGCGCGCGGCCACGGCCAAGCACATGATCGAGGCGCTGGGCGTGCCGCACACGGAAGTCGAGCTACTGCTGGTCAACGGCGCGTCGAGCGGCTTCGATCACCTCCTGCGCGAAGGCGACCGGGTGGCCGCCTATCCGGCCTTCGGGACGCTCGACGTGCGCCCGCTGCAGCGCCTGCGCCACTGGCCCGAAGGGCGCCTGCGCTTCGTGGCCGACGCCCACCTGGGCGCGCTGGCGCGGCTGCTGCGCATGGCCGGCTACGACACGCTCTACGACAACCATTACCAGGACGGGCAGCTCGAGCGCATCGCGTTCGAGGAAGGGCGGGTGCTGCTCACGCGCGATCGCGACCTGCTCAAGCGCCGCGGCGTCGAACTGGGCTGCTACCTGCACGCGCTCGCGCCCGAGGCGCAGCTGCGCGAGCTGTTTGCGCGCCTGCGTCTGGGCCCCGGGATGCGGCCGTTCTCGCTGTGCCTGCACTGCAACCTGCCCTTGCACCCGGTCGCCAAGGCGGTGGTCGCCGGGCGCCTGCCGCCGCGGGTCGCCGAGCTGCACCGGGAGTTCACCACGTGCCGCCACTGCGGCCGGGTGTACTGGAAGGGCTCGCACCACGCGCGCATGGCAGCGCTCCTGCGGGGCGTGGCGGCGCCCCCGGCTGATGTAGAATTGCCGCCGACCCCTGACTCCCATTCCTGACAGCGTGAGCGAGCACCTTCCGCCGTTTCCTTTCCCCGTCCGCACGGAGTGCCCGCCGGGCGCCTGCGTGTGCGAACGCGACCGTGTGATGGCCGATCCCGGGGCCGACCACCGGCCGCTGGCGCTGACCCGCCAGCAGGAACAGAAGCTGGTCGAGCGCATCGAGCGCGTCGAGAGCTACGCCGACCTCAAGCACGTGCAGGAGCTGATCCGCAAGAACCTGGGCGCCGAGCTGCGCATCGAGCCGGGCCCGAACGAGGTGCGCACGGTGCGCGGGATCATCGTCGTGCTGGAAGAAAAACCCGGCTTGTGCAAGAAAGCGCGCCAGTCGGTGCCGGCGGCGGTGCGCCGCTGCCTGAACGAGCGCCCCGAGATTGCCTACGCCTTGCTGGATGCCCACGACCTGTTTGCTTCCCGCTAGCGCCGCCGCACGCGTTTCGCTTGGCTCTTATACAATGTGCACGAGGCGGCAACAGCCGCATGCATTCATCAGGAGAACAGCAATGTCGGGCTACAGCATCAACATCGAAGAGAAAACCCTGGCCGGAAACAACTTCCGCGAAGTGCTCTACACCACCGCGCGCAGCCAACTGGTCATCATGACCCTGCAGCCGGGCGAAGAGATCGGCCTCGAGCAGCATGAAGGCCACGACCAGTTCATCCGCGTCGAGGCGGGCGAGGGCGTCGCCATCCTGGATGGCGAAGAGCACAAGCTGGAAGACGGCGTCGCGGTGGTGGTCCCGGCCGGCACCGAGCATAACGTCATCAATACCTCGAAGACCGAGCCGATGCGCCTGTACACCCTGTACACTCCGCCGGAGCATCCGGACGGCATCGTCCACGCCACCAAGGCCGAGGCGGACGAGTACGAACGCCAGCACCACGGCCATTGACGGCTTGCCGCGGGCATGAAAAAGGCCGGCATGCGTGCCGGCCTTTCTATGCGCATGCGCTCAGCGCCGCCAATGGTAGGGGAAACGGGTGCCGATGTGGCCGCCCCAGCCGCGATGGTGCCCCCAGCCGCGGCCGAAGTTGAAGCCGAGACCGATCGAGACCGGCGGATAGTAGTAGCGCGGCTGGTAGATCGGCTCCGGCACGTACACCGGCTGCGGCACGTAGACCGGCGCCGGCTGCACATAGACCGGCGCCTGCTGCACCACCACCGGTGCGCTGCTATAGGTGGTGGTTCCGGCGTCCCCGGCGGCGGCCGCACGGGCGCCGGTGCCCAAGGGCACCGGCGTGACGGACACGACCTGCCACTGGCTCGGATCGCCAGAACGCGGATAGGCCTGGCTGCCGTAGTAGTTCGGGCCGGGCGCAGCGCAGCCGGCCAGCACGGCCAGCGACGCGGTAACAATGATGAGTTTCTTCATGACGGTCCTCCTGATGCCATCATGATAGGAAAATCGGTGCACTGTGCCGCGCGAAATTACACCCTGTTACAGACGCCCGGGCCCGCGACATCCGCTCAGCCGACCTCCGGCGCGCTCAGCGCGGTCAATCGCCGCAGCGGCACGGCAGCGGCCAGGGCCTGGTAGCCGGCATCGTTCGGGTGCAGCCCGTCGCCGCTGTTGTACGCACTGCGCAGGTAGTCCGGCGCCGCCGGATCGGCCAGCACCCGGTCCCAGTCGACCAGGGCGTCGAACGCGTTGGCCGTACGCAGCCAGCTGTTGACCTGCTGGCGCACGGTTTCGCGCGCCGCCGAGTTTCGCCCGGAACCCTGGATCGGCGGCAGCGTCGCCCCGACGATCGTGACGCCGCGTGCCCGCGCGCGCATGATCAGCTGGCGATATCCGTTGATCAGGTCGTCGCGCATCCGGGTCAGGGCGGTACTGGACGCCAGGATGATGTCGTTGATGCCGATCGCCACGATCGCGGACTCGACCCCGGGCGTGGCCAGCACGTCCCAATCGAAGCGTTCGAGCACGTCGTGGCCGGCCAGCAGCGCGTTCGGGTCGTCCACCAGTAGCCGGTTGCCGGCGATCCCCCGGTTCACCACCCCGATCCGTCCCGCCGTGCCCAGCTCCGCCTGCAGCCGGCGCGCCAGGTAGTCCGGCCAGCGCCGGTTCTGGTTCACGGTGCTGCCCTGGCCGTCGGTGAGCGAGTCGCCGATCGCCACGACGCAGGGCGCGCCGACGTCGACGTCCACTTCGGTGAGGAAGGGCCAGGACGCGAAGCTGCGCGTATAGCTGAACGTGGTGTTGGCCGCCGCATTGCCCGTGGCGACATAGGTCGAGGACCAGGAGTCACGGTGCAGCGTGCTGGCCCTGGCCGGCGCGCTGGCGGGAAAATACAGGCTGATGGCCAGGTCGGCGAAAGGGGCGAGCTGGAAGAACAGGGGATCGGACAGGACGGCGGCGCCGGGCTGGATGCTGACGTAGCTCCTGCCGCCGAAGGTCAGCGGATGGTTCGAGCCCGCGACGACCGCTTGCGCGCTGCCGCGCAGGCCGATCCAGGCGGCGTCGATGGCGAGCGGCGCGCTGCCCATCTGGTTCGACAGGCGCACGCGCACGCGGTTGCCGCCGATGCTGGCGCGTACGGCCATGCGGATTGTCTGGCCGCTGAAGTTGTAATCGTAGTAGCTGCCGGCGGGGGCCGGTCCGGCCGGCGCGCATCCCCAGCTTGCGCACCAGCCGGGCAGCGACTGTGCCGCGGCACCGAAGGGCGCCAAGGCTAGACTGCCTGCCAGGGCCGGCACGCCGAGGACGAAGCGCCGCCGGTTGTGGTCGGGAGTGCTGCACGTGTGGGCAGAATCGTGTGGATGGGAATCGGAAACGGACGGAAGCGACGTGCGGAAGGCCGGAATGGACATGGCATGCTCCTGACGAGTGAGGCGCAGCCGCGGCGCGGCCGCACCAATACCATAGACCAGCAGCGCTGCTCATCCAATCATGCGCGTCAGTTTCCTTGAGCTGCCTCTTGGTTTCTTACGGAACAAACGAACTATCGGAAACTTATGTCAATGAACAAGGTTCCGTAAACTCATCACATTCACTGGAGAACCGTGAGCAGACCATCCAGGCCCGAGAAGTTCAGGGCTAGCGCGGCCTGCGCGCGCACCACCGGCTTGGCGCGGAAGGCCACCGACAGGCCGGCGATGCCCATCATTTTCAGGTCGTTGGCGCCGTCGCCCATCACGATGGCCTGGCGCGGCTCCAGGCCGTACTGCGCGCAGACGCGCTGGACGGTACGCATCTTTTCTTCCGCATCGACGATGCCGCCGAGCACGCGGCCGGTCAGCTTGCCGTCCGCCACCTCCAGCACGTTCGCATGCGCGACGTCGAGCGACAGGCGCTGCTGCAGGCGCTCGGTGAAGAAGGTGAAGCCGCCCGACACCAGGAGGGTCTTCAGTCCCGCCGCCTGCACTGCCTTCAGCATCGCTTCGCCGCCCATCGAGATGCGCAGGCGCTCGTCGTAGACGCGCTCCAGGCTTGACGCAGCGAGCCCTTCGAGCAGGGCCACGCGGCGCGTCAGGCTGGCCGCGAAATCCAGTTCGCCGCGCATGGCCGCCTCGGTGATCTCGGCCACCTGGGGCTTGAGGCCCTGCATGTCGGCGATCTCGTCGATGCACTCGATGGTGATCAGGGTCGAGTCCATGTCCATGGCCACCAGGCCGAAATCACGCAGCGTGCGCCCGGCTTCGATGAAGCAGGCATCGACCCCGGCCTCGAAGGCAGCGGCGTCGACGCGGTCCTTCAGCTGCGCCGAGAAAGGGACATCCTCGCAGCGCAGGGCATGGTCGCCGAGGCGGGTCTCGCGGCTTGGCTTGGCCAGCGCGGCCAGGCCCTCGAGCGTGTCGAAAGAGGCCTGCGGCCCCTGCAGCACCAGGTTCATCGTCATTGTGTTTCTCAAGCGAGCAGTTGTTTGATGGTCTGTTTTACCTGCGTCACGCGGGCCGCCAGGTCGGGCATGCTGGCGCTGATGCGCAGCTTGTCCTGGCCGGCCAGCTTGATGTGGCGGTTCTTCTGGATCAGCGTGATGATCTTGACCGGATCGATCGGCGGCTTTTCCATGAACTGCAGGTTGGCGGCTTCGCCGTGGGCGTCGATCTTGACGATGCCGACCGACTTCGCCGCGATGCGCAGGCGGTGAGTCTCGATCAGGGCCTTGACCTGGTCCGGCATCTTGCCGAAGCGGTCGATCAGCTCTTCCTGCATGGCGTCGATCCGCTCCTGGCTTTCGCAGTTGGCAAGGCGCTTGTAGATCGACAGGCGCTCGTGCACGTCGCCGCAGTAGTCGGACGGCAGCAGGGCCGGCACGTGCAGGTTGATCTCGGTGGTCGAGGACAGCGGCGCGGCCAGGTCGGGCTCCTTGCCCGCCTTCAGCGACTTCACGGCGGCATTGAGCATGTCGGAGTACAGCTGGAAGCCGACTTCCAGCATCTCGCCCGATTGATTTTCGCCCAGCACCTCGCCGGCGCCGCGGATTTCCAGGTCGTGCATGGCCAGGTAGAAGCCGCTGCCCAGTTCCTCCATCGCCTGGATCGCATCCAGGCGGCGTTGCGCCTGCTTGGTCAGGCCGCTCACGTCGCTCACCAGGAGATAGGCATAGGCCTGGTGGTGCGAGCGTCCCACGCGGCCGCGCAGCTGGTGCAGCTGGGCCAGGCCGAAGCGGTCGGCGCGGTGCATGATGATGGTGTTCGCGGTCGGCACGTCGATGCCGGTCTCGATGATGGTCGTGCACAGCAGGATGTTGAAGCGCTGCTGGACGAAGTCGCGCATCACCTTCTCCAGGTCGCGCTCGTGCATCTGGCCGTGGGCCACGCCGATGCGCGCTTCCGGCAGGAGTTCCTGCAGCATGGCGCGGCGGTTCTCGATGGTCTCGACCTCGTTGTGCAGGAAGTAGATCTGGCCGCCGCGCTTCAGTTCGCGCAGGCAGGCTTCGCGGATGATGGAGCCGTCCTCGCTGCGCACGAAGGTCTTGATCGCCAGGCGCTTCTGCGGCGCGGTGGCGATGATGGAAAAGTCGCGCAGGCCTTCGAGCGCCATGCCGAGGGTGCGCGGGATCGGCGTCGCGGTCAGGGTCAGGACGTCGACCTCGGCGCGCAGGGCCTTCAAGGCCTCTTTCTGGCGCACGCCGAAGCGGTGTTCCTCGTCGATGATCACCAGCCCCAGGCGCGTGAACTTCACGTCCGAAGAGAGCAGCTTGTGGGTGCCGATCACGATGTCGAGCGTGCCGTCGGCCATGCCCTTGATCGCATTGTTGATTTCTTTGCCCGTCCGGAAGCGCGACAGCTCGGCGATCTTCACCGGCCAGTCGGCGAAGCGGTCGGCGAAGGTCTGCGCGTGCTGCTCGGCCAGCAGGGTGGTCGGGGCCAGGATCGCGACCTGCTTGCCGCCCATGACGGCGATGAAGGCCGCCCGCAAGGCCACCTCGGTCTTGCCGAAGCCGACGTCGCCGCACACCAGCCGGTCCATCGGACGGCCCGAGGTCATGTCCTTGATGACGTTGTGGATGGCCTCGAGCTGGTCCGGGGTTTCGTCGAAGCCGAAGCTGGCGGCGAAGTTCTCGTAGTCGGTGCTCGAGTACTCGAAAGCGTGACCCTGGCGCGCAGCGCGGCGCGCATACAGGTTGAGCAGTTCGGCGGCGGTGTCGCGCACCTGCTCGGCGGCTTTGCGCTTGGCCTTGTCCCACTGGCCGGAGCCGAGGGCGTGCAGCGGCGCATCTTCCGGCGAGGTGCCCGAGTAGCGCGAGATCACGTGCAGCTGCGAGACCGGCACGTACAGCTTGGTCTCCTTGGCGTACTCCAGGTGCAGGAACTCGGTCTCGCCTTCGCCGAGATCCATGCTCATCAAGCCCATGTAGCGGCCGATGCCGTGGTTGATGTGCACCACCGGGTCGCCGATCTTCAGCTCCGACAGGTCGCGCACCATCGATTCGACCTGGCTGGTCGCTTCCTGCTTCTTCTTGCCGGCGCGCCGGCCCGAGCCCGCATACAGCTCGGTCTCGGTGATGAACACCATGCGATCGGCATGGTCGTCGCACAGTTCAAATCCGGCCTGCAGCGGCGCCACGCCGAGCGCCAGTTTCGCGCTTGAAGCGCGCAAGCCCGCGAAGCCTTCGACGGGCGCCAGTTCCAGTCCGTATTCGTGGAAGTATTGCTGCAGGGTTTCGCGCCGGCCGGCCGAGTCGGCGACGATCATCACCCGCGCATCCTGGCGCAGGAGGTAGGCCCGCAGGTTCGTCAGCGGATCGTCCAGGCGGCGGTTGACCGCGATGTCCGGGATCGGCGCCGACAGCTCCGAGGCCGGCGCGGCCGCATCCCTGGCGATGGTCCAGCGGCCGTGCGGCTTGGCGCAGGTGAAGAATTGCTCCGCGCCCAGGAACAGTTCGCGCGGCTCGAGGATCGGCCGTTCGCGGTCGCTTTTCAGGAATTTGTAGCGCGACTCGGTATCGAGCCAGAAGCGCTGGATCGCCGCTTCGATGTCGCCCACCAGGGCCAGCATGGCGTCCTCGGGCAGGTAATCGAACAGGGTCGCGGTTTCTTCGAAAAACAGCGGCAGGTAGTACTCGATGCCGGCCGAGGCAATGCCGTTGCCGATGTCGCGGTAGATCGGCGAGCGCGAAGGATCGCCCTCGAAGCGCTCGCGCCAGCGGCCGCGGAAAGCGGTGCGCGCGGCTTCGTCCATCGGGAATTCGCGGCCCGGCAGCAGGCGCACTTCCTTGACCGGATACAGCGAGCGCTGGGTATCGGCATCGAAGGTACGGATCGACTCGATCTCGTCCCCGAACAAATCGAGGCGGTAGGGCAGCACCGAGCCCATCGGGAACAGGTCGATCAGGCCGCCGCGCACCGAGTATTCGCCCGGCGACATCACCTGCGACACGTGCGTATAGCCGGCCAGGGTGAGCTGGGCCTTCAGCCTGGCCTCGTCCAGCCGTTCGCCTTGCCGGAAGAAGAAGGTGTAGGCTGCCAGGAAGGACGGCGGGGCCAGCCGCACCAGCGCGGTGGTGGCCGGCACCAGCAGCACGTCGCAGTGGCCGTTGCGGATCTCGTGCAGCGTGGCCAGGCGTTCGGACACCAGGTCCTGGTGCGGCGAGAACGCGTCGTAGGGCAGGGTTTCCCAGTCCGGCAACAGGTGGCAGGACAACTTGCCGTCCGCGAACCAGGGTATCTCGTCGAGCAGGCGCTGGCCGTCGCTGGCATTGGCCACGACCACGGTCAGCATCTGATTCGTGCCCTTCAACGCCAGCGCGGCAGTGGCGAGCGCATACGCGTCGCTCGAGCCGTGCAGGGCGGGCAGGGCAAAACGGGTTCCTGGCTTGGGGAGATTTTTCTTGAGATCGAAGGGCATTGAGCGCGCAGTGACGTTCGCAACAGTGGTGGGCAATTATAGACGAATGGTCGGCGCCGCGCCGGGCAGGACGCCCGGGCGAATCGTCATCCTGGCCGCGCTGCCGGTTTTTTGCGAGGTGAAGAATGAGAAGTGCAATGAAGCATTTTTCCGATCCGGGCGCGGTCGCGCATTACCACCAGGGGCCGCCGTGCCTGGTGCCGGGATTGTCCGACCTGCAGCGCATGGCGCGGGTCCTGCTGGCCGAACGCGCGCCCACGGACGCCCGGATCCTGGTGCTGGGCGCCGGCGGCGGGCTGGAACTGAAGGCCTTTGCCGAGGCCCAGCCCGGATGGTCGTTCGATGGCGTCGATCCCTCGCGCGCGATGCTCGAACTGGCGCACGACACCGTGGGGGAACATGGCGGGCGGGTGCGGCTGCATGAAGGCTACGTGGACGCCGCGCCGGCCGGTCCCTTCGATGCCGCGGCCTGCCTGCTGACCATGCACTTCATGCCGCCGTGCGAGCGGCGCCATGCGATGCGCGTCATCCGCCGGCGCCTGCGGCGCGGCGCGCCCTTCGTGGTGGCCCACATGAGCGTGGCCGGGGACGAGGACGAACGCGCGCTCTGGCTGGCACGCGACGAGGCCTATGCGGTGGCCGCCGGCGCGCCGCCCGAGCAGGCGCGCCAGCGCCGCGAACTGATCGAGCGGGTCTTGCCGGTGCTGGCGCCGGAGCAGGACGAGGCGCTGCTGCGCGACGAGGGCTTCAAGGAGGTCAGCATGTTCTACGCGGCCGGCGTGTTCCGGGGCTGGGTCGGCTACGCTTGATGTCATGCCGACTGCGCACTTACTTTGCGCTCGGCCCCATCCTGTCGAAGATCCGGCGCTCGGCCTCGGACAGGCTGGCCGCCAGTTGCAACGCTTCGGGGATGTCGTCGTCGCACAGCACGCGCAGCGTGGCGAGGCGCTCGCCTTGGTGCAGCGCCGCGGCGAGCGGCGTGGCGTCAAGACGGCCGGCCTGCAGGATCGCCTGGCCGACCGCCGGCGGAAACTCCCACAGTTGCGCGATTCCTGCCGACAGCCTGCGCGCGCTGTCCAGCAAGGCGCGGGCGAAGACATCGGATGGCGGCAGCGGCGCCGCGCCGGCCAGCCCGTCCATCAGGCGCAGCGCGACGACCAGCCCGACGTTGTGCATCAGTCCCGCCAGCGTGGCCTCGAAAGGATCGGCCCCGCGGGCGGGCGCCGCCATGCTCGCCGCCAGCGCGCACTGCTCGGATTGGCGCCAGAGCTGCGGCGCGACGCGCCGCGCCAGGTGTCCGCTCTGGGTGCCGATCAGCGGCCGGAAGGCGACCCGCGCCAGCAGCATGCGCAAGCCGTTTTGCCCCAGCAGCATCAAGGCGCCCTCGATGTTCGCGATCGGCGCGGTGGCACGGTAGTACGGACTGTTGACCTCGCGGATGACGTGCGCCACCAGCGTGACATCCTGCGCCACCTGGCGCGCCAGTTCGCCCGCCGAGCTGGTCTCGTCGCGCAGGCTGCGCAGCAGTTGCGGGATCACGGCCGGCACCCGCGGCACCAGGTCGGCGGCCGCTTCCGGCTGGCGCGCCAGGCGCCTCAGCTCATCGAGAATCAATTGCTCGGGCATGTAGCCGGCATGGGCCGGCCCGCCCGCAAGCCAGCGGTAAAAGGCCAGGTCGAGGTCGTACGATGGTGGCGGATTTACAACGCCGGGGGGTGGGGAAGCAGCCGCTGCGGATGATTGCGCCCGCTGCGCTGCGCTGCCGAACAGGCGTGCGAGCCAGTGTTTCATTGTGGGCGCAAGGGGAAAGTGCAACGGGCGGCAGCCCGGCTGTGCAAGCGCGCGGCGGCCGCAGGGAATGCGCGCCGCCGGCGCCTGCCGTTCAGCGGCCGGTTCCGGAGGTCGAGGAGTTGGTCGCCGGCGGGGTGGTGGTGGTGCTCGGGTTGGTGGTGCCGGTGTTGCTGCCGCTCTGGCCCGAGCCGCCCGTGGTGTCGGAGCTGGTGCCGGTGCCCACGTTGCCGGAGGCGCTCGAGCTGCCGGTGCCGGTCGTGCCCATGCTCGCGTCCGAGCTGCTGGCGTCGGTACCGGTGCCGGTGGTGTTGCAGGCTGCCAGCGACAGGGCCATGACGCCGCCCAGCAGGACGGTATGGATCTTGTTCATTCGTATTCTCCTCGATGTGGTTGGGTCGGACCATCATGCGAGGTGTACGGTGCAGGTGAAATAGGAACAAAACTTCAGTCGGTGTAGGAGCGCGCGTACATACTCGCCGGGCGGCAGGCGCAGCCCCCAGGCTGCAGGGCGGGCAATGTCGGGTTGGCACGCCGCTTACGCAGCGATTTTCTCGTGACCGGCCAGCCATGCCAGCAAGGCGTCCGACGGCAGCGGCCGGCTGTAGAAGTAGCCCTGGCCCTTGGCGCAGCACTGGGCGCGCACGATGTCGGCCTGGGACTGGGTCTCGATGCCTTCGGCGACCGTCTTCATGCCCAGGCTCTGGGCCACCTTGACGGTCGCTTCGATCAGCACCCGGTGGTGGTGGCTGGTGTCGGCCTGGCTCACGAAGGAGCGGTCGATCTTGACCGTGTCCACCGGCAGCAGGTGCAGGCTGGACAGCGACGAGTAGCCGGTGCCGAAGTCGTCCAGGGCCAGCTGGATGCCGAGCGCCTTCAGTTCGTGCAGGCGCTGCTGGATGCCCTGGTCCTGCGCCGCCAGGCTTTCGGTGACCTCGAGCTGGAGCTGCTCCGGCGCGATGCCGGTGACCTGCAGCACGCGGCGCACGCTGTCGATCCAGCCCGGCTGCCCGAGCTGGGCGCGCGACAGGTTCACCGCGATCCGGCGCGGCGCCCCTTCGCCCAGGCGCGCTTGCCAGTCCATGAAGTCGCGGCAGGAGCGTTCGAGCACGAAGTCGCCGACCGCGCCGATCAGGCCGCACTCTTCGGCGACAGCAATGAATTCGACCGGCGGCACGATGCCGCGCTGCGGATGGCGCCAGCGCACCAGCGCCTCGACGCCGGCCGCGTAATCGGTGCCGCCGTCGGGCAGCAGGCCGACCACCGGCTGGTAGACGACGAACAGCTGTTCCTCGGCCAGGGCCTGGCGCAGCTCGGCCTCGATGCCGGCGCGGCGCTCGGCGCGCTCGCGCATCGCCGCTTCGAACACCAGGTGGCGCGCGCCGCCGGCGCGCTTGGCCTCGACCATCGCGATGCCGGCGTCGCGCAGGACCTCGTCGGCGTCGCGCGCGCCGCAGCCGACCGATTCGGCGCCCCAGGCCAGGCCCAGGCTGGTGCCGCACACGACCTCATGCCCCTGCACCCGGTAGGGCAGGGCCAGCGCATCGAGGATGCGCCCGGCCACCCGCCCGGCATCCTCGCGCGAACGCATCCCGTCGAGCACCACCACGAATTCGTCGCCGCCCACGCGCGCGGCCAGCTGGCCGGTACCGCTGGCGGTGTCGATGCGGTCGCTCGGCGGGCGCAGCGCGCCGCGGATGCGGTCGGCGATCTGCACCAGCAGTTCGTCGCCGGCCGCCTGGCCGAGGGTGTCGTTGATCTGGCGGAAGCGGTCGCAGTTCATGAACAGCACCGCGAAGTTCAGCTCGGCATGCGCCCCGGCCGCCAGCGGCCGCGTCACCAGGTGCTGCAGCTGCTCGCGCACCGCTTCGCGGTTCGGCATGCGGGTGAGCGCATCGGTGCGGGCGGCATTGCGCAGGCGGCGCAGCAGGGTCTCCTGCTCGCGCTGCACTTCCAGGGTGGCGTCGGTGACGACCGCCATCAGGCGCTCGCTGTCGAGCTTCATCAGGCTGATCGCCAGCACCTGCGGGCTGCCCGGCGCGGTGAGCTCGGGCGGCAGGGTGGCGCGCAGGCCTTCGCAGATGACGCCCGAAGCCTCGCTGAAACTCGCGGCCAGCTGCGGCAGTTGCGGCGCGATCGGCGCCAGCACCGCATACAGGTTGTCCAGGCCGCTGTTCGGGGCGACCGGCATCAGGAGGTTCGACGCCATCGGGTTGAGCATCTCGACGGTGCCGTCGGGCGTTATCTGGGCCAGCCCGATCGGCGCGCGGTACAGGAACTGCACCAGGGCCTCGTAGGCATCGCTCGGGTCATGCATGCTTGCGATCTCCTTCGGGTTGATGGGCGGGGCTGGACCCCAGTTCGGGGCGCCAGCGTTCGACGCGGTTGCGCCCGGCGCGCTTGGCCGCGTACAGGGCCTGGTCGGCGCGCTGGAGCAGCAGGTCGATGCCCCCGGCGCCATCGTCCAGGCTGGCGACCCCGAGGCTGACAGTGTAGTGGATCCGCGCGCCCTCGAAGAGCACGGCCTGCGAGGCCACGCTGGAACGCAGGCGTTCGGCCACCACCGCCGCGCGCGCCAGGTCGGTGGACGGCAGCAGCACCGCGAACTCCTCGCCGCCGATGCGCGCCGCGACGTCGACTTCGCGGAAGGTCTCGCCCAGGATCGCGGCCAGGTGCTGGAGCACGGCGTCGCCGCCCGGATGGCCGTGGCGGTCGTTGATGGCCTTGAAATGGTCGGCGTCGATCGCGATCACGGCGGTCGGGCGCGGCACCGTCATGCTGCGGCTCAGTTCCTGCTCGGCGGCCTCGAAGAAGGCGCGCCGGTTGGCCAGCCCGGTGAGGTAGTCGCCGAAGGCCTCGCGGCGGCGCCGTTCGCTGGCTTCGCGCTTGTCGGTGATGTCGCGCACGATCAGGCAATAGGCCGGACCCTCCGCGTCGAAACCGCAGGGCGGATCGCGTTCGGGCAGGGGCGCGATCAGGGCGCTGCCCCAGAAGCTGCTGCCGTCGGCCCGCACGCGCTTGCCTTCGTCCAGGCTCCAGCCGTCGCGCTCGGCGTCGCGCAGGCGGTCGAGCAGGCGTTCCGGGGTCATCGCATCGAGCGGATAGAAGATCGAATACGGTCGGCCCACCGCATCCTGGCCGAAGCCGGTGACGCGGCCGATGCTGGGGTTCCAGTCGGTGATGCGGCCTTGCGCGTCGAGGCCGACCAGGGCGTAGTCGGTGATGCCGGTGAGGATGGCGTTGAGCCAGGCGTCGTTCTGGCGCAGCTGGCGCTCGCGCCTGACTTGCAGGGTGACGTCGTCGATCACGGCCATGATGCGCTGCGCGTCGAGCTTGAGCAGGGTGATGGCGAGGATCTGCGGAATCTTCTTGCCGGCGCCGCCGGCGTTCAGGTGCACGTGCAGGCCGTCGCAGATCTTGCCCGACGGCCGGGCGTAGTCGGCGCACAGGTGGCGCAGCTCGGGCGCCACGGCTTCCAGCGCGGTAAACAGATTGTCCAGGCCGCCGTCGCGCGACAGCGGCATCAGGAGCTGGGCCGAGATCGGGTTCATCATGACGATGGCGCCATCGATGTCGGCCTGTACCAGGCCCACCGGGGCCAGGTACAGGAACTGGATCAGGGCTTCGTGTTCAGCCCGCAGTGCGTCGATCTCGTCCATGCCCATGTCTTGCCGCCGCCGCTCAGCGCTGGCGCTGGACCAGCACGTAGCGGTTGCCGCTCGCCGGGCTGGCCAGCAGGCGCAGGGCGACCTTGACCGGGCGCATGCGCAGGGTCAGGACGTAGTCGATGGTATCGTCCAGCGCGCTGCCGTCGTCCAGCGCGTCTTCGAAGCGCTGGGCCACCATGAAGTTGTTCAGGCAGGGCGCGACGTTGGTGAACAGCGGCTGGCCGATCACGCGCTGCGGCGACAGGCCGGCCGCCTGCGACTCGAAGGCGTTGTAGCGCTGGACCTTGCTGTCGGCATCGAAGCCGATCACGCCGAAGTCGAGCTGGTCGAGCTGCTCCGGCGAACAGTTGTCAAGCCGGGAAGCCAGGTCGGCGGTCGAAAACGACAGGGTAGGGGCGTTCATGGCGGTAAGATGCGTTCGTTGATTTGAGGAAATTGATGTTGACATGCCGCTAGCCCTCTGTCAATTGTGCGCGGCCCGTTGTTGACACTTTGCGTTGTCGAATTACACGCTTGCGCCGATTGACGGCGCGGTTGACAGGTTTTGCGGCGGGCGGCACCATCGTCGGCCCGCACTGTTTCCTTGCCATCATGACTGTCCATACCGTTCCCGATCCCCACTGGTGGAGCCACCGGCCGACCCTGCTGCGGGTCCTGTCCGACCTGCTGGCCGGGGAGCTGGCGCTGATGCGTCCCGGCATTGCACGGCGCCCGCCGCCCTGGCCGCCCGAGCTCGACCTGGTGGCCGACCTCGGGGCCGATTCGCTCGAATTGCTGGGCCTGGCCACCGCCATGGAGCAGGTGCTGGGGATCGGCTGCATCGGCGAAGAGCGGGTGCTGGCCAATCCGCGGCTCGGCGCCTGGCTCGAGGCGGCGGCTTCCGGGCTGGAGCAGGGCGGCGGAACGATCCGTTTCCGCACGTCGGGCAGCTCGGGCGCCCCCAAGGACTGCTCCCATCTGCTCGCCGACCTGTGGCAGGAGACCGGCGCGCTGGCCGCCCTGTTTGCGGACACGCGCCGCATCGTCAGCCTGGTTCCCTCGCACCATATCTACGGCTTCCTGTTCACGGTCCTGCTGCCGCGCGCACGCGGCCTCGATCCGGCCGCGCTGCTCGACTTGCGCGGCGCCTCGCCCGGCGCGGTGGCGCGGCAGTTGGCGCCCGGCGACCTGGTGGTCGGCTTTCCCGATTTCTGGCGCGCGTTCGCGCCGGTGGCCGGAACCCTGCCGCCGCGGGTGTTTGGCGTGAGCTCGAGCGCCCCCTGCCCGGACGAGGTGGCGCGCGTGGTCACGGACGCGGGCCTTGCCAGGCTGGTGCAGGTCTACGGCAGTTCGGAGACGGCCGGCGTCGGCTGGCGCGACAGCCCGGACGAGGATTACCGCCTGTTCCCCTACTGGAAGGCGGGCAGCGATGCGGGGCTGATCGCGCGGCGCTGCGCGGACGGGGGCGTGCGCAACTTCGCCTTGCAGGACCGGCTGGCCTGGAGCGCGCCGGGACGCTTTCGCCCGCTGGGGCGGATCGACCATGCGGTGCAGGTCGGCGGCGTCAACGTCTTTCCCGGCTACGTGGCCGAGGTGCTGCGCATGCACCCGCTTGTCGAAGACGCGGTGGTGCGCGCCATGCGCCCGGATGAGGGGCAGCGCCTGAAGGCTTACGTGGTGCCGCGCGCGGGCGTGCCGCCGGAGGGCAACCCGGAAGCGGCGGCGCTGCGCGCCGAACTGGTCGCATGGATGGCCGAGCGCCTGTCGACGCCGGAGCGGCCCGCCGCCTACTCGTTCGGCGCCGCGCTGCCGCGCCAGGCCAGCGGCAAGCTGTCGGACTGGATTATCGACGCCTGAGGCAAGGCCTCAGAACAGCGGGGATGGCGCGGGCGGCGGCGCTGGGGGCGTCGCCGGCGCCGGGGGAGCGGGCGGCGGCGCGGGCGGCTCGCCCGTGAGCGGATCCACTTCCACTTCCACCGGCGGATTGTCGAGCCCCGGATCGATGTCGATCGCGCGCAGGTCGGGGCGCTCGACGAATTCCTCGAACACCCAGTCGTCGTTCTCGCGCACCAGGCCGTCCGGCTCCAGCTGTTCTTCCTGCGGCGCTACCTTGGCCAGGGCCACCCGCATGTAGTCGATCCAGATCGGCAGCGCCAGGGTGGCGCCGAATTCGCGCCCGCCCAGCGAGCGCGGTTCGTCGTAGCCCATCCAGGCCACCGCCACCACCTTGCCGCCGTAGCCGGCGAACCAGCCGTCGATGGCGTCGTTGGTGGTGCCGGTCTTGCCGGCGATATCGAGGCGTCCCAACTGCTTCACCGAGGCCGCACCGGTGCCGTAGCGGGCCACGTCGCGCAGCATGGAATTCAGTACGAAGGCACTGCGCGGGTCGATGACGCGCTCGCCCTCCTGGCGCGCGGCCGGCTTGTTCTCCAGCAGGATGTTGCCGTTGCCGTCGCGGATCTGGGCGATCAGGTAAGGCTTGACCCGGTAGCCGCCGTTGGCGAACACCGCATAGGCGCCCGCCATCTGCAGCGGCGTCACCGCGCCGGTGCCCAGCGCCAGCGTCAGGTTCTTCGGGTGCCTGGGCAGGTCGAAGCCGAAGCGGCCCAGGTAGTCATGGGTGTAGTCGGTGCCGAGCGCGCGCTGCAGGCGCACGGTGGGCACGTTCTTCGAATGCGCGAGCGAGTAGCGCATCGTGATCGGGCCGTCGAACACGCCGTCGTCGTTTTGCGGCGACCAGGTCTGGCCGGCGTTCTCGCCCGGCATGTCGAGCGGCTCGTCGAGGATGCGGGTGCCCGGCGAATAACCTTTGTCCAGCGCCGCTGCGTACACGAAGGGCTTGATCGCCGAACCCGGCTGGCGCCAGGCCTGGGTCACGTGATTGAACTTCTGCAGGTTGTAGTCGAAGCCGCCCACCAGCGCGTGGTAGGCGCCGGTGTCGGCGTCGATGGCGACAAAGGCGGCCGCCACCTGCGGCACCTGGGTGATGGCCCAGCCATCCTTGCCTTTTTCCTTGCGCTCGCTGATGCGCACCACGGCGCCCGGGGCGATGCGCAGCGCCTCTTTCGCGTTCGCCGCCAGGCCGCGCGCCGCGAACTTCAGGCCCGCGCCCTCTATCGTCACTTCCTCGCCGCTGAGCAGCTCGACCCGCACTGCCTGGGGCGAGGCCGCCAGCACCACCGCCGGCAGCAGGCCGTCGCTGGGGGTGCGCTTCTGCAGGGCCTCGATGACCGCTTCCTCACGCTCGAGCGGGTCCTGCGGCAGGACGATGCGCGCCTCCGGGCCGCGGTAGCCGTGGCGCTGGTCGTAGTCGAGCACGTTGCGCCGCACCGACTCGTAGGCCGCGTCCTGCTCGGCCTTCAGGATGGTGGTGGTCACGACGATGCCGCGCTCGTAGGCTTGTTCCCCGAGCTGGGCGAACACGGCCTGGCGCGCCAGCTCGGCGACATAGTCGGCCTTGGTATCGAAGACCTGGCCGCCGCGGCGGATGCGCAGCGGTTCGGCCAGGGCTTGCCGGTACTCCGCTTCCGTTATCTGGCCGAGCTTGAGCAGGCGCTCGAGCACCGCGTGCTGGCGCTGCTGCGCGCGCTTCGGGTTGGCGATCGGGTTGTGGCGTGAGGGGTTCTGCGGCAGGCCGGCCAGCATCGCGGTTTCGGCCAGGGTCAGCTCGTCGAGCGTCTTGCCGAAGTAGCTGCGCGCCGCGCTGGAAAAACCATAGGAACGGTTGCCCAGGAAGATCTGGTTCATGTACAGCTCGAGGATCTGGTCCTTGGTGAGCGCGTCCTCGATGCGGTAGGCCAGCGCGACCTCGGTGATCTTGCGCGACAAGACCTTCTCCTTGGAGAGGAAGAAGTTGCGCGCCACCTGCATCGTGATGGTCGAGGCGCCGCCGGAGCCGAAGCCGCCGCGCAGGTTGGTGTACACGGCGCGCATGGCGCCGCGCCAGTCGATGCCCTGGTGCTGGTAGAAGTGCGCGTCCTCGATGGCGAGCAGCGCCTGCTTCATGCGCGTCGGGATCTTGTCGATGGTAACGAAGTCGCGCCGCTCGACGCCGAATTCGCCGATCAGGTGATTGTCGAGCGTGTAGACGCGCAGCGGGATCTTGGGCTGGTAATCGAGGACCGCATCGATCTTCGGCACGTTCGGCAGGACCACCGTCATGGCATAGATGGCAATGCCCGCCGCCAGCGCGAGCAGCGCGGCCAGCGAGAAGAACAGGAACATCCGGAGACGGCGGGGGCGTTTGGCGGTCGGCTGGGAAGGCTGGGTCACTACGAAACTCTCGAGGGATGGCCGTAAGTACGAAAAGGGTACGGCGCATTGTATCCGCCGCATTGCAAACCTCCAAACTGCTTTCATTCCATTTCGGCATATGAGATAGTCACGCCTTCTGTTTTACCCAAGCGTGCATACCCGAGGAACACCCATGCCCTACGATTCACCCTCCAATACCAGCGCGGCCGGCTTCAAGCCCTATATTCCGGCCAGCGCGAACCTGCCCGAGTTCACACTGCGCGCCCTGATCATGGGCACGGTGCTGGGCATGATCTTCGGCGCCTCCTCCCTGTACCTGGTGCTCAAGGTCGGCCTGACCGTGAGCGCCTCGATTCCGGTGGCGGTCATCGCCATCACCCTGTTCCACACGGCGAAGAAGTTCGGCGCCCGCGAATCGACCATCCTCGAGAACAGCATCACGCAGACCGCCGGTTCGGCGGGCGAGTCGCTGGCCTTCGGCCTGGGCGTGACCATGCCGGCGATCATGATCCTCGGTTTCGACCTCGAGATCTCGCGCGTGATGCTGGTCGGCGTGCTGGGCGGCCTGCTGGGCATCCTGATGATGATCCCGATGCGCCGCACCATGATCGTCGACGCCCACCGCGAGCTGAAGTACCCCGAAGGCACGGCCTGCGCCGAGGTGCTCAAGGCCGCGGCCACCGAGACCTCGCGCGCGGCTGCGGGCGAGGCGCGCGAGGACGGGTCGGACGCCGCCGTTGAGGCCAAGCGCCGCGCCATGCTGATCTTCGGCGGCTTCGGCATCGGCCTGGCCTACAAGACCCTGAGCGTGTCCTTCAAGGGCTGGCGCGACTACGTCAACTTCGAATTCGGCAATCCGCTCAAGGGCGGCTCGGCCGGCGCCGAAGTCTCCCCTGAGCTGCTCGGCGTGGGCTACATCATCGGCCCGCGCATCGCCCTGACCATGGCGGCCGGCGGCGTGCTCTCCTACCTGCTCCTGATCCCGATGATCAAGTTCTTCGGCGAGCTCTTGACCGTGCCGCTGGCGCCTGCCACCACCCTGATCCGCGACATGGGCCCGGACGACATCCGCAACGCCTACGTGCTGTACATCGGCGCGGGCGCGGTGGCGGCCGGCGGCCTGATCGCCCTGGCGCGCTCGATGCCGGCCATCTGGAACGGCTTGAAGAGCGGCCTGTCGAGCATGAACAAGAGCCGGGCGGCGGGTGCGGCGGCCGACAAGACGCTGCGCACCGAACAGGACATCCCGCTGAAATGGGTCCTGATCGGCTGCCTGGCCATCATCGCCATCATTACCGTGGCCACGCCGCTGCACATGAACCTGCTGGGCGCGCTGCTGATCCTGGTGTTCGGCTTCCTGTTCGCCACCGTGTCCTCGCGCCTGACCGGCGAAGTCGGCTCGTCCTCGAACCCGATCTCGGGCATGGCGGTGGCTACCTTGCTGTTTACCTGCCTGATCTTCCTGGTGATGGGCTGGACCGGCGGCCAGTACTACGTCACCGCGCTGTCGGTCGGCGCCATCGTCTGCATCGCGGCGAGCAATGCCGGCACCACCTCGCAAGACCTGAAGACCGGCTTCCTGGTCGGCTCCACGCCGCGCCTGCAGCAGTACGCGATCCTGTGCGGGGCCCTGGCCTCGGCGCTGATCCTGGGGCCGATCCTGCTCAAGCTGAACGAAGCGGGCACCGTGTACGTGCCGGCGGCGCAGGTGGCGCCGGGCCTGAAGGTGGACGCGTCGAAGCTGACCGAAACGGCGCAACTGCACGGCCCGCAGGCCGCGGGCGACGCCAACACCTACAAGGTCTGGCAGAAGACCGACACCGCGGGCGGCCCGGCCGGCAAGTACCTGGTGGCTGCCGACGGCAGCCTGGCCTACCTGGTCGACCCGGGCATCAACGGCACCCACAAGGTCCGCCCCGACGGGACCGAAGTCAAGAAGTACGATGCGCCCAAGGCGGTGCTGATGTCCTACATCATCAAGGGCATCCTCGACCAGGAACTGCCGTGGACGCTAGTGCTGTTCGGCGTGATGATCTCGGTGGTGCTCGAGATGGCGGGCGTGCACGCGCTGGCCTTCTCGGTGGGCGTCTACCTGCCGCTGATCTCGACGCTGCCGATCGCGGTGGGCGGCATCGTGCGCTGGCTGACCGACCGCCGCAACAGCAAACTGCCGCAGTACGAGAAGCTCAATGCGGAAGAGCGCCAGGCCGCGGGCGACCGCAGCTCGGGCACCCTGCTGGCGTCGGGCTATATCGCGGGCGGTGCGCTGGCCGGCATCATCATCGCCATCACGGCCGGCGTGCTGACCGACTTCGACAGCACCATGGCCAAGTGGGCGGAAGCCTCCAACCCCTTCTTCGCCGGGCCGAACGCCAATCTGCTGACCCTGATCCCGTATGGCCTGATCATCGCGCTGCTGTACTGGGTGGCGCGGGAGAAGGCGAAGAAGTAAAGGTAAGGACGTAAACGACAATGGCCCGGATCGCTCCGGGCCATTTTTTTGGTTCTTCACGGATTTCCGGGAAACGCGGCTTTGATCTTCAGAAAGAAGAAGTCGCTGTCCCGGTAGCCGTAAGCCATTCGCTTCATCACTTTGATACGGTTGTTGATGCCTTCGAGCTGGCCGGTATGCATCGGCCAGCGCAGCCGTGCTGCGATGCCTCGCCAGTAAGGCTTGAGTTTCGCAGCGAACTTTCTTAACGGCTCGATGCCGCTATCGCGCGCCATCTTGAGCCAGCTGCGCCAGGCGAGGAGCCACTGCCACCCACCAGATGTCTGCCATAGTTCCTTGAGTGCCGTCTTCATCACGTACACCGTCATCAAGGCCTGGTTGGCAGCGAGCAGCTCGTCCAGATTGGCCTGCTGGGCCGGCGGGACGTTTTCCCGGTTGCGCAGCAACAGCCAACGAGAACGCTTGACGACTTTGCGCTGGGGCCGGTCGTCTCGCAAGCGGTTCGCCTCGTCGACGCGTACCCGGTCGATCACCTCTCGGCCGTACTTGGCGATAACGTGGAACAGGTCGTAGACCACACGCGCCTTCGGACATTGCTGACGAACTTCCAGGTCGAACGCAGTGTTCATGTCCATCGCGACGGCCTCGATGTTGGCGCAGCGTTCAGGGCCGAGCCATTCAAAGAATGGGCGGATGGCTTCGCGGCTGCGGCCTTCGCCAACCCACAAGACCTGCCTGCTGTCTGCATCGAGCACGACAGTGGCGTAACGATGCCCCTTGAACAGTGCAAACTCGTCCATGACGAGCCGAGTTGGTTGTGCTGCAGGCAAAGCGGCCAGTTCACGTTCCAGCTTGGCACGCTCGATATTGCGCACCGTTTCCCAGTGCAGCTGCACCAGTTTGCATACGTGGGCAACGGGCAGCTTCTCGCACCACAAGCCTACAAACTCGGCCAGGGAACGAGTCACCCGGGCATGGCGATCCAACCAGGCCACGCGCTCCGTACGAGTACCGCATTGACCGCAGCGCAGGCGCCTCAAAGGTACACGCAGCCACACAGGTAAGCCGAACATCGGCATGTCGCGGACGATGCGCACGCCTGCTTCATGTACCTGATGGCAGTGATGGTGACAGCCGCCACATACCATCGGCGCTGCCGGGTCCCGGCGTAGATCGATCCATACCGCGCCAGCCCGGCGCTCCAGTTTCGATGCAATGAACCCTTCCCAGAACGGGAGGGCGAGATTATGATTCGTCATGAAAGCGGTGGGAAAAGCAGGTTTTGTTGATCGCACAACAAGTCTAGCTCTTCTTCACCGCTTTCTTGTTTTTAGGATTGCTTCCCGCTAATCCGTGATGAACCATTTTTTTTGGGGGGCTGGCTGAGCTTACACGAAGGCCAGGTCGTGATGGCGGATCGCGTCGTCCAGCCAGTCCCGGGTATGGCCGAAACGGTAGCCAAGCGCCCTGGCGCGCGAGGTGTCGAGCGCCAAAGGCGTGGCGAAATCGAAGGGCGACAGCACGCCCGGCTGGGCCGGCGCCACCTTCACGGTGCGCGGGGTCTCGTCGAGCACCGCGGCCACGCGCGCGTGCAGGTCGAAGCTCGAGAGCGCGCCGTCGCAGGCGGCGTTGACCGCGCCGCGGAAGTCCTGCATGCCGGTCCACAGCAGGAAGTCAGCCGCTTCCTGGGCTTCCATGAACGAGACCTTGGCCGCCGCGTTGGCGTACGGCAGGGTGGCGCGCATCCGTACCAGGTCGACATAGTGGGCCAGCCTGCCGGTGAAGTCTTCGGGGCCGCCCAGCACGTGGGCCAGGCGCACGGTGGCGAGCGGCAGGCTGCCGTCGCGTTCCAGGTAGGCTTCGGCCTGGATCTTGCCCGAGACGTAGCATTCGATGGCGCGCGCCGGGTCGTGCCAGGGATAGGCGGTATCGATGCGCTGCGCCAGCACCGGCAGGTCGCTTTCCAGGAAGGCCGATTCGCGCGGCGCCAGTTCGCGGTAGGCGTCGATGGTGGAAGTCATGACGTAGCGTCCCACCTTGCCGGCGAACACCCGCACCGAGATGGCAGCGTCCAGCGGCGAATAGCACATCTGGTCGAACACGACGTCGAAGGCCGCGTCGCGGAAGGCGTTGCGCATCGCCGCTTCGCTGCGCCGGTCGACCCGGATGCGCGTGATCCGTTCGCCGAAGGGGTCCGGCGCATAGCCACGGGTGGCAATGCTGACACGATGCCCTGCACGCAGCAGGCGCTGCACCAGGAGTTTGCCGAAATAACGGGTACCGCCGATCACCAATACATTCTTTGGCATGACTTTTCCTTGTAGGATCGCGTATATTTTCTGCAAAGCAGCAAAAACCTTCAACCGAGAAAAAGTACAGACATTGAATAAGAAAAACTTATGCATGGAGGGGGCTTGAAACCCTTACGCAGCTTGTCCGGCCTGATCGACTTCGAGTGCGCCGCCCGCTGGGGCAGCTTCAAGCTGGCGGCGCGCGAACTGCACAAGACGCCGGCGGCGGTCAGCCTGCAGGTCAAGCAGCTGGAGGAGAACATCGGATTCCCCCTGTTCGTGCGGCATCCGCGCCACATCGCGCTGACCGAGAAGGGCCAGGAGCTGGCGAGCGCCACCGGGCGCATGCTGGCCGACCTGCGCGCCAAGGTAGCGGCGCTGCAGCGCGGCGACGAGGAAGCGGTGCTGCGGATCTCGACCACGCACTCGTTCGCGATCAAGTGGCTGGTGCCGCGCATGCACCGCTTCACCAAGCTGTATCCCGAGCTCGACATCCGCATCGACTCCAACGACGCGCCGGTGGACCTGCAGGCCGACAGCACCGACGTGGCGGTACGCTATGGGCCGGTAGCCGAGGGCGACCCGACCGTGCTGTTCCGCGAGCGCCTGGTGCCGGTCTACAGCCCCGAGCTGCTGGCGCCCGGCCAGGACGCCTTGAGCTTGGCCGACCTGGCGCAGCATCACCTCTTGGTGGTGCAGTCACCCGAGGCCTGGCTGCAGCTGCTGAACGAAAACCGTGCGCTCAAGGGCAAGTACGACTTCTCGCGCGTGTACACGCACTGGGGCGTGCTGGTGCAGGCGGCGGTGGCCGGGCAGGGGGTGGCGTTGGTGCCCTACGGGATCGCGTTCGGCGACATCCAGTCCGGCGCGCTGCGCCAGATTCCTTGCAAGAGCGCGCGCTTCCAGAGCGGCTACCGCTTCCTGGTCAATCCGCACAAGGAGCACATGCTCAAGGTGCAGCGCTTCAGGGAATGGATGGTGGCGGAGATGCGCGCGATGGAAGCGACGCTGGACCGGCGCTGAAGGGCGCGGCCGCCAACAAAGAACGGCAGCCCGCGGGCTGCCGTTTTTACATGGTGCGCCCAGCATGGGCGCACTCCTGCGGGTGCAAGTCCCGTCGCGAGCTGACCACAGTGAGCGAAGTGAAGCGCAACTGCATGAGGGTAACCGAGTGTGGGAAGGAAGCGTGGAGCGTAAATCATGAGCCGAGGAACACGAATCGCATAGAAGGCGTTGCCGATCAGGGCGAGCGGGCCATGAATCGCGAAGCTCTTGTGGTCAAGGAGAGGTGGCGTAGATGCGGCGGTTGTGTGATGAAGGAGTGCGGCCCTTACCTGGGGACGCCCCGCCTTGTGCCTGAAAGGGCGACGAAAAAAAAATCGGAGCGGGGTCTCAGCAGAGGTCATAGTAGTTGGAGGTAGCGCCGGGAAGGCTCGACTCCGCCGACGAAGGACCGAACGAGTAGGAGTGAATCCGATATGTCGATGCAGAAGGCACAGCGTCAGATGCCCGCTAACGCGGGGCGGGAAGCCGTAGGGCAAGGTGAAGCCATGCTCGATGCTTTCAGCGACGAAGCGTTCTGCCCGCGGCATGCAACCGGAGGCACAGGGTCGGCGCTGCTGCAAACGGCGCTGACGACAGAGAACTTGCGGCGGGCGTTCAAGCGTGTACGGGCCAATAAGGGAGCTGCCGGCGTGGATGGACTGGACATTGACCAGACCTCGCGTCTACTGGCGACCGAGTGGCTGCACATACGTGAACAACTGCTTGCAGGGACGTATCGGCCCAGCCCGGTACGTCGGGTGACGATTCCGAAGCCCGATGGTGGCGAGCGCGAGCTCGGCATTCCGACGGTGACGGATCGCCTGATCCAGCAAGCACTGCTACAGGTGCTGCAACCGATCCTTGACCCCACTTTCAGTGAGCACAGCTATGGTTTTCGGCCGGGCAGGCGTGCGCAGGATGCGGTGTTAGCCGCTCAGGCATACGTCCAGTCCGGGTTGAGAATCGTGGTGGACGTGGACTTGTCGAAATTCTTCGACCGGGTCAACCATGACATCCTGATCGATCGCCTGAAGAAACGCATCGACGACGCCCGAGTGATCCGGCTGGTCCGTGCCTATCTGAACAGCGGCATCATGGACCATGGCGTGGTGCAGGAGCGAAGCGAAGGAACGCCGCAAGGCGGGCCATTGAGTCCGCTGCTTGCCAACGTGATGCTCGATGAAGTGGACAAGGAACTGGAACGGCGCGGCCATCGCTTTGCACGCTACGCCGACGATGCGAATGTGTATGTGCGCAGCAGGCGGGCGGGTGAGCGGGTGATGGGGCTGCTGCGGCGCTGCTATGCCAAGTTGCACCTCGTGGTCAACGAGGGCAAGAGCGCGGTAGCTAGCGTCTTCGGCCGCAAGTTCCTCGGTTACAGCCTGTGGGTGGCGCGTGGAGGCGAAATCAAACGCAAGGTGGCTGACAAGCCGCTGCAAGCGTTCAAGCAACGTATTCGGGAGCTGACCTGCCGTTCCGGCGGACGCAGCATGCCGGATGTGGTGCAGGGACTTCGTTCCTATATGCTGGGTTGGAAAGGGTACTTCCAGTTGGCGCAAACCCCAAAGGTCTGGCGCGGACTCGATGAATGGTTGCGGCACAGGCTGCGAGCTATCCAGCTCAAGCACTGGAAACGCGGAAGCACCATGTATCGGGAACTGCTCAAGCTTGGGGCTTGGCCGTCGGCAGCAAGGCACGTGGCGGCGAACAGCCGCCGCTGGTGGCACAACAGCGATAGGCTACTCAAAACAGTGATGACTATCGGCTATTTCGACCGACTGGGCGTACCCCGCCTGTCTTGACCTCAACTACTCGAACCGCCCGGTGCGGACCCGCATGCCGGGTGGTGTGGCAGGGGAGCGGCCCTCAGGGCCGTCCCCTATGCCGATCTGACGATGACGCTTACTTCACGCCGTGCATCAGTTTCTGGATGAGCGGTGCCAGCAGGAACAGCAGCACGCCGCCGCCCAGCAGGATCCAGAAGCCGAAGGTGTAGCCTTCCAGCGCCGAAGTGACCGACATGCCGGTTTCGCCCGACACGTGCGAGGCGAAGATGCCCGACAGGTTGTTGCCGATACCGGTCGACAGGAACCAGCCGCCCATGCCCAGGCCGACCAGGCGGGTCGGGGCCAGCTTGGTGACCATCGACAGACCGATCGGCGACAGGCACAGCTCACCGATCGACTGGATCGCGTAGACCATGAACAGGGTCCAGAACGGGATCTTGCCGTGGTCGTCGATCAGCTGGGTCAGCGCGTACATCAAGAGGCCGAAGGCCAGCGCATTGAAGATGATGCCCAGGCCGAACTTGCGCGGGATCGACGGGTTCACGTTGCGCTTGCCCATGGCGACCCAGATGGCGGCGATGATCGGCGCGCACACGATGATGGCCACCGAGTTCACCGACTGGAACCAGGCCACCGGGAAGATCCAGCCGCCGAAGTCGCGGTTCACGATCTGGTCGGCCAGGAAGGTGAACGAGCTGCCGGCCTGCTCGAAGAAGCACCAGAACAGGATGTTGAAGAAGAAGATAATCATCATGGCGATGGTCTTGTCTCGCGAGACCTTGCCTTCGCGGACGCCTTCGACGATCAGCATCAGGGCCAGGGCGATGAACAGGATGCTCAGGACGATTTGCAGGTTCTCGGCGCCGGCCTGCAGCAGCAGGTAGACGCCCGGGATCACCACGACCGAGCCCAGCACCACGGCCACCAGGCGCTTCGGGCTGGCCAGCTCGCCGGTCGGCGCGCCGATGCCCTTGAGCTGCTTGCGGCCCATGTAGAACCAGAACAGCGAGATCAGCATGCCGATGCCGGAGGCGATGAAGACGATCTTGTAGGCCGGGGTGTCGCCGGTGTTGAAGACGTTCTGGGCCAGTTGCTGGGTCAGGATCGGCGAGAGGAAGGCGCCGGCGTTGATGCCCATGTAGAAGATGGTGAAGCCCGAATCGCGGCGGGTGTCGTTCAGCGTGTACAGCTGGCCGACCATGGCCGAGATGTTCGGCTTGAACATGCCGTTGCCAACGATGATGGTGGCCAGGCCGAGCTTGAAGACGTCCGGGTTCGGGACGGCAATCATGAACAGGCCGGCCGCCATGAAGATGGCGCCGACCAGGATCGAGCGCTGATAACCGATGACGCGGTCGGCGATGTAGCCGCCGAACACGGCGCCGGCGTACACCAGCGCGAGGTAGGAACCGTAGGTGAGGTTGGCGTCGGCCTGGCCGACGGCGTTGCCGTCATAGAACTGGGCGACGATATAGAGCACCAGGGCCCAACGAATGCCGTAGAACGCGAAACGCTCCCAGAATTCGGTCATGAACAGCATCCATAACGGCGCTGGATGGCCCATGATCTGCTTGAATTCTGGGATCGGTCCCTTGGCTGAAGTAGCTGCACCGCTCATGCGGTTCCTCCCGAAATAGTTATATGTAACGACGATTTTTTTGGTGGAATATCTGTATGCCGGAAATTCCAATAGGCACGCATTTTAGTGTAAATCGACCATCGCAAGCGAACTTTTTCGGCTTGTGGTATTGACGCTTTCCCATGGTTCGCGCCAGCTCATGGAATGCCCCCAATCGGGGCGCAAAACCATGCGCTTTGGCGTATATTGGCAAACAGGCCAATCCGTATTACCGATCGAAAGGGAAAACAAAACCATGACCCAAGATGTTGTCGATGTTCTTATCTCTCCGGAAGGCCGCCTCGAAGTCCTGTCGAAAGCCGAAGTCGCCAAGCTGCTCGACACCAGCAAGAGCGGCCTGTATGACATATTCAGAAAATGCGCACTGGCCGTGCTCAATACCGGCAGTTCGATCGACGACGGCAAGGAACTGCTCGAACGCTACCGCGATTTCCAGATCAGCATCCTGCAGCGCGAGCGCGGCATCAAGCTCGACATCCGCAGCGCGCCCGCCCATGCCTTTGTCGATGGCAAGATGATTCGCGGTATCCACGAGCACCTGTTCTCGGTGTTGCGCGATATCGTCTATGTCCATTTCGATATCACCTCCAATCCCAAATTCGACCTGAACCGCCCCGATGGCATCACCGACGCCGTCTTCCACATCCTGCGCAATGCCAATGTGCTGCAGCCGCAGCGCAGTCCGAACATGGTGGTGTGCTGGGGCGGCCACTCGATCAACCGCGTCGAGTACACCTACACCAAGGAAGTCGGCTATGCGCTCGGGCTGCGCGAACTGGATATCTGCACCGGCTGCGGTCCCGGCGCCATGAAAGGGCCGATGAAGGGGGCCGCCATCGGCCACTCGAAACAGCGTATCCGCAGCGGGCGTTATCTCGGCATTTCCGAGCCGGGCATCATCGCGGCCGAATCGCCGAACCCGATCGTCAGCGACCTGGTCATCATGCCGGACATCGAAAAGCGCCTCGAGGCCTTTGTCCGCACCGGCCACGGCATCATCGTGTTCCCGGGCGGCGCCGGCACGGCCGAGGAAATCCTGTATATCCTGGGCATCCTGCTGCATCCGGATAATGCGGAAATGCCGTTCCCGTTGATCTTCACCGGCCCGGCGACGGCGGGTGCGTATTTCGAACAGATCGATCACTTCATCGGCCTGACGCTTGGCGAGAAGGCGCAGAAGCGCTACAAGATCATCATCGACGACCCCGACGCGGTAGCCAAGGAAATGTATGCCGGCATCCAGGCGGTGCGCGAATTCCGCAAGGCGCACAGCGACGCCTATTACTTCAACTGGCGCCTGAAGATCGATCCCGAATTCCAGAAGCCGTTCCGCCCGACCCACGAGAACATGCGCAACCTGAACCTGCACCGTGATCAGGCATCGCACCTGCTGGCGGCGGATTTGCGCCGGGCATTCTCGGGCATCGTCGCCGGCAACGTGAAGGAAGAAGGCATCCACGCGATCGAGCAGCACGGCAAGTACGAGATCCAGGGCGAAAGCGCGATCATGGAGCCGATGGATGCGCTGCTGGCCTCGTTCGTGGAGCAGAGCCGGATGAAACTGCCGGGCAAGGCGTACACGCCTTGCTATACCATCGTTCAGTGATAGTTTGAGGTTGCGTTCTGCTGCGCGTTGATCTCGCTGCTTATTGAACGCGTGGGCAGGAAACCTGCCCACCCTACGAGTAACAAAAAAGGCGGCTCTGCTTGCGCAGGCCGCCTTTTTTAATACGCTGGCAAACGCTTAGTCTTCCTTGCGCAGGTGCGGGAACAGCAGCACGTCGCGGATGTTCGGCGAGTCGGTGATCAGCATCATCAGGCGGTCGATGCCGATGCCGCAGCCGCCAGCCGGCGGCATGCCGTATTCCAGCGCGCGGATGTAGTCGGCGTCGTAGAACATCGCCTCGTCGTCGCCCGCATCCTTGGCGGCCACCTGCGACAGGAAGCGCGCGGCCTGGTCTTCCGGATCGTTCAGCTCCGAGAAGCCGTTGGCGATCTCGCGGCCCACCATGAACAGCTCGAAGCGCTCGGTGATGCCTTCGCGGCTGTCCGAGGCGCGCGCCAGCGGCGACACTTCCACAGGATAGTCGATGATGAAGGTCGGTTCCCAGAGCAGGGCTTCGGCGGTTTCTTCGAACAGCGCCAGCTGCAGCGCGCCCAGGCCCGAGGTGGCGAAGGGCTTGACGCCGAACTTGAGCAGTTCCTGCTTCAGGAAGTCCATCGAACCCAGCTGCTCCGGGGTGTAGCCGGGCGCGTACTTGTCGATCGCTTCCACGATGGTCAGGCGCTGGAAGGGCTTGGACAGGTCCAGCTCACGGCCGCCATAGGTCAGCACCGCGCTGCCGTTGGAGTCGATCGCCGCCTGGCGGATCACCTGTTCGGTGAAGTCCATGATCCACTTGTAGTCGGTATAGGCCGCGTAGAATTCCATCATCGTGAATTCCGGGTTGTGACGGACCGACACGCCTTCGTTGCGGAAGTTGCGGTTGATCTCGAACACGCGGTCGAAGCCGCCCACCACCAGGCGCTTCAGGTAGAGTTCCGGCGCGATGCGCAGGTACATTTCCATGTCGAGCGCGTTATGGTGGGTGATGAAAGGCTTGGCCGCGGCGCCGCCCGGGATCGGGTGCAGCATCGGGGTCTCGACTTCCATGAAGCCGTGCTTTTCCATGAAGCGGCGCATCGAGGACATCGCGGCAGTGCGGGCCTTGAAGGTGCGGCGCGTCTCTTCGTTCATGATCAGGTCGACGTAGCGCTGGCGGTACTTGGTCTCCTGGTCGGCCAGGCCGTGGAACTTGTCCGGCAGCGGGCGCAGGGCCTTGGAGATCAGGCGCAGCTTCGTCACCTTGATGGTCAGCTCGTCGACCTTGGTCTTGAACAGCGTGCCTTCCACGCCCAGGATGTCGCCCAGGTCGTAGCTGCGCAGGGCTTCCATCGCTTCCTCGCCGGCGGAATCGACCGTGATGTAGATCTGGATGCGACCGCTGGCCGACGGGCCCGAGCTGTCCTGCAGGGTCGCGAAGGCGGCCTTCTTGCCGGCTTCGCGGCGCAGCATCATGCGGCCGGCCAGCACCACGTTGACGGGTTCGGCTTCCAGCTCTTCGCGGGTCTTGCCATTGTAGGTCTCGACCAGGTCGGCGGCCTTGTCCTGCGGGACGAAGTCGTTGGGGAAGGGATTGCCCTGCTGGCGCAGCGCGGCCAGCTTGGCGCGGCGCTCGGCCATGATCTTGTTTTCATCGAGCGCCACCACTGGCGCCTGGTCTTGGTTTTCCGTAGTCATGATTGGATAGACAGTTTTTGTTAGGTTTCAGGCGAACAGCAGTTCGGCCTTCAGTTCGGTGAAGTCGCGCACGATGGCGATCACGTTGTCGAAGCCGGCGAAGCTGGAAGCGGGCAGGGTGGTCGTCAGGACGACGCAGGACATGCCCGCACGGCGCGCCGCTTCCACGCCCAGCGGCGCGTCCTCGAACACGATGCAGTGCGCGGGCGGCACGCCGCACAGCTCGGCCGCTTTCAGGAACACGTCCGGATGCGGCTTGCCGCGGGCCACGTCCGTTGCGCCGACGATGGCGTCGAAGTGGCGGCGCAGGTCCAGGCCGTCGAGGGTGAACGCGACGTTGGCGGGCGGTGCCGCGGTGCCGACCGCCAGCTTCACGCCCTGCGCCTTGGCTTGCGCGATCAGCGCATCGAAGCCGTCCACGGCCTTCAGGTGCGGCGCGTACAGCTCGCGGTACACCGATTCCTTCTCGTGGTTGAGCAGGGTCACTTCATCGTCGCCCAGGTGCGCGCCGAGGTAGCTGCGGACGATCTCGCCGCCCTGGCGGCCCGCCGTCGCCCGGAAGAATTCGTCCGGGTCGATTGCCTGGCCGCGGCGCTCGAAGAAGGTGATCCACGAGCGCGTATGGAAGGCCATGTTGTCGACGATGGTGCCGTCCATGTCGAACACGAAGGCGCGTTGCGGCGTGCTCATCGATTACACGCCCTGCTTCAGGGAAGCGGAGATGAAGTCGTCCAGGTCGCCGTCCAGCACGTTTTTGGTGTTGCCGGTTTCAAAGCCGGTACGCAGGTCCTTGATGCGCGACTGGTCCAGCACGTAGGAGCGGATCTGGTGGCCCCAGCCGACGTCGGTCTTGGAGTCTTCCAGCTTCTGCTGCTCGCTCATGCGATTGCGCAGTTCGAGTTCGTACAGCTTGGCGCGCAGCATGTCCCAGGCTTCGGCCTTGTTGCGATGCTGCGAGCGGTCGTTCTGGCACTGCACCACGATGCCCGACGGGGCGTGCGTCAGGCGCACCGCGGAGTCGGTCTTGTTGATGTGCTGACCGCCCGCGCCCGATGCGCGGTAGGTGTCGATGCGCACGTCGGCCGGGTTGATCTCGATTTCGATCGAGTCGTCCACTTCCGGGTACACGAACAGCGAGGTGAACGAGGTGTGGCGGCCATTGGCCGAGTCGAACGGCGACTTGCGCACCAGGCGGTGCACGCCGGTCTCGGTGCGCAGGTGGCCGTAGGCGTACTCGCCGTCGACCTTGATGGTGGCGGTCTTGATGCCCGCGACTTCACCCTCGGACATCTCCATCACCTCGGCCTTGAAGCCCTTGCGCTCGCAGTAGCGCAGGTATTGGCGCAGCAGCATCGAGGCCCAGTCCTGGGCTTCGGTACCGCCGGCGCCGGCCTGGATGTCGATGAAGCAATTGGCATGGTCCATCGGGTTGCTGAACATCCGGCGGAATTCCATCGACTCGATGACTTTCTGGATCTCCTCGGCGTCGCCGCCGATCGATTCCAGGGTGCCGTGGTCGCCTTCTTCCTTCGCCATCTCGAACAGGTCGGCTGCATCAAGCAGGTCATTGCGCGCTTTCTCGAGCGTCAGCACGACGCCTTCGAGCGCCTTCTTTTCCTTGCCGAGGTCCTGGGCCCGTTTCTGGTCGTTCCAGACGGACGGGTCTTCGAGTTCCTGGTTGACCTGTTCTAGTTTCTCCGACTTGCGATCGAAGTCAAAGATACCTCCGAAGTTCGGCTTCACGGCTGGTCAGGTCGTTCAGCAGGGCGGAGATGGCGTTGATGCGTTCAGCTTCCATGGTCTTGGTAGTCTTTTAAGGGGGTTAAACTGGCGTTGAAACGAACCTTCGATTATACCCCAGGACGCCAGCAGGCCGGCAGGCACGATTGGCCTAGCTTGCTACCGGGCATGGTGCTGGCATATCATCCCCGGGTTCCGTTCACCGCACACCCCATGGCCATCCACTTGCGTTACCAAATCTGCATCGCGCTCGCCCCGGCGCTTCTCAGCCTTTCCGTGCCGGCCGCCGCGGCCCCGAAGGCGCCCGCCGCCGGCACCACCGCGCATCTCGCCGTGCTGGAAACGACCGACCTGCATTCGAACCTGGTCGGCTACGACTACTACAAGCTGGCGCCCGAGCCCTCGCACGGCCTCGACCGCACCGCCACGCTGATCCAGCAGGCGCGCAAGGAATTCCCGAATACCTTCCTGCTCGACAATGGCGACACCATCCAGGGTACCGCGCTGGCCGATTACCAGGCGCTGGTCAAACCGCTGCGCTGCGACGAAACCCTCGGCATCTACAAGGTGATGAATGCGCTGAAGTATGACGGCGCGGGCGTCGGCAACCACGAATTCAACTACGGACTCGGTTTCCTCAATCAGGTCACCGGCAACCGCTTCCAGGTGGACGGCATCGACCAGCCAACGCGCTGCGCCGGCCCGGCTTTCCCCATGGTGCTGGCGAACGTCTACAGCGCCAAGACCAAAAAGCCGCTGTTCAGCCCTTATGCGATCGTCGACAAGGAAGTCAGCGCGATCGATGCCAGGGGCAAGCCGGTCAAGGCCATCGTGCGGGTCGGCATCATCAGCTTCACGCCGCCGACCATCATGGAATGGGACAAGCGCTGGCTCGAAGGCCGCGTCTACACCACCGGCGTGCGCGAGGCCGCGCAGAAGTACGTGCCCGAGATGCGCAAGAAGGGCGCCGACCTGGTCATCGCGATCTCGCACGGCGGCCTGGATGCCAGCCCGTACACGCCGGCCATGGAAAACGCCAACTGGTACCTGGCCAAGGTGGACGGCATCGACGCCATGCTGCTGGGCCACTCGCACCAGCTGTTCCCGAATGCCAATAGCACCGCGCCGCAGTTCGACCTGCCGGGCGTGGACAAGGCAAAGGGCCTGGTGCACGGCGTGCCGACCGTGATGGCCAACCTGTGGGGCAAGCACCTGGGCGTGATCGGCCTGCACCTGAAGCACGACGGCAAGCGCTGGATCGTCGAGAAGGACAAGACACGGGTCGAAGCGCGCGCGGCGCAGACTGGGGCCAAGACCTGGGTCGAGGCCGATCCGGCCGTCATGGCCCTGGTGAAGGAGGAGCACGAGGCGACCATCCGTTACGTGAAGACGCCGGTCGGCTCGACCTCCTTCCGCATGTCGAGCTATTTCGCCGACGTCGGCGACATCTCGGCGCTGCAGGTCGTCAACCAGGCCCAGACCGACTACGTGCGCAAGTACGTGGCCGCCAACCTGCCGCAGTACCAGGACCTGCCGGTGCTGTCGGTGACGGCGCCCTTCAAGAGCGGCAATGCCGGCCCGGCCGATTACACCGACGTCGAGGCGGGCGACCTGGCCCTGAACAATGCCGCCGACCTCTACCTGTACCCGAACTCGCTGTACGCGGTAAAGGTGGACGGCGCAGGGCTGAAGGCCTGGCTGGAAAAGGCGGCGCAGCGCTTCCATACCATCGACCCGGCCAAGCGAGAACCGCAGGCGCTGGTCAACCCGGCGACGCCCAGCTATAACTTCGACACCATCACCTCGCCGGACGTCTCCTACGAGATCGACGTGACGCGCGCCCCGGGCGAACGGATCCGCAATCTGACCTGGCGCGGCAAGCCGGTGGCGGCGCAGCAGGAATTCCTGGTCGCCACCAACAACTACCGCGCCAGCGGCGGCGGCCACTTCCCGGGCCTGGACGGCAGCAGGACCGTGATCGCCTCGCCCGACAACAACCGCGACCTCCTGATCGCCTACGTGCGCGCAGCGAAGAAGCTGACGCGTGAGGCCAATGCATCGGCGCGCAGCTGGCGCTTCACGCCCGTGAAGACAGCGGGGCCTGTTGTGTTCTCGTCGGCGCCGGGCATGGTCGGGCTGGCGCGCGAGGCCGGAGTGGGCAATGTCACCCAGATCGCGGACGACGACGGCCGCGGCAAGGGCACGGCGCTGTACGCGATCGACCTGTCGCAATGAAGCGCCTCATGGTAGCGGCCCTGGCGGCCGCCCTGCTGGCCCAGCCGGCCCTGGCCCAGCATGGGGACGAGGCCGATATCGCCCTGCGGCGCGGCATGATGCATCGCGACGGCGGCGATGCGGCGCTGGCCGCGCACTGGCTGGGCGTGGCTGCGGCGCGCGGGGTGCCGGAGGCGATGTTCCTGCTGGCGAACATGCTGATCGAGGGCGACGGCGTGCCGAAGGACGAGGCGGCCGCGCGGCGCTGGCTGGAAGCGGCCACGCAACTGGATTATCCGGAGGCCTGGCAGCAGCTGGGGATGATGGAACAGGATCCGGAGAAGGCGGCGCAGTATTTCCGGCGGGCGGCGCATGCGCTCACGCACCGCGCCGAGGGCAAGCGCTAGGACGGCGCACCCCGATCAATGCAGCTGTTTCTTCTCCGGCTGCACCAGCACGAAAGGACTCACCACCGACGCCCACAGCGTCGCGTCGGACTGGGTCCAGGTTTGCGCCTGCAGGTCGCTGACCTTGGCCACCGTGCCCGCAGTCATCCACTTCATGATGCTGTCCTTGTCGTCGTGCGCGATGCGCAGGGCGACCTCGATCAGGTCCAGTTCCTCGCTCACGTAGATCACCGAACCGCTGGCGAAATGGCGCTCCAGTTCGCTCCATTTGACGCGGCCGGTTTCGCGGTTGATCTTGTCGTGCAGCTCGGTGTCTTTTTCGGGATTGGTCTTCATATTCTTCGATTGCTAGGTGATCTCGACCGTCGGTTGCGGCGAACCTGCCCATGTTAACCGATAGGTCTGCGCCTTGCGCACATTGCCCACCAGTGCGGGGCGAAAACAGGCGAGGTTGGTGCCCTTCGGGTCGCGCACGCTCGGATAGAGGATGCCCATCGAATCCCGTTCCAACAGCTCGGCGGCCAGCGCCTGCGAGGCGATGTAGCTGTCCGGATCCAAGCAGGCTTGATAGGCATCGGCGCCGCGCAGGTCGTGAAAGCCGGCGCTGAAGTCGGCCAGCAGCATCTGGTAGCTGACGCTGTCGTCGAAGCGCCTGATTTCGGCATACTCGACCGTCTTGTGGAAGATGACTTCCGCCAGGGCGGTCTCGGCCGCGAAGGCGCAATACCAGGCGCCGCGTTCGCCGTCGTTGAAACGGCTGCCTTCCGGGCGCGCATAGGTGAAGGCCGCGTTGATGATGCGGAAATTCGGAACCCCGAACACCAGTTCGTCCATCCCGATGCCCGGCAGCAGGCCGGACTCGCCGCGCAGGCGCTCGTTGGTGGCGTTGTCGAGGTCGAACAGGTCGCGCAGGACCTCGTCGTTCTCGGCCAGCGGCGCCAGCACGGAATCCTCGACGTCGGCGAAGCGCGACGGGATCAGGCGGCAGGTGTCGAACTGGCGCAGCTGGGTAATTTTAAGCAGCGGCAAGGTCAGAGACCTCCGCGGCGTGCGTCCAGCAGCTTGCGCACCGTCTGCATGGCGATCAGGCCGCCGGCCAGCATGTAGGCCAGCGGGCTGCGGCCGGCGAACACCGGATTGGTATTGGGCAGATGCACCCATTCGTCGGCGAGCTTGTCGCCATACAGGATATGCAGGGCCTTGTAGATGCCCAGCAGGTAGGAGATCCGGGTGATGCGGTCGACCTCGAGTACCCGGTCCGGGTTCTTCTTCCAGTCGTAATAGGAGGACGAGGAGAGGCCGCCGAGCAGCTCGCGCGCATCGTCGTCGCGCACCTGCCAGGCCCCCGCCAGCTTGAAGAAACCTTTCAGGGCCGAGCGCGACAGGCGCTCGCGCTCGGTCCGTGAATTCAGGTCGACCAGGGTCGCCGGTTCGAAACGGCTTTTTGGGTAGGAGTAGGCTAGGCTCATCATAATTCTCCGTAATTGGATTCCTTATACTCCGATTTCGGACCGATGGCAACTGCTGGTTGTCAGCCTTGCGCGACCGTGACAGAATTATTGATCTTGCTGTATAGAAAAAAGCTTAATAAAAGCCCGTACGACAGTTCAGGAGACACCTAGATGCGCCTGCGTTCGCTATCCCTTCTTGCTGCATGCCTGATGCTGGCCGCCGCGGCCGCAAGTTCCGGCACCTACGCCCGCGATTCGAACAGCGAGTTGAAACGTCAGGTCATGGAAGCGGAACGCCGGTTCGCCGCCACCATGAAGGCGCGCGATTTCGAGGCCTTCAAGCGCCATATCGCGGACGAGGCGATCTTCTTCGGTGCGGAGGGGCCGCTACGCGGCAAGGGAGCGATCGCCAGGGGCTGGCGCCAGTACTACGACAAGCCGCAGGCGCCGTTCTCCTGGGAGCCGGAAGAGGTGGAAGTGGTTGATTCGGGCACGCTGGCCTACAGCGGCGGGCCGATCTACAACGCGGCCGGCCAGCGCATCGGCCGCTTCAATTCGATCTGGCGCCTGAAGGCGCCGGGGCAGTGGGAAATCGTCTTCGACCGCGGCTCGAACTTCGTGCCGCCCGCAAAAAAATAACACCCGGGGTCAGGTTGACATTTGGACACGAGCTCGAGCGTTACACGATGGTACTGCTCAGCCCGTGTCTGAATGTCAGACCTGACCCCATCGTTTAATCACGCAGGCTCGGCGTGCTCGACCAGCAGCTGCACCTTGGTCACGCCGTTGTACTCGTTCGCATCCAGCCGGAACGCGACCCGGGCCCGCTCCGGCAGGCTGTCGGCATGCCCGAACCAGATCGCGTCGTAGCGGCGGCCGTTCTTTTCCAGCAGCAGCTTGAGGTGGCGCTCCTTCAGGATGCGCTGGCTTACCACCCGGAACTCGTCGCAGAATACCGGCGGCGCGAAGCCCTGGCCCCAGACCTGGCCGTCCATCTCCTCGATGAAGCCGGTGCAGTAGAACTCGTCCTCGAGCGGGCCGTCGGTTTCGATGATGCGTTCCAGTTGCGCCTCGGTCAGCCAGGCCTTGCCGACCGCCTCGAAGGCCTGCTGGAAGCTGTCGAAGTGGTCGGCGCGGATGGACAGGCCGGCCGCCATTGCGTGGCCGCCGAACTTGTCGATGAGGCCGGGCACGCGCTTGGACACCAGGTCGAGCGCGTCTCGCAGGTGAAAGCCCGGGATCGAGCGGCCCGAGCCCTTGATCCAGCCGTCACCGGCCGGGGCGAAGGTGATGGTCGGCCGGTAGAACTTTTCCTTCAGGCGCGAGGCGACGATGCCGATCACGCCCTGGTGCCAGCCTTCGTCGAACACGCTGATCGTGCTGGATCCCGAGGGCTCGAAGCTGTCCAGGTGGAGCAGGGCGGTGTCCTGCATCTCGGCCTCGATCTCGCGCCGCTTCAGATTGATCTCGTTGAGCTGCTGGGCAATCGCCCAGGCGCGACCGACGTCGTCCGTCACCAGGCACTCGATCCCGAGCGACATGTCTTCCAGCCGGCCGGCGGCGTTCAGGCGCGGACCCAGCGCGAAGCCGAGATCGAAGGGCGAGGCGCAGCGCGCCTCGCGGCCCGCCACCCGGAACAGGGCCGCCACGCCGGCATGCATGCGGCCCGCGCGCATGCGCTTGATGCCCTGCGCGACCAGGATGCGGTTGTTGGCGTCGAGCCTGACCACGTCGGCCACCGTGCCCAGCGCCACCAGGTCGAGCAGGCTGTCGAGCTTGGGCTGGGTCTGGGCGTCGAACACGCCGCGCCGGCGCAGTTCGGCCCGCAGCGCCAGCAGCACGTAGAACACCACGCCGACGCCGGCCAGGTGCTTGCTGGGGAAGCCGCACTCGGGCTGGTTCGGGTTGACGATCACGCGCGCTGGCGGCAAGGCGTCGCCCGGCAGGTGGTGGTCGGTGACCACGACTTCGATGCCGCGCCGGTTGGCTTCCAGAACGCCATCGATGCTGGCGATGCCGTTGTCGACCGTGATGATGATGTCGGGCGACTTCTCGCGGGCCGTCAGCTCGACGATCTCGGGCGTCAGGCCGTAGCCGTACTCGAAGCGGTTCGGGACGATGTAGTCGACCTGCGCGCCCATCATGCGCAGGCCGCGCAGGGCGACCGCGCAGGCGGTGGCGCCGTCGCAGTCGTAGTCGGCGACGATGGTCATGCGCTTGCCGGCTGCGATGGAGTCAGCCAGGAAGCTGGCGGCCGCTTCGATGTGTTTCAGGCCGCCGGGCGGCACCAGGGCCGCCAGCTCGCTGGAGAGCTCGCGCACGTCGAGCAGGCCACGCGCCGCGTAGATGCGCGCGAGGACCGGATGGACCCCGCCCTGGCGCAGCATCTCGGAGGTGCGGAAAGGACAGGGGCGGGTGGTGATACGGGTTGCAATGCTCAAAATAGGCTCAACTCAATCGTTCCAGGGTCGGCCGGCGCCAGAATTTGCGCTGGGCCATGGCGGTCGTGGTGAATTCGGCAAGGGTCTCGCGGTTGCTCAGGACCAGCTTGAGCTCCTTCATGCGGCCTTGCACCAGCGCCGCATGCAACGGCGCGAACAGTTTTTCTTCCAGGTGCTGGACTTGCTGCACCCAGGTGCCCCAGTCGGAGGCGATGGCGGCGTCCGCCAGGTGGCCCACGACGAGCAGGCCGTCCTGCGCCAGCGCCCCGTCCAGGCCGTCGAGCGATGCGAGGGCTTCGCTGGACAGGCCGCGGACCCATCCGGGCACGCCGATGCTGGCCACCCGGCCGGCCGCACGCGTCGCGTCGCTGGCAGCGCCCCACAGCCAGAAGGAGTTTACGCCAGGGAGGCGGCGCGCCTCGCGCGCGGCGTTCACCGGGTGGGTATGCCACAGCATCTGCACTTCGTTCTGCAGCCGGCGCAGGGGCAGGGCCTGCTTCCCGCGCGGGACGAAGTCGCTCAGGTCCATGCCCACCACCGTGTCCGGGGTGGCGGCCTCGATGCCGGTCCAGTCGTCGGCGCGCAGGAACCAGGTCTGGGCATCGCCGTACAGCAGCGGATGGCCAATCTCCTCGCACAGCGGACGGGCCGCCTGGTACAGGGCGCGGCTTTCATCCTCGCTTAAGCCTAGATGGCGCAGGTCGGCCATCATCGAATGGCTGCGCGCGATCTGGATGTGGGCCGGGTTGACGATATACCAGGTGCCGCCCGCCGGATCGAGGCCGAAGCCGCGCATGGCGGCGGCGGCGAAGGCCGGCAGGCCCTCCGGCGACAGCCCGAGCGTCCGGGCCAGCCACTGTTCGTGCGGCAGGGCGCGTGCGGTATCCAGGGCGGCCTTGCGTTCGAAGGCGCTGGTACGGGACAGTAGGGCGGCCAGCGCCGGGGTCTGCAGGGCACGGACCAGGTCGGACGCGAATTCGGGAAGCGGCAGCAGGTGGGGCAGGACAAGCGTAATGTGCGACATACCGCTATTTTAGGGCAAATACGCGTGCAGCGAATGGCCATGCAGCGGCCGCGTCCCGCGCTCGCCACACGCGAGATGATTTCTTTTGCGCCATAAAAGTCCGATGTCTGGCACACTCACGGGTTGGCAAACCAATAACGCAGATTAACGGATTTCATGAGCATCACCCACAAGCTGCCTTACGAATGGCAGGTCGGCCTGCGCTACACCCGCGCCGGCAAGCGTAGCGGGCGCAACAGCTTCATTTCCTTCATCTCGATGGCCTCGGTGGCCGGCATCGCGCTCGGCGTGGCCGCGCTGATCGTGGTGCTGTCGGTGATGAACGGCTTCCAGAAGGAGGTGACCGCGCGCATGCTGTCGGTGCTGGCCCACGTGGAGGTGTTCGACGCGCGCGGCGAGATGCCGGGCTGGCGCACTTCCATCCAGGAAGCGCTGCGCAATCCGGAAGTGCGCGCCGCCGCGCCCTTCGCCGAGACCCAGGCCATGCTGCTGAGCGACGGCGTGATGAAGCCGGTGCTGCTGCGCGGGATCGACCCGGCCCAGGAGGTGAAGGTGTCGGATGTGTCGAAGCACATGCGCGAAGGGCGTTTCGACAGCTTGCAGCCGGGTTCGTACAACGTGATCATCGGCCGCGCGCTGGCCAAGTCGCTCGACGTCGGCGTGGGCGACCGGGTGACGCTCCTGATGGCTGCCACCCCGGCGCAGGCGCAAGGGCCGGCCCAGGGCGGCGCGCTGCCGCGTACCCGGCCGCTGACCGTGAGCGGCATCTTCGAGGCCGGCCATTTCGAGTTCGATTCCGCGCTGGCCTTCGCCAACATAGAGGACGCCCAGGCGCTGGCCGGCGTCTCGGCGCCGGCGGGCATCCGCCTGCGCCTGGCCGACATGGACCAGGCGCCGCGGGTGGCGAGCGAGCTGCATGGCAGCATGTCGGGCGAACTGTTCATCCGCGACTGGTCCAAGGTCAACGCGATCTGGTTCGCCGCCGTGGAATCGCAGAAGCGCATGATGTTCATCATCCTGACCATGATCGTGGCGGTGGCGGCGTTCAACCTGGTCTCCACCCTGGTCATGACGGTGCGCGACAAGCAGTCCGACATCGCCATCCTGCGCACCCTGGGCGCCTCGCCGCGCTCGGTGATGACGATCTTCATGGTGCAGGGCACCCTGGTGGGCGTGCTCGGCGCCGGGCTGGGCGTGGCGCTCGGCGTGGCGGTGGCCCTCAACATCGACGTCATCGTGCCCTTCATCGAGCGGCTGTTCCAGGTGCAGTTCCTGTCGCAGGAGGTCTACCTGATCAGCGAGATCCCCTCGCAGCTGCGCTGGGGCGACGTCGGCTGGATCGGCGGCGTGGCCGTGCTGCTGGCCTTCGTGGCGACCCTGTACCCGAGCTGGTCGGCGGCGCGCGTGAAGCCGGCCGAGGCCCTCAGGTATGAATGAGTACGAATGAGGATGCCGCACTTGACGATGACAACCTGGCCACCCATGTGCCTCCTGTGGCACACTGCGGCCTCGCAACGACGACCCAGAACATGAGACTCACCCAGAATCTGCCGTACGAATGGCTGGTCGGCCTGCGCTACACGCGCGCCGGCAAGCGCAGCGGCCGCAACAGCTTCATTTCCTTCATCTCCCTGATCTCCGTGTCCGGCATCGCGCTGGGCGTGGCGGCCCTGATCATCGTCCTGTCGGTGATGAACGGCTTCCAGAAGCAGGTCACCGACCGCATGCTGTCGGTGCTGGCCCATATCGAGGTGTTCGATCAAAGCGGCAGCATGCCGGACTGGCGCGCCGCCGGCCGCGAAGCGCTCAAGAACCCCGCGGTGCGCGGGGTCGCCCCTTTCGTCGAGACCCAGGGCCTGCTGGAAGGCCATGGTGTGATGCGCCCGTCGGTGATCCGCGGCGTGCTGCCTTCGGAAGAGCCCAAGGTGTCCGACGTCGCCAGGCAGCTCACCCAGGGCAGCCTGGATTCGCTCAAGCCCGGCGCCTATAACATCGTGCTGGGCTATGCGCTGGCGCGCGCGCTGAACGTCGGCATCGGCGACAAGGTCACCATGCTGCTGGCGCAGGGCCAGATCACCCCGGCCGGCCTGCTGCCGCGCAGCCGCAGCTTCACCGTGTCCGGCATTTTCGAGGCCGGCCACATGGACTTCGACGCGGCGCTGTCCTTCATCCACGTCGAGGATGCGCAGCGCATGGAGCGCCTGCCGGCGCCGATGGGCCTGCGCCTGCGCATCGCCGACATGCGCCAGGCCCCGATCGTGGCCGAGGAACTCAAGAAATCCATGCCGGGCGACCTGGAAATGCGCGACTGGTCCAAGCTCAACGCCAACTGGTTCGCCGCCGTACAGACCGAGAAGAAGATGATGTTCATCATCCTCACCCTGATCATCGCGGTGGCCGCGTTCAACCTGGTGTCCACCCTGGTGATGACGGTGACCGACAAGCAGGCCGACATCGCGATCCTGCGCACCCTGGGCGCCTCGCCGCGCTCGATCATGAAGATCTTCATGGTGCAGGGCGCGCTGGTCGGCATCATCGGCACCGTCCTGGGCGTGGGCGGCGGCGTGCTGGTGGCACTGAACATCGACGTCATCGTCCCCTTCATCGAAAGTGTGCTGGGAGTGCAGTTCTTGTCGAAAGATATCTACCTGATCAGCGCGGTGCCGTCCGACCTGCGCTGGCCGGACGTTTTCAAGATCGGCGGCGTATCGGTGCTGCTGGCGTTTGCTGCGACCCTGTACCCGAGCTGGGCGGCGTCGCGCGTAAAACCTGCGGAGGCGCTGCGTTATGAATGATTCCCCCAATAAGCCAACCACCCCTGTGTTGTCCTGCCGCGGCCTGGGCAAGACCTTCAAGCAGGGCGACTACAGCGTCAAGGTCCTGGACGGCATCGACTTCGCGATCTACCGCGGCGAGCGCGTGGCCATCGTCGGCGCGTCCGGCTCCGGCAAGTCGACGCTGCTGCACCTGCTGGGCGGACTGGACACCCCATCGACCGGTTCCGTGACCCTGCTGGGCGAGGATTTCGCGACCCTGTCCGAGACCCGGCGCGGCGAGCTGCGCAACTCCTCGCTCGGCTTCGTCTACCAGTTCCACCACCTGCTGCCGGAGTTCTCGGCCCTCGACAACGTTTTGATGCCCCTGATGATCCGGCGCGAGGCGCGCGCGCCAGCCCTGAAGAAAGCCGAAGCGATTCTCGGGCGCGTGGGCCTGGGCAAGCGCGTGGTGCACCGTCCGGGCGAGCTGTCGGGCGGCGAGCGCCAGCGCGTGGCCCTGGCGCGCGCGCTGGTCACCGAACCGGCCTGCGTGCTGGCCGACGAACCGACCGGTAACCTCGACCACAGCACCGCGCAGTCGATTTTCGACCTGATGCTGGAGCTGTCGCGCACCCTCGGCACCGCCTTTGTCATCGTCACCCACGACATGGAGCTGGCGCGCCGCTGCGACCGCGTGTTCCGCCTGACCGAACACGGCCTGCAGGCGGTGGAGAACTAGGGATGTGGATCGACACCCACTGCCACCTGGATGCGCACGAATTCGGCCACGGGTCGCTGGATGTGGCCGCGCAGGCAAGAGCGGCTGGCGTGTCGATGATCGTCGCGATGGCGATCGAGCGCGGCAATTTCGGCGCCGTGGCCGAGCTGGCCGCGCGGGCGCCGAACGTCACCTATGCGCTGGGCATCCACCCGATCTGCGTGCCGCAGGCGCAGGATGAAGACCTGCTGGTGCTGCGCAGCGCGGTGGAAGCGGCCCTGGGCGATCCCAACTTCGTCGGAGTCGGCGAGATCGGCCTGGATTTCTTCATTCCACGGCTGTGCGAACCGGACATGCGCGAGAAGCAGGAGCGCTTCCTGCGCGAACAGCTGCGCATCGCGCGCGACTTCGGCCTGCCGGTGATGCTGCACGTGCGCCGCTCGCAGGACCAGGTGCTCAAGCACTTACGCCAGATCCGGCCCCCGGCCGGCATCGCGCACGCCTTCAATGGCAGCTTCCAGCAGGCGCAGAATTTCATCGACCTGGGTTTTCACCTCGGCTTCGGCGGCGCCATGACCTTTACGCGCGCGCTGCAGATCCGGCGCCTGGCGGCCGAGCTGCCGCTCACGGCGATCGTGCTGGAGACCGATTCGCCGGACATCGCGCCGTCCTGGATCCACCCGGGGCTCAACACGCCCGACCAGCTGCCGGGCATCGGCGCCGCCCTGGCCGGGCTGCGCGGGATCGGCGTGGACGCCGTGCGGGAAGCGGTCCACCGCAATACGCTGGCGGCGATTCCGCGGCTGGCAAGCTACCCGCTGCGTTAGTAGATTACTACTAAACCTTTTCTTCGGTAGCATTCCGTGCGCCGTCCGGTAGCGGCGACCGTGGCTGTTCTGCTTAGTTCGCCCAAAGCATGCTGACCGCACGCAATGCCGTAGCTCAACCCTTCTGCCAAGATGCACTCTTCGCTGCCACTGCAGCACAGCCACTACGGAGAGTGATTTGGACAGCGCGAGCGAATTCCTGCGGATGCTCAGGCACGAGAAGTCGCTGACGACCGCCCACCGGCCGATCCGGATGCGCTTGGGCCATGCCGACCACCTGGCCGACGAACTGCTGCTGCCGCAGCGGGTGCAGGGCCACGAATCGGTGTGCGGCGGCTTCGAATACGTGATCACCTGCGTCGCCGACACCCCGCGCCTCCCGCTCAAGGAACTCATCGCGCTTCCCGCCGAACTGCAAATGGTCACCGACCGCGGCCAGCTGCGCAGCATCTGCGGCATCGTCGCCGAGGCGCGCGCCGGCGACCACGACGGCGGCCTGGCGGTCTACCAGCTGGTGCTGCGCGATGCCCTGGCGGTCATGGAAAAGCGCGTCAACAGCCGCGTCTTCCGCTACCAGAACGAACTCGAGATCGTGCAGGTCCTGTTCGACGAATGGCGCCAGTCCAACAGCGTCATGGCCAGCGCCTTCGACTACGAACTCGACCCGCTGTTCGACATGCGCCTGTACCCGCCGCGCGAACAGACCATGCAGCACAACGAATCCGACGCCGCCTTCGTGCGCCGCCTGCTCAAGCGCCGCGGCATCGCCTGGACCTTCCGCCCGGGCCGTGCCCGTGCCGGCAGCGCCGACCAGGACGCCGACGACACCCCGGTCCACACCCTGGTGCTGTTCTCCGACCCGGCTTCGCTGCCGCGCAGCGCCGCCGGCAGCGTGCGCTACCACCGCGACCACGCCACCGAGGAGCGCGACACCGTGGTTTCCTGGTGCGCCGCGCGGCGCCTGCAGCCGGGCAGCATCACCCGCCACAGCTGGGATTACCGCAACCCCAGCGGCACCCAGTTCATGAGCACCACCGCGCGCAGCATGGCCGACCAGGGCCGCAGCGGCAACGCGCTGGCGGCCAGCCTGGACGACTACCTGGTCGAGATGCCGCATGCCGGCAACGACGTCGAGGATCACTGGCGGCTCGGCCAGGTGCGAATGAACCGGCACGAATTCGACACCAAGTGCTTCCATGGCGAAGGCAGCGTGCGCGACCTGTGCGCGGGCGAGTACTTCAGCCTGAGCGGCCACCCCGAGATCGACGCCCACCCCGAAACCGAACGCGATTTCGTCGTGACCGCGGTCTGGATGGAAGCCGAGAACAACCTGCCGGCCGACCTGTCGGCGCGCGTGCGCCGCCTGATGGGGCCCTACACCCCGGGCGATGCCATGCTGGCGCCGAACGAACATCCGGTGGCCGGCGACGGCGTGCGGGTGCGGATGCGCTTCGATTGCGTGCGGCGCGGCATCCCGCTGGTGCCGGCCTTCGATCCGCGCACCGACCTGCCGCATCCCCAGCTGCAAAGCGCCATCGTCACCGGACCGCCGGGCGAGGAGGTGCATTGCGACGCGCTGGGGCGGGTGAAGATCCGCTTCCCGGGCATGCGCTCGCTCGACCACAAGCATGCGCACGGCGCCGGGGCCTCGGATACCCCGGCCGATTCGGCCTGGGTGCGGGTGGCGTCGAACTGGGCCGGCAACGGACCCGGCGCCAACCAGCAGTGCGGCACGCTGTCGCTGCCGCGCGTCGGCAGCGAAGTCCTGGTGGCCTTCCTGGGCGGCGACCCGGACCGGCCGGTGGTCCTGTCGCAGGTCTTCAACCAGCGCGGCGAGCCGCCGGCCTTGAGCCGGGCCGGCGGCCTGCCCGGGAACCGTTACCTGTCGGGCACCCGCACCCGCGAGATCGGCGGCGGGCGCGGCAACCAGCTGCGCTTCGACGACACTCGCGGCGAGATCAGCGCCCAGCTGGCGAGCGATCATGGCGCTTCGCAACTGAACCTCGGCTGGCTGACGCAACCTAAGGCCAACGGCACGGCCGCGCCGCGCGGCGAAGGCGCCGAGCTGCGCAGCGACCATAGCGTGGCGATCCGCGGCAAGGAAGGCGTGCTCCTGAGCGCGGAGGCGGCGCCGGCCGCCGAGGGCGCGCAGCTGGCGCGCGCCGGCCTGGTCGGTCTCGCCGAACTGATGCAAAGCATCGCGGACGAGGTGGCCAAGCTCGCGGAACAGCATACGGATGATGAGCCGAGCGCGCAGCGCCTGGGCGACCTGTCCGACAAGCTGCGGCGCTGGGACCAAGGCTCCAACGTGGCGCCGGGCGACAAGGGCGCCGAGCCGATCGTGGCCGTGACCGCCCCGGCGGGCATCATGCTGGCCAGCCAGGACAATGTCGCGCTCGGATCGGAGACCCAGCTCGACATGGTCAGTGGCGGCGATGCGCGCACCTCGGCCGGAAAGAACATCTTCCTGCGCGCCGCGCGCGGGATCAGTGCGTTTGCCCAGGCACTGGGAATCAAGCTGGTGGCGGGGCGGGGCAACGTCCTGCTGGAGGCCCACCAGGGCAATGTCGAGGTCAAGTCCTCGGGCAAGATCAGCCTGATCTCGGCGGAAGCGATCCATATCGAAGCACCGGTGGTCCGGATCATCTCGCAGGGCGCGCAGACGGAATGGGGTAATGACACAATCACGCTGCAAAGCGCCGGCCAGCACATCATCAACGCAAGCGGGCTCACCCGCGGGCCCGCTGGTGGTGGCAATCCGACAAAGCCCGACTTCGCGAAAAGCGCATTGAAAGCCACGGAACGTGTTGTCCTGCGCCATCTCCAAACGCGCGAACCGATTCCACACCAGAATTATATTGCCCACCTCAGTGACGGCAAGACCATCCAGGGCACCAGCGACGCGGAAGGGCGCACCGAGCTGGTGCAGAGCGACGAACTGGGGCCGGTGCGCTTCGAGCTTCTTCCGTCATCCATCTAAGCTGTCGGGAACCGTCATGCGTGAACCGACCAGGCCGTTGCCTCCGCTCGTCCCTCTGTCGCATGGCGGTTGGGAAGTAAATTCATTCATGTCCTCGGCGGACTACACCATCCGCGGCCTCGGACTTGTCCCTCCCAACAAGATTGTCCCGGTCATTGTTGTACCGGGCATCATGGGGACGAACCTTCGGGCCAAACAAAAACTGCGATTGGGGCGCCTAGAGGATGAGCGGAATAAGATGGTCGAACCCGGCCGGCCTACTTGGCGCCCGCCTAACGGTGGTAGTGAAGGCCTCAAGGCGGCGAACATCTGGGACATGTATACGCCGCGGGAGCGTCAATTGCTGTTAGACGCAGCCACGCTGGAAGTGGACCCAGACGGCCCTGTCGTCATACCTAAGTCCGAGGACAGCTATGTACTGGCCGAGCGCGACCTTCGGGAACGCGGTTGGGGCGAATTGCATGCCGACTCGTATGGCGGACTTCTCTACGCCTTGCAGACTCGCTTGAATCAAACGTTCGGGTTTGATGAGCATGGCCAAAAGCGCTTCGTCCAACAGCATTGGAAGGAGGTAATGGCCTGTGATCCTCGGCGATGGGGGCTCCGCCAGTTCGCGCCCCTCACGGAAGAACACCTCGTGAAGCATGCCGAGTACTACTTTCCCGTCTATGCCGTTGGATACTGCTGGCTACAAGATTGTAAGACGTCAGCGGAAATGCTGGAAAAGCGCATTCTTCACATCATCAATTCGTGGAAAGCGGCGAAGCGACAATGTTCGAAAGTAATCCTAGTGACGCATTCAATGGGCGGCTTGGTTGCTAGAGCGTGCGCGATGCGCATTCCCGACAAGATTGCCGGCGTCATCCATGGTGTCATGCCAGCACTGGGTGCACCAGTTGCCTATCGCAGGCTTGCATCTGGGACAGAGCCGTTTTCACCGAATAGTTCACCTCTCAAGAAATTTGCAGACTCCAGGGTGGCTATGATTTTGGGAAATCGCGCTGACAAGACGACGCCTGTCTTAGCTACATCGCCAGGAGCGCTTGAGCTTTTGCCGAATCACTTATATCCACATCCCTGGTTGCACGTTCGCGTGTTCAGGTTCCTCAGCGGAACGCAAGGGGCGAATCCGCCGGGAAAAAGCGGCGCATACGGGTACCAGACAAAACCGAATGATGCATTGTCCTTTCCCAATGCAAATCTGCAGAATCCCTACGATCTGTATCGTGACATGAAATTTTGGTTTCGCTTGGTTAATCCGGAGCTCGCCGATCCAGCTGGCAAATATGCCAACAATAAACGTGGCGGAGTAGTGTCTGCAATTAAGAAGGGAATTAATACTGCCGAGACCTTCCATAGAACGCTTGGGGACTACTATCACCCTAATACCTACGCTTTCTATGGAGACGATAAAGAGCAGCTCTCATTTGGGCAGGTCAGGTGGGTTGCCCTTCAGCCGGCAGATTCAGCAACGGCGCTCACGCCGGCCAATCTGACAGCCGCGCGGTATATCGGCCAGTCTGAAACTGGACAGCGGCGCGTACTTGTCGAGGGCAAGACCGAGCTTCGTTTTGCACCCGATCAGCAGGACGCTCGAGGTGACGGGACCGTACCGCATCAATCCGGCGCTGGGCCGGCGGGCAAAGTCAAACAGGTGTTTGCGACGGAGGGCTACGACCACCAAGGATCGTATAACAATGATCACATGCTCATGTTAACGCTCCGATTGATTACCAAGATCGTCCAGGAGATCTCGTGATGAATTGGCTCCGGAGCCGGCCGGCAAGAATGCTGGCCGGAGCTCTGTGCGCGGGATTGGTCGCCACATGGGCGGTGGGCAAAGTATTGGATAAACGCGAATTAAGCCGACGAGACCAACATGAGGTAGCTCGAATGACCGACAAAATGAAGACCGTATGTGTCGGCAGGTTCCTGATTGACGTGCCGGAAGAAGCCGAAATTGAACTGAGACAGGCGCGCATCGATGGTTTCGACATCTCGGCTTTCAACGAAACCGAAGAGGAGTTCCAGAAGCGCGTTGCCGAGCGGGAGTTGCAGATCAGGTCCAAGCCGGACTGGCGTGGCGGTAACAAGAACCTGGAGTCCGCGAGGGAGGTGACGACAGGCAGCGGCCTCTCCGGCGCGATTTTCATACACAGTCGGACGGTGGAAGAAGGAACGCAGGGCAACGGTCTAGGCGGAGTGGAGCGCTATCGCGATGAGGGCATTACGACGGAAGCCCTCGTGCATGCCCATGGCGTAAGCGTCGACCTGTTCTTTGAAGACAGAAATCCTGACTTAATCGAGGATCTTCCCACGCTGGTTAGTCAACTTGTAGCGAACCCGGACAACCGTATTCCTACCGAGCCGGGATTTTGCATGGATCGCGTCTATGTTCGCGATCCGCTCAGCGCCGGTCAACGCGAGCAAATTATGCTATTCGGCCGGCTGCCACATCATCCGGATGTCGAGTTCATGTTCATTGTTTCGGCCGGACTGAAACCCGAGCCACATGGGGTACTGGCAAGGAGTGACGCTGTGCACGAAGGGCTGTCGATGGCTGATCGAATGCGTATCACTAGATTACGAGCGGCGCCCCGCGAAATTGGCGGCCTAAAGGGGGAGGAGGTGGCGGAATTGGTAGTCGAGAATAATGAAGCACGTGGTCACAGTTTTTGGTGGGAAGTGAACGGGACCGAAAACAACGTCTTCGTCCCACACGTCGTACTCAGGATGAGTACCGGAAATGGCAATCGACAACCCGTTTCCTCCTCGCTGTCGGACGGCGCCGCACTTGGATTATGGGACAAGATCTCGTCCAGTGTTCGTCTACGACCGACCGAATCTGTGGCGAGCAAACCCGTCAAAGCGACGCCAACGCCGCTCGGCACATATGCATCGGCCGGCGAGCGTTGCCCTGAAAGCGGCTGGTGGCTCTGTGGTGATGGTGGTAATGGTATCGGTGTGCTCGGCGGCCAGCGACAGTACATCAAGAAAGGCGATCTCATGCCCCAGGCGCTGCTGCTTCCTCCCCGTACCCTGTGGGACAAGGTCCGTGGAATGCAGTCGAGTTATGAATCAAAGAATCCAACCAGTTGGAAACTTGTCGACCACCGTGCGCGTAAGAGATTGCCGCCGCGGTTGCCATTAGCGAAGGCTTCGACACCGGCTGGCACAACGGTTGCTGTAGGCGAATCACTCAGCGTGGGTAATGCCAACGTGGCAATTGGCAGCTATTTCTCGACTGGCGTCCCATGTCCAGCAAGCGGCTGGTGGCGCTGTGAAGAGTCGCATGCGCTTGATGGAACTAGATGGTTTGCACAGGGCAGCTTGTTGCCACCTGCGACATTTACTGTCGCACCAGGCATCTTTGGTCATTCGGCTAGCGCACCACAAGCAATTCAACGTCGTAGTGCATGGCGCCTGATGCGTCTTGCAGATGTCGCCGAGCAGTCAGCTAGCGAAACTGACGAGCGTGATCAGTTCGGTCTGTCGCCATCCGGCCGGCAGGTATAGCGCCTCTGCCATGTTGGGCGCTCACTTAGTTCCCACAATGCCTGTTGCCGAACTGGCTAGGAGTCTACATGACACGTTCGTTAAAGACCTGGCTGGTGGTCGTCCTTGCCGGAGTAGTCGTCGTTGCTTTGGGGCGAAGCTTCGAAAAGCATCTTGATGAGGAGAAGCGTGGAGGCTCGCAAATCGTCGAAAAGATAATGACGGTCTGTATAGGACGATTCTTAATTGACATGCCGGCAGAGGCGCTATACGAACTTCACGGTTCGCGTATCGACGGATTCGATATTGTCGCCTTTGAAGAATCGGATGCCGGGTTCCAGGAGCGTGTTCTTGCGCGAAAGGCCCAAATTGAAGCAACTACTGATCGTTTCGGGAAGCGCGATAACCTGGAAGTGTTTAGGAAGGTGAAGAACGACCATGGAGTTTGGGGTCACATCTTCGTTCACGGTAGGGATGTGACTGAAGGTCAGTCCTCTGACGGACTTACCGTCGAACGCTACCGCTACGAGAGTGTCTCGGTTGAGGCACTCGTCCATGTCGACGGAATTAGCATCGATGTTTCTGCACCCGATTATGATCCGGAGTCGATACGAAATCTCACGAAATTGATCGCGCAGATCGCTCCTAATCTAGAAAACCGAATTCCGATCGAGCACGGGTTTTGCATCGATCGTGCTTTCGTCCGTGACCCACTAAGTGCTGACCAGGGCGAACAGATCACGATGGTGGCGCGACTGCCAAATCGACCTGATATCCTGTTCAACATGATTCTGGCTGCAGGTACTGAACCGGATCGGGAAGGTTTGCTCCAACGAGCGGCTGAGTCGAGCACTAGGCTGACTGATGCTCAGTCGAAGCGCGTAAAAACGCTGCGTGCTGAAAAACGGGTTATCGGAGGGATTATCGGTGAGGAACTAGTCGAGCGCTTCCTCGAGAATGAGGGCACGGTGGTCCATAGCTTTTGGTGGGAAGTGAACGGTACCCAAGACAATGTCTTCGTTCCGCATTTGGTATTCAGAATGGACACTGGTCACAGTGATAACGGGCCCGTTCGTTCTTCACTGTCGGATCTTGCGGCACTCCGATTATGGGACAAGATCGCCTCCAGCATCCGTTTGCGGCCGATAAGCGCTCGGAATGTGACCCAGCACTTACCGCCGCTAAGCCCGACCAAGAAATAACCATTGCCGTCTAAGCTTAGCTGAGTTTCCGCAAACCCAAACACCGCAATTCAGCTACATTCCAGCTTTCCCCCGCAAGGAGAGCGGACGTGACCCACAAGCGCTTCTATATCCGCGCCGGCGCCACCACCACGGCGGGCGGCACCGTCAGGGCTTCGAGCAGTTTCACCACCCTGGACGGCATGCCGATCGCGCGCGAAGGCGATCCGGTCGACTGCCCCGCATGCGGCGAGCAAGGCGTCATCCAGTGCGTCATGCCGCGCCTTCCCGACCAGTCCGAGGGCAAGGAGTGCGCGCTGAGCGACGACCTGTGCATCTGCGCCTGTTCGCCCCCGCCCAGGCTGGTCGCCGACCAGTTCCACGACTTCCAGCTCGTCGCCGACAGCCCCACTCCCTAGCGCAACCACCCCGGCCATAGCCGCGCCTCCGGCCCATGCGCTGCGCGATCCTCGCCTTCGTCGCCGGGGTGTGCTGGCTGCAGACGCGCGCCGAACTGCCGCCACCCGCCCACTTGGCAGGCGCGCTTGTGGCGGCGCTGCTCTTGTTCACAGTGCGCAAATTCGCCGCGACCCTGCTCGCCGCCGCCATCCTCGGCGTAGCATGGTCGGCCTGGCTGGCCCACCTCGCCCTGGCCGACGTGCTGCCGCGCGAGCAGGAAGGCAAAGACGTCGCCGTCGTCGGCACCGTCGACAGCCTGCCGCATGAATTCGACGGTGGGACACGCTTCAACCTGCGCGTCGAACGGGTCCTGAGCCCGGACGCCACGGTCCCGCAGCGCATCGCCGTCTCCTGGTACGGGCAGCATGCGGCCACGGACAGCCAGACGCCTGTGCAGCCCGGCGAGCGCTGGCAGCTGGTGGTGCGCCTGCAGCGACCGCACGGCAATGCCAACCCCTACGGCTTCGACTACGAAGCCTGGTTGCTCGAGCAGGGCGTGCGCGCCACCGGCTACGTCCGTCCCGCCGGGCCGCGCAACGTCCGGCTCGACGCCTTCGTGCCGCGTCCCGCACACGTGGTGGAACGCGCTCGCGCCGCACTGCGCCGCCACATCCTGCAGAACATGGAGGGCAAGCGCTACGCCGGGGTGATCGTGGCCCTGGTGATCGGCGACCAGCGCGGCATTGTGCAGTCGAGCTGGGACGTCTTCAACCGCACCGGCATCAGCCACCTGGTGTCGATCTCAGGCCTGCACATCACGATGATCGCGGCCCTGGCGGCATGGGCGGTATCCAGCCTGTGGCGGCGCTCCTTCTTCATCGAGGGCGCCGCCTTGCCCTTGCGCCTGCCGGCCCAGAAGGCCGCGGCGCTCGCCGGGGCGCTGGTGGCGCTCGTGTACGTGCTGCTGGCCGGCGCCGGCGTGCCCGCGCAGCGCACCTTCTACATGCTGGCGTCCGTGGCGGCCGCATTGTGGTTCGGGCGGGTGGTGGCGCTGTCGCACGTGCTGTGCCTGGCCCTGGCCGTGGTGGTGCTGATCGATCCCTGGGCCGTGCTGGGGGCCGGTTTCTGGCTGTCGTTCGGTGCGGTGGCCGTGATCCTGTACGCCAATCTCGGGCGGGTGGAGTTCGCCACCGGATGGCGGCGCACCCTCGGCGCGGCCGTCCGTACCCAATACGCGGTGACTGTCGGCCTGGTGCCGCTGACCATGCTGCTGTTCGCGCAGGTGTCGCTCGCCAGCCCGCTCGCGAACGCGGTCGCGATTCCCGTGGTCAGCCTGTTCGTCACGCCGCTGGCGCTGCTCGGGGCGCTGCTGCCGGCGCCGCTGGCGGGTTGGGTGCTCGGGCTTGCGCACGTGGCGGTCGAACTGCTGGCAGACGGATTGGCCTGGCTGGCGGCCAGCCCGCTGGCGGTCGTGAACGCGCCGGCGCCGCAGGCGTGGATCTTCGTGCTGGCGCTTGCCGGTGCCGCGTGGATGCTGGCGCCGCGCGGCTGGCCGCATCGCTGGGCAGGCCTGGCCGCCTGGGCGCCGATGCTGACCCAGCTGCCGAGCGCGCCGCCTGACGGCAGCTTCTCGGTAACCGCCTTCGATGTGGGGCAGGGCATGGCCCTGCTGGTCGAGACCGGGCGTCACCGGCTGCTCTACGATGCCGGTCCGCAGTACGGGCCGGGGGCGGACGCGGCCGGCCGCATCCTGCTGCCTTACCTGCGCGGGCGCGGCATCGGCGCGCTCGATGCGCTGGTCGTCTCGCACAGCGACGTCGACCACGCCGGCGGCGCCCGCACCCTGCTCGAGGGCGTGACGGTGGCGCAAGTGCACTCCTCGCTGCCCGGCAGCCATCCGGTGGTGCGCGCCGCGCGCCGTCACCGGCGCTGCGATGCCGGCCAGGAGTGGCACTGGGATGGCGTCCGCTTCGAGTTGCTCGGGCCGACGCCGCAGTCCTACCAGGAAGCGGGATTGAAGGCCAATGCGCGCAGCTGCGTGCTGCGCGTCAGCGCGCTTGGCAAGGCCATGTTGCTGGCGGCCGACATCGAGGCGGCCCAGGAGCTGCAGCTGCTGCAAACCTCGCCCGGCCGGCTGCGCGCCGACGTGCTGCTGGCGCCCCACCACGGCAGCGGCACCTCGTCCACCGCCGCCTTCCTGGCCGCGGTAGAACCGACGTTCGGCATCTTCCAGGTGGGCTACCGCAACCGCTACCGCCACCCCAAGAAGGAGGTCTACGAGCGCTACGGCAGCCTGGGCATCCGCAGGCTGCGCACCGACGAATCGGGCGCGGTGACGCTGCATTTCGGCCAGACGCTGGACGTCGGCGAGTTTCGCAGCGAGCGGCGGCGCTACTGGCACGGCCGCTAGCTGCGCCTGCCCAGCCACGATGCGGCCGGTGCGCGCCAAGGGCGGGTCCGGTTTGGTGTAGGCATTCCCCTCTAAACCCGGTTCGCGCGCGGGCCGCATTCATTACAATGGCCCATTGACATTCACACCCAGGCCTCATGAGCAAACCGCTGCTGCACTTTTCCCACGGGAACAGCTACCCGGCCGGCACCTACGGCCGGCTGTTCCAGGCCCTGGGCGCGCACTACGAGCTGCGCGCCCACGACATGTACGGGCACGACCCGCGCTTTCCGGTGGGCGACGGCTGGCCCGGCCTGGTGGACGAGCTGATCCACCAGCTGGAAGGCTACGAGCGCCCGCCGATCCTGGTCGGCCATTCGCTCGGCGGCATGCTGAGCATGATGGCGGCCAAGCAGCGGCCCGAACTGGCGCGCTGCGTGGTCATGCTCGATTCGCCGGTGGTGGCCGGCTGGCGCGCCTTCCTGTGGAAGCTGGTCAAGCGGCGCGGCCTGGGTTCGCGCTTCTCGCCGGCGAAGTTCTCCGAGCGCCGGCGCAATGTCTGGCCGGACCGGGCGGCGGCCTACCAGCATTTCATCGCCAAGCCGATGTTCCAGGCCTGGGCGCCGGGCGCGCTCGACGACTACCTCGACCACGGCCTCAAGCCCCATCCGGAAGGGGTGCAGCTGCGCTTCGACCGGGCGGTGGAAACCATGATCTACAACACGCTGCCGCACCACATGGGCGCCATCCTGCGCGAACCCTATCCGCTGCCGATCGGTTTCATCGCCGGCACCAGCTCGGAGGAACTGCGCCAGGCCGGGCTGGACGCCACGCGCCGCCTGGTGGGCCGCAACCTGGTGATGATCGAGGGCGGCCATCTGTACCCGCTCGAGAAGCCGCTTGAAACAGCCCGGCTGACGCACGCGATGATCGAATGCCTGCTGGCGCCGTCGATGCCGGGCAGCCAAAGCGTGTCGGCGGCGGCGGTTTAGCGTAAAATCGCGGGATTGATTTTTTGGAATGTCACCGATGGCTATCAAGAGCGATAAATGGATCCGCCGCATGGCGGAAGAGACCGGGATGATCGAACCCTTCGAGCCGCGCCAGGTGCGCGAGTCCGATGGCCGCCGGGTCATCTCGTGGGGCACTTCGTCGTACGGCTACGATATCCGTTGCGCCAACGAGTTCAAGGTGTTCACCAACATCAACAGCACCATCGTCGACCCCAAGAACTTCGATTCGAATTCCTTCGTGGACGTCAAGAGCGATGTCTGCATCATCCCGCCGAATTCCTTCGCGCTGGCCCGCACCATCGAGTACTTTCGCATCCCGCGCAATGTGCTGACCGTCTGCCTCGGCAAATCGACCTATGCGCGCTGCGGCATCATCGTCAACGTCACGCCGTTCGAGCCGGAGTGGGAAGGCTATGTGACGCTGGAGTTCTCGAACACCACCCCGCTGCCCGCCAAGATCTATGCCGGCGAAGGCTGCGCCCAGGTGCTGTTTTTTGAATCCGATGAAATCTGCGAGACCTCGTACAAGGACCGCGGCGGCAAGTACCAGGGCCAGCACGGCGTGACCCTGCCGAAAACCTGATTCAAATTTTGCGCTATCCTGTCAATATTGAATCATATTGATAGCTTGAGATTGCATGGCTGATTGCTGCAGCGGCGGCTGCTCCCCAAGCAAACCGCCGGTCGATCCGCGCTACCGGCGCGTGCTCTGGATCGCACTCTGGGTCAACGGATTGATGTTCGGCGTCGAGATCGTCGCCGGCTGGGCCGCCGGTTCGGTCGCGCTGCTGGCCGACGCCGTCGACTTCCTCGGCGACGCCGCCAACTACGGCACCCCCTGTTCGTGCTGGCGCTGGCGCCGATCTGGCGCTCGCGTACCGCGCTGGTCAAGGGCGCTACCATGGGCGGCTATGGGCTGTTCGTGCTCGGCACCGCGCTTTGGCACCTCCAGTTGGGTGTCGTGCCGAAGGCGGAAACCATGGGCGTGATCGGTTTCCTTGCCTTGCTGGCAAACTGCGCGGTGGGCGCGCTGCTATGGGCCTACCGCAACGGCGACGCCAACATGCGCTCGGTGTGGCTGTGCACCCGCAACGATGCGATTTCCAACGTGGCCGTGATGCTGGCGGCCCTCGGCGTGTTCGGCACCAACAGCGGCCTGCCGGACCTCTTTGTGGCGTCCGTCATGGGCCTGCTGGGCCTGTCGGCTGCGTACTCGGTCATCACGCACGCAAGGCGCAAGATGCGCGAGATGCGCGCGCCCGCCGCGCCCGCGCCCGCGTCCGCCGCGACGATCGAACTCAAACGCCGCTAGCACGATCGCACCGGCGTAAAAAAAGGGGCTTGCGCCCCTTTTTTCATGCCTTGCGGCTCCCTTACGCGTCCTGCATCACGCAATCGACGAAGTAGCCGCGCTTGCCGTCGACCTCGCGCTTGACCAGGCCGTGCACGTCGGTCTCGAAGCCCGGGAAGCGCTCGTTGAAGTCGCGCGCGAAGCGCAGGTAGTCGACGATGGTCCGGTTGAAGCGCTCGCCCGGGATCAGGAGCGGAATGCCCGGCGGGTAAGGCGTCAGGAGGATCGCGGTGATGCGGCCTTCCAGTTCGTCGATCGCCACCCGCTCGATCTGGCGGTGCGCCATCTTGGCGAAGGCGTCGGACGGCTTCATGGCCGGCACCATGTCCGACAGGTACATCTCGGTGGTCAGGCGCGCCACGTCGTACTGCTTGTAGAACAGGTGGATCTCGGTGCACAGGTCGCGCAGGCCGCGGGTCTCGTAGCGCGGGTTGGCCGCGGCGAACTGCGGCATCACGCGCCACATCGGCTGGTTGCGATCGTAGTCGTCCTTGAACTGCTGCAGCGCGGTCACCAGGGTGTTCCAGCGGCCCTTGGTGATGCCGATGGTGAACATGATGAAGAAGGAGTACAGGCCGCACTTCTCGATGATCACGCCGTGCTCGGCCAGGTACTTGGTCACGATCGAGGCCGGGATGCCGGTGTCGCCGAACTTGCCGTCCAGGGACAGGCCCGGGGTCACGATGGTCGACTTGATCGGGTCGAGCATGTTGAAGCCCTCGGCCAGGTTGCCGAAGCCGTGCCAGTCGTCCTCGGCGCGGATCATCCAGTCCTTCTGCTCGCCGATGCCTTCTTCCGACTCGACGTCCGGGCCCCAGACCTTGAACCACCAGTCCTCGCCGAATTCCTGGTCGACCTTCTTCATGGCGCGGCGGAAGTCCAGCGCTTCCAGGATCGATTCCTCGACCAGGGCGGTCCCGCCCGGCGCTTCCATCATGGCGGCGGCGACGTCGCAGGACGCGATGATCGAGTACTGGGGCGAAGTCGAGGTGTGCATCAGGTAGGCCTCGTTGAAGGCGTCCTGGTCCAGCTTGACGGTTTCCGATTCGCGCACCAGGACCTGCGAGGCCTGCGACAGGCCGGCCAGCAATTTATGCGTCGACTGGGTGGAGAAGATCATCGACTGCTTGGCGCGCGGGCGGTTCTCGCCGATCGCGTGCATGTTCTGGTAGAAGCTGTGGAAGGCGGCGTGCGGCAGCCAGGCTTCGTCGAAGTGCAGGGTGTCGATCTTCCCGTCCAGCATTTCGCGCAGGGTCTCGACGTTGTACACCACGCCGTCGTAGGTCGACTGGGTGATGGTGAGGATGCGCGGCTTCTTGTTCACGGCGTCGCGCGCGAACGGATTGGCCTCGATCTTGCGGGCGATCGACTCGGGGGTGAATTCTTCCAGCGGGATCGGGCCGATGATGCCGAGGTTGTTCCGGGTCGGCATCAGGAACACGGGGATCGCGCCGCACATGATGATCGAGTGCAGGATCGACTTGTGGCAGTTGCGGTCGACCACCACGATGTCGCCCGGCGCGACCGTGCTGTGCCAGACCATCTTGTTCGAGGTCGAGGTGCCGTTGGTCACGAAATAGCAGTGGTCGGCGTTGTAGATGCGCGCCGCGTTGCGTTCCGACTTGGCCACCGGGCCGGTGTGATCGAGCAGCTGGCCGAGTTCCTCGACCGCGTTGCAGACGTCGGCGCGCAGCATGTTTTCGCCGAAGAACTGGTGGAACATCTGGCCGATGGGCGACTTCAGGAAGGCGACGCCGCCCGAGTGGCCCGGGCAGTGCCACGAGTAGGAGCCGTCATAGGCGTAATTGACCAGCGCGCGGAAGAAGGGCGGCGCCAGCGAATCGAGGTAGGCCTTGGCTTCGCGGATGATGTGGCGCGCCACGAACTCCGGGGTGTCCTCGAACATGTGGATGAAGCCGTGCAGCTCCTTCAGGATGTCGTTCGGGATGTGGCGGCTGGTGCGGGTCTCGCCGTAGATGTAGATCGGGATGTTCGCGTTCTTGTGGCGGATCTCCTGCACGAAGGCGCGCAGGCCGGTCAGGGCGAAATCGGTTTCCTCGACCGAGCCGCCGCCAAATTCCTCGTCGTCGATGGACAGGACGAAGGCCGAGGCGCGCGACTGCTGCTGGGCGAACTGGGACAGGTCGCCGTAGCTGGTCAGGCCGAGCACCTCCATGCCTTCCTGCTCCATCGCGGCCGCGAGTGCGCGAATGCCGAGACCGGAGGTATTCTCGGAACGGAAGTCCTCGTCGATGATGACGATGGGGAAACGAAATTTCATGGACAGCTCCAAAAGCGAAGCGCCGTGGTCGGCGGCCGGCCCTGCTGGGTCGGTCCGCCGGCCACGGCACCGGGAAAAAAGAGGAAACGGATTTTCGCAGAAATCGCGGGCACCGGTGCAATTATTTTGCAGCTTTATCTACGCATTCGCTGCAAGAGTAGCCAGTAGGCGCGCTGCCTGTCGCACACTAGCTTAAAATCTCAGTTGGCCAGCCTCCTGCCGACCCGCCGGAACACCTCGGTCAGCGCCGCCGCGCCGAAGGCCGCCAGCAGCGGACCGGCCGAGAACGGCACCGGCTCGGCCTGGATCGCGGCGAACAGGCCCAGCGTTATCCCGAACGCGGCCACCGCGCTGGTGAGCGTGAGTAGCCAGGTGCGGCGCGACAGCAGGCTGATCGCGGCCAGCGAGATTGCGATCTGCTGCGCGACCGCGGCGGCGGCCCATTGGCGGTGGCGATGAAGTTCCTTCTCGGACAGGGTGTTCCATGCGCTCGAACTGGCCTCGAAGCGTTCCGCTTCCTTGCGAATATTGTCCTTCTCGACGCCGTAGCGGCGGATCTCCTCGCGGTAGTGGGCGCGGTCGGTGCCGGGCAGGGCCGCCGCCAGCTCGGACAGGTTCTGGCGGTTGGTCTTGGCCTGGTAGTGGTTCCAGGCATTGGCGGCGCTGGTCTTGTCGATCGCCGCATTGCTCTTGTACAGGGCGGCGTTGTTGTGCGAGGCGCTGCCGATGAAGCCGAACATGGTCCCGAGGGTCGCCAGGATGGCGATCAGGACCGCGACCTTGCCGGCGAAGCCGTCGCCGCCGCGGGTGCCGGGTGTGCGCACTGCCTGGTCGCTCATGGCGTCAAGCCTCCTTGCGGCGCTGGTAGGTCACGTAGGCCAAGTCGAAGCCGTTCGCTTCCGAATGCTGGGCCTCGCGCGCCGTTTCTTCCCACACGGCCGGGTCGATCGGCGGGAAGAAGGTATCGCAAGGGAAGACGTGGTCGATCTCAGTAACGATCATGCGGTCCGCCAGCTGCACCGCCTCCGTGAAGATCTGGGCGCCGCCGATGATGCTGGCCGGCTCGCCGTGCAGAAGCGCGATGGCGGCCTGCAGCGAGCCCGCCGTTTCCACGCCCTCGTGCAACCACGCCGGATTGCGGGTGATGACGATGTTGCGGCGCTTGGGCAGTGGGCGGCCGATCGAATCGAAGGTCTTGCGGCCCATGACAATGGGTTTGCCCAGGGTGACGCGCTTGAAGTGGGCCAGGTCTTCCGGCAGGTGCCAGGGCAGCTGGTTGTCGATGCCGATGCCGCGCCGGGCATCGATGGCCACTACCAAAGTCAAAGCTGCATCACCCATCGTTGTGTCCGTCGTCATGTGTAGAGGTAGGAAATGTTGTCGCTTTGAAAGCAGGATGTCAAGGAAGATGGTCCCGGGTCAGACCGCCACCGGCGCCCGGATCGCCGGGTCCGGATCGTAGCCTTCGACCTCGAAGTCTTCGAAGCGGTAGTCGAACAGGGAATCCGGCTTGCGCTTGAGTACCAGGCGCGGCAGTTCCTTGGGCGTGCGCGACAGCTGCAGGTCGACCTGCTCCAGGTGGTTGCTGTACAGGTGGCAGTCGCCGCCGGTCCAGATGAATTCGCCCACTTCCAGGCCGGCCTGCTGCGCCATCATGTGGGTCAGGATCGCGTAGGAGGCGATATTGAAGGGCACCCCCAGGAAGATGTCGGCGCTGCGCTGGTACAGCTGGCAGGACAGCTTGCCGTCCGCCACGTAGAACTGGAACAGGGCGTGGCAGGGCGGCAGCTTCATGTTCGGCAGATCGGCCACGTTCCAGCTCGAGACGATCATGCGGCGCGAATCCGGCGTGTTGCGGATCTGCTCCAGCACCTGCGCGATCTGGTCGACGTGGCCGCCGGAAGGCGTCGGCCAACTGCGCCACTGGTAGCCGTAGATCGGCCCGAGGTTGCCGTCCGCGTCGGCCCATTCGTCCCAGATGCTGACGCCGTTCTCCTTCAGGTAGGCGATGTTGGTCGAGCCCTGCAGGAACCAGATCAGTTCATGGATGATCGATTTGAGGTGGACCTTCTTGGTGGTGAGCAGGGGGAAGCCCTGCTGCAGGTCGAAACGCATCTGGTAGCCGAAGACGGACAGGGTGCCGGTGCCGGTGCGGTCGGTCTTGACCGCGCCATGCTCTTTCACATGGCGCATGAAGTCGAGGTATTGGCGCATTGGATATGACGATAGGTGACAGCCCGTCATTGTACCCGAGAGCGCCCCGCTTGAGCTCGTCGCCGGCGACGGCTGCGGTATAGTGGACCCATGCCGACTTCCCCGCAGTATCCCAGCACGCCGGACGGCCGCTACTTCGTGGTCGCGGGCCGGTTGTGGCGATCGAGCAATCCGGCGCTGGCCCCAAGTGAGCGCCAGCAGCTGGTCGACGCGCTGATGCGGGCCCGCCGGCAGGTCGGCCTGGCCAGGCGGGCCGGCGACGCCGAAGCCGAGCGCGCCGCCCGCGCGCAGGTCGATGCGGCCAAGCGCGCGCTGGGCGAACGCGGCCCGGTGTGGTGGACCGACGGCGCACCGGACTACAACCGGCGCATGGTCGCCAACACCCCTTACGCGGACTGGTACACGGCCTTGCCGTCCTGAGCCAGCGCCTGCGCGAACAGCGCCAGCGCCTCGCGCACCCGCGCGTCCGGGGCATTCAGAAGGTTGTCCCCCACGTACAGCTCGAAGGAACTGGTGTCCGGCAGGGCGGTCGCGGCGATGCGGTTGAACATCCAGATGCCATGCCGCTCGGCGAGCTCGCGGCGGATCGCCAGCGCCCGCTCGGGCGCGACCGGCAGATGCAGGTGCAGCATGTTGACCTGGGGCGCCGCCGGATTCACGCGGATGATCGGGTGCGCCGCCAGTTCCCGATACAGGAAACGGGTGCGCTCCAGGCAGAGCGGCATCGCCGCCAGGCGCTGCTCGAAGCCCATCGCCGCCGCCACCACATAGGGCGTGCGGTGGATCAGGTTGCCCCCCTGGCGCCGGAACCATTCGGCCGCGCGGTCCACGAATTCTCGGGTGCCGGCCAGCATGGCGCCGCCCAGCCCGCCGATGCCCTTGTACAGCGAGACGTAGACCGAATCGAAGCCGGCCGCGACATCAATCAAAGGCTTGCCGTAGCCGGCGGCGGCTTCCCACAGGCGCGCGCCGTCCATGTGCAGGTGGGCGCCGCGCGCGCGGCAGTGGGCCTTGATCGCTTCCAGCTCGTCCCAGGGCGAGAGCTGGCCGCCGATCTCGCGCAGGGGCAGCTCCATGCCGACCGCGCCCAGGCGGTCGGGCAGCGCGGCCAGGTCGGCCACGCTCCAGGGGCGGTAGCGCTCGCCCGCCTGCACGGCCTTGAAGTGGCCCAGCAGCTGGTAGTTCGAGCGCTCGTGCACGAAAATGTGCGAGGTCGGGTGCAGGGCGGCCAGGTCGTGCCCGCGGTCCTGGCAGGCCAGGCGCAGCGCCGTGACCTGGGCCATGGTGCCGCTGACGCAGAACACCGCCGCCTCCTTGCCGAGCAGGCGCGCGACTTTCGCCTCGAACTCCTGCAGCAGCGCACCGCTGCCGTAGACGTCGTGCTCGACGCCGTTCGCCTCGCACCATGCGGCCATGGCGGCGAACAGTTCGGCGGGCGTGCGGGCGCGGTGGCCGGGGAAGACGAGTTGGCAGCGGCGTAGCAGGTCGGTATCGTTCAAGGTGCTCTCCTGGCGAAGCCCGCTACTCTACACCGAAGCGCGACGGCGCGGGATGGCTTGTCAGCGCAGGCCCAGCGCCGGGCGCCGCGGCGCGCCGGCGTCCGTGTCGCCGCCGAAGCGGAACAGGCGCACGGCGCGCGCCAGTTCGTCGGCCTGGTCCTGCATGGCCTGGGCGGCGGCGCTGGCCTGTTCGACCAGGGCGGCGTTCTGCTGGGTCGCCACGTCCATGGCGCCCACCGCCCCGTTGACGTGCTCGATGCCGGCAGTCTGCTCCAGGCTGGCGGCACTGATCTCGGCCATGATGTCGGTCACGCGCGCCACGCTCGCCAGTACCTCCTGCATCGTGACGCCGGCTTCGGCCACCAGCTTGCCGCCCGCGTCGACTTCGCCGTTGGATGCCTCGATGAGCAGCTTGATTTCCCGGGCCGCGCCCGCGCAGCGCTGGGCCAGGCTGCGCACCTCGTTCGCGACCACGGCGAAGCCGCGGCCCTGTTCGCCCGCGCGGGCCGCTTCCACCGCCGCGTTCAGGGCCAGGATATTGGTCTGGAAGGCGATGCCGTCGATCACGCCGGTGATCTCGGAAATCCTGCGCGACGACTGGCTGATGGCGTCCATGCGTTCGATGACCTGGGCCACGGTGGCGCCGCCGCGCTCGGCCACGCCGGAGGCCTTGAGGGCCAGCTGGTTGGCCTGGCGCGCATTGTCGGCGTTCTGGCGCACGGTGGCGGTGAGCTGGTCCATCGAGCTGGCGGTGCCGGCCAGGCTGGCCGCCTGTTCCTCGGTGCGCTGGCACAGGTCGAGGTTGCCGGCCGAGATCTGCTGCGAGGCGCTGGCGATCTGCTCGGCGTGCAGGCGCACCTTGCCCACCACACTGGAGAGGCTGGCGCCCACGCTGTTGATGGCCTCGGTCAGCAGGCCGATCTCGTCGCGGCGGGCGCTGTCCATGCGGGCGCTCAGGTCGCCTTCGGCGATGCGCCGCGCAACCTCGCGCACTTGCGCCAGCGGACGCGCCACGCTGGCGCGCACCACGGCGTACAGCAGCGCGGCCAGCACGGCCAGGGCCAGCAGGCCGGCCAGGATGAAGCGCTGGCGCAGCGTGCTGGCGGCCGCGGTGATCTCGTCGCGGTAGGTGCCGCCGGCGATGATCCAGTCCCAGGCCTTGATGTGGGTGTAGGCGACGAACTTCTCGCGCGCCGCGCCCTCGCCGGGGTTTTGCCAATCGTAGACGATGCTGCCGTTTTTCTGTTGCAGCATCTCGCGGATGAAGGGGCGGCCGTCGGCGGCGCGGCTGTCGAGCAGGTTGGCGCCTTCGCTGCCCGGATGCACCAGCAGCTCGCCGTAGTGCTTGCCCGGGGCGGCGTTCAGCACGTAGAAGTAGCCGGTCTCGCCGACCTTGACGGCGCGGATGCGGTCCTTCAGCAGCTTCATGTCCTCGCTGATGTCGACGCCCACGTAGAGCACCGCAACCACCTTGCCGGCGGCGTCGCGCGCCGGCTCGTACTGGGTGATGTACTGCTTGCCGAACAGCGTGACCAGGCCGATGTAGGCGCGGCCCTCGCGCAGCGCGGCATAGGCCGGGCTGTTGCGGTCGAGGGCGGTGCCGACGGCGCGTTCGCCGTTTTCCTTCTTGACCGAGGTCGTCACGCGCACGAAGTCTTCGCCGTCCAGGGCGAAGATGGTGGCGTTGCCGCCGGTCTGGGCGGTGAAGCCGTCCGGCGCGTCGAAGTCGAGGTTCAGCACCTTGCCGTCGAGCTTGAGGGTGGGCGTGGCCTTGCCGCCGATGTCCACCGTCGTGGCCGGATCGAGTTCGAAGCTGCCGGGCAGGCCATGGCGGAAGATGCGCCCGAAGCTCGCGGCCGAGCTGCTCACGCTCTTGTTGAACATCTCGACCGTGTTCGCCACGCTGCGCAGCTCGCTCGTGACGCTGTCGGTGGCGCGTTCCTCGAGCATGCGGGAGGTAGCATGGGTGATCGTCGCGACCAGCGCGGCGACGATCGCGGCCGTCAGGATGAAGGTGATGGCGCTGATGCGGGTGCCAACATTCCAGTTGGCGGGATGATATCGGGAGGCGGGCATGACGGACGTCTGGATCGGGAACCAGAGGCATCATACCTTTGTGATTTTCCGTAACGCAACAAAACCGGGTCAAAAACGGCGGCGCGCGCGGCGCCGCCACAACACAGATGCCGCATTGGCAAGCAAATCCGCGGCCGCGCGCATGGCCGGGACTCAGGAAGCCTGCTGCTCGAGCGGCGCGTGGGTCTGGAACTGCAGCGCCGCCAGGTTGGCGTACACGCCGCCATGGGCGACCAGCGAGGCGTGGGTGCCGGATTCGACCACGCGGCCTTCGTCGAGCACGATGATGCGGTCGGCGCGCTGCACGGTGGCCAGGCGGTGCGCGATGATGATGGTGGTGCGGCCGACCATGGCCGCTTCCAGCGCGCGCTGCACCAGGCGTTCCGACTCGGCGTCGAGCGCGCTGGTGGCCTCGTCGAGCAGCAGCAGGGGCGGATTCTTGAGCAGGGCGCGCGCGATCGCGATGCGCTGGCGCTGGCCGCCCGACAGGCGCACGCCGCGCTCGCCCAGGAAGGAGCCGTAGCCCTGCGGCAGGCGCTCGATGAACTCGTGGGCCGCGGCCATCTTCGCCACCGCGATCACCTCTTCGTCGCTGGCGTCGGGCCGGCCGTAGCGGATGTTCTCCAGCGCGCTGCTCGAGAAGATCACGGTGTCCTGCGGGACGATGCCGATCGCATCGCGCAGCGTGTGCAGCGCCAGGTCGCGGATGTCGATGCCGTCCAGGCGGATGCTGCCCGCCTGCGGGTCGTAGAAGCGCAGCAGCAGCTGGAACAGGGTGGTCTTGCCGGCGCCCGAGGGGCCGACCACGGCGACGGTCTCGCCGGCCGCGATGTCGAGCTTCAGGTGCGACAGCGCCGCGCTGTCCAGGCGTGAAGGATAGCTGAAACTGACGTCGTCGAGCGACACGCGGGCGCCGTTCTCGCGCCGCGGCGGCAGCGGGCGCGGGTTGGCAGGGTCCTGGATGTCGGAGCGGGCTGCCAGCAGTTCCAGCAGGCGCTCGGTGGCGCCGGCGGCGCGCTGGGCTTCGCCCATCACTTCCGAAAGCGCGCCGACCGAGCCGGCCACGATCGAGGCGTACAGGATGAACTGCCCGAGGTCGCCGCCGGTCATGCTGCCCTCCAGTACCGCGTGGGCGCCGAGCCAGAGCACGAACACGATGGCGCCGAACACCAGCACGATGGCCAGCATGGTGAGCATCGCGCGGGCGCGAATGCGCCGGATCGCGGTCTGGAAGGCGCCTTCGACCGAACTGCCGAAGCGGCCCGCCTCGATGCCTTCGTGGGTGAAAGACTGCACGGTGGGCATGGCATTGAGGATCTCGCCCGCCAGCGCCGAGGCGTCGGCGATGCGGTCCTGGGAATCGCGCGAGAGCTTGCGCACGCGCCGGCCGTACAGCACGATCGGCAGCACCACCAGCACCAGGAGGCCCAGGATGATCGCGGTGAGCTTCGGGCTGGTCACGAACAGCATGATCAGGCCGCCGATGAACAGCAGGGTATTGCGCAAGGCGAGCGAGATGCTGGTGCCGACCACGGTCTGGATCAGGGTGGTGTCGGTGGTCAGGCGCGACAGCACTTCGCCGGTGCGCGTGGTCTCGAAGAATTCGGGGCTCTGGTGCACCACGTGGCGGTAGACAGCGGCGCGCACGTCGGCCACCACGCGCTCGCCCAGCCAGGACACCATGTAGAAGCGTGCGGCGGTGGCGACTGCCAGCACGGCGGCGACGCCGAACAGGGCCAGGAACACCGCGTTCACGTGCTCGATGTTCTGGCGACCGGCCTCGGCGCCGAAGCCATGATCGATCATCTGCTTGAAGGCGGCGGGGATGGCCAGCGTGGCGCCGGCTGCGAACAGGAGCGCGATGCCGGCCAGCACGAACTGGCGGCGGTAGGGCGCAAGGAAGGGCAGCAGGCCCTTGAGGGTGGCCAGGCTGCCTTTGCGGGAGGTATCGGAGTCCAGCGTGCCGGTGGAGCGGGAAGTCATTGTCTCGGGTGGATTGTTCTTCAATTTTTCTCGGTCGTTCAAAGCTTCATGGGGCGCACGTAGCCCGTCATTTCCAGGTAGCCGCGGCCCAGGCGCTTTCCGTCGCGGCTGACCGTCACCGCGCCTTCCCAGTACACCGCGCCGGTCGAGCGGCGCGAATCGAGTTCCTGGTCCTGCTGCAGGGGAGTGAGCTGCCAGCGCAGCGCCCCGGTTGCCACATCCTGGGCCACCGGGTACTCGGCGCCGGTGCGCGGCGACCGCCAGCGCGCGGTGGGCGTGAAACTGACCTGCTCGGGCGCGTAGCGGGTCACGCGGCCGGCGCTGTCGCGCAGCGTGGCGTGCGCCCATAGTTTACCACCTCCCTTGCTGCGGATCTGAAAAGCCATCAGGGCGCCGCCGTCGTCGAGGTTCACGCCGATCCAGTCCCAGCCGGTGGCCTCGGGCTGCAGGGCTTCGCTCGACCACTCGTGATCCAGCCAGGCGCTGCCGGTCACGGCCACCGGCAGGCTGCCGGCGCGGCCGACGTTGCCGCTCACCTTCAGCTGCGGTTCGCTGTAGTAGTGGCTGGCATGCTGGGGGCTGGCGCCCTTGCGCGAATAGCCGCCTTCGCCCTGTACCAGCACCGGCTGGGTCGGCTGCAGGCGCAGTTCCAGCGTCAGTTCGCTGGATCGGATGGTGACGCGGTAGCTGCCGGAGCTGTCGCGCACCATGCGCCAGTCGTCGAGCTTCAGGTCGGTGTTGTCGGTGCGCGCCCAGGCCAGGCCGAAGCCTTCGCGCGCGCTCTTCTGGTCGTGCGCCAGGCGGCCGAGCTCGGGGTCGGACAGGGCGGCGTGGCCGATCACCAGCTGGCGCGGAGCGAACGCGCTCGGGTTCCGGGGATCGTGTTCGGTGCGGCTGCGAAAAAAGGTGACCTGGAAGCCGAGCGGCTTGCGGTCGGGCGTTTCGACCCAGCCGGTGACGTACCACCATTCGGTGCGAAATTCCGGGTGGGCGCCGAAGTCGCGCGGGAAGGACAGCGTGGCGCCGGGCACCACCGGCGCAAACTGCGGCGGCTCGGCACGGCCCCACTGCACCACGAACAACAGCAAAACGAACAGCACCAAGCGCATTACCAATCCTCCCTGACCGCGCGTACCGGACCACCCGACAGCGCATAACGTCCCGACACCAGTGCCGTCAGGATCGAGGCCCCGACCAGCACCGCGGCCACGCTCCCCAGCAAGGTCCACGGCAGATGCAGCTGCATCGTCCAGTGGAAGGACTGGGGGTTGACAACATAAACCAGGATCAGGCTGATGAACAGCCCCAGCGCGAAGCCGCAGGCCACCCCGAGCAGGGTGAGCAGGCCGCCTTCGAAGGCCAGGATGCCCAGCACCTGGCCGCGCGTGACGCCGACGTGGCGCAGCATGCCGAATTCCTTCGAGCGCGCCAGCGTCTGGGCCGAGAAGCTGGCGGCGACCCCGGACAGCCCAATGGCGATCGCGATCGCCTCGAGCAGGTAGGTCACGGCAAAGCTGCGGTCGAAGATGCGCAGGCTGGCGGCGCGGATCTCGCCGGCCGACATGGTCTTGAGCGCGGCGCCGAAAGGCAGGGCGCGCACCGCTTCCTCGAGCTGCGCGGCGCTGCCGCCGCGCGCCGCGAACAGCGCGGCATCCGTGACTTCGCCTTCGCCGGTCAGGGCGCGGTAGTCGGCCAGGCGGATCACCACCGAGCCGGCCTGGTTGGCGTAGTCGCGCCACACGCCGGCCACGAAGAACGGGGCTTGCGCGCCGCCGAGCGGCAGGGTCAGGGTCTGGCCGACGCGCACCCCGTACAGGTCGAGCATGGCTTCGGAGACCCAGGCCGGACGCGCCCCGCCCGGCACCGGGGCGCTGGGACCCACCAGGTACAGCAGCTGCCCCGGATCGCGCGCATCGATGTCGCGCGCGATCACCACCACGCTGGGCCGCTCGGGCGCCAGCGAAACCGGACGGGTGCGCAGGAAGTGGGCCTGGGCGACGCCGGGCAGGGCGCGTAGCGCCGCCTGCTGGCCGGAGGTGAGGAAACCGGTATTGCCGCTGGTGGCCGCACGCACGTACAGGTCGGCCGGCAGGATGTGTCCCATCCAGTCGTCGACCGAGATCCGGAAGCTGGCCACCATGATGCCCATCGCCACCATCAGGCTGAAGCTGGCGAGCACCCCGCCCAGCGCGATCGCCGCCTGGCCGGGGGCGTTCGCCAGGCGCGACAGGGACAGCAGCAGGATCGGCGGCGCGCGCCGCGTCCGCAGCAACATGCTCTCCATGCGGCGAAAAGCGACCGCGGCCAGGCGCGGCGTCAGGCCGATGCCGCCGATGAGCAGCAGCGCGATCGAGAGGTAGCCGAACAGCGGCAGTTCGAATACCGGCGGTGCGAAGGCCAGCAGCGCGGCGAGCAGCAGGCACAGCAGTGAGGGCCAGATGCGCGCCAGGCGCGACAGCGCGGCCTCGTCGGCGCCCGACTTGATCGCCACCGCCGGCCGCGCGTTGGCGGCCTCGAGCGCGGGCGCCAGGCAGCCGAGCAGGGCCACGCCAAGGCCGAGCAGGAAGAACACCGCGGCCGCCAGCGGCGTGAACTGCACCTGCGGACGGATGCCGGGGAAGTAGCCGGCGCCCAGGTCGCCGCCGAAATAGGTGAGGGCCAGGGCCGCCAGCGCGTAGCCGCCCAGGATGCCCAGCGCCGCCCCCAGTACGCCCAGGCTGGCGCCCTCGAGCAGCACCTGGCCGAGCAACTGCTTGCGCTCCAGGCCGAGCACGCGCAGCAGCGCGAACTGGCTGCGCCGGCGCATCACCGACAGCGCCTGGGTCGAGAACACCAGGAAGGCGCCGGTGAACAGGGCCACCAGCGCCAGCACGGTCAGGTTGACGCGGTAGGCGCGGCTCAGGTTGGCGTTGCGCGCTTCCTGGTCGCTGTCGTTCGGCTGGCGCACCACGAAGCGGCCCGGGAAGCTGCGCTCCAGTTCCCGGGCCAGGCTGCGCTGGAAGGCGGCGCGGTCGACCCCGTCGCGCAGCTTGAGGTCGACCCGCGACAGGCGCCCCAGCTGCTTGAAGCGCCACTGCATCGCGCCGATGTCCATGACGGCGATGCGCTGGCCGGCGCGGGCGCGCTGCACCGGCCCGGCCACGCGCAGCCTGAGGTCGGCCGTGCCGGCGCGCAGCACCAGGATGTCCCCGGGCCGTTTTCCGAGCCAGCTCTGGGCAGCCGGCGACAGGAACAGGGCGTCGTCGGCCAGTACGTCGGTCATGCGGCCATCCTGCGGCACCCCGGTGAGATCGGGCGAGATGGCCCAGGCGCGGAAGGCATCGATGCCGACGATGCGCAGGGCGCCTTGCATGCCGGGGAAACCCGCCGACAGCTCGAGCACCGGCGCCGCCGCCGCCACCTGCGGCCGGTCCGCCAGCTGCGGATACACGGACTCGTCGAAGAGGGGCTCGCGGCCGACCACCTGGATGTCGGCCTGGCCCGACAGGGTCTTGACGGCGGCGGAAAACTCGTTGAAGGCGGCGGCGTTGATGAGGTGGATGGCGAAGCCCATGGCGACCCCGACCGCGATCGCCGCGATGGCGAGCAGCGCCCGCACCGGATGGGTGCGCCATTCGCCGAACAGGAGCCAGCGAGACAGTGTGCCGGTCGGCAGGCTCAGGCCGGGCATTCCACCGCCAGTGCCTCGGCCTGCCGGCGCGCCTTGGTGCGGGCGCGCTCGGCCTCCTCGCGCCCGGCGCGCTGGGCATCTTCCATGGCCCACCTGTGCTGCAGGCGCAGCCGGTCGCAGCGCCGTCGGATGGCGGCCGCGGCCCGCCCTGCCCGGACACGCTCGCGCGCCGCCTGTTCCTCGCGCGCCGCGCGCGCCTCCTCGATCTCCTGCAGGCGGGCGCGATCGCGCGCAAGCCGGGCCAGCGCTTCCGGCGCTTGGGCGGGCGCCGCCTGTACCGTCAAGGCTACCGCGTCCTGGCCGCAGGGCCGGTCGTGATAACTGATCCTGCCGCCTTCCCGGCATTTGTAGATCGTGCCGGCGCTGGCGGCGCCGGACACCAGGCACAGGATCGCCATCGAGAGTTGCTTGCGCATAGGAAGGTCCCCGGTCATAGGATTTTGCCAGGGTTCATAATGCCGAGCGGGTCCAGCGCGGCCTTGATGGCACGCATCATGTCCAGTTCGGCCGGGTCCTTGTAGCGCGCCAGCTCCTCGCGCTTGAGCGCGCCGATGCCGTGCTCGGCCGAGATCGAGCCTTGCAAACGCATCACGTTGTCGTGGACGATGCGGTTCACCGCGTCCTGGTGCGCCAGGAAGCCGTCGTGGCCGATGCCGGCCGGCGGCGCGACGTTGTAATGCAGGTTGCCGTCACCCAAGTGCCCGAAGCACACAACCTGGCAGCCGGGGAAGGCCGCCTGCAAGGCGGCATCGGTCTGGGCGATAAAGTCGGGGATGTGCGACACCGGCAGCGAGATGTCGTGCTTGATGTTCTTGCCGGCCGCCGCTTGCGCCATCGAAATGTGCTCGCGCAGCTTCCACAGGCCGATCGACTGGCTTACCGAGCTGGCCAGCACGGCGTCGAGCGCGATGCCGGCTTCCAGCGCCGCCCCGACCGCGGACTCGACCAGACCGGCGGCGTGGTCTTCCGATTCGTTGCTCGACAATTCGATCAGGGCGTACTGCGGATAGTGGTCGGCGAAGGGCCGGGGCAGGTCGGGGAAATGGGTATGGACCAGGCGCAGGCACAGGTCGGACATCAGCTCGTAGCCGGTGAGCGCGGCGCCGCAGCGTTCCTGCATCAGGGACAGCAACGCCAGGGCACTGGTTGGCGAGTCGAGCGCGACCAGTGCCGTCAGGGCCGCCTTCGGCTGCGGATACAGCTTCAGCACGGCGGCGGTGATGACCCCGAGCGTGCCCTCCGCGCCGATGAACAGCTCGCGCAGCGCATAGCCGGTATTGTCCTTGCGCAATCCGCGCAAGCCGTCCCACACCCGGCCCTGGGCGGAGACGACTTCCAGGCCCAGACACAGCTCGCGGGTATTCCCGTAGCGCAGCACCGCGGTGCCGCCGGCATTGGTCGCCAGGTTGCCGCCGATGGTGCAGCTGCCTTCGCTGGCCAGCGACAGCGGGAACAGCATGCCGGCTTCCAGCGCGGCCTGCTGGACGTCGACCAGCAGGCAGCCGGCTTCGACCGTCATGGTGCGGTTGGCCGCGTCGATGGCGCGGATGCGGTTCAGGCGCCGCAGCGACAGCACGATGGCGCTGCCGCTGGCATCGGGCACGCTGCCGAGCACCAGGCCGGTCCTGCCGCCCTGGGGCACGATGGGCACGCGTGCGGCGGCGCAGGCGGCCACCACCCGGGCCACCTCCATGGTGTCGGCGGGTAGCGCCACGGCGAGCGCGCGCCCGCTGAAGCGGCCGCGCCAGTCTTCCAGGAAAGGCGCCATCGCGGCGGGATCGAGGATCAGGTGCGCCGCGCCGACGATGGCGCCGAGCGCGGCGGCGAACGTGGCCGGCGCGGCGCCGGCCGGCTGTGCTTCAGTCATGCGGGACTTTGACCTTGTCGAGCAGTTCCTTGGCCAGGCGCTTGGCTTCCTTCTTGTACGGATGCAGGAACAGCAGCGCGCAGGCGTAGTAGACCACCACCAGCACGATCTCGCCGACCGCCATGGCGCGCGAGGCCTCGGCGGTGTCGGCCCAGGCGCGCACCACGCCTTCGGCGAAATAGATGAGGATCACCATCGACGACCACTGCAGGGTGTAGAGGTCGCGCTTGATCACCCCGCGCAAGGGCAGCAGCAGGGGCAGGGCCTTGAGCGCGAGCAGCGAGCCGCCCGGGTGCAGCGGTGCGACGAAGACTTCCCAGGCCACGAGCCAGCCGATCAGCCAGATCAGGCTTGCGATTGCGCCGGCATGAAAGACTTTTGCGGTATCCATCATTGCATTCCGTGGAGTTTGACCGCCGCATGCGCCAGACGTTTGCCGAGCGCGATGGCGAGCACGCGCTCGTCCTCGCTCAGGGCACGCTTGCCGTCGGCGCCGGCCCAGTGCGAGGCGCCGTAGGGGCTGCCGCCGCTGGCGGTATTCATGAGTTCAGGATGCGAATAGGGCAGGCCCATCACGAGCATGCCGTGGTGTAACAAGGGCAGCATCATCGACAGCAGGGTCGATTCCTGGCCGCCGTGCAGGCTGCCGGTGGAGGTGAACACGACCGCCGGCTTGCCCGACAGCGTGCCGTTGACCCAGTCGGCGGCGGTGCCGTCCAGGAAGTACTTGACCGCGGACGCCATGTTGCCGAAGCGGGTCGGCGAGCCGAGCGCCAGGCCGGCGCATTCGCGCAGGTCGTCCAGCTCGACGTAAGGCGCGCCTTCGCTCGGGATGTCGGGCGCGGTGGCCTCGGCCACGGTCGACACGGCCGGCACGGTGCGCAGGCGCGCTTCCACCCCGGGCACGCTCTCGATGCCCTGGGCGACCAGTTCGGCCAGCTTGCGGGTGGCGCCGTGGCGCGAGTAGTACAACACGAGAATAGTCAGGTTCGGGGTCAGGGTCGGCTTCATCGTTGGTATTATAGGGCGCTTTGCTCAATTGACATGCCCTATGCGGGGCGAATCGAACCACCGAATGCTTTCCAAGACCGTTCACTCCCTGTCGCGCAGCACCGGCGAGCTGCTGGCCCTCGGCGGCGAGCGCGCGCGCGGCCTGACGCTGGGCGAAGCCGGCGACCTGCTGCGCTTCGCCCGGCGCCGCCTGCGCGAAGAGAAATTGCCGCAAGTGGCAGGGAGCCTGACCTTCACCACCACGCTCGCGCTGGTGCCCCTGCTCACCATCGTGCTGGCAATCCTGACCACCTTCCCGGTGTTCGGCCAGGTGCGCGCGGCGCTCGACACCTGGTTCGTGCAGACCCTGATGCCCAAGGCCATCGCCAACACGATCAGCGCCAACCTGACCCAGTTCGCCGACAAGGCCAAGGGTCTGTCCCTGCTGGGCGCGGTGCTGCTGCTCGTGACCACGACCGCGATGATGGGGATGATCGAGCGCGCCTTCAACCAGATCTGGGGCGTGCGCCGGCCGCGGCCGTGGTCGCAGCGGGTGCCGGTCTACTGGTCCATCATCACGCTCGGGCCGATCCTGTTCGGCCTGTCGCTCACCGCCACCTCCCAGCTGTTCACCGCCACCGGCGGCCTGGTGAAGTCTTTCCCATTGCTGGGTACGCTGTTCTACACCGTGGTGTCGGTGGCCCTGAGCGCCGGGGCCTACATGCTGCTCTACATGGCGGTGCCGAACCGCCGCGTGCACTGGCGCGACGCCCTGTGGGGCGGGCTGGCGGCGGCGATCGCCTTCGAGCTGGCCAAGCGCGGCTTCGCGCTGTTCATCCGCCAGTTCCCGACCTATGCCATCATCTATGGCGCCCTGGCGGCGCTGCCGCTGTTCCTGGTCTGGATGTACCTGTCCTGGCTGATCACCCTGGTGGGCGCGGTGCTGGCCGCGGCGCTGCCGGTGGTGAAGTACGAGCGCTGGAAACACCAGCCGGCCCCGGGCAGCGCCTTCGTGGACGCGATGGCCGTGCTCAAGGTGCTGTGCGGCAGCGCGCGGCTGACCGGCACCACCCTGGTCTCGAACGCGGCGATCCGCGCCCATACCCGCATCGGCTACGACGAGATGTCGATGCTGCTCGAGAAAATGCTGGCGGCCGGCTGGGTCGGCCGGGTGCAGGACGAGCTCCCGGCGCGCGTGCGCTGGGGCGGCGGCGCCCGCGAACAGGTCGAGCACTGGGTGCTGCTGGCCGATCCCGGCACGCTCAGGCTGGCCGACGTCTACCGCCTGTTCGTCTTCGATGCCGGCAATAGCGATGCGTCGCTGCCTTCCACGCCGCTCGCGCTCGACACTGCGGCGCTGGCGCGCCAGGTCGAGGCGGCGGTGGAGGAGGGACTGGAGCAGAGCCTGGCCGAGCACTTCGCGGCCGCCGTCTAAGGTCTCCCGGCGTCACCGGTCACGCGGCAAGCGGCGGCCAAAAAACCGTCCCGCCACGGTCTCGGGCGTGTATTATTTGCAAATTCTGCAATGTTCGATGCCTGTCCTTCTCTACCGCCGATGATCACCAGCGAGCCCAGCGCCGCAGCGCCACCCCTTTCCACTGCCGCTCCGTTCGCGCCGGACGGCGCCCCGCTCGCACCGCTGCTGCTGGCGCAGGACTGGTCGCGCAGCCCGCTCGGCGATCCGCGCACCTGGCCTGAGCCTTTGCGCCTGTCCGCCACCCTGCTGCTCGATTCGGCCGCGCCCGCCTGGCTGGCCTGGGGCGAGGACCTGGCCCTGGTCTACAACGACGCCTGCGCCCGCAGCCTGGGCGAGCGCCACCCGCAGGCGCTGGGTGCGCCGCTGGCCCAGGCGTGGGCCGGCTGCTGGCGCCAGTTGGGCCCCATCGTGGACCAGGTGATGGCCGGCCGCGCGGTCCACCGGCGCGAGGACGCCGGCGGCATCGTGGGCGCTTTTGCTCCCTTGCGCGATGTCCGGGGCCGGATCCAGGGACTGATCTGCACCGGCTGGAGCGTGGCGGGCGAGCTGCACGAGGCGGCCGAACGCTACCGCCTGGCCCGGCTCGCGACCAACGACGCCATCTGGGACTGGCGCATCGCCGACGGCCACGTCATCTGGAACCAGGCCCTGCACAGCCTGTTCGGGCATGCGCTCGACAAGACCAGCGCGAGCTGGTGGATCGAGCACATCCACCCGGACGACCGCGCCCGCATCGATGCCGACATCCACGCGGTGATCGAGGGCGGCGGCACCAGCTGGGTCGGGGAATACCGCTTCCGGCGCGCCGACGGCAGCTATGCCGAGATCTATGACCGCGGCACGGTGCTGCGCGACGCCGAAGGCAGGGCGCTGCGCATGATCGGCGCCATGCTCGACCTGTCCGAGCGGATCGCGATCGGCGCCGCGCTGCGTGAGAGCGAGCGGCTGTTCCGCACCCTGTTCGAGTCGATCGACGAGGGCTTTTGCGTGATCGAGTTCCTGGACGGCCCGCACGGCCCCCTGAGCGACTATGTGCACGTGATGGCCAATCCGGCCTACGCGGCCAACGCCGGCATCGAGAACGTGGTCGGCCAGCGCGTGCGCGACATGGTGCCGCTGGAAGCGGACGGCTGGGTCGAGATCTATCGCCGCGTGCTGCTCACCGGCGAACCGGTACGCTTCGAACGCACCCTGGAGCGTACAGGGCGCTACCTGGAACTGGCGGCGCTGCGCATCGAGCCGCCCGAGCGGCGCCAGGTGGCCGTGCTGTTCCAGGACGGCAGCAAGCGCCACCAGGCCGAGCTGGCGCTGCGCGAACTGAACGACACGCTCGAGCGGCGCGTCGCCGAAGGCGTCGACGAGCGGGTCCGGATCGAGGGCGCCCTGCGCCAGGCCCAGAAGATGGAGGCGGTGGGCCAGCTCACCGGCGGCATCGCGCACGACTTCAACAACATGCTGGCGGTCGTGACCAGCGCGCTCGAATTGCTGGGCCGGCGCGTGCAGGGCGGCATCGCACCGATGGACGCGCGCGCCCTCCAGTACGTCGAGATGGCCAAGGGCGGTGGGCGCCGCGCCGCCCAGCTGACCCAGCGCCTGCTCGCCTTCTCGCGCCAGCAGGCCCTGCGCCCGGAAACCCTGTCGCTCAACCGCCTGGTCGCCAACATGTCGGAACTGCTGCAGCACGCGCTGGGCGGCAACGTGCGCCTGGACACCGTGCTGGCCGGCGGCCTGTGGCATGCCCACGTCGACGCCAACCAGCTCGAAAGCGCGATCCTGAACCTGGCGGTGAACGCGCGCGACGCGATGCCCGGCGGCGGGCGCCTGCGCATCGAGACCGCCAACGCACCGCTCGACGAAGCCTATGCCAGCGCGCATCCGGGGCTGATTCCGGGCCAGTACGTCGTGGTGGCGGTGGGCGACACCGGGACCGGCATGTCGCCGGAGGTCGTGGCCAGGGCCTTCGATCCTTTTTTCACGACCAAGGAAGTCGGGCGCGGGACCGGCCTGGGCCTGAGCCAGGTCTACGGTTTCGTGCAGCAGTCCGGCGGCCATGTGAAGATCGAATCCGCACCGGGGCAGGGCACGACCGTCAGGCTCTACCTGCCGCGCCACCACGAGGCCGCCGAGGCGCTGCCGGCCGCCGCCGCGGCCGAGGTGGTGTTCGGCGATGCCGGCGACGTGATCCTGGTGGTCGAGGACGAAGCCGCGGTGCGCACGCTGTCGGCCGCCATGCTGGCCGAGCTGGGTTACCGGGTGCTCGAGGCCGACGGCGCGGACGCGGCCCTGGCCCTGCTCGACAGCCATCCGGAGATCGCGCTGCTGTTCACCGACGTGGTCATGCCCGAGATGAACGGCAGGGAGCTGGCCGACCTGGCGCTGCGCCGGCGCCCCGGGCTGCCGGTGCTGTTTACCACCGGCTACACCCGCAACGCGGTGGTGCACAAGGGCGTGCTCGAAGCCGGGGTGCAGCTGATCGGCAAGCCGTTTACGCTCGAGCAACTGGCGCCGCGCGTGCGCGCGCTGCTCGACCGGCGCGTTACCAGCTGAGCTTGCCTGTCAGCATCTGCCAGTACATCACCCAGTCGGCGCGGAACGACCACCAGGGCTGGGAGAACGAGGCCGGCTTGTTCTTCTCGTAGAAGAAGTGGCCGATCCAGGCCCCGCCATAGCCGCTGAGCAGCGCGAACAGCAGCCACCAGGCGTTCAGGCTGTCGATGTACTGGGCGATCGCGGCGATCGCCGATGAGGTGCCGATGAAGTGGGCGCGGCGGCAGCGCCGGTCGGCGTGCTGGGTCAGGTAGTAGGGATAGAACTCCGCGAAGCTGGCGAAACGGGCCGTCATGGCGTCTCCTGGGTCTCGTCGAACGGGATCGACGCGGCGAAGCCGGCAAGGGCATCGAGCACCGCGTCGGGCGCTTCGGCCATCATCTGGTGACCGGCGTCCACGTTGACGATTTTGCCATGCCTGACCGCGCCGGTCAGCAGTGTCGTCGAGCGGGGCGGCGTCATCACGTCCTGCTTGCCGAACACGAACAGGGTCGGGCAGCGCACCGCATTGGCCGCGGCCTCGCCGTTGGCGTAGTTGTTGCACGCGGCGAAGTCGGTGTGGAACAGCTGCTGCGGATTGCGCGCCGACATGCGCTGCATCAGGCGGCGCGCGCCGCCCATCACCGAAAAGCCCGGGCCGGGACAGGACGGCTTGTGCGCGATCGAGGAGTGCGACCAGATGTTGACCATGTCGATGGCGCTTTGCTCGTCGGTGCGCGCGGTCTCGAGCAGGGCGTCGGCCACCTTCATCGGATAGGTGCTGCCGAGCAGGGCCAGGCCGGCGACCGCTTGCGGAGCCCGATGGCTGGCCTCCAGCGCGATCAGCGAGCCCATGCTGTGGCCGGCCAGCAGTGCACGTTTGACCCCGGCCGCTTCCAGCATGGCCAGGATCCAGTCGGCCATCGCTTCCACGCTGCGCAAGGCCGGGCCGCCGCTGCGGCCGTGGCCCGGCAGGTCGACCGCCAGCACCGCGTAGCCGTGGTGCGCCAGGTAGCGGCTCTGCAGCGCCCAGACCGAGTGGTCGTTCTGGGCGCCGTGGATCAGCACGATGGCCGGCAGAGCAGAGTCGAACGCTTTGCCGCCGGTGTAGGCGTAGGCGCCGGCGCCCTTGATCTCGCATTGCATGTCAGCTCCCCTTCTGGGCCAGTTTCAGGGCCCGCTTCAGGTCGTCGATCAGGTCGTCCGGGTCTTCCAGGCCGACCGACAGGCGCACCGTTCCTTCGGTGATGCCGGCCGCCGCCAGCTGCTCGGCCGGCACGCGCAAGTGGGTGGTCGAGGCAGGGTGGATGACCAGGGATTTGGCGTCGCCCACATTGGCCAGGTGCGAAAACACCCGCAGGCCGTCGGCGAAACGGCGCCCGGCGGCGCGCTCGCCCTTCAACTGGAAGGTGAACACGGCGCCGCAGCCTTTCGGCAGCAGGCGCTTGGCGAGCGCGTAGTCGGGGTGCGTTTCCAGTTCCGGGTAGGACACCGATTCCACCGCCGGATGCGCTACCAGGTACTCCACCACGCGCCGCGTATTGGCCACGTGGCGGTCCATGCGCAGGCCCAGGGTCTCGATGCCCTGCAGGATGGCGAAGGCGTTGTGCGGGCTCATGGCCGCGCCGAAGTCGCGCAGGCCTTCGCGCCGCGCGCGCAGGGCGAAGGGCGCCACCGTCGATTCTTCCGCGAACACCATGCCGTGGAAGCCCTCGTAGGGCTCGCACAGTTCGGGGAAGCGGCCGCTCCTCGCATGGGCGGCGTCCCAGTCGAAGCTGCCGCCGTCGACCAGCAGGCCGCCGATGGCGGTGCCGTGGCCGCACAGGAACTTGGTGGCCGAATGGAACAGCAGGTCGGCGCCCAGCGCGAAGGGCTGTTGCAGGTAGGGCGTGGTGAAGGTCGCGTCCACCATCAGGGGCAGGTCGTGCTCGTGCGCGATGGCGGCCAGGGTCGGGATGTCCAGCACGTCCAGGCCCGGGTTGCCGAGGGTCTCGCCGAACAGCAGCTTGGTGTTCGGGCGGATCGCGGCGCGCCAGGCGTCGGGGTCGCGCGGATCGACGAAGCTGGTGTCGATGCCGAAGCGGCGCAGCGTGTAATGCAGCAGGTTGTGCGAGCCGCCGTACAGGGCGGTTGATGCCACGATGTGCGCGCCGGCGCCGGCGATGGTCGCGAGGCCCAGGTGCATGGCGGCCTGGCCGCTGGCGGTGGCGATGCCGGCCACGCCGCCCTCTAGAGCGGCGATGCGCTCTTCCAGCACCGCATTGGTGGGGTTCGAGATGCGCGAGTAGACGTGGCCGGCGCGCTCCATGTTGAACAGGGACGCCGCATGATCCGAATCGCGGAACGCGAACGAGGACGTGAAATGGATCGGCGTGGCGCGCGCGCCGGTGGCCGGGTCCGGCGCGCTGCCGGCGTGCAGGGCCAGCGTATCGAAGCCGGGATACTGGGGACCGCTCATCGTGTCGACTCTTCCAGGTAAGGAGATGGCGGGCATCCTAGCATTGATTTATGCTTGCGCAACATTGCTCTTCCCTAAATTGGTGCGGCGCTGGATTTTTTGGCGGGCATCGGCTACAGTCAAGTTATGAGTTATACAAATATTGCTGCAATTACAAACCAACCGGACGGGGTGGCTACCATGAAAGTCTCCGAGATCCTGCAGGTCAAAGGCGAAATCCTCTACACCGTCACCCCCGACATGCCGCTGGTGCAGGCGGCCGCGACGATGGCGGAAAAGGACATCGGCTCGCTCGTCGTCATGGAATACGGCGACCTGGTCGGCATGCTGACCTTCCGCGAAGTGATCAAGGAACTGCATGCGCAGGGCGGGGCGCTGGGCAACGGCACCGTGCGCAAGGTCATGGACGACAGCCCGATCACCGTGACCCCGGATACCGAAGTCAACGAAGTGCGCCGCATCATGCTGGAAAAGCACGCGCGCTACCTGCCGGTGATGAACGCCCGCACCCTGCTGGGCGTGATCTCGTTCTACGACGTGGCCAAGGCGGTGCTGGAAGCGCAGAGCTTCGAGAACCGCATGCTCAAGGCATATATCCGCGACTGGCCGGCCGAGCAGGCAACCGAGGATTGACTGAACGCGTGCACGGCACGTCCGTGCACCCTGCTTGATCGTGGCTGTGCGAACTACGCCGCCGCGGTCAGCGCCTGCTTCCCCAGCCACTCCTGCAGCGCTTCCGGCGACAGCGGCCGCGAGTACAGGAAGCCCTGCGCCAGCGGGCAGCCCAGCGTGCGCAGGATGTGCGCCTGGCGCTCGTCCTCGACCCCTTCCGCGATGACCGACAGGCCCAGGTTGCGGCCCAGCTGGATCACCATTTCCGCAATGCTGCTGCCGCGCGCCGAGCCGGTGATCTCGGTAACAAAGGTGCGGTCGATCTTCAGGCGGTCGACCTGCAGGCGCTGCAGGTGCGACAGCGAGGAAAAGCCGGTGCCGAAGTCGTCGATCGCGATCGACACGCCGGTGCGCTTGACCTGCGCCAGTTTTTCCACCAGCAGGGCCGGCTCTTCCATCGCCATCGATTCGGTGATTTCCAGTTCCACGAACTCGGGCGGCGCGCCGGTCGTCTCCAGCGCGCGGCGCAGCATGTCCAGGAATTGCGGGTGGCGGAACTGCACCTGCGAGACGTTCACCGACATCGTGAAATCGCGGTGCCCGCAGGCGCGCAGGCGCACCAGCTCGAGCAGGGCCTGGCGCAGCACCCATTCGCCGATGTCGACGATCAGGCCCGAGTACTCGGCGATCGGGATGAAGCGGTCCGGACCGATCAGGCGCCCGTCCTCGGTGCGCCAGCGCAGCAGCGCCTCGGCGCCGAAGGGACGGTTGCTGCCCAGGTCGACCTGCGGCTGGTAGGCCAGGAACAGTTCGCCGCGCTGGAAGCCGCTGCGCAGCGCGTGCATCATGCGTACGCGCTCGCGGATCTCGACGCCCATGCTTCGAGAAAAGTAGAAGTGTCCGGCGCGCTGCTGCGACTTGGCGCGCTTGAGCGCGATGTCGGCATCCTTGAGCGCATCGGCGCCGCTGCCGTCGTGCTCGGAGAGCCGCACCAGGCCGAGCGTGGCGGAGACCTGCACGTCCTGGCCGTCGATATGGAAGGGCACGCGGAACAGCGACTGGATCGCGGCCGGCTGGACCGCCTCGGCGTCGCCCAGCACGCAGAAGATGTCGCCGCCGATCCGTGCGATCTCGATGCGCTGCTCGCTGGCGTCCTTCAGGCGCGACTTCAGGCGCTTGCCGACCGCCGCCAGCAGCAGGTCGCCGAAATGGTGGCCGAGCGCGTCGTTGGTTTCGGCAAAGTGGTCGAGGTCGACCAGGGCCAGGGTGGCCGTGCCGCGCCGCGGGCCGGCCAGCAGGGCGTCGATCAGCTCGACCAGGCGGGTGCGGTTGGGCAGGCCGGTGAGCTGGTCGCGGAACGCGGCCTGGTTCAGGTGGGTGACCAGTTCGACGTTGTCCAGGCCCACGGCCACCACGCTGGCAAAGACCTCGAGCAGGCGGCGTTCGAGCTCGCCGACTTGGCGTTCGAAGGGAATGCAGGCGGCGAAGTCGCGCCCGGCCTTGCCGGGGAAATGCAGGGACAGCCAGCCGGATTGCGCAAGGCCGTCGCGCGCGCCCAGGGTGCGCGCGGCCACCTCGGCCAGTTCCGGGTGGCGCTGGGGGCTCAGTTCGCGGCCCTCGAGCCGGGCATGCGCGCCGGCCGCCGCCACCACGTGCAGGATGTCGGGCCGGCCCTGGCCGCTCTCGCGCACGCACAGCACGCCGTCCGGGGCCTGGCCGAGCAGGCCGGCGGCCTGGCGCAGCACGCTGCGGGCCACGTCGACCACGCCGTTCAGCGACATCAGGGAAGCGCCCGCCGAGACGATCTGTTCGAGTCCCGCGCGGCTGGCGTCGAGCGCGCGCAATTGCTGGTAGGAGCGCACCGCCGCGGCCACCGCGGTATACAGCTTGGTACGGGTGAGTTCGGACTTGGTGCGGTAGTCGTTGATGTCGTAGCCGCGGATGGCCTCGATTTCCGGCGCGTAGCCGGGCTGGCCGGTACGCAGGATGATGCGCACCTCGATCATGCCCAGCTCCTCGCGGATCTGGCGCACCAGCTGCAGGCCGGCGTCGGGACGTTCCATCACCACGTCGAGCAGGATCACGGCGATGTCGGGCTGCCTTTCGAGGATGGCGCGCGCCTCGCGCGCCGAATACGCGTGCAGGAACGCGAGCGGACGGCCCTGCATCTCGACGTTCTTCAGGGCGAAAGTGGTCGTCGAATGCACGTCGGCGTCGTCGTCCACGACCAGGATGCGCCAGGCGGCGCGCGCTTGCTCGGGCAGGGGCAGGTCGGCCTCCTCGGCGAAAACCAGGTCGTCTCGGTCGCCGCTCGTTTGCGTCAAGGTGCCCATAGGCGGCATCGGGGCAGACATGCTACATCTCCAGTTGGCTGGTTTTTTTGATGTGGCCAGTATATATGCAATTGCCAATATGTAAGCCCGGGAAGGGGTGTGGCGAGTAAATATGTATCCGTACGGCAACTATCTTCACACCAAAGGGAGAGAAGGGCGACACAAATCGGGTCCCGGAGGGTCTTCTGACTTGCCGCCGCCATGCTGGTAGAATGACAAATCCACTATTTTTGAAGACAGACCCACCATGTCCGGCAACTCCTTCGGCAAGCTGTTCTCCGTTACCACTTTTGGCGAGTCGCACGGCCCGGCCATCGGCTGCGTCATCGACGGCTGCCCGCCCGGCATGGCACTTTCCGAAGCCGACATCCAGCCCGAGCTCGACCGCCGCAAGCCAGGCACCTCGCGCCACGTGACCCAGCGCCAGGAAGCCGACCGGGTGCAGATCCTGTCGGGCGTGTACCAGGGAGTGACCACCGGCACGCCGATCGCCCTGCTCATCCAGAACGAAGACCAGCGCAGCAAGGACTACGGCAACATTACCGAGACCTTCCGTCCCGGCCATGCCGACTACACCTACTGGCACAAGTACGGGGTGCGCGACCCGCGCGGCGGCGGCCGCTCGTCGGCGCGCCTGACCGCGCCGATCGTCGGCGCCGGCGCGGTGGCGAAGAAATGGCTGCGCGAGCGGCACGGCACCGAATTCTTCGGTTGCATGACCCAGCTCGGCGACATCGCGGTGCCGTTCCAGTCTTTTGAACACGTGCACGCGAATCCCTTCTTTGCCGCCACCGCGGACGTCGACCTGTTGGCGCGCATGGAAGCGGCGATGGACGAGCTGCGCCGCGCCGGCGACTCGATCGGCGCGCGCATCGACGTGGTGGCGCGCGGCGTGCCGGTCGGCTGGGGCCAGCCGATCTACGACAAGCTCGACGCCGACATCGCCTACGCGATGATGGGGATTAACGCGGTCAAGGGCGTGGAAATCGGCGCCGGCTTCGCGTCGGTCGCGCAGAAGGGGTCGGAACATGGCGACGAACTCACGCCCGAGGGCTTCGTCGGCAACAACGCCGGTGGGGTGCTGGGCGGGATCTCGACCGGCCAGGACATCACGGTCTCGATCGCGATCAAGCCGACCTCGTCGATCCGCACCGCGCGCCGCTCGATCGACAAGGATGGCAAGCCGGTGACGGTCGAGACCTTCGGCCGCCACGACCCCTGCGTGGGCATCCGCGCCACGCCGATCGCCGAGGCCATGCTGGCGCTGGTGCTGATCGACCACGCGTTGATGCACCGCGCGCAGTGTGGGGACGTCGCGGTGGGCACGCCCAAGCTCGGCTAAGCGCAAAGGACGGGCGCCGCCGGCACCCGCGGCGCGGCGATCACACCCGCGTCGCCACCGCCTCCACCTGGTGGCGCCGCTCCACCGTGCGCACCACCAGCCCGCGCAGGTCGTTCAGCAGCGAAAACTCGGTCTGGCTCAGCACCACCGAGGGGAAGCTGTCGTCCCATTCGCCGTAGATGAAGCCGGCCGGCTGGCCGTGCGCGCACAGCGGGATCACGACGAAGCAGCGTGCCTCGCTCAGCGTGCCTTTCCACCAGCCCGGCAGTTTGGCGGCGAACTTGGGATCCTGGGCGCTCTCGATGAAGATCACGCGGTCGCTGCCCAGCGCGGCATGGAACACGTTCGGCTCGTAGGCGTCGTCGAAGGCGAGGTTCGGCAGCAGCGCCTTGCTGCCTTCGCCCAGGCCCAGGCGCGCGCAGTAGCGGCCGTCGCGGCGATTGCGCAGGAAAGCGAAGGAGCGGGTGAAGGACAGGCCCTTGTGGATGGTCTCCAGGGCCATCGACACCATCTGGCCCGGGGTCGCGGCGCTGCCTGCGTCGCGCATGTCGGCCACGCCGCTCATCAGGACCTTGTTGCCGGCCATGCGCTTGCGGGTGGCGGCCGCCAGCTTGGCGCGCTTCTCGGCCGGCTTGGCGAGCGGGGCGATGCTCAGGTCGGCGGCGGCGGTCTCGCGCGCCTTGTCGATCGCGCCCAGCAGGCCGCTCGCTTCCACCCCCAGCATGGGCGCGAAGCTCTCCGCCAGGGCCGCCACGCGGCTCGCCGCAGCATCGTCGTCGTGCCACAAGGCGTCGGCGGCCCGGGTCGACATGGTGCCGAGCGCGGCCAGCCAGTCATCGTGGCCGAATTGCACGCCGCGCTCGCCCGGCTCGACGCGGCGCATGCCGGCCACCAGGTTGCGCGGCAGGCCCCAGTGTTCGGCGGTGGCGCGGCCGATTTCTTCCAGCGACAGGCCGAGCAGGGCTTCGGCCGCCAGTTCCTCGCGGCCGGCGCCGCCCGTCTCGCGCAGCTGGGTCCAGCGCTCCGGCATGTAGAAGGTGACCATCATGCGACCCAGCGAATGCAGGATCGAGCACACCACCGCTTCTTCGGGGTCGCGCGAAACCGCGCTGGCCGCCACCTGCTGGGCCACCATGCCGGCCAGCACCGCCTTCTCCATCTCGATGTGGGCGGTCTCGGTGTCCGGCGTCGACTTGGCCAGTTCCTCGATCAGTTTCAGCCCCAGCGCCAGATGGCCGATGGCTTCGGTGCCGAGCACCAGCACCGCTTTCGACACCGTGTTGATGCGCTGGCCGAAGGCCGAATACATGCCGCTGTTGGCCAGGCGCAGCACCTTCTGGGTCAGGACCGGATCCGACAGGACGGTCTGGGTCATCGAGAACTCGCGCTCGTCCTCGCCGCGCATGGAGGCGAGGATGGCGTTGATGGCCTTGGTGAAGCCCGGCATGTCGCCCTGCCTGCGGATGCGTTCCCACAGCAGGGACAGGGTGGCCTGGGCCTGGTGCGAGCGCGGGATGTCGGAAATTGTCGTCATGGTAGGACCGCCCGGAAGTCGTGCGGCAGTAATTCGGTGTAAAGATTTTCTTTCAGCGCGGTCAGGGCCACGTGGGCCGGCATCGGCTTGCCGGTCAGGTAGCCCTGCACGTACTGGCATCCGAGGCCGTCCAGCCAGGCCAGTTGCGCTTCGGTCTCGACCCCTTCGGCCACCACCGACAAGTCGAGGTGCTTGGCCAGGTCGAGCACCGCGTTGCAGATCGCCGCGTCCTTTTCGGCGCCCGGCAGGTCCTTCACGAACGCCCGGTCCACCTTCAGGACCGAAATCGGGAAGCGTTTCAGGTAGGCCAGGCTCGAATAGCCGGTGCCGAAATCGTCGATCGCGATGCGGGCGCCGCGCTCGGCCATCTTGACCAGCACCGACTCGGCGTGCACCGGATCGACCATCAGGGTGCCTTCGGTGATCTCGAGCACCAGCTTGCTGCCCGGCGTGCCGGACAGGGCCAGCGCATCGTCCAGCACGGTGAGGAACTTGTCGCTCCTGAACTGGCGCGGGCTGATGTTCACCGAGATGTAGAGCTCGCGACCGGCCGCTTCCTCGAACTGGCGGATCTGCATGCAGGCCGCCTTCAGGGCCCAGGCGCCGAGCAGGTTGATCAAGCCATTGGTCTCGACGATCGGGATGAAGCGGCTCGGCGGCACCATGCCGAGGCTCGGATGCTTCCAGCGCATCAGGGTCTCGAAGCCTTCGATGGTGCGGTTGCGCGTGTCGACGATCGGCTGGTAGTAAAGCTGGAACTCGCCCTCGCGCACCGCGTTGAACATCGCGGCCTCGAGCGAGATGTCGTGCTCGGGCGGACCCTGGTCGCGCGGGCTGTAGGTGACGGCGCGCGCCTTGCCGGTTTCCTTGGCGCGCGACATGGCGGTGTCGGCCAGGGTCACGAGCTGCACTTCGTCTTCGGCATGTTCCGGATAGACCGACACGCCGATCGATCCGGCCAGGTAGATGGTGTGGCCGCCGATTGCGAAGGGGGACTGCAGCGCGGCCATCAGGCGCCCGGTGACCAGCTTGATCTGGGCCTCGTTGGCGGACCCCGGCAGCACCGCGACGAACTCGTCGCCGCCGACCCGCGCCAGGGTGTCGCTGTCGCGCAGCGTACGGCGCAGGCGTCCGGCGGCCATGCGCAGCACCGCGTCGCCCACCGCGTGCCCGAGGCCGTCGTTGACCTTCTTGAAGCCGTCCAGGCCGATGGTCGCGACCGCGAAACCCTGGCCGGAGCGGCGCGCGTTGGCGATCACCATGCGAATGCGGTCCGACAGCAGCACCCGGTTGGGCAGTTCGGTGAGCGCATCGTGGGTCGCCATGTGGCGCAGGCGTTCTTCGGTGGCGTGCTGGGCCGACATGTCGCGGCCGATGACGAGCAGGGGGGCATCGTCGCCGCTGGGAATCATGGCGATGCGCAGTTCGAACCAGATGTCGCGCTCGTTGCAGCGAAAACGCGCTTCGACCAGCGCCGGATCGCCGCTGGCAGCGGCCTGGGCGAGGGCATGCCTGAGCGCCTGCTGGTCGACGTCATCGGCCAGCGACGCCAGGGGGCGGCCGCCGGTTTCCACGCCGGTCAGGGTCATGGCCCGGCGACTGGCGGCGCGCACCTGGCCGCCAAGGGTCACGCGCAGCACGATGTCGCCGGCCGCTTCGAGCAGGCTGTCGAGCAGCGAAGGAGGCTGCCTGCGTGGCTCGAATTTCGCAGCGGTGGAACTGGTGTGCATTCTTTTATGTCTGCCTTGTTGTTGCTGGCACGCGCTGACAGGCCACGTGTAGATGATGCAAGTCTACCAAACCCGGTACGACTGTAGCATCGAAAGATTCCGAACGGCATTAAAAATCACAAGTACCGGTCCGGTTTTGTCTGTCCTTGCGCTGCCGCAGCGGCTTGCCTTCACAAGGTCTTTGCGTTAGCGTGATTGCTACCGAAGCAAGTTATATTTATTGGCATTGTCGCCGATTATTGCTCTGCAGCAAATTGCTTAATGATAATTGCTTGTGAGTTGATGCTCAGTTGCAACACTTGGTCGCACCCCTCCACCTATAACGGAAGAGAGAGCAAAAAATGAAGCCCTTCGACACCGGTTTCGAGACCCATGAGGTGCTGAATCAGGCCGCTCCTTTCGCGGACGTGAACCTGTTTCGCTGCGATGCGGCGCTGCGCGAGGCGCTCGAACGCGAAGGGGCGGGCTGGGCAGGCCCCGCGCTCGCCGCATTGGGCGCCGAGCTGGGCCGTGCCGAGGTTCTCGACCTGGCGCGCCTGGCCAATGCCAACGGCCCGCGCCTGGTCAGCTTTGACCGGATGGGCAACCGGGTCGACGAAGTCGAGTTCCACCCGGCCTGGCACCGCCTGATGGCGCTCCTGATCGGCGCCGGCGCCCATTCTGCGCCCTGGGTCGATGCGCGTCCGGGCGCCCAGGTGGCGCGCGCCGCCCAGTACCTGCTGTTCGGGCAGGTGGAGAACGGCGCCCAGTGCCCGGTGACGATGACCTTCGCCTCGGTGCCGGCGCTGCGCCGCGCCCCCGCGCTGGCGGCCGCCTGGTTGCCGAAGATCCTGTCGAACGAGTACGACCCGCGCTCGCTGCCGGTGGCGGCCAAGCGCGGCGCGCTGGTGGGCATGGGCATGACCGAGAAGCAGGGCGGCAGCGACGTGCGCGCCAACACGACCCGCGCCGTGCCGCTGCCGGCCGGCGAGGCGGCCCGGCGCTTCGGCGCCGAAGGCGAGGGCGCCTGGCGTATCGTCGGTCACAAGTGGTTTTTCTCGGTGCCGCAGGCGGATGCCCACCTGATCCTGGCGCAGGCCGACGAGCAGGGCCTGAGCTGCTTCTTCGTGCCGCGCTTTCTGCCGGACGGCAGCCGCAATGCGATCCGGGTGCAGCGCCTGAAGGACAAGCTGGGCAACCGCTCGAACGCTTCCTCGGAAGTGGAATTCCAGGGCGCGCTCGGGTGGATGGTCGGCGCGCCGGGGCGCGGCATCCCCACCATCCTCGAGATGGGCGGCTACACCCGGCTCGATTGCGTGCTCGGCAGCGCCGGCATCATGCGCGCGGCCCTGTGCCATGCGCTGTACCACGCGCGCGCGCGCAGCGTCTTCGGGCGCGTCCTCAGCGAGCAGCCCCTGATGCAGAACGTGCTGGCCGACCTCGCGCTCGAATCCGAAGCCGCCACCGCCTTTGCGCTGCGCCTGGCGCGCTGTTTCGACCAGGGCGGCGATCCGGCGCAGGCCCTGCTGGGCCGCATCCTGACCCCGGCCGGCAAGTACTGGATCTGCAAGCGCGGGCCGGCCTTCGGGGCCGAGGCGATGGAGGTCATGGGCGGCAACGGCTACGTCGAGGATGGTCCCCTCGCGCGCATTTACCGTGAACTGCCGGTCAACTCGATCTGGGAAGGCTCGGGCAACGTGATGTGCCTGGACCTGCTGCGCGCGCTCGGCAAGTCGCTGCCGGAGGCGCGCGCGGCGCTGGCCGCCGAGCTGGGGCCGGCGCTGGGGCTGGACCGGCGTTTCGACGCCTATGCCGCGCGGCTGCTCGACGAATTGCCGGCCCAGGCCGGGATCGAAGCCGGCGCGCGGCGCCTGGCCGAGCGCCTGGTGCTGGCGGTACAGGCGGCGCTGCTGCTGCGCCACGCGCCGGCCTGCGTGTCGGACGCCTTCCTGGCCTCGCGCATCGCCTGCGAGCCGGGCGGCGCCTTCGGACGGCTGCCGGCGAACGCCGACTGCGCCGCGATCCTGGCGCGGGCGCTGACCACGCAATAAGCGCGCAACAAGCGCAGAACAAGCGCAGAACAAGCACGGAAACACGCAACACCCCCGATTTCTTGTCGAAACGTGCAGAAAAAAGGGACAAATGCGCGCGCGGCTGGGATAATGCCGGTCCAAGAGCCTCACACCCACACGTTTGACACCGACCATGAAACAAGATCCGCGCTTCCCCAACCTCTTCATCCTGAACCACCCGCTGATCCAGCACAAGCTGTCGCACATGCGCGAGCACGACACGTCCACGCGCACCTTCCGCGAACTGCTGCGCGAGATCACGCTCTTGATGGGGTACGAGATCACGCGCGACCTGCCGCTGACCACCCGCACCGTGCAGACCCCGCTGGTGACGATCGAGGCCCCGGTCATCGCCGGCAAGAAGCTGGCGATCGTCCCGATCCTGCGCGCCGGCATCGGCATGAGCGACGGCCTGCTGGAGCTGGTGCCTTCGGCCCGCGTCGGCCACATCGGCGTGTTCCGCGACCCGGACACCCACGAGCCGGTGGAGTACCTGGTGCGTCTGCCGGATACCAATGAGCGCACCTTCATCCTGTGCGACCCGATGATCGCGACCGGCAACTCGGCGGTCCATGCCGTCGACGTGCTGAAGAAGCGCGGCGTGCCGAGCGAGCAGATCCTGTTCCTGGCGCTGGTGGCGGCGCCGGAAGGCCTCGAGGTGTTCCAGAAGTCGCATCCGGACGTGAAGGTCTATGTCGCCTCGCTGGATTCGCACCTGAACGAGGACGCCTACATCGTGCCGGGCCTGGGCGACGCCGGCGACCGCATCTTCGGCACCAAGTAAGCACACGACGCGAGGAGGACGGGCATGCACGCGGCAGACCAGCAGTTCTTCTCGCGCCTGGCGTCGGCGAACGCCGGCTTTTCCAGCCGGCTTCCCGCGCTCCTCGATCGCATCGGTCTGCTGGCCGCCGGACTCGATCCGGCCCAGCCCGCGGCCACCGCCGCCGAGTTGCAGGCCATCCTGCATACCATGGCCGGCTCCGCCGTCACCTTCGGTTACCGCAGCCTCGGCCAGCATGCGCGCCTGCTGGAGCAGCGCCTGCGCGTGCTGACCGCCTTTGACGCCGTCGCGGCCAGCGACTGGGCCGCCTGGGTCGGGGAGTTGCTGCAGTTCGTGGACGCCGCGCGCCGCGACCCGCGCGGCCTGGCCTGACCCCTGCGCGCCCGTGGGCGCGCGCGGCGTGGCGTGTGCTAGCCGCTTTGCACCGGTGCCGCAATGCCCTATCGCAATGAAACATTGCCGAATCGTTTGATGTCGCGCAAATTTGCGACCACTCGATGCCCTATATTTTCCCTACTGCCGAATCAAAAACAGGCCCATAAAAGTTGAAAATGAGAATTTTTACGGGAATTGTTGCGGATATCCGCTTTTTTACAGTGCAAAATGGGTGTTGCGCCGTTTTTATTCGGTATAATGCGGGATCGTTGGGTTGTAGGTAGTAGTGCAGTCTGTCTGTCATTCCTTTCTTGCTTCTTCAAACGATCTTAAACGGGCGCAAGCCCAACTTAACTGAAATAGGAAATTGTAATGGCAACTGGCATCGTTAAATGGTTCAATGATTCGAAGGGTTTCGGCTTCATCACCCCTGATGAAGGCGGCGAAGATCTGTTCGCACACTTCTCGGCAATCCAGAGCACCGGCTTCAAATCGCTGCAAGAGAACCAGCGCGTTTCGTTCGACGTGACCACTGGCCCGAAGGGCAAGCAGGCCGCGAACATCCAGCCGCTGTAATCGCTCTCCAGCGATAGCAAAAATCCCCGGATCGCCGGGGATTTTTTTTGTCCGTTCGATCAGGATTCCATGCATGCTGCATGATCGGCGATCAAATCCGCCAATATTCCGGCTGAGAATAGCTGCGGCGCAAGAAATCCACGAAGGCGCGTATCCGTAAAGGCAAGTGCTGGCGCTGCGCAAAGACGGCATAGATGTCATTACCGGGCGCGGCGAATTCGTCCAGCACCGTGCACAGTTCGCCTGCTGCGATCTGCGCGCCCACTTCCCACATCGAGCGCCAGGCCAGGCCCTTGCCCGCCAGGGCCCAGGCGTGCAGCACCGCGCCGTCGTTGCACTCCATGTTGCCGCCCACCTTGAGGGTGACCGGCTTGCCCTTGTCCAGGAAGGTCCAGCCGCGCTGGCTGCCTTCGCTACTGATCGCCAGGCAATTGTGTTTCGCCAGGTCCGCCAGCACCCGCGGCCGCCCGTGGCGCTTCAGGTAGGCGGGCGTGCCGACTACCACGCGGTGGTTGTCGGCCAGCTTGGTGCCGACCAGGTTCGAGTCGGTCAGGCTGGCGATGCGGATCGCCACGTCGACGCCTTCGCCGACCACGTCCACCAGGCGGTCGGTGAGGTTCAGGTTGACGGTCAGCTCGCGGTGCTCGGCCAGGAAGGAGGGCAGCAGGGTCGCCACGTGCTGGCGCCCGAAGCCGGCCGGCGCCGACACCACCAGGCGCCCGGTGGCGCGGGCGCTGCGTTCGGCGGCGGCGGATTCGGCTTCCTCGAGTTCGACCAGGATGCGCTGGCAGTCTTCCAGGAAGGCCGCGCCCTCGTCGGTCAGCGCCAGGCGGCGCGTGGTGCGCTGCAGGAGCTTGACCCCCAGGCGCGCCTCGAGCGCGTCGAGGCGGCGCCCGATCATGGCCGGCGCGATGCCTTCGGCGCGCGCCGCCGCCGACAGGCTGCCGCGTGCGACCACTTCCACGAAAGTGGAGATCTGTCTGAACTTGTCCATGGTCCGCCGATACGTTTGGATTTGATACAAAAACGCACAGATGTAGTGAGAAAATGTATCGTTTAGCTATCTGTAAGTGAATATACTTGATGCTATGACAAACGCCAAGGCGCCCTGCATGGGGTGCAGGCGCGCACTGGTTTCCCACTTACAGGAGTTGAGCAATGACGATCGCCACCCCAGACGGCATGCAGATCACCGCCGAGATCAAGCCTGGTTACGAACAGATCCTGACGCCGGACGCCCTCGCGCTGGTCGCAAAGCTGACGCGCGCCTTCGAGCCGCGCCGCCAGCAACTGCTGGCCGCGCGCGCCGAACGCGCACGCCGCCTGGACGCGGGCGAACGTCCCGACTTCCTGCCCGACACCGCGCATATCCGCGTCGGCGACTGGAAGATCGCGCCGATCCCCGCAGCCCTCGCATGCCGCCGGGTGGAGATCACCGGTCCGGTCGAGCGCAAGATGGTCATCAATGCACTCAATTCCGGCGCCGACAGCTACATGACCGACTTCGAGGATTCGAACACCCCGAACTGGGACAACCAGATCACCGGCCAGATCAACATGGTCGATGCCGTGCGGCGCAGCATCTCGCTCGAGCAGAACGGCAAGACCTACAAGCTGAACGACAAGGTCGCCACCCTGGTGGTGCGCCCGCGCGGCTGGCACCTGGACGAGAAGCACGTGCTGGTCGACGGCCAGCGGGTCTCGGGCGGCATCTTTGACTTTGCTCTGTTCATGTTCCACAACGCAAAAGAGCAGCTGGCGCGCGGCGCCGGCCCTTATTTCTACCTCCCGAAGATGGAGTCCCACCTCGAGGCGCGCCTGTGGAACGACATCTTCGTGATGACCCAGGAAGAGCTCGGGCTGCCGCGCGGGACCATCCGGGCGACCGTGCTGATCGAGACCATCCTGGCCGCCTTCGAGATGGACGAGATCCTGTACGAGCTGCGCGAGCACAGCGCCGGCCTGAACGCGGGCCGCTGGGACTACATCTTCTCGTGCATCAAGAAGTTCAAGCTGGACAAGGATTTCTGCCTGGCCGACCGCGCCAAGGTGACGATGACGGCGCCCTTCATGCGCGCCTACGCGCTGCTGCTGCTCAAGACCTGCCACAAGCGCGGCGCGCCGGCGATCGGCGGCATGTCGGCCCTGATCCCGATCAAGAACGACCCGGCCAAGAACGAGGTCGCCATGGGCGGCGTGCGCAGCGACAAGGCGCGCGACGCCACCGACGGCTACGACGGCGGCTGGGTGGCCCACCCGGGCCTGGTGGAGCTGGCGATGAGCGAGTTCGTGAAGGTGCTGGGCGACAAGCCCAACCAAATCGAAAAGCAGCGCGACGACATCGAGGTGACGGCGGCGCAACTGCTCGACTTCAAGCCCGAAACGCCGATCACGGAAGAGGGTCTGCGCTACAACATCAATGTCGGCATCCACTACCTCGGCGCCTGGCTGGCCGGCAACGGCTGCGTGCCGATCCACAACCTGATGGAAGACGCGGCGACGGCCGAGATCAGTCGCTCGCAGGTGTGGCAGTGGATCCGCACGCCCAAGGGTGTGCTGGAAGATGGCCGCAAGGTAACGGCCGAGATGGTGCGCGCCATGATTCCGGAAGAACTGGCCAAGGTGAAGGCGGTGGCGCCCAACGGGGACAACCCGAGCTATGCGCGGGCGGCCGAGATCTTCGAGCAGATGTCGACCTCGGATACCTTCGCCGAGTTCCTGACCCTGCCGCTGTACGAAGAAATCTGAGGTCCGGACGATGGCCGCCGCCGCCGGCCATCGTCCCCCTTCAAAAGACGTTCTTCCACGCGCGCAGCGCCGCGAACGCCTCGACCGGCGAGGCGCCTTCCTTCAGCCTGCCGGCTTGCACCAGGCTGTGCACGATCCCCGGCTCCGTGTAGCGCAGGAAGGGATTGGTTCCACGCTCCAGTCCGATGGTCGACGGCACCGTCGGCAAGCGGGTGCCGCGCCGCTCGCTCGCATCCTTCATCCGCAGCCCGATCGCCTGGTTGTCGGGCTCGACCGCCTGGGCAAAGCGCAGGTTCGACACCGTGTATTCGTGCGCGCAATAGACCAGCGTATCGTCCGGCAGCGCGGCCAGCTTGGCGAGCGAGGCCGCCATCTGCTCGGGCGTGCCTTCGAACAAACGGCCGCAGCCGCCGGCAAACAGGGTATCGCCGCAGAACAGCCAGTTCGCTTGCGGCGCCCGGCGCACGTAGGCGATGTGTCCGCGCGTATGGCCCGGCACGTCGAGCACTTCGAGTTCCAGGTCGAGGCCGGGCACCGTGATGCGCGCGCCTTCGCCCGCCGCCTGGGTGATGCCTTCGATGCCGTCGTGCGCTGGCCCGAACACCGGAACACTGCCCTGCGCCAACAGGGCAGGCACGCCGCCGATATGGTCAGCATGGTGATGGGTGAGTAAAATGGCGGAAAGGGTAAGATGGTGTTCGGCCAGTGCTTCCTGCACGGGGCCGGCATCGCCCGGGTCGACCACAGCCGCATGGACGCCGTCATGGATCACCCACAGGTAATTGTCGTTAAAGGCGGGAACGGTGAGGACCGCGAGGTCCTGGCGTGCTTGACTCGTCATGATGGATTCGGATGAACAAAAGGAAGGCTGAAGGGGTGGCATGGACAGCGCGGCATCGGAAAAATCCATTATAGCGCTCGACCACTGGCTACAATCGCCGGCGGGCGCTTACGTGCGCGCCTTCGAGCAAGCCTGCCTCGACGAGCTGACGGCCGACATCTTCGGCTTCAACGCGCTGCAGATCGGCGTGCCCCAACTCGACGCGCTGGCGGCCAGCCGCATGCCCAACAAGTGGCAGGCCGCGATCCGCACTTCCACTGCCAACGAGCTCGCCTTTGCGGCGAGCGGCCAGCAGATCGCGGTGGCCCTCGACTTCGAAGAGCTGCCCTTTGCCTCGCACAGCATCGACCTGGTGGTGCTGCCGCACGTGCTCGAGTTTGCCAGCGAGCCGCACCAGGTGCTGCGCGAAGTCGAGCGCGTCCTGATTCCCGAAGGGCAGCTGATTATCTGCGGCTTCAATCCGGCCAGCCTGTGGGGCATGCGCCAGGGGGTGGGCAAGGTCACCCGCAACGGCTACCTGCCGGCTTCCGGCGAGTTCATCTCTATGCCGCGCCTGAAGGACTGGTTAAAATTGCTCAATCTCGGCGTCAGCCGCAGCCACTTCGGCTGCTACGCGCCGCCGTGCCGGACAGCCCATTGGCTGAGCCGGTTCTCGATGATGGAGTCGGCCGGCCGGCGCTGGTGGCCCTACCTGGGCGCCGTGTACGTGGTCCACGCCATCAAGCGGGTCAAGGGCATGCACATCATCGGACCTGCATGGAACAAGAAAACGAGCAAGCGGCCGGCAGTAGTGCCGGCGGCGAATAGAGAATGAGCGACACACAAACGAATCCAACCAAGGTGGAAATCTATACCGACGGCGCCTGCAAGGGCAATCCAGGAACCGGCGGCTGGGGCGCGCTGCTGGTATCGGGCGGCCACGAAAAGGAAATCTTCGGCGGCGAACCGAACACCACCAACAACCGCATGGAACTGCGCGCCGTGATCGAGGCGCTCGGCGTCTTGACCCGGCCATGCCAGGTCGTCCTGCACACCGACAGCCAGTACGTACAGAAAGGGATCTCGGAATGGATCCACGGCTGGAAGGCGCGCGGCTGGAAGACCTCGACGAAGGAGCCGGTGAAGAACGACGACCTGTGGAAGGCGCTCGACCTGGCGCAGCAGCAGCACGCGGTCGAATGGCGCTGGGTGCGCGGCCACAATGGCCATCCCGGCAACGAGCGCGCCGACGTGCTGGCCAACCGCGGCGCCGCCTCGGTGCGTCGCTAATTCGCCTCAGGCGCCTGAGCCCGGTCCTCGGCCGGGACTGCGTTTTGCTATACTGCAATCCGCTTCAACTCACACCCATGCCCCCATGCGCCAGATTGTCCTCGATACCGAAACCACCGGCCTGAATCCCCGCACGGGAGACCGCATCATCGAGGTCGGCTGCGTCGAGATCGTCAACCGCAAGCTGACCGGCAATAATTTTCACCGTTATATCAACCCGGAGCGCGACTCGGACGAGGCTGCGCTGGCGGTGCACGGCCTGACGACGGAATTCCTCAGCGACAAGCCGAAGTTCGCCGAGATCGTCGAGGAACTGCGCGAGTACGTCGCCGGCGCCGAAGTCATCATCCACAACGCGCCCTTCGACCTGGGCTTCCTGAACCACGAATTCCAGCGCCTCGGCCTGCCGTCGTTCACCTCGCACTGCGCCGGCGTGATCGATACCCTGGTGCAGGCCAAGGAACTCCATCCGGGCAAGCGCAACTCGCTGGACGCGCTGTGCGACCGCTACGAGATCTCGAACGCGCACCGCAAGCTGCACGGCGCCTTGCTGGACTCGGAACTGCTGGCAGACGTCTACCTGGCGATGACGCGTGGCCAGAACTCGCTGACCATGGACGTGGCGGTGGAAAGCAGCGCCGGCGGCGAGCTGGGCGATGCGGGTCCGCTCGGTGAGATCATCGTCGTGGCCGCCAGCGCCGAGGAACTCGCGGCGCACGAAGACGTGCTGGCCGGCCTGGACAAGAACGTGAAGGGCAGCTGCCTCTGGCGGAATTATTCGCCGGCGGGGGTGACGGCAGAGTGATCCTGTGGCATAATACGCCTCGCTTTGGGAGGTTAGCTCAGGGGTAGAGCACTGCATTCACACTGCAGGGGTCGCAAGTTCGAAACTTGCACTTCCCACCAAGAATTCGGTCAGAAAAGACGTTGATTGCGCTAGCAGTCAGCGTCTTTTTTGTTTTCAGGGCTGCAGCGTCGCGTAGGCCCTGAGGTCGGGCGTACTGGTCCAGGGGTACAGAGCAGCATGACTACCGAGGCGCTGCTGAAATCGGTCAAGAACAGATCCGCCCGCCGGAACCTTATCCGCAGCGTCACGCCAGCTTGAAGGCCAGGATGTACGATGACTGGCGCAGCTCGTAGCTGCCGGTGCTTGAGTTTCAGAGGGAGCTCTGCTATGTTCTCGGGACTAGTCATCGTACAACATAGCCAGGAACACCATGAAAACCTTGCTTGTCCTGCTGTTCCTGATCTGCGTTCCCGCCACCTCGCATGCCCGGGAGCGCGTCGAGAAGTACGGCGTCCATGAGATCGTCCTGCAAGGGAAGGACGCAGGCAACCCCTTCATCGACCTCGAGCTCAGCGCCACCTTCACCAAGGGCGCCGACAGCTTCAGCCCGGAGGGCTTCTACGACGGCAAAGGCACTTATCGCATCCGCTTCATGCCGCCGAGTACCGGCGAGTGGCGCTGGGTCACCCGCAGCAACCATCCCGAACTGGATGGAAAGAAGGGCAGTGTGCTCGCCGTGGAAAGCGCCAACAAGGGCCCGGTGCGGGTCGCCAACGTCCACCATTTCGCCCATGCGGACGGCACGCGCTTCTACCCCTTCGGCACCACCATCTACGAATGGGCCTTCCAGCCGGAAGACAAGAAGCTGCAAACGCTGGCGACGCTGCGTGCAAGCGCCTTCAACAAGGCGCGCATGCTGGCGGTGCCGCCCTACAAGCCGAATTACCTGAGCGGCCCCGGCAAGCTCACCGAGTTTCCTTTTGTTGGCACGTCGCGCGCCGATTTCGACTTCTCGCGCTTCAATCCGGTCTATTTCCAGAACCTGGAGCGCGACGTGAAGCGCCTCTCGGACCTCGGCATCCAGGTCGACCTGATCCTGTTTCGCCCCTACGACAAGGGCCAGTGGGGCTTCGACACCACCAGCGACGCCGTCAACCAGCGCTTCATCCGCTACATGGTGGCGCGCTTCGCGGCCTACCAGGGCATCTGGTGGAGCCTGGCCAACGAGAACAGCTACATCAAGCACCTGAGCGACGAGGACTTCGACCGCTACTTCCAGATCGTCCAGAAGTACGACCCTTACGGCCACCTGCGCTCGATTCACAATGCCGATCGCATCTACGACTACAACAAGCCCTGGGTCACGCACGTGAGCCTGCAGTACTACAACGCGGTGAAGGTGTTCGGCGTGTCGCCGCTGCTGCGCGACATCTTCCGCAAGCCGATCGTGCACGACGAGATCAACTACGAAGGCAATTCGGCCAGCCGCTGGGGCCAGCTCAGCGGCGAAGAGCTGACGCGCCGCTTCTGGATCGCGCTGCTAGGGGGCGCCTATGCCACGCATGGCGAAATCCTCGACAATGGCTGGATCGGCGGGGGCGGCTTCCTGGCCGGCACCAGCCCCGAGCGGATCGCCTTCCTGCGCAAGATCGTCGAGAGCGGACCGCCGGAAGGACTCAGGCCGATCGACCAGCTGTTCGTGATGAACGCGGCCGGCAAGGCCGGGGAATACTATCTTTATTATTTTGGCGACGAGCGACCGCGCGAGTGGCCCTTCGTGCTGCCGGTCGGGGAGCTGAAGAAGGGCATGCGCTTCAAGGTGGACCTGATCGACACCTGGAACATGACGGTCGAGCCGGTGCCGGGCAGCTTTGAAATCGGCGAGCTGACGCGCTACCGCGCCGCCGACAAAAACCTGCGCGTGCTTGCGCTGCCCGGCAAGCCCTACATGGCCTTGCGCATCCAGCGCATCGGCGCCATGCCGCAGGGCGAGAGCGCGCCACAACCCGGCGCCGCGGCCGACGATTGAGCAAAGAGAGTCCATGAATTTCTCCACGCATCACGGCGCCCTGCTGGCCGGCCTGCTGGCCTGCCTGCCAATTTTGGCAGCGGCGCAGGCGAGCGCGGCCACACAGCGTTTCAACTTCACGAACCAGCCTGTGCCCGGCGCCATCCAGGTCCAGTGGAGCGAGCGCAGCGGAGCGCCGCTGTACCAGCCCAGCCTTGGTTACGGCTTCGTCGAGCGCACCGGCGCCTTGCCCGCGCGCGTCGTGCACACCGGCGCCATCCGCAGCGAGGGCAAGGGCTTCGTGATCGAGGAGCCGGCCTTCGAGGCGGAGAAGGGCTTCGAGAAGGACCATTACAACAACTTCGGCATGGCGTTTCGCATCAAGGCGGCGCCGGGCGCCTACGCCATCCGCGTCAGGACCAGTTCGAAGGCCGAGGACACCACCGTGTCCGTGACCGGCATGCAGGCCAGCCGCCTGGCGCCGGGCGTGTTCTGGGATGCGGCCGGCCTGCTGCCGAATACGACGAGCGCCGGCTGGCAGGGCAGGGAATGGTCCTTCCGCTACGTCAATGGGCGCGGTTTCATCGATATCGAGATCGAACCGAAGCGTGCCGGCACGCCGGTCGGCATCGAGGAAATCGTGCTGACGCCGATCGCGCCCGAGGCGCGCGCGAGCAGGCTGCCGACCATCTATACGCTGGGCGACTCCACCGTCAAATCCTACACGTTCGATGAGGCGCCGATGAGCGGCTGGGGCCAGGTGTTCGATCGGCTGTTCGACCCGCGCAAGCGACGGGTGCTGAATTATGCGATGGGCGGACGGTCGTTTCGCAACGCTTATGCGGAAGGGCGGCTCAACGACCTGCTGCTGGACGGCCGCGTCGGCGACGTCGTGATGATCCAGTTCGGCCACAACGACGAAAGCCTGGACGAGGCGCGGCGCTTCGGACGCGGATCGACCGAGGCGATGTATGAGAGCTTGATTACCGAGTTCTACCTGCCAGCGATCCGCGCGCGCGGCATGCTGCCGGTCTTTGTCACGCCGATGTCGCGCGTGAACGGCAATGCGCGGCCCGGCGATGTGTTCGTCAACTCCTTCAGCAAGCGCCGCTTTCCGGAACTGATGAAAAAGCTCGGCGCGGCGCATGGCGTCACGGTCGTGGACCTGAACGCGCTCAGCATCGATTACTACAACCGGGTGGGCGCGCAAGCGCTCATCCCGATGGTGATGGCGATCGAAGCCGGCGAGACGCCCGGCAAGACCAACGACGGCAGCTACGCCAATGGCCACCCGGCGAACAAGATCGACGGCACCCATTTCCGCGAATCGCTCGCCAAGCAGTACGCGCGCATGGTGGCGAGCGAATTGGCGCGGCTGGCAGGGCGGGGCGACCGGATCGCCGCCGACATCGCCGCCGGTCTGCGCAGCGAAGTGCGGGCGGCCATCGACGCCGACGACTGGGCGCCGGTCCATCCTGAAACCGCACGCGACATCGTGGCCGGCGCGGATGCGTACTACCGCGACCAGATCGAGAAGCTGCTGCAACTGCGGGCCCTGCGCAAGGATGCGCAAGGCGACTTCCATCCGCAGCGGGTCATGCAGACCCGCGAGTTCGCCGCGGCGCTCGCCATGCTCATGCGCCTGCCCGCGGGCAGCCTGTCGCAGTACGCCGACGGCCCGCTCTCGCGCGAACTGATGGGCGTGATCCTGCTCGACGCCTACCGCAGCCGTTTCGCCGCCCGGCCGGCCTACATGACCGACTACAACGGCAAGACCGTGCTGCCGGGTACGCCGGGCTACGACCCCAACCTCGACAGCGGCGCACAAGGCGCCATGTACTACCCGCTGGTCGGCTGGGCGCGCCTGCGCGATACCGGCGAGGTCTCGGCGCAGCATGCCGCCCGCCTGCAGGAGGCCTACGAACTGGGCCTGATTCGCGCGGAGGCGGGGATCGAGCGTGGCCGCATGGTCAATGGCAGCCTGCTGGAGCCGAAAGCCCCGGTGAGCCGTGCCAAGGCGGCCAAGGCCTTGTACTTCATGTGGGTGCTGGCGCAGCCGCCGAAAGCGGAGAACGATACCCAGGTTTGATATTGATGAATCTCAATAGATAGTGCATAATACGCGCACTCGGGAGGTTAGCTCAGGGGTAGAGCACTGCATTCACACTGCAGGGGTCGCAAGTTCGAAACTTGCACTTCCCACCAGAATTTGAAAAGGCCGGCAACGCGCAAACGTTGCCGGCCTTTTTGCGTTGGCGCTGTCATCCTTAGCTATGGATGAGCGCGGAACTGCCGAGCTGTTCGCTGGTCGAACGCCTGTCGCCACAGACGGAATCGACCATGCGCGCACCCTATTTCAAGAAGTGGTTTGCCAAGCTCCCTGCGCTGAACCTGCCCCAGCGCCTGCAGACGCTGGCCGCTCTGCATCCCGCCGCCGGTATGGATCAGGTGGTCGCCCTCATTGGCCAGATCGGTGCGACGGGGCGGCGCTGCCCCAACTGCAGCTGTGAACGCTACTACCGGCACGGACAAGCGAACGGCCTGCAGCGCTACCGCTGCCGCACGTGCGGCCGCACCTATAACGACCTGAGCGGTACACCGCTGGCGCGGTTGCGGCTGCGAGATAAGTGGCTGGATTACCTGGCAAGCGTGCTCGACTCGAAGTCAGTACGCGTCGCCGCCAGCGAGGCCGGGGTGCACCGCAATACTGCCTTTCGCTGGCGTCACCGCTTCCTGCAGGGCCCTAGACAGGACCAGCCGCAGCGCCTGGGAGGCATTGCCGAGGTGGACGAAATGTTTATGTTGGAGTCGCAAAAAGGCGCGCGCAAGCTGAGCCGCCCAGCTCGCCGGCGCGGCGGCCGCGCAGGCAAGCGCGGCATCTCTCGCGAACTGGACTGTATTTTGGTTGCGCGCGACCGCAGTGGCCAGACCGTCGATGCGGTGGTCGGCCGTGGCGCGCTGACAGTGGTGCAGTTGGAGCGCCACTTGCTGCCCCGGCTTGACCGGCAAGTGCTCCTGGTCAGCGACGCGCACGCCGCCTATCGCAGCTTCGCCCGCAAGCATGACATTGCGCACGAGGCGGTGAACCTGCGTGCCGGGGTGCGGGTACGCCGCGGCCTTGCCGCCGCCATCCATGTTCAACATGTGAACGCCTACCATCAGCGCTTCCGGCAATGGTTGAGCCGCTTCCGCGGCGTCGCTTCGCGCTACTTGCCGAATTACCTAGGATGGCGCCGAGCGCTCGATGGTGGACGGGTCACGACGGTGGAGCAGTTACTGCGCATCGCGATCGGACACATCCATAGCCAACGATGACAGCGCCTTTGCGTTTCGAGACCCGGAGCGACGGGCGCATTGCGCGCCCGTTTCCAGTGCTAGACCCTGGCCGTCACTTGCCCTTCGCGCAGCCAGCTGAACAGCACCGCCATCATGAAGGGCCCCACGAATAGCCCGATCACGCCCAGCGTCGACACGCCGCCCAGCAGGCCGAACAGCACTGCCAGGAAAGGCAGGTTGACGCGGTGGCCGATCAGTTTCGGGCGGATGAATTTATCCACCATGAACAGCTCCACCGCGCCCCAGGTAAACAGGCCCAGCGCGGCGCCCGCGTTGCCCTGGCCGAGCAGCAGCAGCGAGACCATGGTGAACGACAGCGGCGCGCCGCCCGGAATCAGCGCCAGGTAGCCGGTGATCACGCCCAGCATCGCCGGGGCCGGCGCGCCGGCCACGTAATAGGCGGCGCCGAGCACGATCCCCTCGAGCAGCGCGATCGAGCACAGGCCGAGGGCGGTGCCGCGCACTGACAGCGGCAGGATGCGGCGCAGGTTGTCGTAATGCTCGGGCAGCAGGCGCTTGCCGGCGCCATCCACGTAGCGCACCACGGCCGGACCGTGCAGGTAGAGGATGAACAGGGTCAGCAGGGTCAGGAACAGGTACAGGGCGTTGGCGAGGATCACCGAGCCCCAGAAGCGCGCCGCGCCGGTCAGGTGCGGCATGACGTCGCCCAGGGTGGTCTGGATCAGCGCGTTCAGGCCGCCCGGCACCGCCAGGTGCTCGCTCCACCATGCCAGGACGCGTTCGGCCACCACCGGAATGTTCGCCAGCCAGGCCGGCGCCGGGACCCCGACTTCGTTGAGTTCGGCCAGCAGGCGCTGCAGGCCGACCAGTTCGTTACCGAGCGCCTTGAACAGGAGCAGCGAGGGGCCGACGAAGCAGAGCACTAGCAGTGCCAGCAGGATGCTGGCGCTGGCCATGCGCGGCAGTCCGCGCGCCTGCAGGCGTTCATGCAGGGGCCAGGTGATGACCGCCAGCAGGCCGGCCCAGGCCAGCGAACCGAGGAAGTGCTGCAGCAGCAGCGCCAATGCGATGGTGAACAGCACCGGCAGCACGAGTGTCGAGTAGCGCATCCTGGCCTGAATCCCTTGTTATGTTGTGTTAAGTTCAGGCGCGCTGGAGCGCGGCAATGCGCTCCTCGCACGACGGGTGGCTGCTGAACAGCGACATCACACCGCCGCCGGCGATGCCCGAGGCAGCCATGTTTTTCGGCAGCGCGCCGGCGCCGATGCCGCCCAGGCGGGCCAGCGCATCGATCATCGGACGCGGCGTGCCCATGATCTGCGCGGCGCCGCGGTCGGCGCGGTATTCGCGCTGGCGCGAGAACCAGGCCACGATGATACTGGCCAGGATACCGAACAGGATATCGCAGACGATGGCGGTGATGGTGTACGCGATGCCGGGGCTGCTGCTTTCCTCGTCCTTGCGCAGCAGGCTGTCCACCGCATAGGCGACCACGCGCGCCAGGAAGATCACGAAGGTGTTGACCACACCCTGGATCAGGGTGAGCGTGACCATGTCGCCATTGGCGATGTGCGCCACCTCGTGCGCCAGCACGGCCTCGACTTCGTCCTGCGTCATGGATGCCAGCAGCCCGGTGGACACCGCCACCAGCGACGCATTCTTGGTGGCGCCGGTGGCGAAGGCGTTCGGCTCGCCCTCGTAGACCGCGACCTCCGGCATGGCGATGCCGGCGCGCTGGGCCTGGGCCGCGACGGTGGCCATCAGCCAGGCTTCGGTGGCGTTCGCGGGCTGACCGATGACGCGCGCGCCGGTCGACCACTTGGCCATGGGTTTGCTGATCAGGAGCGAGATGAAGGCGCCGCCGAAGCCCATCAGGCCGGCGAAGACGAGCAGGGCGCCGAGGTTCAGGCCGTTAGCGGTGAGGAAGCGGTTGACGTCCAGCAGGCTGGCGGAAATGCCCAGCACCAGCATGATGGCGAGGTTGGTGGCGATGAGTAGTACGGTGCGTTTCATGGTTCCGGTGTGCGTTGATCGATAGCGGCAGGACGGTCTGGCGACCGGTCCTGCTCAGCCATAAGGATAACGCACCCGGCAGCTGTGGGAAAAGCGAAGAAATCGGAAGTTTTACTTCATAAATACGGAAGTGGCCCTCCTGGGCGCATGTCCGGCCCCCGGCGGGAGGGCTCAACCGTGCAGGTCTTCGTCCTTGAGGGTGCCGTTGACGTACAGGCGCAGCAGGATCGAGACCGGCGGCGGAATCTCGACACCGGTCTCGAAGCGGCTGCCGCTGGACTGGGTGACGCCGAAGCGGCTCCAGAATTTTTCCTGGCTTTCGCGCTTGCGGATGCGCAGCCGGCGCAGCTCGTGCGGGGCGGCCGGCCAAGGCCCGTTCTGGGCCGCCGGTTCGGTTGCCAGGTCTATTCCGACGGTGTCCACACCGAATTCCTCACCCATCTTGCCAGCCATTGATTGTCCCTTTCGTTCGCCCATGTCGATCTCACCTGCGACCGAGATGGGCCGCATCAAAGACTTGATCGTAGCCGGAAAGATAGTGGCCAAGGCTCACGAAAAATCACGACCATGCACTTTTCGTAAACGGTGGCGCAAACTCGGGTATGATCCAGAAGTTGCTTCCTGTCATCATTATTGAGATGCCTATCCGCCCGGCGATGAATAACAAGACCGGCCCCGCCAGCGCGATCGCGAGCCTGTTCGCCGCACGCGCCGTGAACCTCGTCAACGCGGGCCTGATCGTGCTCGACGCCAGCCAGGACATCGTTCTCTGGAACGGCTGGATGGTTCCGCGCTCCGGCTATGCGGCCGCGCGCGTGCGCGGCAGCTGCCTGTTCGACGTGTTCCCGGAACTGCGCGGCTCGCGGGTCGAGTCGGCGGTGCTGGCGGCCCTCACCGAGGAGATCGCGACCACGATCCCGGCCGCGAGCGCGCGCGCGCCGTTCCCGCTGCGCGAGGCGGGCAGCTTCGATGGGGCGCGCATCGAGCAGGCGGTGAGCGTGACCCCCTTCAGCGAAGGCGGCGAGCGTTTCTGCCTGATCGAGATCCGCGACGTCAGCGGCGCCGCGGACCGCGAGCGGCGCCTGCTCGACCACGCGGAATCGCTGCGCGCCCGTTCCTACGTCGACGGCCTGACCGGCATCGCCAACCGCCGCCATTTCGACGTCGCCCTCGATCGCGAGCTGCGCCGCGCCCAGCGCAACGGCGGCGCGCTGTCGCTGCTGTTGATGGACATCGATTCCTTCAAGGCCTACAACGACCACTTCGGCCACCAGGAAGGCGATACCTGCCTCACCACGGTGGCGCAGGCGCTGGCCGCCATGTGCAAGCGCCCGGCCGACGTCGCCGCCCGCTACGGCGGCGAGGAGTTCGCGGCGATCCTGCCCGACACCACGGCCGAGCAGGCGCGCGCCCATGCGAACGCGATCCGCGAACACGTGGCCTCGCTGGGCTTGCCGCATGCGCCGGCGGCGCTGCGTCCCCACGTCACCCTGAGCATCGGGGTGGCCGCCATCGAGCACGGGCGCCCGCTCGAGCCGGCCCAGCTGATCGAGGCGGCCGACAAGGCCTTGTACGCCGCCAAGCGGGGCGGACGCGACCGGGTGGTGGTCGACGGCGACGTCGCGGCTGCGGCCTGAGGCCGCTCTGGCCCTGTCACATCGCCGGCTACGAAAGAGGGCGGGACTGCTCCCGCCCGACCTGTCAGAGTCGATAGCGCCGGGGCTTGCCGGCCTCGTGTACACTCGAATCGACAGGATTGCGCCGTGCACCATGCGGACATGAAGGGATTTTGACTTGGCTCCTATGCTGACCGGCCAGCACCAACCAACGCTGGTGCTTCTTTCGATTCTGGTGGCGATCTTTGCCTCGTATACCGCCCTGAGCCTGGCGATGCGGGTCAAGCAGTCGCAAGGCCATGCGCCGCATGCCTGGATGCCGGGCGGCGCCTTCGCCATGGGCAGCGGCATCTGGGCCATGCACTTCATCGGCATGCTGGCCTTCCGCCTGCCGATGCCGCTCGCCTACGATCCCCTGATCACCTTCGTCTCCTGGCTGCTGCCGGTGATCGTGTCCGGACTGGCGCTGTGGCAGCTGCGCCACCGCGAGCTGGCCGGGCGTCACCTGGCCTGGGGCGCGGTTCTGATGGGCCTGGGCATCAACGCCATGCACTATACGGGCATGGCCGGCATGCGCATGGACCCGGCCATCCGCTACGATCCCTGGCTGTTCGCCGCCTCGGTGGCGATCGCCATCGGCGCCTCCGCCGGCGCGCTGTGGATCGGTTTCCGCCTCAACGAGAACGTTACGCGTCCGCGCCTGCTGCAACTGGGGGCCGCCATCGTCATGGGCGGCGCCATCGCGGGCATGCACTACACCGGCATGGCTGCCGCCCACTTCGACGCGAACAGCATCTGCCGCGCCGCCGACAACGGGGTCAACCAGGACCACCTGGCGATCCTGGTGGCGGTGGCCAGCTTCGCCGTGCTCAGCATCGCGCTGCTGGCCGCGATCTTCGACACCCGCCTGGAGTCGCGCAACCGCACCCTGGCCGCCTCGCAGGAAGCGGCCGCCGAGCGCCAGGAGCTCTACCTGCGCGAGCAGAAGGCGCGGGTCGAGGCCGAGCAGCTGAGCCAGCTGAAGGACGAGTTCCTGGCCACGCTGTCGCACGAACTGCGCACGCCGCTCAATGCGATGCTGGGCTGGTCGCAGCTGCTGCTGCAGGGCTACCGCGACGAGGCGATGCTGCGCCGCGGCCTGGAAACCATCGAGCGCAATGCGCGCGGTCAATCCCAGTTGATCGAGGACATGCTCGACATGAGCCGCCTGATCGCCGGCAAGATCAGGGTCGAGGCCAAGGCCGTGGCGCCGGCCGAATTCGTCCATGCCGCACTCGAGACCGCGCGCCCGGCGGCGCTCGCCAAGCAGATCCAGCTGGTAGCCGCGGTCGACTACGACGCCGGACCGGTGCTGGGCGACGTCGGTCGCATGCAGCAGGTGATGCTGAACCTGGTGTCGAACGCGATCAAGTTCACCGATCCGGGCGGCCGGGTCGCCGTGAGCGTGCGGCGCGAAGGCGACGCGGTGGCGATCGACGTGGCCGACTCCGGCATCGGCATCGACCCCGACTTCCTTCCCTATGTGTTCGACCGCTTCCGCCAGGCCGATTCCTCGTCCGCGCGGCGCCACGGCGGCCTCGGACTGGGCCTGTCGATCGCGCGCCAACTGGTGGAACTGCAGGGCGGCGCCATCACGGTGGCGAGCGGCGGGGCAGGCTGCGGCGCCACGTTCACCGTACACCTGCCGATCCACCGGGACGTGGCCGTGGCCGTGGCCGAGCCTGCCGCGGCGCCGTCCGCCGCTGCGGCCAGCCAGCCGCCCGGACCGGCGGACGGCAGCCTCGCCGGGCTGACCCTGCTGGTGGTCGACGACGAACCCGATTCGCTGGAACTGGTGCAGCAGGTGCTGTCCGGGACCGGCGCGCGGATCGTGACCGCCACCGGCGCGCTGGAGGCGCTGCGCATGGCGGGGCGCCACCGCCCCGATCTCCTGATCAGCGACATCGGCATGCCCGGGATGGACGGCTTCGAGCTGATCCGGCGCCTCCGCGCCGAGCCCGACAAGACGGTGGCGGCGGTCCCGGCGCTCGCGCTCAGCGCCTTTTCGCGCCGCGAAGACCAGCAGCGCGCGCTGGAGGCGGGCTTCGACGAATACCTTGCCAAGCCCTTGCCGCCTGCGCTGCTGGTGCAGACGGTGGTCGGGATGGCGGAGCGCAGCGCCCTGGGACGCCCGGCCTGAGCGGCTCGTCGCAGCGATCAGTGTGCAAGCTCGTGGTTTTTTGACTGAAACAAAATAATTATTCCATTTTCATGACTTTACTTTGATTCCGACTAGCAATCTGGTGATAATGTCATGTCTGCGGCTTCGGGCAGGAGCGGAAGCGGCAAGAGGCGAGAGTCGGTTCACGGGTCGGGCATACGGTCTACCGGCCGGATGGCAAGCACGCAAGGCATACGGTGCAGCGGCAAACACAAGACGCGGAACCAAACTATTTTTTGATTGGAGAACAAGTAGTGAGTCTTTTCAGAACCAAAAATCTTGACACGATGGTCGCGGCGACGCAGAAGCCGGGCGGCCTCAAGAAAGTGCTGGGTCCGTTCGACCTGGTGCTGATGGGCATCGGCGCCATCGTCGGCACCGGCATCTTCGTCCTGACCGGCACCGGCGCCGTCACCGCCGGCCCGGCCCTCACGCTCTCCTTCATCATCGCCGCCATCGCCTGCGGCTTCGCCGCGCTTTGCTATGCCGAATTCGCTTCGAGCGTGCCGGTGGCCGGCTCGATCTATACCTACAGCTATTTCACCCTGGGCGAACTGGTTGCCTGGATGATCGGCTGGGACCTGCTGCTCGAATACGGCCTCGCCACCTCGGCGGTCGCGGTGGGCTGGTCGGGCTACTTCCAGTCCCTGCTCAAGGGGATCGGCATCGTGCTGCCGGAAGCGCTGCGCGCGGCCCCGGGCGCCCAGCCGGGCGTGAACACCCTGTTCAACCTGCCGGCCTTCCTGATCATGATGTGCCTGACCTTCCTGCTGTCGCTCGGCGTGCGCGAGTCGGCGCGCCTGAACAACATCATGGTGATCATCAAGACCGGCGTCGTGATCCTGTTCATCGTGGTCGGCGTCAGCTACGTCAAGCCGGACAACTGGCAGCCCTTCATGCCTTTCGGCGCGGGCAGCGTCCTGAGCGCCGCGGCGCTGGTGTTCTTCGCCTTCATCGGCTTCGACGCCGTGACCTCGGCGGCCGAGGAAGTCAAGAATCCGGCACGCGACCTGCCGATCGGCATCATCGGTTCGCTGGCCGTGTGCACCGTGCTGTACGTGGCCGTGGCGGCGATCATGACCGGCATCGTGCCCTACATGCAGTTCGAAGGCGTCGACCACCCGGTGTCGCTGGCACTGCAGGTGGCGGGCCAGGACTGGGTCGCCGGCTTCGTCGACCTGGCCGCGATCCTGGGCATGAGCACCGTGATCCTGGTGATGGCCTACGGCCAGACCCGCATCCTGTTCGCCATGTCGCGCGACGGCCTGCTGCCGGCCAAGCTGTCGGAAGTGCATCCGAAGTACGGCACTCCGTACTTCGGCACCTGGATGGTGGGCATCATCTTCGGCCTGATCGCCGCGCTGGTGCCGCTCGGCGTGCTGGCCGAGCTGGTCAACATCGGCACCCTGGCCGCGTTCTCGCTGGTCTCGGTGGCCGTGATCATCCTGCGCAAGAAGCGTCCGGACCTGCCGCGCGCCTTCCGCTGCCCGGGCGTGCCGGTCATCCCGGCGCTGGCCATCATCTTCTGCCTGGTCCTGATGTCCTTCCTGAGCTGGCACACCTGGGTCGCCTTCGGCATCTGGATCGCCATCGGCCTGGCCGTGTATTTCCTGTACGCGCGTCAGCGCTCGCTGCTGAACAAGCAGTAAGCCCGCGCTAGCACGACCACCAAGCGCCCGGTCCACGCGAGTGGCCGGGCGCTTTCCATTCCGGCGGGCGCCGGCCCTCCGTGGTAAGCTTGCCCGCGAGTGCCACTTACGGAGAATGCTTCATGAGCGCCATCGTGCTCGGCAAGGGCGACGCCCTCCTGATCGTCGACCTGCAGAACGACTTCCTGCCCGGCGGCGCGCTGGCGGTGCCGCGCGGCGACCTCGTCATCGCCCCGATCAACGCGCTGATCGACCTGTACCATGACCGCGGCCTGCCCATCTACGCCTCGCGCGACTGGCATCCAGACGACCATTGCTCGTTCACCGCCCAGGGCGGGCCCTGGCCGCCGCATTGCGTGGCGGCGACCGAGGGCGCCCTGTTCAGCGAAGCCCTGCATCTGCCCGAGGAGGCGATCGTCGTCTCCAAGGCCCTCACGGCGGCCGAGGATGCCTATTCCGCATTCAACGGCACCGGCCTGGCGCGCAGCATGCTCGCCGACGGCATCACGCGACTGGCGGTATGCGGCCTGGCCACCGACTACTGCGTGCTCAATACGGTGCTGGACGGGATCGAGGCCGGCTTCGAGGTGCTGCTGGTCGCCGAGGCCACCCGCGCGGTCGAAGTGGCCCCGGGCGATGGCGACCGTGCCATCGCGCGCATGCTGTCCAGGGGCGCGGTCCCGGTGCGGCTGTCGGCCGGCCAACTGGTGGCCGACGTCGAACTCGGCGCCCGCCTCTAGGCAGGCCCTGGGCGGCTTGGCCGCTATGCGCGCCAGCGCACGGTGCGGCCCCGGCAAAGGCCGTAGCCTGCCGGTTCCTGCCCGCCACCCGGCGGGCCCAACAGCAAGGGGAATCGAATGGCAACGGTCGGCGACTTCCTGCTCGAACGCCTGCGGCAATGGGGCGTGCGGCGCATCTTTGGCTATCCCGGCGACGGCATCAACGGCATCATGGCCGCCTTCGGGCGCCAGGACGCCCTCGAGTTCATCCAGACAAGACACGAGGAGATGGCGGCCTTCATGGCCTGCGGCCACGCGAAGTTCACCGGCGAAGTCGGCGTCTGCCTGGCCACCTCGGGACCGGGCGCGATCCACCTGCTCAACGGCCTGTACGACGCCAAGCTCGATCACCAGCCGGTGGTGGCCATCGTCGGCCAGCAGAAGCGCGCGGCGCTCGGCGCGAATTACCAGCAGGAAGTCGACCTCGTCAGCCTGTTCAAGGACGTGGCCGGCGAGTACGTGCAGATGGCGACGTCGAGCGGGCAGGTGCGCCACCTGGTCGACCGGGCGGTGCGCATCGCCCTCAGCGAGCGCTGCGTCACCTGCGTCATCCTGCCGAACGACTTGCAGGAGGAAGACGCGGTGCCCAACCCGCCGCGCGAGCACGGCTACACCTTCAGCGGGATCGGCGCGGGCAGCCGCGCCCTGGTGCCGCCGGACGAGGCCCTGGGCGCAGCGGCCGCGATCCTGAACGCCGGCGGCAAAGTCGCCATCCTGGCCGGCGCCGGCGCGCACGGCGCCCACGACGAACTGGCCGAGGTGGCCGAGCTGCTGGGCGCCGGGGTGGCCAAGGCGCTGCTGGGCAAGGCCGTGCTGGCGGACGATCTGCCCTTTGTCACCGGCTCGGTCGGCATCCTCGGCACCCGGGCCAGCAACGCCATGCTGCAGGATTGCGACACGCTCCTGATGGTGGGTTCGAGCTTTCCATACGCCGAATTCCTGCCGCCGGAAGGGCAGGCGCGCGGCGTCCAGGTCGATATCGACGGCCGCATGCTGGGCCTGCGCTATCCGATGGAGGCCAACCTGATGGGCGACGCCAGGGCCACGCTGCGGGCCCTGATTCCTCACCTCGAACGCAAGGTCGAGCGCGGGTGGCGCCGCAAGATCGAAGCGGACATCGTGGAAAGCCGGCGCCAGCTGGCGGAGAAGGCGCGCGAGCCGGCCAGGCCGGTCAATCCGCAGCGCGTGTTCACCGAACTGTCGCCGCGCCTGCCGGAAGGCGCGATCCTGGCGGGCGATTCCGGCTCGGTGGCGGCCTGGTATGCGCTGCATCTGGCGCTGCGCCCGGGGATGCTGGCGTCGCTATCCGGCACGCTCGCGACCATGGGCTCGGCCGTGCCTTATGCGCTGGCGGCGAAGATGGCCCACCCGGAACGCCCGGTGATCGCGCTGGCCGGCGACGGCGCCATGCAGATGAACGGCATCAACGGCCTGGTCTCGGTCGCCTGGCACTGGCAGCAGCGGCGCTGGCCGAACGCGGCCTTCGTGGTGCTGGTGCTGAACAACCGCGACCTGAACTTCGTTACCTGGGAGCAGCGCGGCATGCAGGGCGAACCGAAGTTCCAGCCCGCGCAGCTGCTGCCCGACTTCTCCTACGCCGAATACGCGCGCATGCTGGGACTGGCGGGCGAGCGCATCGACGACCCGGAGGCGCTGGGCCCGGCCTGGGAGCGGGCCTTGGGGAGCGACCGGCCCTTCGTGCTGGAAGCGGTGGTGGACCCGAACATCCCGCCGCTGCCACCGCAGACGGTCGAGCAGCAACGCGCGCAATATGAGGAGGCGATCGGAAAGGGCGACAGCGAGGCGGCGGATGTGCGGCGCGGCGCCGCTGCACAGTCAGATTCGTGAGAATTTGACAATATGTGGCCTGTCCCAGTTTTGTATTTTTGTAATCCCTTTCTTACATACTCACAGCGCCGCTACCGATTCTGTGTACATGGCCCAGGCCGGATAATGTTGCAATCGTCCCAAGAGACCAACAATACCATCCGAGACCATGAATTCGATGCTGTTTGCAAGCGCCACCAACGTCGCGGTACCCCGCGTTCCCGCCACCCGGGAACGCTCGAAGTCGCTGTATTTTTCGCTGTACCAGGATCCGCAGTCGCATCTGGACGAGGCGCGCGCCTATGTCGCCGACCAGGTCGCCGCCGTGCAGGCGCTGCCGGCCGACCTGCCGCCGGATCTCGCCGCGCTGCCGGCCTGGGTCGAGGAGCGTACCGACGCGGTCGGCGCCCAGTACCGCGAGTACCTGGCCGCGCGCAAGAACGGCGCGCCGCGCCGCTACTTCACCTGCCGCGCCCACGCCCTGTACTTCATCAAGGCGGTAGCCCCCACCAAGCTGGTCGACGGGGCCTGGCTCTACGGCCTGCTCAAGCACTGGGACAACCCGGCCTACCACGAGCTGATCAAGACCTACCTCGAAGAGCTGGGCGAGGGCGCGCCGAGCAAGAACCACGTGACCATCTACCGCAAGCTGCTGGCCACCCAAGGCTGCGAAGGCTGGGAACACCTGGATGAGGAGCACTTCGTGCAGGGCGCGATCCAGCTCGCGCTCGGTCACAACACCGAGCACTTTCTGCCTGAAGTCATCGGCTACAACCTCGGCTACGAGCAGCTGCCGCTGCACCTGCTCATCACGTCGTACGAGCTGAACGAGTTCGGCATCGACCCGTACTACTTCACGCTGCACGTGACCGTCGACAATGCCGCCAGCGGCCATGCGCAGAAAGCGGTGCAGGCCCTGGCGAACCTGATGCCGCGCGTGGGCGACCGCGAGGCCTTCTACCGCCGCGTGCTCGACGGCTACCGCCTGAACGACATCGGCTCCAGCACCACCACCTGCATCGCCGAGTTCGACCTGCAGGCCGAACTGGTGAACATCCTCGCCGCCAAGAGCGGCGTCGGCAAGAACATGCACTCGGATTACTGCCGCGTTGCCGGCCGCTCGGTCAACGACTGGCTGGCGCAGCCTTCGCAGATCCCGGACTTCCTCGCGGCGCTGGAAAAGGCCGGCTGGATCAAGCGCGGCGAAGATGTCGAGCACAGCCGCTTCTGGCGCCTGGTGCACGGCGAGAAGGCCGAGATGTTCGGCGTCTTCAACGCCTACGAGCAGCAGGTGCTGCGCGACTGGATCATGTCGGCCCCCGGCGGCGGGCGCGCCGAGGGACCGCGCCTGCTCACCTGGCGCGCGCGCCAGCGCACGCTGGACAACCTGGGCGAGCACGCCGACCGCAGCGGGCACTTCCCGGAACGCGGCCTGATCCGCCGCCATCCACGCCTGGAAGCGCCGGACAACGAACTGCGGCTGCTCGAGGAGAAAGTGGCGGCAGCGGCCGGCAAGCAAGAGGCGATGGAGCTGCTCGGCGGCCTGATGTCGCCCGAGGCGCACCACACCGCGGCCGGCCTGATGGCCACCCGCATGTACACGCGGCTGTTCGACGCCTGACTTCGCCGACACCGGAATACCCGCGCCGGCCATCGCCGGCGCGCTCGATAATTATTACAAGGATCTATTCGTGCAAATCCTGGAACAGCGCTTCCTGCGTGGACCCAACGTCCATGCCGACTCTCCCTGCCTGCTGAGCGTGATCGACCTGCAGGAGCTGTATGGCATCTCCTCGAAAGACATCCCCGGATTCAACGACGCCCTGCTGGAGGCCTTGCCTTCGCTTGCCGGACAGCGCCTGCCGACCGGCCAGCGCGGCGGCTTCGCCCAGCGCCTGCGCGAAGGCACCTATCTGGGCCGCGTGATCGAGCAAGTGACGCTCGAGCTGCAGACGCTGGCGGCAGGTGAGGCGACGTCGCCGGCCAGCTACGGGCGCACCCGCCCGGTCGCCGGCCGTCCTGGCGTATTCCGCATCGTCTGCGCCTACCAGTCCGAAAAGCTGGTGCAGCCCGCTTTCCAGCTGGCGGTGGACCTGGTCACCGCCCTCGGCAACGGTGAGGACTTCGGCCTGGCCCCGCGCCTGGAGGAGCTGGGTTCGATCGCGGCGCGCCACGCCATCGGCACCAGCACCGCGGCGGTGCTGGCTGCGGCGCACGAGCGCGGCATACCGACCCAGCGCATCACCGAGGACGCCAACCTGTTCCTGCTGGGCTGGGGCGTGAAACAGAAGCGCCTGCAGGCCACCACCACCGGTGACACCAGCTTCATCGCCGTGAAGATCGCCAGCGACAAGCAGCTCACCAAGACCCTGCTTATGGAAGCGGGGGTGCCGGTGCCCGAGGGTTCGGTCGTCACCACCGTGGAGGCCGCGCAGCGTGCGGCGGCGCGCATGAACGCTCCGGTGACGCTCAAGCCGCTCGACGGCAACCAGGGCAAGGGCGTCACGGTCGACTGCCGCGACGACGCCCAGGTGGCGCGCGCCTTCGAGTTCGCGCGCCAGTATGGCCGCCGCATCATCGTCGAGCGCTTCGTCGAAGGGCGCGACTACCGGGTGCTGGTCGCCGGCGGCCAGGTCGCCGCAGCGTCGATGCGGCGCCCGGCCCACGTGGTGGGCGACGGCCTGGCCACGGTGCGCGAACTGGTCGAGCGCGAGAACGAGAACCCGGCGCGGGGCGCCGGCCACACCAATATCCTGACCAGGATCGCGCTCGACGCCCATGCGGCCGACATTCTGCGCAAGCAGGGCTTCGACTTCGACAGCGTGGTCCCTTGCGGCGTGACGGCCGAGCTGCGCGGCAACGCCAACCTGTCCACCGGCGGCACCGCCGAGGACGTAACCAGCCTGCTGCCGGAGTCGACCCGCCTGCTGTGCGTGCGGGCCGCCGCCAAGATCGGCCTGGACGTGGCCGGCATCGACATCGTCTGCCGCGACATCGCGCTGCCGCTCGAGGCCCAGCGCGGCGCCGTTATCGAGGTCAACGCGGCGCCCGGCATCCGCATGCACCAGTACCCGAGCGCGGGCGAGCCGCGCGACGCCGGCGACGCCATCGTGCAGGGCCTGATGGGCGAGTCGGACGGACGCATTCCCTTGATCGCGGTGACCGGCACCAACGGCAAGACCACCACCACGCTCCTGATCGCGCACACCGTGCGCCTGGCCGGCAAGGTGACCGGCGTGACCACCACCGAAGGCGTGTTCATCGACGGCAAGCAGGTGGCCAAGGGCGACTGCACCGGCTACTGGTCGGCGCGCACCGTGCTCGGCTCGCCCGACGTCGAGGTGGCGGTGCTGGAGACGGCGCGCGGCGGCATCCTCAAGCGCGGCCTGGCCTTCGACCGCTGCGACGTCGGCGTGGTGCTGAACATCGCGGCCGACCACCTGGGCCTGGATGGCGTGGATACCGTGGAAGACCTGGCGCAGGTGAAAGCCGTGGTGGCGACGTCAAGCTCGCGCGCCGTGGTGCTCAATGCCGAAGACCCGCTGTGCGTGGCCATGGGCCGCCGCGCCAAGCCGGAAGCCGAGATCGTCTACTTCTCGATGGACCCGGAGAACCCGGTGTTCCTGCAGCACCTGGAGGACGGCGGCCGCGGCGTCTACCTGCAGGACAACGCGGTGGTGGTCGCGGACGGCAACCTGCACCAGGAACTGCTGCGGGTCGAAAGCATGCCGGTCGCCTTCGGCGGGCGCGCGCGCTTCAATATCGCCAACAGCCTGGCGGCGGCGGCGGCCCTGATGGCTTCCGGCTTTACCAACCTGCAGATCGCCACCGGCCTGTCCACTTTTGTGTCGAACGGTCGCACCAATCCGCTGCGCACCAATATATTCGACATCCGCGGCGTGACGGTGATCGTCGACTATGCGCACAACCCGGCCGCCTACAAGGCGATGGCCGAGATGGCGCGCGCCCTGCTGCCGGGACAGCTGGTCGGCATCGTCACCGCCCCGGGCGACCGCCGCGACGAGGACCTGCGCGAGGTCGGCCGCGTGTGCGGCGCGCGCTTCGACGAACTGGTGGTGTACGAATCCCAGAGCCGCGGGCGCGCGGTGGGCGAGGCGGTGGACCTGATCCTCGACGGCGCGGAAGAGGCCGCCGGAATGAGCGATACCCTGCACCGGGTGATCGAGGTCGGCGAGGCGATCCGCCACGGCCTGAGCCTGTGCCGTCCCGGCGACGTGCTGGTGTTCGCCTGTGGCTCCTCGCTGCAGGTGTTCGTGGATGCCTTGCGGGTCAACGACCCGGACAGTGCGGACCAGGTGGCGGCGCAGGTCTGAAGCCGGCGCCAAAGAAAAAACGGCCTGCGGGCCGCTTTTTTTTCGGTTGTTAGCTCAGAAGAAGAACTGCAGCGCCAGGGTCCAGACGTTCGGCTTGAGCACGCTCGGCTTGTCCATCGGCAGGCGCTCGTACTCGACCGTGACGGCGGCGTTCGGGGTGATCGAATATTGCAGGCCAAAGGCGCCATAGGCGCCGGTGTCGGTCTTCTTGCCGAGCGCGGTCAGGGCCGGCGCCGGCAGCGCCGTGCGGCGCGTTTGCGCTACGCCCACCTTGCCGTAGGCGCTCAGCTTCTCGGTCAGCGCGATGCTGGGCTTGACGGCGATGTACATGCCGTAGCCGTTCTTCAGGTCGACGGCGCCGCCCTCGACCGCGAGCCGCTTGCCGAACTGGTAGCCGCCGAACACCTTCGGGCTGGCCTTGGTCGCCGCGCCGACGTAGTCGACGCCGGACACGGCCACGCCGGCATAGGCTTGCCCCACGCCGGCGCGCACCGGTTCGGCAGCCTGGGCGGCGCCGGCCAATGCCATGCCTGCGAGGAGAACGGCCAACAGTTTCTGCATACTTTTCCTTCCAAATTCGAGCCGGTCCGCTGTCGTGAGGAACGGGCCGGGTTACGGATGAGCAAGGTAACAGTTGAACGCACGCATTAAAATGGCAATTTGTAACTAATTGCAAAAGTTGAGCCGATAAATGGCCAAGAGGTCATCAGTTTAAGTGGCTCTTAAGTAAAAAACGCCCCATGCAGGGGCGTTGTGGGCGAGGCGGGCTTTCGGGATCAGATCGCTTCCGCTTCGATCCTGCGCGCCAGTTCCGGCTTGTCCGGACGCAGCGCGTCGGTCAGTTCCGACAGGGCGCTGCCGCAGCCGAACACCAGCACGTCGCCAGGCTGGCACAGCGACAGCCCGTGACGGATCGCCTGGTGCGAGGCCAGTACCACGCTGAGCGAATCATCGGCCAGCTTGCCCAGCCTGGCGCCGCGCACCAGCAGGGCGGCGGTTTCTCCTTCCTGGCGGCCGCGGTTTTCGGTCTCGTACACCACCAGGTCGTCGAAGCCGGCCGCGCAGGTGCGGCCGATGTCGACCAGGTCGGCGTCGCGGCGGTCGCCCGGCGCGGCCACCACGCCGACCAGGCGGCCGGCGCTCAATGCGCGCGCGCTCTCGGCCAGCGCGGCGTAGGCGGCGCAGTTGTGGGCGTAGTCGACGATCACGGTGACGCCATCCACGTCGAACACGTTCGAGCGCAGCGGGTTGTGCTTGGCGTCCGAGACGAAACTCTTCAGGCCCTCGGCGATCTCGAGGTTGCCGAAGCCGTGGGCGGTGAGGGCAGCGGCCGCCGCCAGCGCATTGGCGATGTTGTAGCGCGCCGCGCCGCCCAGCGAAACCGGCATCTGGCGCGCATCGACCAGCGCTTCGTGGCGCGAACCGTTGGCCAGCACCAGGATCTGGTCCTGCAGGTAGAGCGCGCGCCCGCCGTTCTCCAGGTGGCGCAGCAGGACCGGATTGTCGGCGTCGAGCGAGAAGTAGATCACCTCGACGCCTTCGCGCAGGCCGTCCGCCATCGCGACGCAGTAGTCGTCCTCGGCATTGAGCACCACTGCGCGCGAGGCGCGCTGGGCCACCACCGCCTTGACCCTGGCCAGGTCGTCGAGGGTCTCGACGCCGTCCAGGCCCAGGTGGTCGCTGGACACGTTCAGCACCACCGACACGTCGACGCGGTCGTAGGCCAGGCCGCGCTTGAGGATGCCCCCGCGCGCCGTCTCCAGCACCGCGAAGTCGACTTCCGGGCTGGAGAGCACGCTGCGCGCCGAGCGGTAGCCGGTGCAGTCGCCCTTCGTGGTGAGCACGCCGTCCACATACACGCCCTCGGTGGTGGTCACGCCGGTGCGCAGGCCGGTCTGGCGCACCGCATGGGCGATCAGGAGCGAGGTGGTGGTCTTGCCGTTGGTACCGGTGATGGCCACGGTCGGGATGCGGCCGTCGCATTCGCCGAACAGGGCCTCGACGATGGCCGCGCCGGCATCGACCGGGGTGCCGCGGCTCGGGTACTGGTGCATGCGGATGCCGGGCGCCGCGTTGACCTCGATGATGCCGCCTCGCTGCTCGCGCAGCGGCTTGGCGATGTCCTGGCAGACGATGTCGATGCCGGCGATGTCCAGGCCGATGGTGCGGGCGGCGCGGATGCAGATATCGCGCGTTTCCTGCGGCAGCAGGTCGGTCACGTCTTCCGCGGTGCCGCCGGTGGACAGGTTGGCGTTGCCGCGCAGGTCGGCCGTCACGCCGCTGGCCAGCACGGTGTCGAACCCATAGCCTTGTTTGGCCAGCGCCTCCTCGGCCAGCGCATCCATCGGGATCTTGGTGAGGATGTTGGTGTGGCCTTCTCCGCGGGCCGGGTTGCGGTTCTCGGTCTCGACCAGCTGGCGGATCGTCGCGTGGCCGTCGCCGACCACGCAGGGCGGCCGGCGCCAGGAGGCGGCGGCTACCTTGCGGCCGGTGACCAGGACCCGGTAGTCGCGCCCCTCCAGGTGTTCTTCGACGATGATCTTGCGCCCGTACTTGCGCGCGTGGGCAAAGGCGCGCGCGACCTCTTCCGGCGTGGCGCAGTTGGTGGTCACGCCCTTGCCCTGGTTGCCGTCGAGCGGCTTGACCGTCGCCGGGCCGGACAAGCGGCGCGCGGCGCGCAGCGCCTCCTCCTCGGTGGTGACGGTGCTGCCCGCCGGGACCGGGACGCCGGCCACTTCCAGCAGCGCCTTGGTCAGCTGCTTGTCGCTGGCGATGCCGACGGCGATCGAATTGGTGGCGCCGGTGATGGTCGCCTGCAGGCGTTTCTGGCGGCTGCCCCAGCCCAGCTGGAACAGGTTGGCCTCATCGGTCAGGCGCAGCGCCGGAATGCCGCGCCGCAGCGCCGCCTGCACCACCGCATTGGTGCTGGTGCCGATCGCGTAGTCCTCGGCCGTCTCGCGCAGCGCGTCCAGGGCCTTGGGCAGGTCGAAATGGCGGTCTTCCGCCGCCGCATGGACCAGGTCGATCGCCACGCGCAGGGCGGCGTCGGCCACCTGTTCGATGGCGTAGCCGCACACCACGCGGCGGGTGCGCGGGGCGCCGTTCACGGCGAGCGTCGCGCCGAAGTGGCCGGAAGCCCCGGCCGAGCGCTGCAGTTCGTTGAGCACCGGCTCGATCGCTTCGACCAGCAGGGCGTCGTCGGCCAGGCGCACGGCGGCGTCCGGCGGCAGCGCCGGAAGCAGCTCGAACAGACGCGCCGCGAAACCGGGGGCCTTGGTGAAACCGTCGTCGATGACTGCCATCAGGCAGGGGCTGGCGGCATACAGGTTGGGGCCGCGCAGCAGGCGTTTTTCTCTTATTTTCATGAAAGCGGGTTCCGTTTCGTCACATTTTCCAAAAAATCGAGCAGCGGGAGCGGCAGTCCCCTGCCGGGTTCGGCGTCGCCGGCGGGCAGGCGGTAGCTGCTGCCGGCGGGCAGCAGGTGGAGGCGCACGTCGATCAGCTCCGGGGTGTCGCGATCCTTGATGTCGGCCACGTTGGTGATCATGGTGCGCCCGTCGACGATGGTGACGGCGCCCTGGCCCAGCACTTCAATGCCCGAACCGATGTCGACCACCAGCGCGGTGTCCTCGTCGATGCCGATGCCCTGCAGGTAGGGGTTCTGGGCCACCACGCTGAGCAGGCGCGAGAGGCGCTGGCGTTCCGAGAAGTGCTGGTCGATCACCACCCGGTGCAGGAAGCCCAGGCCGGCGCCCAGGTTGACCGATCCCTTCTCTGGATGCAGTTCGACGCGGCCGGTGGCCAGCATGTGGCCGGACATGGCCGAGGCGCCGGCGCTGGTGCCGCCGATGGTCGCGCCGCGCAGCTTGAGCGCGGCGTGCATGGCGCTGTCGAGGGCGCTGCCGCCGAGCAGGGCCAGCAGGCGCTTCTGGTCGCCGCCGGTCATGAAGATGCCGGTGGCGTCGTCCACCAGGCGCACGAAGTCCTCGCTGTTGGCGTCCTGGCGGCTGGTCACCTCCAGGTGGCTGCGCTTGTCCACGCCCAGGCTGCCGAACGCTTCGTCGTAGATGCTCCACATCTCGTCCGCAACGGTGCTGGCCGCGGTGATCACGACGATGTTCGCGCCGGCGCCGCCGGACAGTTCGACGAAGCGCTTGAGGATCGCCATCTCGCGCGTGCGGTCCTCGTGGCCGCCGATGATCACGAGGTGGCCGTTCTTGTTGTCTTGTTCGCTCATCGCTGGGTCATTTTCGTGGTGGGCATGCCCTGGTTACAGTAGGCGCCGGCCTCGCTGCGGGTGACGCCGATCAGGCCGACGTCCACGTCCTTGTCGAACAGCGCGACGCCGCGCTTGAGCGCCTCCTCGAGCGCCATGCCGTGCTCGATCCAGCCGTAGACGGTGCGCGCCAGCAGGTGGCGCACGATGTGTTCGCCGATACCGCTGGCGGCAATGGCGCCCAGCGGGCCGGCGTAGAAGCCGCTGCCGATGATCGGGCTGTCGCCCACCCGGCCCAGCAGGCTGGGCGCCGAGCCGCCGGTGGAGCAGGCCACCGCGAAGTGCCCGTCAGGGCCGCGCACCACGGCGCCGACGGTGTCGCAGGCCGAGGATTTCGGCAGCTGCAGCGGGGTCTTGTAGTTCCAGAAGCGATCGAACAGGCGGTTGTCGATGCCGGGCATCAGGGGCACCGAGCCGGCGAGTTCCTGCATCAGCTTGCGGTGATCAAGGCGCTGGCGTTCGGAGATCGGCGCGCCTGCGGCCAGCCCGATGGTGCGCGCGAAGCGCTGGGCGCCTTCGCCGGCCAGCATCACGTGCGGGGTGTCGGCGATGGCGCGCGCCAGCTTGACCGGATTTTTCACGTCGCGCACGCAGGCCACCGAGCCGAGGCGGCCGCGGGTGTCCATGATCGCCGCGTCCATCTCGATGGTTTCGCCGTCCAGCCCCAGCGTGGCGCCGCTGCCCGCGTTGAAGCGGCCGTCGTCCTCGAGGGTGGCGACGGCGATGATGGCGGCATCGAGCGCGTCGCCGTTGACTTCCAGCTGGGCCAGCGCACGGCGTGCCGCCAGTACGCAGCCGTCTTCGTTTTCCGTCGGGGCGCCCGCGCCGCCGTGGACGACGACGGCACCAGCCTGTTGGGGATTGCTCATGTAATCAGTAGACCTTGTGGTTGGGCATTGCAAGATGCGTTTTTGTTGTCACGTAGTTAAGAACAGCATTATGCGCACCGGCGCGCGTGCGCCACATCGGTACAGTTGCCGTGCTTGTGTAAGAAGTTGCTTACAGGGAGTGGCCAGGTGTGCCGTACAGGAGGGATACACCCCGCAAGGCCTTGCGCAGGGCGCGCACCAGTTCGAGGCGTGCCGAGGGTGTCAGATAACGCCCGATCTCGACCCGCACGCCGCGCGCTTCGATCAGCACCAGGGTACGCATGCCGCCGTCGGGCAGGCTGACCCGGGCATGGCCGGGGTCGAGCTGGACGCTCGACAGCCGGGCGCCGTCCGCGCATTCGACCAGCAGACGGCCGCGCTCCAGCCGGATGCGCTCGTGGTCGAGGGCGTGGCGGCAGTAGTGCAGCAGGGCGGCGCCGACCGCGCTGGTCTCCAGCAAGGCGAAGACGAGCACCATCCAGGCGCCGCGCCAGGTAAATACCAGGGCGATGCCGAGCGTGGCCGCGCACAGCAGCGCGTAGACGAGCAGCGCCTGGCGCGGCGTCATCGAGCAGTTGCGCTTCATCAGCCATTCGGCCGGGGCCGGGTCCATGGTCGTTGCCTTCATCCTGTACGTACGGGGTGTGTACGAGTTTGCCACATTCGGGAAAAAGGCCACGCCCGGACCGCGAAAACCGGCGCATATCTGTTACCATACCGCCCCCTCCATTGATAAGCTTCCTATGGCGCTCGCATGCGGCCTTGATTTCGGCACCTCCAATTCCACCGTCGGCTGGCTCCCCGGCGGCAGCTTCCAACCCGGTGCCAGCGCCTTGCTGGACCTGGAAGACGGCAAGGCAACCCTGCCGTCGGTCGTGTTCTTCAATGCGGACGACGAGCAGGTCAGTTATGGCCGCGCCGCGCTGCTTGATTACCTGGAGGGTTACGAGGGGCGCCTGATGCGTTCCCTGAAAAGCCTGCTCGGCACCAGCCTGATCGATGGCCAGACCGAGGTGGCGGGGCGCGCGCTGCCTTTCAAGGCGCTGCTCGGCCAGTTCATCGGCGAAGTCAAGCGCCGCGCCGAGCGCCAGGCCGGCCGCGAATTCGGCAGCGCCGTGTTCGGGCGGCCGGTCTTCTTCATCGACGACGACCTCGAGGCCGACCGCCGCGCCCAGGACACGCTCGAGGAGGTTGCGCGCTCGGTGGGCTTTCGCGAGATATCATTCCAGTACGAGCCGATCGCCGCCGCCTTCGACTACGAATCCCAGATCGAGCGCGAGGAACTGGTCCTGATCGCCGACATCGGCGGCGGCACCTCGGACTTCTCGCTGGTGCGCCTCGGCCCCGGGCGCGCCGGGCGCGCCGAGCGGCGCGACGACATCCTCGCCAACGGCGGCGTGCACATCGGCGGCACCGACTTCGACAAGTACCTGAGCCTGGCCAGCGTGATGCCGCTGCTCGGCTACGGCAGCAGCCTGCGCTCCGGCGCCGCGATCCCGTCGAGCTACTACTTCAACCTGGCGACCTGGCACACCATCAACCAGGCCTATACGCGCAAGAGCGTCGCCCAGCTGGCCGACCTGGTGCGCGATTGCTCCGAGCCGGCCAAGCTGGTGCGCCTGCAGAATCTGATCGACGAGCGCGCCGGCCACTGGCTGGCGATCCAGGTCGAGGCGGCCAAGATCGGCCTGTCCGGCAGTCCCGCGTTCACAATGAACCTCGACCGCCTGGCGCCGCCGGAAACCCTGAGCGTCACCCGCGAAGGCTTCGAGGCCGCGATCGCCCAGCTGGTCGACAGCGTCGGCGCCACCGTCCTGCGCCTGTTCTCGGAAGCCGGAGTGGAACCCGATGCGGTGGACACGGTCTTCCTCACGGGCGGTTCGAGCGGCGTGTCGCTGCTGCGCGAACGGATCGCCGCGCTGGTGCCGCGGGCGCGCAGGGTCGAGGGCGACCTGTTCGGCAGCATCGGCGCCGGGCTGGCGCTGGACGCGCTACGCAAGTATGGTTAACAGCGTTAACAGGAGGACGATGTATGAGTGTGTTTGAACGCCCGATCGTGATGCTCGACTTCGAGACCACCGGCCTGTCGCCCGACATGGGCGACCGCATCACCGAGGTGGCGGCGCTGCGCATCGTCGGCGGCGAGATCCGCGAACGCTACGTCTCGCTGGTGAACTGCGGCGTGCGCATCCCGTCCTTCATCACCCAGCTCACCGGGATCACCCAGCAGATGGTCGACACCGCGCCGCCGAGCCAGCAGGTGGTGGCCGAGCTGCTCGACTTCATCGGCGGCGACGTGCTGTCGGCGCACAACGCCAGCTTCGACGAGAAGTTCCTGAAAGCCGAAGGCTGGCGCATCGGCCGCCCGACCGGGCATTGCGGCCTGGTCTGCTCGCTGAAGCTGTCGCGCCGCCTGTTCCCCGGACTGCCCAGCTACAAGCTCGGCAACCTGTCGAACCGTCTCGGCATCGAATTCAAGGGCGCCGCCCACCGGGCCGAGGCCGACGCCGAAGTGGCGGCCCACGTGCTGCTGCACGCGGCGCGCCACCTCGGCAGCACGCACGGCCTGCAGCAGGTGGCGCCCGACCTGCTGGTCTCGGTGAACAAGCTGGCCGCCGCCAAGGTTCCGCTGTTCCTGGATAAGTACGCCAGCCTCGAACGCGAGCGCCGTGCCGCCTGAAACAGCCCACTACCACGTCCTTGCCCCCATGTGGCACTCCGACGATTGTGCGGACGCAAACCACAAGAGGGTCGCACTCCTTAAAATTTTAACAACGGCGGGCGCTTCTCCAAGCCCGCCTCGTTGAACGGCGCAGAGGGCCGAAGGGGGTAGGGATGAATCGCCAGAACGCCGCCCGCGAGGGACACGAAGTCTTTCAATGGTTCCTGCCCGCCGCCGAGCGCGGCGATCCCTATGCGCAGTTCAACCTCGGCCTGCTCTACAAGCACGGCGAGGCCGTCGAACGCGACGACGTGCGCGCGTTCGCATGGATGCAGCGCGCGGCGCGCCAGGGCCTGGCCACCGCCCAGAATCACCTCGGCGCCATGTACTGCAACGGCCGCGGCGGACCGCGCAACGACGAGCTCGCCGCGCTGTGGTTCGGCCGCGCCGCCGCCCAGGGCGACCCCGCCGCCCAGCAGAACCTGGGCCAGCTCTACCGCAAGGGACGCGGCGTCCCGCAATCGCACGAGGCCGCCTTCGGCTGGTTCTACCGGGCCGCCGAGCAAGGCCTTGCCAGCGCCCAGAACCTGCTGGGCGAATGCTATCTGCAGGGGATCGGAGCGCCGGTCAGCCATCCGCTGGCGATGGCCTGGTTCCGCAAGGCCGCGAGCCAGGGGTATGGGCCGGCCCAGCTCAACCTCGCGCTGATGTACCGCCGCGGCGACGGCGTCGAGGCCGACGACGCCCAGGCCGTGTGCTGGTTCCGCGAAGCCGCCGCCCAGAACATCACGGTGGCGCAGCGCTTCCTCGGCCTGGCCTACGCCAACGGGCAGGGCGTGCCGAGAGACCCGGCGCGCGCCATCGCCTGGCTCGAACGGGCAGCCGGGCAGGACGACGCCGAGGCGCATTACGAACTCGGCACGCTGCTGGCGGCCGGGCACGGCAGCGGCGGCGACGAGCGCGCGCTGGAATGCTTCCTGCGCGCGGCGGCGCGCGGCCACGTGCAGGCCCAGTACTGCGCCGGCGTCATGCTCGCCGGCGGGCGCGGCACGCGGCCCGACCCGGCCCGCGCGCTCGGCTACTACCTGCAGGCCGCGGAGCAGGGCGCGGCCAATGCCCAGTTCAGCCTCGGGGTCATGTACGCCAAGGGCGAGGGGGTGCCGCGCGACGAGGGGCGCGCCGCCGAATGGTACCGGCGCGCGGCCCAGCAGGGCGACGCCAGCGCCCAGAACAACCTCGGGGTCCTGTATGCCAACGGGCAGGGCGTGCCGCACGACGACACCCTGGCCGCCTACTGGTACTGGCAGGCGGCCGAGCAGGGCCATGCGCTGGCCCAGTTCAACCTGGGCGGCATGGTCAACAGCGGCCGCGGGGTCGAACGCGACCCGCTGCGCGCCTACATGTGGATGGTCCTGGCCGCCAGTGGCGGCCAGGACGGCCGCCCTGGCAGCGAAGAAGAGCGCCGCGCGCGCAGTGGCGTTGCCAGGCGCCTGGGGGCGAACGGCGGCCCCTGGGCGCGCGCCCTGGCCACCCGTGTGCGCGCGGTGCGGCGCGTGTCGCCGCCCGGTCAGGCCTCGTAAGGATGCCCCCCAGTATTGTCAGGCTGGCGCTGCATAGGCGAGCCCGGCAATTCGCGTTATGATGGCCGTCGGCACAAGCCGACCCATGAATAACTCGAACATGAGAACGACATGACCCTGAGACACGCAACGCTCGTCGCCCTGCTGGCCGCGGCCTTCGGCGCCAATACGGCGCTGGCACAAAGCTGCCCGGCAGGCGGCCCCTCCCTGACCTACCCGGTCACGAAGAAGGTCGACCACACCGACAACTACCACGGCACCACGGTGGCCGATCCCTACCGCTGGCTCGAGGACGCCAACAGCCTCGACACCAAGGAATGGGTGACGGCGCAGAACAAGGTGACCCAGGCCTACCTGGCGCAGATCCCGCAGCGCGCGGCGATCCGCGAGCGCCTGACCAAGCTGTGGAACTACGAGCGCTACAGCGTGCCGGGCAAGGAAGGCGGTCGCTACTTCTATTCGCGCAACGACGGCCTGCAGAACCAGTCGGTCCTGTACACCCAGAAGACCCTGACCGACACGCCGCGCGTGCTGCTCGACCCGAACACCATGTCCAGCGACGGCACCGTCGCGCTGGCCGGCGCCGCGGTCAGCCCGGACGGCAAGCTGCTGGCCTACAGCACCGCCGCATCGGGTTCGGACTGGAACGAGATCCGGGTGCGCGACGTCGACACCGGCAAGGACCTCGACGACCACATCAAGTGGGTCAAGTTCTCCAGCACCGCCTGGACCAAGGACGGCAAGGGCTTCTTCTACAGCCGCTACGACGAGCCGAAGGAAGCGACCAAGCTGGCCGACGTCAACTACTTCCAGAAGCTGTACTACCACCGCCTCGGCACCCCGCAAAGCGCCGACACGCTGGTGTACGACCGGCCCGACCAGAAGGAATGGGGTTTCGGCGGCCACACCACCGACGACGGCCGCTACCTGATCATCACCACCACCAAGGGAACGGCGCCCAAGTACCGCGTCTCGTACAAGGATCTGAGCAAGCCGGATGCCAAGGTGGTCGACCTGGTCGACAACTTCGACGCCGGCTACGACTTCATCGACAACGTCGGCAGCGTGTTCTACTTCAGCACCGACCGCAAGGCGCCGAAGAAGCGCATCATCGCGATCGACGTGAACAATCCGGCGGAAAGTAACTGGAAAGAGATCGTCGCCGAAAGCGCCGACACCCTGGCCGGCGCCGACATCATCAACAACCAGCTGGTGCTCGAGTACCTGAAGGACGCGAAGAGCGTCGTGCGCGTGCACGACCTCAAGGGCAAGCTGGTGCGCGAAGTCAAGCTGCCGGGCATCGGCACCGTCGGCGGCCTGTCGGGCAAGCGCGGCGACACCGAGACCTTCTACTCGTTCGCCGGCTTCACCACCCCGACCACGATCTACCGCCTGAACCTGAAAACCGGCCAGAGCACCGTGTTCCGCCAGCCGAAGGTCGACTTCAACCCGACGGACTACGAGACCCGCCAGCAGTTCTTTACCTCGAAGGACGGCACCAAGGTCCCGATGTTCATCGTCTCGAAGAAGGGCTTGAAGCTGGACGGCCAGAATCCGACCTACCTGTACGGCTACGGCGGCTTCAACATCTCGCTGACCCCGAGCTTCTCGCCGGCCAACCTGGCCTGGATGGAGATGGGCGGGGTCTACGTGCTGGCCAACCTGCGCGGCGGCGGCGAATACGGCGAAGCCTGGCACCAGGCCGGCACCAAGCTGCAGAAGCAGAACGTGTTCGACGACTTCATCGGCGCGGCCGAATGGCTGATCGCCAACAAGGTGACCTCGCCCGCCAAGCTGGCGATCGGCGGCGGCTCCAACGGCGGCCTGCTGGTGGGCGCGGCCATGACCCAGCGTCCGGAACTGTTCGGCGCGGCGATTCCGGCCGTGGGCGTAATGGACATGCTGCGCTTCCACAAGTTCACCATCGGCTGGGCCTGGACCTCGGACTACGGCTCGTCGGAGAACCCGGAAGAGTTCAAGGCCCTGGTCAAGTACTCGCCGCTGCACAACCTGAAGCCGGGCACCTGCTACCCGGCGACCATGGTGACCACCGCCGACCACGATGACCGCGTGGTGCCGGCGCACAGCTTCAAGTACGCCGCGGCGGCCCAAGCGGCGCAGGCCGGCAGCGCGCCGATCCTGATCCGCATCGAAACCAAGGCGGGCCATGGCGCCGGCAAGCCGACCACCAAGCAGATCGAGGAAGTCGCCGATCGCTGGGGCTTCCTGGCGCGTGAGCTGAAGATGGGCGGGGCGCCTGCCACGGCGGTAGGCGGCGGCAAGTAAGTTGCGCCACCGTTAAATTCAACGGCCGCCGGGGGTAATCCGGCGGCCGTTGTTGTTTTGATACGAGGGTGTCAGCGCTGCACGACGACGAGCAAGGCCTTGGCCTCGGTCTTGCCCGCATTCCGGATCACATGGTCATGGTCGGCCGGATAGCGCGCCGTCCCCCCATGCTTGATCTTCTTCTTCTCCGCCCCCACTTCCAGTTCGACCGCCCCGGTAATGACGGTCAGGTGTTCGCTGGTGCCGGGATCGTGGGCCTGCGACTTGAGCTCGCCCCCTGGCGCCAGGGTCAGTTCGTACCATTCGTACTTGCCCGCCAGGTCCATCGGCCCCAGGATGCGCAGCGAATAGCCGGCATGGGCGCCGGGCAGGGTGGGGGTCTCGTGGGCGTCGACCACGCGGATCAGGTCCACCGAGCGCACCTCGGACGAGAGCAGCTCGCCGATCTCCACGCCCAGGGCATTGGCCAGGCGCCAGGTGATGGCGATGGTGGGATTGGCCTTCTCGCGCTCGATCTGGGACAGCATCGATTTCGACACGCCCGCGATGCGCGACAAGTCTTCGAGGGTCAGGCCGCGCGCCAGGCGCAGGCGTTGTAGCGTGGCGCCAACTTCCGGTGGAGCGTTATTTGTTAGAGTTTTGGTCATGACCTGAATATGCGGGTACCTGGCTTGCCAAGTTCATTAGCTGGGGGTAAGATTCAATATATTGAAATTCCGTTCGACATATAGAACTCGCTTCCATAAGTCGAACGAGTCCAACGGTACAACATCCGCCGACCACCGGTCAAGCCGGCGCCGTCGATCACATTTTCTGGGAGTAGGAACACATGAGCGACCAAGCATTCTATAGCGGCCTGCAATCGAAACTCGAGACGCTGCGCAGCGACGGCCTGTTCAAGCCGGAGCGCGTGATCGCTTCGCGCCAGGGCTCCGAAGTGGTGTCCCAGGACGGCCGCACGCTCATCAATATGTGCGCCAACAACTACCTCGGCCTGTCCGGGGACGAACAGACCTCCCGGGCCGCCGCGGCCGCGCTGGAAAAATACGGCTACGGCCTGTCCTCGGTGCGCTTCATCTGCGGCACCCAGACCGTGCACAAGGAACTCGAAGCCAAGCTGTCGGAATTCCTCGGCACCGAAGACACCATCCTGTACGCGGCCGCATTCGACGCCAACGGCGGCGTGTTCGAGCCGCTGTTCGACGAGAACGACGCGATCATCTCGGACGCCCTGAACCACGCCTCGATCATCGACGGCGTGCGCCTGTGCAAGGCGGCGCGCTACCGCTACGCCAACAACGACATGGCGGACCTGGAAAAGCAGCTGATCGCCGCGACGGACGCCGGCAAGCGCCACAAGATCATCGTCACCGACGGCGTGTTCTCGATGGACGGCACCATCGCCCAGCTGGATAGCATCGTCGAGCTGGCCGAGAAATACGGCGCCCTGACCATGATCGACGAATCGCACGCCTCCGGCTTCATGGGCAAGACCGGGCGCGGCACCCACGAGCACTGCGGCGTCATCGGCAAGATCGACATCATCACCGGCACCCTGGGCAAGGCCCTGGGCGGCGCGATGGGCGGCTTCACCTCGGGCCGCCGCGAAGTCATCGAGACCCTGCGCCAGAAGTCGCGTCCCTACCTGTTCTCGAACACCCTGGCGCCGATGATCGCCGGCGCATCCCTGGCGGTGCTGGACCGCATCTCCAAGTCGACCGAGCTGCGCGACCGCCTGATGGAAAACACCGCCTACTTCCGCCAGGAGATCGAGCGCATCGGCTTCACCATCAAGCCGGGCACCCATCCGGTGGTGCCGGTGATGCTGTTCGACGCGCCGGTGGCCCAGAAATTCGCGGCCCGCATGTTCGAACTGGGCGTGCTGCTGTCGGGCTTCTTCTACCCGGTGGTGCCGATGGGCCAGGCGCGCGTGCGCGTCCAGCTGTCGGCGGCGCACACCCGCGAGCAGCTCGACACCGTCCTCAAAGCCTTCGAACAAGCCGGCAAAGAGCTGGGCATCCTCAAGAATCAATAAGATCGGAACGACACAATGGAACGCATCCTCATCATCGGCGCCAACGGCCAGATCGGCAGCGAGCTGGTCACCGCCCTGGCCGAGCAGCACGGCGAACAGAACGTGCTGGCCTCGGACATCGGCGCCAACAACGTCTACGGCGCCGCGCGCTATACCCAGCTCGACGTGCTGGACCGCGAACGCCTGGCGGCCCTGATCGACAGCGAAGGCATCACCCAGGTCTACCAGCTGGCGGCGCTGCTGTCGGCCACCGGCGAGAAGGCGCCGCTCAAGGCCTGGACGCTGAACATGGACGGCCTGCTCAACATCCTGGAAGTCGCGCGCGAGCGCCTCGAGGCGGGCAAGCCGCTGAAGGTGTTCTGGCCGTCCTCGATCGCCGCCTTCGGCCCCAACACCCCGGCCGAGAACACGGCGCAGTACACGGTCATGGATCCGACCACGATCTACGGCATCAGCAAGCTGGCCGGCGAGCGCCTGTGCGAGTACTACCACAGCAAGTACGGCGTCGACGTGCGCTCGATCCGCTACCCCGGCATCATCAGCTTCAAGTCGCCTCCGGGCGGCGGCACCACCGACTACGCGATCGCCATCTTCCACGCGGCGCTCAAGGGCGAGACCTACGAATGCTTCCTGGGCCCGGAAACCACGCTGCCGATGATCTACATGCCGGACGCGATTCGTGCGACCATCGAGCTGATGGACGCGCCGGGCGAGAAGGTGGCGATCCGTTCCTCGTACAATGTAGCGGGCGTGTCCTTCAACCCGCGCGAACTGGCCGCCGCCATCCAGAAGGCGGTCCCGGGCTTCGAGATCGCCTACAAGCCGGACAGCCGCCAGCAGATTGCCGATACCTGGCCAAAGAGCCTGGACGACAGCCGCGCGGCGCAGGACTGGGGCTGGAAGGCGCGCATTGGCGTCGACGAGATGGTCGACAGCATGCTGAAGAACATTGACGTGGGCATCGCAGCGTAAATGCGCGCCTGAGTCCTTGCATTAACCACAATAATAAAAAACTGAAGAGTCGAGACAACGATGGACATGAGTGTTTTTGATCTGTTCAAGATCGGTATCGGGCCGTCGAGCTCCCACACGGTGGGACCGATGGTGGCGGCGCGCCGCTTCTTGCTGGAGTGCGGTGCGCTCGAGCAGGCGGTGGGGGTCGAGGCGCACCTGTACGGCTCGCTGGCCCTGACCGGGGTCGGCCATGCCACCGACAAGGCCGTGATCCTGGGCCTGATGGGCGAGACTCCGCAGGGCGTGGATCCGGAGTCGGTCGAGGACAGGCTGGCCGAAGCCGAGATGGACGGCGTGTTGAGGCTGCTGGGCGAGAAGGAAGTCCCGTTCCAGTACGCCACCGGCCTGGTGTGGCACAAGCAGTCGACCCTGCCGGAACACCCGAACGGCATGAAGTTCGTGCTCAAGCTGGCGGACGGCAGCATCGTCGAGCGCATCTACTACTCGGTGGGCGGCGGCTTCATCACCGCGGCGGGCGAAAGCCAGAACCGCGCGGGCGAGCCGGCGTCGACGCGGGTGCCTTTCCCGTTCGGCACCATGAGCGAGCTGCTGGCGCAGGGCAGGGAATACGGCCTGTCGATCCCGCACATGCTGCGCGCGAACGAACTGGCGCGCATGAGCGAGGACGAGCTGGACGCGGGCCTGGACCGCATCTGGGACACCATGCGCGAGTGTATCGCCCACGGCCTGGTCACCGAGGGCCAGCTGCCGGGCGGCCTGAACGTCAAGCGCCGCGCGGCCAAATTGTGGAAGCAGGCGCACTGCCTCGAGGGCAAGCGCGTCAATGAGCTGCCGCATGATGCGACGCACCACGTGACGCTCTACGCGATGGCGGTCAACGAAGAAAACGCGGCCGGCGGCCGGGTGGTCACCGCGCCGACCAATGGCGCGGCCGGCATCATCCCGGCGGTGCTGCGCTACTACGCCGAGGATTGCCGCCCGAGCGACCCGGTCAAGGGCATCCGCGATTTCCTCTTGAGCGCCGCCGCGATCGGCATGCTGTGCAAGAAGAACGCTTCGATCTCGGGCGCCGAGATCGGCTGCCAGGGCGAAGTCGGCGTCGCCTGCGCGATGGCGGCCGCCGGCCTGGTGGCGGCACTGGGCGGCTCCAACGAGCGCATCGAGAACGCGGCGGAGATCGGCATCGAGCACCACCTCGGCATGACCTGCGACCCGATCGGCGGGCTGGTGCAGATTCCCTGCATCGAACGCAACGGCATGGGGGCGATCAAGGCGATCACCGCGGCCTCGCTGGCCCTGAAGGGCGACGGCACCCACTTCGTCAGCCTGGACAACGTGATCGAGACCATGCGCCAGACCGGCGCCGACATGCAGGTGAAGTACAAGGAGACCTCGCTGGGCGGTCTCGCCGTGCACGTCGTGACGGTCAATCACGCGGCCTGCTGAAGCAGGCCGGTACCGGGGCCGCGCGCGGGCGCGGCCCCGTTTTTTTTGCAGCACAGCATACGAAGCGTTCGGGCGCTATAATAAAAGTTCAACTTTGGCCCCAACCGGATCCCGACCCGTATGCATTACGTCTCCACCCGCGCGACCAGCGCGTCCGCAGCACGCAATCCCCAGCGCTTCTCCGACATCCTGCTAGCGGGCCTGGCCCCGGACGGCGGCTTGTACCTGCCTGAAACATACCCGCAGGTCAGCGGCGCGGAACTGGACGCCTGGCGCAAGCTCTCCTACGCCGAACTCGCCTACGAAATCCTGCGCAAGTTCGCCACCGACATCCCCGACGCCGACCTGCGCGCCCTGACCGCGAAGACCTACACCCCCGAGGTCTACCGCAATGCCCGTGCGGGCGAAGCAGCCGCCGACATCACGCCGCTGCGCGTGCTGGAAGACGGCGCGGCGGGCAAGCTGGTGCTGCAGGCCCTGTCGAACGGGCCGACCCTGGCCTTCAAGGACATGGCCATGCAACTGCTCGGCAACCTGTTCGAGTACGCGCTGGCGAAGAACAACGACGAACTGAACATCTTCGGGGCCACCTCGGGCGATACCGGCAGCGCCGCCGAGTACGCGATGCGCGGCAAGCGCGGCGTGCGCGTGTTCATGCTGTCCCCGCACAAGAAGATGAGCGCCTTCCAGACCGCGCAGATGTTCAGCCTGCAGGACCCGAACATCTTCAACATCGCCGTCGAAGGCGTGTTCGACGACTGCCAGGACATGGTCAAGGCGGTGTCGGGCGACCTGTCCTTCAAGGCACGCCACAAGATCGGCACCGTCAACTCGATCAACTGGGCGCGCGTGGTAGCGCAGGTGGTGTACTACTTCCGCGGCTATCTTGGCGCCACCACCGATAACTCCCAGAAGGTCTCGTTCACCGTCCCCTCGGGGAACTTCGGCAACATCTGCGCCGGCCACATCGCCCGCATGATGGGCCTGCCGATCGACAAGCTGGTCGCCGCCACTAACGAGAACGACGTGCTCGACGAATTCTTCCGCACCGGCAGGTACCGCGTGCGCAAGGCTGCCGAGACCTTCCACACCAGCAGCCCGTCGATGGACATCTCGAAGGCGTCCAATTTCGAGCGCTTCGTGTACGAACTGGTGGGCCGCGACGCCGAGCGCACCCATGCCCTGTTCCGCAAGGTCGACACCGATGGCGGCTTCGACCTGTCGGGCGGCCCGGGCAGCGATGGTGACGAGTGGAAGCTGGTGGGACAGTACGGTTTCGCCTCGGGCAAATCGACCCACGCCGACCGCCTGGCGACGATCCGCGACGTGTTCGACGACTATGGCATCACCATCGATACCCACACCGCGGACGGCATCAAGGTCGCGCGCGAGCACCTGGCGCCCGGGGTGCCGATGATCGTGCTGGAAACCGCGCTGGCCGCCAAGTTCAACGAGACCATCCTGGAAGCGCTGGGCGAGGATGCCGAACGCCCGGCCGGCTTCGAAGGCATCGAAGCGCTGCCGCAGCGCTTCGTGGTCATGCGCCCCGATGTGGAGGCCATGAAGGCCTACATCGCCCAGCACACGGGCTTGTAGAATGAAGCCCGCCATGCTGTCCGTACGCGAGGCCCTGGGCCAGTTGCTCGACGCGGCGCGCCCGGTGCCGGACACCGAGACGGTGCCGACCCTGGAGGCCAACGGCCGCGTGCTCGCCGAAGACCAGCGCGCGACCATCGACGTGCCGTCCGCCGACAATACCCAGATGGACGGCTACGCGGTGCGCGCGGCGGACTGCGCGAGCGGTAGCGCGACCTTGCGCGTGAGCCAGCGCATCGCCGCCGGCAGCGTCGGCGAGCCGCTGGAACCCGGCACCGCCGCCCGTATCTTCACCGGCGCCCTGATTCCGCCCGGCGCCGACGCGGTCGTGATGCAGGAGCAGTGCGAGGTGGTGGGCGACAGCGTCACCGTGCGCCATGCGCCGCGTCCAGGGGAGTGGATCCGCCGCCGCGGCGAGGACGTCGCGGCCGGCGCCGTGATCCTGCCGGCCGGCACCCGCCTGCGCAGCCAGGAGCTCGGCCTGGCCGCCTCGGTGGGCCTGGCCAGGTTGCCGGTACGGCGCCGGGCGCGGGTCGCGGTGTTCTTCACCGGCGACGAACTGGCCATGCCGGGCGAGCCCTTGCAGCCGGGCGCCATCTACAACTCCAACCGTTTCACCCTGCGCGGCCTGCTGGAGAACTTCGGCTGCGCATTCACCGACTACGGCATCGTGCCGGATTCGCTGGACGCCACCCGCGCCACGTTGCGCGAGGCGGCCCGCGAGCATGACCTGATCATCACCTCGGGCGGCGTGTCGGTCGGCGAGGAAGATCACATCAAACCCGCCGTCGAAGCCGAAGGACGGCTGAACCTGTGGCAGATCGCCGTCAAGCCGGGCAAGCCGCTCGCCTTCGGCGACATCCGCAGGAAGGATGGCGCTTGCTACTTCATCGGCTTGCCGGGCAATCCGGTATCGAGCTTCATCACCTTCCTGCTGTTCGTGCGGCCCTTCCTGCTGCGCCTGCAGGGCGTGAGCGGACCGGTGGAGCCGCGCGGCTATTCTCTGCGCGCCGACTTCACGCTGCCGAAGGGCGACCGCCGCAACGAGTTCCTGCGCGTGCGCGTGAACGCGGCCGGCGGCCTCGACCTGTTCCCCAACCAGGGCTCGGGCGTGCTGACCTCGACCGTCTGGGGCGACGGACTGGTGGACAATCCGCCGGGCCAGGCGATCCTCGAAGGCGACCTGGTACGCTTCATCCCCTTCGACGGACTACAGCATTAGGAAACACATGAGAATCACATTACGGTATTTCGCGTCGGTGCGCGAGAAGCTCGGCAGCGCCCAGGAAAGCCTGGAGTTGCCCGATGGCGTGGCGACCGTGGGCGCGGTGCGCGCGCATCTGGCTGCGCGCGGCGGCGTGTGGGCCGAGGCCCTGGGGCCGCAGCAGCCGGTGCGCATGGCCTACCGGCAGGTGATGTGCGGGCCGGACACGGCGGTATCCGACGGCGCCGAAGTGGCATTCTTCCCGCCCGTGACGGGCGGTTGAGGCGGGCGCTGCCGGCGCCCGCCCGTTCGACATCAGATCACCGCGATCGACTGCTCCGCCAGCGCCAGCAGCCTGGCGCAGTTCGCGCTGCGCTCGCCGTACTCGCGCCATGCATTGGTGCGCGCCACCGCCTGCCACTTGCGCAGCGCTTCCGCGTTCAGATCGACGATCTGGGCGCCGCTCTTGGCATACACCGTTGCCACCGCGGCGTCGTCGGTGCGCGCGGCCTTGAGCGCAAAGGCTTCCATTTCGGCGCCCACCGCCATCACCGCGGCCTGCTGCTGCTTGGTGAGGCGCTCGAACACGGTGCGCGACATCATCAGGGGCTCGAACATGAACCAGTAGGCGCCGCCGCGCGCGGTGGTGAGGGCGCGCGCCGATTCCTGCAGGCGGAACGAGATCAGGGAGGTCGAGGACGTCAGCGCCGCGTCGAGCCGGCCTTCGCGCATGGCGGCGGGAATCTCGTTGGACGGCATGTTGGCCACGGTGGCGCCGGCGTCGAGCAGCAGGCGGTCCATTTCCGGCGAGCCGCCGCGTACCTTGAGGCCGGCCACGTCTTCCGGATGCACGATCGGCTTGCCACGCGAGGCGACCCCGCCGGCCTGCCAGATCCAGCTGACCACGACCAGGCCCTGGTCGTTCAGGATGCGGGTCAGTTCGCGGCCGATCGGCGCATTCTTCCACGCATACCCCTGCTCGTACGAGGTCACCAGGCCGGGCATCAGGCCGATGTTGGCTTCCGGCGCCTCGGCGCCGGCGTAGGACAGCGGCACCAGGGCCATGTCCAGGCCGCCGGTGCGCAGCGCGCCGATCTGGGCATTCGGGGCCATCAGGCTGGCGCCCGGGTGGATCGAGAACTTCAGGCTGCCGCGGGTGCGCCGTTCGACGTTGGCCGCGAACATGCGGCACAAGCGGTCGCGGAAGTCGCCTTCGGCCAGGCTGGCGCGCGGAAACTGGTGGGAGATTTTCAGATTTGGCTGCGCCCATGCGGACTGCATCCAGAGTGGACTGGACGCGATTGCGCCCAGTATCGTCCTACGGGGCATTGCTGCCCTTGTCATTACCGACATACACATCCTCCAAGATGTTGAAACGGACTGCTTTGGCGAATCGTGACCGGCCTCGTCGAGCGGGCGCCATCGTTCGTTGTAGCGGGTACAAGAATATTCCTGTTACATGTATTGTCAAGCAGAATCTTATGGATATGACAAATGCATGCATATGCCAGGGCGGCAGTATGCCCGCGCCGCCCGGGTCCGTCTTGATCCAGTCTGGAGGACGCGCGGATCAGCGCTTGGCGTCCGGATGGCGGCACATCGCGCAGCTTGCGCCGCGGTCGGCCCGGTAGTAGCGCGAGCCGATGAATATGGCGGCCGACATCAGCGACCAGGCCAGCGATTCGCGCCAGCCGGTTTCGAAAGCCTCGCCGCGCAGGAACACGTCGATCGCGACCAGCAGCGCGAACATCGAGCTGGCCGCCAGCAGGTACTGCCCACTCCAGTAGATCAGCTTTTGCATCACTTTCTCCTTATTGTGTTCACAGCTTCTTGAGGAAACGGCGGACCGCATCGGCCACCGCTTCGGGCTGGTCGACCATCGCGAAGTGGCGCGCCTTGTCGATGGCCTCGGCCTCCAGGCGCGGGGTGCCGCTCATCAGCTCCCGATAATACGCCAGCTTGTCGGCGCTGGTGATGTTATTCAGCACCACGGCATCCGGCGCGAAGTAGGGCACCAGCATCAACACCGGGGCCTGGACACCCGCCAGGCCGGGGCGCAGGTCGCGTGCCAGGATCGCGCCCATGTAGGCGGCGACGGCGGCCGGATCGCTGCGCGCGCTGAGCCTGGCCGCGTCGTCGGCCTTGCCGAGGTCGACCATGCCGATGCTGCGCATGTACTGGTGCTGCTGGGACGCGAATGCCGGCGCGGTAAGCGCAGCCATCTGCCTGCGGATGCCCTCGGCCATCGCCGCGCGCTGCTCCGGCGCCATCTCCTCGGTGCGCGGGAACACCGGCAGGCCGTCGATCGCGACCACGCCGCCCACCTGCTGCGGCAAGTCCTGGGCCAGCGCCAGCGCCAGCGTCGCGCCCAGGCTGTGGCCGACCAGCACCGGCTTCGACAGCTTGCGCGAGGCGATCAGCTCGGTGAGCGCGCCCTTGGCCGCATCGAATGGATCGCCGGCCACGGCCGGGCGGCCGTCGAAGCCGGGCAGGGTGACGACGTAGACGGTGTGGGCCGGGACGAAATCGCGCACCATCTGGCCCCACACCCAGCCGCCGCTGGACAGGCCCGGCACCAGCACCAGGGGGCGCGCGCCGCTGCCGTGGCGCTCGACCAGCATGCCCTTGATCTCGAAGCGTTCGGCGGGCGTGGGCTGGGCGGCGAAGCGGTTCGGCGCTTCGACCGGGGTCTGGGCCGTGGCGCCGGATGCAAGGGTGGCGCCGGCCAGGCCGACGAGTAGTGCGAACAACAGGGATGCTTTCATGCTGACTTCTGGTCTGGGGTGAAGATCGATTCGATCGGTAGTTGGAACAGCCTGGCGATCGCGAAGGCCAGCGGCAGGCTGGGATCGTAGCGGCCGGTCTCGATCGCGTTCACGCTCTGGCGCGATACGTCGAGCATGTCGGCCAGCTCGGCCTGGCTCCAGCCGCGCTCGGCCCGCAGGGCTCGGATATGGTTGTTCATCGGTCGAGCAGTTTGCGTGCAAGCTGGACCAGGATGGTGGCCCCGCACAGAACGCACCACACGGTAAACATGGACAGCTTCGGGTAGCCGGCCGTCTCCAGGAAGCCGTAGCTGAACGTCAGCCCGGCGGTGATGGCCGCCGCCAGGGCGACGTTCTCCAGGAGGCGCATGCGCAGGTATTCGTCGATCCGTCCGAAGTGGCGCGCGATCACCCACAGCGCCGCGCAAAAGCCGATCATCGGCGACAGCAGCACCAGCGTGCGCGGCACGCCTTCTTCCATCGGCCGGCCCCAGTGGATCGCGGCGACCAGCAGGACCATGTACAGCCCCAGTGCGCCCATCAGTTCACGGAGGTAGACTTTTCCCACCCGTTTCTCGTGCATGACATCCTCCCCGAAGTAAAGTATGCTTTACATCGTAGTCAAGCGAACTTGACATGTCAAGCTCCCTTTACATCGTCTTGCGCATTTTATGCAAGGCGCAAACTCGACTACAATGCCGCTCCTTCGCCTTCCCCGATATTGCCGATGAACCAGCAGCCCAACCGAAGCAAACGCGTCGCCGTGATCGGCGCCGGTCCCGCCGGCCTGATGGCGGCCGAAACCCTGGCCGCGGGCGGGGTGCAGGTCGACGTCTACGATGCGATGCCGTCGAGCGGCCGCAAGTTCCTGCTGGCCGGGAAGGGCGGGATGAACATCACCCATTCGGAGCCGCTGGCGGCCTTCCGCGGCCGCTATCGCGAGCGCGAGCGTGAAGTCGGGCGCTGGCTGGACGGCTTCGACCCGCAGGCGGTGCGCGACTGGATCCATGGGCTCGGCATCGACACGTTCGTCGGCAGCTCGGGACGCGTGTTTCCGCGCGAGATGAAGGCCGCGCCGCTGCTGCGCGCCTGGCTGCACCGGCTGCGCGAGGCCGGGGTGCGCTTCCACATGCGGCACCGCTGGCTGGGCTGGCAGGATGGCCGCCTGCGCCTGGCTGCGCCTGACGGGGAAATCCTGCTGGATGCCGACGCCACCGTGCTGGCCCTGGGCGGCGCCAGCTGGGCGCGGCTCGGCTCGGACGGCGCCTGGGTGCCGCTGCTGGCCGGACGCGGCGTCGAGGTGGCGCCCCTGGTCCCGGCCAACTGCGGCTTCGACGTCGACTGGAGCGCGCATTTCAGGGACAAGCATGCGGGCGCGCCGCTCACCACCGTGGCGCTGGCCTGGCGCGGCGCCGGGGGCGCGCTGGAGAAGCGCCAGGGCCAGTTCGTCGTCACCAGTTCCGGCATCGAGGGCAGCTTGGTGTACGCTGTCTCGGCGCCGCTGCGCGAGCAGATCGCGGCCGCCGGCAGCGCCACCATCTGGCTCGACCTGCTGCCCGACCTCGACGCGGCGCGCGTGCTGGCCGAGGTGGCGCGGCCGCGCGGTTCGCGCTCGATGTCGAGCCACCTGCAGGGGCGCCTGGGAATCAAGGGCGTGAAAGCCGGCCTGCTGCACGAATGCCTGTCGAAGGAAGCCTATGCCGATCCGGGCCAGCTGGCGCGTGCGCTGAAGGCCTTGCAGCTTGTCCTGGTGCGCCCGCGTCCGATCGATGAGGCGATCAGCAGTGCCGGTGGCGTGCGTTTCGAGGCGCTCGATGGCGAGAGCAGCATGCTGCGCGGCGTGCCGGGCGTGTTCGTGGCGGGCGAGATGCTCGACTGGGAGGCGCCGACCGGCGGCTACCTGCTCACCGCCTGCTTCGGCAGCGGCCGCGCCGCCGGGCGCGACGCGCTCGCCTACCTGGGCATCAATCGCTGAAGGTCACCGTACCGCTGCCGCTGCGGCTGACGCTGCGCTCGGCAGGATTGCCGGTCACTTCGATGTCGCCGCTGCCCGAGATCGAGGCCGCGACGCTTCTTCGCGCGTGCACCGTGCTGCGTCCGGAGCCGGTCTGGCTCACCTCGACCTTGTCGGCGCGCAGGTGGCGCGCATCGAGCTCGCCGGAACCGCTGGCATTGGCGTGCAGTTCGCGGGTGCCGCCGACGATGGTCAGGTGGCCGGATCCGGTCAGGAGCGCGTCGAAGCGCTCGATGCTTGGGCCCGCATTCAGGTCCAGTTCGCCGCTGCCGCTGAGGGCCGCATCGACCTGGCGGAAGCGCCCGTTGAAGCGCAGGCTGCCCGAACCCTGCATGCGCGCTTCGATGCGCTGGCCCGAGAAGCCGTTGACGGTGCTGTCGCCGCTGCCGTCGATCTTGATGCTGTCCAGGCGCGGCAGCACCAGATCCACCTGCAGCGGGCGGCGGTGCCCCAGCACCATGCCGCGCAGGCCGATGTGCAGGACGTCGCCGTCGGCGTTCACGTCGACGTTGTTGAGCAGGCGCGCCTCGCCGCGCACCTCGAGCGCGGGCGCCGCGCCATAGCGCACGTTCAGGTCGATCGGCCCGTCCAGGTCGATCGCCTTGATGGCGGCCGGCACCTCGCGCTTCTCGCTGCTCATCCTGCGCCCCTCGCTGGCCGCGGTCGCGCCATTCGCGCGCAGCGCGGCATAACTCAGGCCGATCAGGACGAAGGCCAGCAGCAGGAGGCTGAATCCGACTTTCAGCAATGCACGCATGCTCAAGCCCCCCTCAACAGCGACAGATTCATCCTGACATAGCGCTTCAGGCCGATGAAGGTGTACTTGGTGATCACCAGCGACAGCAGGAACAGCAGGATCCCGCCGAGCACCATGGCGAACCCGACCAGGGTCTGGGTGGTGCGCGACTCGCCGTCCATGTCGGTGCTGATCTGGATGCCGGCATCGGCGACCTTCTCGGCGCGGCGGATGACGATCGAGGACTTCGCCACCTCGGCCGGGTCGTCGGCGACGCCGCCGTCTGCGTCCGGTTCTTCCTCGTAGACGTGGATGCCCTGCTTGCCGATCGAGACCCGGGTGCGGCTGTTCTCGACCGTCTCGCGGCGCGCGCCGTCGGCCATGACTTCGATCCGGTGCAGCGGATTGTTCAGCACCAGCTCGTTGGCGCCGGCCAGGCCGCTGGCAGTGATCGCGATGCCCGACACGTAGAAACCGAGCGCGGTGCCGTAGGCCGCGACCAGCAGCGAGGCGACCACGGCCGCGGGGATCGCCATGAACAGGTTAAACACCAGCAAGCCAACGCCGGCGACCAGCATGCGCACGGCGTTGGCAGGGGACTTCTTTTCCTTGAACGCGTCCAGATGGGCGTTGGCGCGCAGCGTCACCGCGATTTTGCGCGGGTCGTCCAGTTCCTCGGCGATGCTCGCTTCGCTGCGGCCGGCGGCCATGCCGTCCACGAAACGCTGCTCGTACCAGGCCAGGGTCTTGGCCTGGATCTCCGGCGGCAGGCCGCCCAGGGCCCGCTTGAGGGCGTCGAGATAGTCCAGTTTGCCCATGTGCGGCGGTTCCGGTCAGTGGTGGGTGAGCGCCGGGATCGAGCCGATCGCCAGCGCGGTGTCCAGCTTGGTGCCGCCGATGAGTTCGGGCTCGACCAGCACGGCGGTGCTGAAGGCAACGAAGACCACCAGGGCCAGGGCGCGTAGGCCCACTTCAAAGTTGCTCATCTTGTTCATGATCTTGTTCAATCCGTAAGGCCTGTTTCGATGCTGCTACTTTACGGAAGTCGGCTCCTGGCCGCCATCGCCGTGCGACAGTCTGCGCTTTTCCGGGGGCAGCTTGCCGTAGGCACGGATAAGCGCGGCGGCCGCGATGCCGCTCTGCACGGCGGTCTCGAGCGTCGCCGGGTAGTCGCCGGCCGTGTAGTCGCCCGCCAGCACCAGGCCGGGCAGGGGCGTTTCATTGCCGGGCCGAACCAGTCCCGGGGTGCAGGAAAAGGTCGCGCGTTTCTCGGTGATCACCCGCGTCCACTGCGGCGCGCCCAAGTCCGGGCGGCGCAGGTCGTGGGCCAGCTGGGCCGCGATCATCTTGCCGAGCGCATCCTGCTCAAGCGCTGCCGCCGCGCCGGCGACGCTGACCACCACCGCCAGCAAACCCGGCTGGGTGGCATCGAGCTGGCCGCGGTCGAAGGCGAACTGGCCCCAGCGCTCGTGGGCCGGATCGTCGAGCAGGGCGTAGAAAGGCAGGTCGAGGCGCAGCGCCGGGTCGTACTGCAGGTAGCAGGTCGCGATCGGCTCGTAGGCCAGGTCCGCGAGCTGCCCGGCCAGGTCGGGGGCGTGCGGCGCGAGGATGGCGGCGGACTGCGTGGCGGGGGTGGCCAGCACCAGGGCGTCGAATGCAAGCTCGCCGCCGGACAGGGTAAGGCGCCAGCCGCTGCCGGCGGGCGCGACGGCCGTGAGTTTGTTGCCTAGCAGTACTTCGCCGCCATGCTGCTCGACGAAGCGCGCCGCCGCCTGCGGGAACAGGGCGCCCATGTCGATGCGCGGCAGCAGCATGTCCGAAGCCGCGCGCCGCTTGGCGCCCAGGCTGTCGCGCAGCACGGCCAGGAAAACCCGGGCCGAGGCCCGTTCCGGCGGCGTGTTCAGCGCGGCGATGCACAGTGGATGCCACAGCAGGCGGTTCAGGCGCGGGGTCTGGTCGAAGCGCGCCAGCAGTTCCTCGACCGTGCAGTCGTGATACAGCACCCAGCCCATGGTGCGCGCCGCGGTGGTGAAGCGGGCCAGGGCCAGCTTGTCGGCGCGCGCCAGTCCTTTGGCGCGCACCAGGGCGGCGACCAGGTGCAGCGGCGCCGGCCAGCGCGGGGCGACGAAGTCCATGCCGCCGCTGCCTTCGGGATAGCGCATCTGCACGGGCAGGCGCAGCAGGGCCTGTTCGGGATCGATACCGACCTGGCGTAGCAGGCGCAGGCTTGCGGCGTAGGCGCCCAGCAGGATGTGCTGGCCGTTGTCGAGCATTTTTCCGTGCACCTCGACGCCGCGCGCCCGGCCGCCCAGGCTGCGCGCGCTCTCCAGCAGGGTGACCCGGGCGCCGCCGGCCGCCAGTTCGACGGCGGCGGCGCAGCCGGCCCAGCCGCCGCCGGCCACGGCGACCCGCAGGCCGCCGCTAGGTGCGGACATAGGTCTTCCACGCCAGCCACAGCTTGCGCAGCGGCGTGAGCGAGATGCGCTGGTTCAGCACCTGGAAATCGTCGCGCGCGATCTCGTCGAGCAGGGTGCGGTAGATGGCGGCCATCATCAGGCCGGGACGCTGGGCGCGCCGGTCTTGTTTCGGCAGCAGGGCCAGGGCCTCGTCGTAGGTGCGCTGGGCGCGTTCATTCTGGAAGCGCATCAGGGCTTCGAACTTCTCGCTGTGGCGGAAGTTGAGGATGTCGGCGGCCGTCACGTTGAACTGCTGCAGTTCGTTCACCGGGATGTAGATGCGGCCCTTGCGCGCATCGTCGCCGACGTCGCGGATGATGTTGGTCAGCTGGAAGGCGAGGCCAAGCTTCTCCGCATACAGCAGGGTTTCCGGACGGGTGTAGCCGAAGATGCTGGCCGACAGGATGCCGACCACGCCGGCCACCCGCCAGCAGTACTTCTGCAGGCCGGCGAAGTCGAGGTAGCGGCTCTGGTCGAGGTCCATCTCCATGCCGTCGATGATGGCCTGCAGGTGCTGCTCTTCCAGTTGGTAGGTGGCGACGTGCGGCTGCAGCGCCTGGGTCACCGGGTGGGTGGGGCTGCCCTTGTACATGGTCGAGACCTCGGTGCGCCACCAGGCCAGCTTGATGCGCGCCACCGAGGCGTCGGAAGTCTCGTCGACGGTGTCGTCGACTTCGCGGCAGAAGGCGTACAGCGCGGTGATCGCGCGGCGGCGCTCCGGCGGCAGGAACAGGAAGCTGTAGTAGAAGCTGGAGCCGCTTTGGACCGTCTTTTGCTGGCAGTATTCGTCGGGGGACATGTATTGTTTGTTTTATTGCTGATTGCTGAGGCGAATCCGCTATCTTAGCCGATACGGGTGGCGCTGCGAACATCGATCACATCTTGCAGGCGCGCCAGGCCACCACGATCCAGTCGGCGGCCGCCAGCGCCGGCCGGCGCCGGAACACGTCGTACTCGGCCTTTTCGATCGCTTCCAGGATGCGCAGGCCGCCCTGCACGATGAGGCGCAGTTCCCAGCCGATGCGTCCCGGCAGGCGGTGCACCAGCGGCGTGCCGCTGAGCATCAGGGCGCGGGCGCGGTCCACCTCGAAGCGCATCAGGGCGCGCCAGGCCGGCGTGGCCGGCCCGGAGGCCAGCTCCGCTTCCGACACGCCGTGCCGCTCCAGGTCTTCGAGCGGCAGGTAGATGCGGCCCTTGGGCAGGTCAATGGCGACGTCCTGCCAGAAGTTGATGAGCTGAAGCGCGGTGCAGATCGCGTCGGAATCGCGCAGGTTGCGCTCGTCCACGGCATCGTAGAGTTCCAGCATCAGGCGGCCGACCGGGTTGGCCGAGCGCCGGCAGTAATCGAGCAGCAGGGTGTAGTCGGCGTAGCGGGTGGTGGTGACGTCTTGGCGAAAGGCCGACAGCAGGTCGTGCATGGGCGCGACCGGCAGCCGGAACTCGCGCACCACGGTGGCCAGGCGGCCGAACAGCGGGTCGGCCGGGGTGAGGCCGCGCTCGATGGCCGCGAGCTCGCGTCCATAGCGCTCCAGTTCGGCCAGGCGCTCGGGCGCCGCGGCGTCGCCCTCGTCGGCGATGTCGTCGGCGCTGCGGGCAAACGCGTAGATGGCCTCGACCGCCGGCGCCAGGCGGCGCGGCAGCAGGAAGGAGGCGACCGGGAAGTTCTCGTAATGCTCGACTGGCATATTGGACTGTTGACTCTAATGTCGGGTTTCTGGCTGTTTCACTGATTATAATTGCTCGATTACAAATGCCCTAACTTGGCAATTGATCAACAGAGGATCCACCGTGCCTGCATTTCCGACATTTCGCCCGACGTTCTCCATCATGCGCGCCGCCTGTGCCGCGCCCCTGCTGCTGGTCCTGCTGGCCGGCTGCGGCAAGGAGGCAGCGAAGACCGAGGACGTGCGCCCGGTGCGCGCCATCGAGCTGGTGGCCAGCAGTGGCGGCGAGCAGGTCGAGTTCTCGGGCGACGTCCGGGCCCGCTACGAGTCGCGCCTGGGCTTCCGGGTGGGCGGCAAGATCGTCGAGCGCCGGGTCGATGTCGGCGCGATTGTCAAGGATGGCCAGGTCCTGATGCGCCTCGACCCGCAGGACCTGCGCCTGGCCGAGGCCCAGGCCCGCGCCACCCTGCGCGCCGCGGAAACCGAGCGCGACCTGGCCCAGGCCGACTACAAGCGCCACCAGAACCTGCGCGCCCAGAATTTCGTCAGCCAGGCCGTGCTGGACGCCAAGCAGGCCGCCCTGCGCGCGGCCCAGGCCAACGTCGATGCGGCGCGCGCGGGCTTTCGCGGCCAGTCGAACCAGGCAGGCTACGCCAACCTGGAATCGGACACCGATGGCGTGGTGACGGCGGTCGACGCCGAAGTCGGCCAGGTGGTGGCGGCCGGCGCGCCGGTGGTGCGGGTGGCCCGCACCGACGAGAAGGAAGTCGTGATCGGCATTCCCGAGGACCGGGTCGAGGCGCTGCGCCAGGCCAGCAAGGTCAATGTGCGCCTGTGGGCCAGGCGCGACGAAGCCATTCCCGGCACGATTCGCGAAGTCTCGCCGGTGGCCGATCCGGCCACCCGCACGTATACCGTCAAGGTGGCGATCCCGGCGCGCGCCGACGTCCGCCTCGGCATGACGGCGACCGTGGAGATGACTACCGCCGGCACCGCCAATGCCTCGGCCCTGCGGGTGCCGCTCAGCGCCCTGGTGCAGGACAAGGGCGTGACCAGCGTCTGGGTGGTCGAGCAGGGCGCGGTGCAGCTGCGCAAGGTCGAGGTGGCGGGGCAGTCGGGCAACGACATTCTGCTCTCCGGCGGAGTGCAGCCCGGCCAGACCGTGGTGACGGCCGGCGTGCACCTGCTCAAGCCGGGCCAGAAGGTGCGCATCCTGACGGCCGACGTGGCGCGCCGCGGCGATACCGAGGCCGCCGCGGTCGGCGGCAATGAGGCGGCCAAGGGCGGAGCCGGCAAATGAGGGGTTTCAACCTGTCGCGCTGGGCGCTGGAACATATTCCGCTGACGCGCTACCTGATCGCCGCGCTCCTGATCGGCGGCATCCTCAGCTACCAGCAGCTGGGCCAGGACGAGGACCCGCCCTTCACCTTCCGCGCGATGGTGGTGAGCGCCGTGTGGCCGGGGGCGACCGCGGTGCAGATGGCCGAGCAGGTGACCGATCCGCTCGAGCGGAAGCTGCAGGAAACGCTCTACATCGACCGTATACGCAGCTTCTCCAAGCCGGGCGAGACCACCATTGTGGTCTATCTGCGCGAGTCCACGCCGCCCGACGAAACTGCGCCTACCTGGTACCAGGTGCGGAAAAAAGTCTCGGAGATGCGGGCCACCCTGCCGCAGGGCGTGGTCGGTCCCTTCTTCAACGACGAATTCGGCGACACCTACGGTTCGATCTTCGCGCTCTCTGGCGACGGTTTCACGCCGGCCGAAATGCGCGACTACGCCGACTTCGTGCGCCAGCAGCTGCTCAAGGTGCCGCTGGTTGCGAAAGTCGAGCAGTTCGGCGTGCAGGCCGAGAAGATCTACATCGAATTCTCCAGCAAGAAATTCGCCCAGCTGGGCCTGCCTTTCGAGCAGATCGTCAGCCAGATCGCCACCCAGAACGGGGTCGAGGCCAGCGGCGTGCTGGTCACGCCCACCGACAACCTGCAGGTGCGCGTCACGGGCGCGCTGAACAAGCTCGAGCTGCTGGAAAACCTGCAGCTGCGCGCCGCCAGCACCACCTTCCGCCTGGGCGACTTTGCGACGGTCAAGCGCGGCTACCAGGACCCGCCGCGCGACAAGATGCGCTTCAATGGCAAGGAAGTGATCGGACTGGGCGTGTCGATGGAAAAGGGCGGCAACATCATCCGCCTGGGCGAGGGTCTGGACCAGACCGTGGCGCGCATTCGCGCCCAGCTCCCGGTCGGGATCGAACTGGAGCGCGTGTCGAACCAGCCGCAGGCCGTCACCGCCTCGGTCAACGAATTCATCAAGGTGCTGGTCGAAGCGGTGATCATCGTGCTGGCCGTGTCCTTCATCGCGCTCGGCCTGCACACCAAGCCCCGGCTGCGCATCGACGTGCGTCCGGGCCTGGTGGTGGCGCTGACGATTCCGCTGGTGCTGGCGATTACCTTTCTCTTCATGCGGGTGCTCGACATCTCGCTGCACAAGATCTCGCTGGGCGCCCTGATCATCGCGCTCGGCCTGCTGGTGGACGACGCCATCATCGCGGTCGAGATGATGGTGCGTAAAATGGAAGAGGGCCTGTCGCGCTTCGAGGCCGCCACCTTCGCCTACACCTCCACCGCGATGCCGATGCTGACCGGGACCCTGATCACGGCGGCGGGCTTCCTGCCGATCGGCCTGGCCAAGTCAGCGGCCGGCGAATACACCTTCACCATGTTCTCGGTGAACGCGCTGGCGCTCCTGATCTCCTGGGTGGCGGCGGTGGTGTTTACCCCTTACATCGGCTACGTCCTCCTGAAGGTCAAGCCGCACGGCCAGGGCGAATCCTCGCACGACGTGTTCGACAGTCCGGCCTACGAGCGTTTCCGCCGCCTCGTGAACCGCTGCGTCGAGTGGCGCAAGACCACGATCGCGCTGAGCCTGGGCGTGTTCGCGCTGGGCGTATTCGGCTTCAAGTTCATCGAGAAGCAGTTCTTCCCGGATTCCAGCCGTCCTGAACTGATGGTCGAGATGTGGTCGCCCGAGGGCACCAGCTTCGCGGCCAACGAAGCGGTTGTGAAGCGTTTCGAGGCATTCCTCAAGCAGCAGCAGGGCGTGCACAGCGTGACCAGCTATGTCGGCACCGGCAGCCCGCGCTTCTACCTCCCGCTGGACCAGATCTTCCCGCAGTCGAACGTGTCCCAGCTGGTGGTGCTGCCCGTGGACAGCGCGGCGCGCGACGCGCTGCGCTTGAGAATCGAAGCGGCCTTCCGCAACGATTTCCCCGAGGTGCGCGGACGCGTGAAGCTGCTGCCGAACGGACCGCCGGTGGCCTATCCGGTGCAGTTCCAGGTGCTGGGGCCCGACATCGGCATCGTGCGCACGCTCGCCGACGAGGTCAAGGACGTGATGCGCGCCAACCCGAACACGGTGGGTGTCAACGACAACTGGAACGAGGCGGTCAAGGTGCTGCGTCTCGACCTCGACCAGGACAAGCTGCGCGCCCTCGGCGTCACCTCGCAGGCGGTGCGGCGCGTCATTAATACCACGCTCACCGGCACCCCGGTGGGCCAGTTCCGCGAGACCAACCGCCTGATCGACATCGTGGTGCGCCAGCCGCTGGAAGAACGTTCGACCATCACGCGCCTGTCGGAAGCCCTGGTGCCGACACCTGGCGGCGGCGCCGTGCCGATCGGGCAACTGGCGCGGGTCGCCTTCGTGTGGGAGCCGGGCGTGGTCTGGCGCGAGGGGCGCGAGTGGGCCATCATGGTGCAGTCGGACGTGGTCGAGGGCATCCAGGGGCCGACCGTCACCGCCCAGGTGGACGAGAAACTGGCGGCGATCCGCGCCAGGCTGCCGGCCGGCTACCGCCTCAAGGTGGAAGGCGCGGCCGCCGACAGCGCGGATGCGGAAGCCTCGATCATGGCCAACGTGCCGCTGGTGCTGTTCATCGTGTTCACACTCCTGATGCTGCAGCTGCACAGCTTCTCGCGCTCGCTGCTGGTCTTCCTCACGGGGCCGCTGGGCATCGCCGGCGCGGCGATGGCCTTGCTGGTCTTCGACCGGCCCTTCGGTTTCGTCGCCAACCTGGGCGTGATCGCACTGTTCGGCATGATCATCCGCAATTCAGTAATCCTGGTGGACCAGATCGAGCAGGACATCGCCGGCGGGGCCGAAGCCTGGGACGCGATCGTCGAGGCGGCGGTGCGGCGCTGCCGGCCGATCCTGTTGACGGCTGCCGCGGCCGCGCTGGCGATGATTCCGCTGTCGCGCTCGGTGTTCTGGGGGCCGATGGCGGTGGCGATCATGGGCGGCCTGCTGGTGGCGACCGCGCTCACCCTGCTGTTCCTGCCGGCGCTGTATGCGGCGTGGTTCCGGGTAAAGAAGCCGACCCGACCGGACATCGGCTAGGCTGGCGGGGGCTCCTCTCTCTATATAGATGAGCTCCCGTCCCCGCACGGGCTGCAAAAAACGCCCCAGTAGTGTCAGAAAATCCAGTAAAATAATTGATTGAAGTTGTAGCCCCTAAACAGAGGAGTGCAGGGCGGCCGGTTTCACTGTCGGGCGCCCTTTGTTTTTGTGGCAAAAATGCAATCCTTCCGCGAGGATGGCGAAATTGGTAGACGCACCAGGTTTAGGTCCTGACGCCAGCAATGGTGTGGGGGTTCGAGTCCCCCTCCTCGCACCACGAATAATTATTTTTTTGGACGATTTTTACAATGGCAACTGCAGTCGAAACCCTGGGTAAACTCGAGCGTCGCTTGACGATCACTTTTCCGGTAGCTGACGTCCGTACGGAGGTCGAAAAGCGCCTCAAGAAGCAGGCCAAGACGGCAAAGGCCCCGGGCTTCCGCCCAGGCAAGGTGCCGCTCAAGATGGTCGCTGCGCAATACGGTTACCAGATCGAATCGGACGTGCTGAACGACAAAGTCGGCCGCGCGTTCAACGAAGCCGCCAACGAGAACCAGCTGCGCGTTGCCGGTTTCCCGAAAATCGAACCGAAAGAGGACGCACCGGAAGGCATGCTGGCCTTCGACGCGACTTTCGAAGTCTACCCGGAAGTCGTGCTGGGCGACCTGGCCACCACCGAGATCGAAACCGTCGCCGCCGAAGTGAGCGATGCCGAGATCGACAAGACCATCGACATCCTGCGCAAGCAGCGCGTGCACTACCACACCAAGGGTGAAGAGGGCGAGCACGGCACCGGCGGCGAAGCCGTGGCTGCCAACGGCGACCGCGTCACCGTCGACTTCGTCGGCAAGATCGACGGCGAAGAGTTCGCCGGCGGCAAGGCCGAGAACTACGCATTCGTGCTGGGCGAAGGCCGCATGCTGCCGGAATTCGAAGCCGCTACCGTGGGTCTGAAGGTCGGCGAGAGCAAGACCTTCCCGCTGCCTTTCCCCGAGGATTACCACGGCAAGGACGTGGCCGGCAAAACCGCCGAGTTCACCATCACCCTGAACAAGCTCGAATGGGCCCACATGCCGGAAGTCGACGCGGAATTCGCCAAGTCGCTGGGCATCGAAGACGGCTCGATCGAGAAGATGCGCGAAGACATCAAGACCAACCTGGAGCGTGAAGTCAACGCCCGCATCAAGGCCCGCAACAAGGAAGCCGTGATGGACGCCCTGGTCAAGTCGACCGAACTGGACGTGCCGAAGGCCATGATCCAGCAGGATTCGGAGCGCCTGGCCGAGATGACCCGCCAGGACATGGCGCAGCGCGGCATGGACGTCAAAGCAATGCCGTTCCCGCCAGAAATGTTCGCCGACAAGGCCGAGCGCCGCGTGCGCCTGGGCCTGATCCTGTCGCAGCTGGTGCAAGAGAACAACCTGCAAGCAACCCAGGAGCAGGTCAAGGCCCAGATCGAAGACTTCTCGCAGAGCTACGAAGATCCGAAGGAAGTCCTGAAGTACTACTACAGCGATCGTCGCCGTCTGGCCGAAGTCGAAGCCCTTGTTTTGGAAGAAAACGTCGTTAACTACGTCCTCGGCAAGGCAAAGGTCAGCAGCAAGACCATCGCTTTTGATGAACTGATGGGCGGCAACGTCCAGGGTTAATGAATGCCAGCCAGCAAGGCTGTTGTGGTTTAATCGTAGGGTGGGCAGGTTTCCTGCCCACGCGGTGATAGTTGGCAGCCAGATCATCGTGTGCGATGACGGAGCCGATAAGGATCACCGCGTGGGCGGCGAAGCCGCCCACCCTACGTGTCTGTGAAAACCACGCGCACCTGCTAAGATTGGACTTCTGAAACCCCTCATTACAAGGAACGAGACAGGTATGATTCGTAATCCGGCATTGGATACCCAAGCACTCGGCCTCGTGCCGATGGTGGTCGAACAAAGCGGCCGCGGCGAGCGCGCCTATGACATCTACTCGCGCCTCCTGAAGGAGCGCGTGATCTTCCTGGTCGGCCCTGTCAACGACCAGATGGCCAACCTGATCGTGGCCCAACTGCTGTTCCTGGAGAGCGAGAATCCGGACAAGGACATCTCGCTGTACATCAACTCGCCGGGCGGTTCGGTCTCGGCGGGCCTGGCGATCTTCGACACGATGAATTTCATCAAGCCGGACGTCTCCACGCTGTGCACCGGCCTGGCCGCCTCGATGGGCGCTTTCCTGCTGGCCGCCGGCGCCAAGGGCAAGCGTTTCTCGCTGCCGAACTCGCGCGTCATGATCCACCAGCCGTCCGGCGGTTCGCAGGGCATGGCCTCGGACATCGAGATCCAGGCCAAGGAAATCCTGTACCTGCGCGAGCGCCTGGCACGCATCATGTCCGAGAACACCGGCCAGAGCATCGAGCAGATCCATCGCGACACCGACCGCGACCGCTTCATGTCGGCGGAAGAGGCTGTTGAGTACGGCATGATCGACCGCGTGCTCACCAACCGCGCGTAAGCAAGCGCGTTGCGACGCCGCCAAGGTGTTGCCAAAAAACGCCCGGGCGCAAAACGTGTTCGGGCGTTTCGTTTTTATTTCGGGTAGCATGTTCGTGTGCGCACTTGTTGCGTACTTGTATTAGCGTTATATTCAAGCAACTTATTAGATAACCTGCCCCATGTCTGACAAAAAATCCTCCAGCGGCGAAAAACTTCTGTACTGCTCGTTCTGCGGAAAGAGCCAGCACGAAGTCAAGAAGCTGATCGCGGGACCGTCGGTGTTCATCTGCGATGAATGCATCGACCTGTGCAACGACATCATCCGCGACGAGACTTCCAATGTCGAATCGGTGGCGGGCGCCAAGTCCGATCTGCCGACGCCTCATGAAATCACCGAACTGCTCGACCAGTACGTGATCGGCCAGCAGACGGCCAAGCGCATCCTGTCGGTGGCGGTGTACAACCACTACAAGCGCCTCAAGCACCTGGGCAAGAAGGACGACATCGAACTGGCCAAGAGCAATATCCTGCTCGTCGGCCCGACCGGTTCCGGCAAGACCCTGCTGGCCCAGACCCTGGCGCGCATGCTCAACGTTCCTTTCGTGATCGCCGACGCGACCACGCTGACCGAAGCCGGCTATGTCGGCGAGGACGTCGAGAACATCATCCAGAAGCTGCTGCAGAGCTGCAACTACGAAGTCGAGAAGGCCCAGCGCGGCATCGTCTACATCGACGAGATCGACAAGATTTCGCGCAAGTCCGACAATCCGTCGATCACCCGCGACGTCTCGGGCGAGGGTGTGCAGCAGGCCCTGCTCAAGCTGATCGAGGGCACCATGGCCTCGGTGCCTCCGCAGGGTGGCCGCAAGCATCCGAACCAGGACTTCGTCCAGATCGACACGACCAACATCATGTTCATCTGCGGCGGCGCCTTCGACGGCCTGGCCAAGATCATCCAGAACCGTTCGGAAAAGAGCGGCATCGGCTTCGCGGCCACGGTCAAGAGCCAGACCGAGCGCGCCAACAGCGAAATCCTGATGGAAGCCGAGCCGGAAGACCTGATCAAGTTCGGCCTGATTCCGGAGCTGGTCGGCCGTCTGCCGGTCGTCGCCACCTTGAGCGAGCTGACCGAGGAGGCGCTGATCCAGATCCTGATCGAGCCGAAGAACGCCCTGATCAAACAGTACTCGAAGCTGCTTGAAATGGAAGGCGCCGAACTCGAAATACGTCCTGCGGCACTGCACGCGATCGCGCGCAAGGCGCTGGCGCGCAAGACCGGCGCCCGTGGCCTGCGGTCGATCCTCGAGCACGCCCTGCTGGACGTGATGTACGAACTGCCGAGCCAGCAGAATGTGGTGAAAGTGGTGATCGATGAAAATACGATCACGAACGCTGCGAAACCTTTGTTGATTTATAGCGAAACGCCAAAAGCGTCTGGCGAGAACTAAAAAAGCGCCACACTTTTGTCACAAAAGTCTTGCCGTACGGATTCTTGAAGGTACACTAGACCATAATAAGAAACCGGGCTTCAACCGAAAAGCCACTCGCGGGTCACCTCCTGCGCAGTGGCTTTTTCATTTGAAAGCAGGGTTTTTATTGGAACGGCTATATTGCTACTGTGTGGTTTGTTTTTACCGGTAGAAAATATATTCGCAGTGGTCTTGAGATTTGCGCTGCGAGCGCCCAAGTTCAGCAACACGTTTCTATAAGGTATGCCATGACAACTTCGAAATTAACCGAACAAACGACGCTGCCTCTTCTGCCGCTGCGCGACGTGGTCGTGTTCCCGCATATGGTGATACCTCTGTTCGTCGGCCGTCCGAAATCGATCAAGGCCCTGGAAGCCGCGATGGAGCAGGGCAAGAGCATCATGCTGGCTGCCCAGAAAGCGGCCGCCAAGGACGAACCTTCCGCCGCAGACATCTACGAGATCGGCTGCGTGGCCAACATTCTGCAAATGCTCAAGCTCCCCGACGGCACCGTGAAGGTCCTGGTCGAGGGCGCCCAGCGCGCACGCATCGATCACATCCATGACGGCGCCACCCACTTTACCGCCGAGCTGACTCCGGTCGCCTCGGAAATCGGCGACGACTCCGAAGTCGAGGCCATGCGCCGCGCCATCGTCCAGCAGTTCGACCAGTACGTCAAACTCAACAAGAAGATTCCGCCCGAGATTCTGGCATCGCTTGCGGGCATCGACGACGCCGGCCGCCTCGCCGACACCGTCGCCGCCCACCTGCCGCTCAAGCTCGAGCAGAAGCAGGTCATCCTCGAGATCTTCAACGTCGCCAAGCGCCTCGAGCACCTGCTCGGCCAGCTGGAAGGCGAACTCGACATCCTGCAGGTCGAAAAGCGCATCCGCGGCCGCGTCAAGCGCCAGATGGAAAAGTCGCAGCGCGAGTACTACCTGAACGAACAGGTCAAGGCCATCCAGAAGGAACTGGGTGAAGGCGAAGAGGGCGCCGACATCGAAGAGCTGGAGAAGAAGGTCATCGCCGCCAAGATGCCGAAAGAGGCAATGGAAAAGGCGCAGGCCGAGATCAAGAAGCTCAAGCTGATGTCGCCGATGTCGGCCGAAGCCACCGTCGTGCGCAATTACATCGACACGCTGGTGTCGCTGCCGTGGAAGAAGAAGTCGAAGGTCACCATCGACCTGGAAAAGGCCCAGCAGGTGCTGGAAGCCGACCACTACGGCCTCGACAAGATCAAGGAACGCATCCTCGAGTACCTCGCGGTGCAGCAGCGCGTCGACAAGCTCAAGGCCCCGATCCTGTGCTTCGTCGGTCCTCCGGGCGTGGGCAAGACCTCGCTGGGCGAATCGATCGCCCGCGCCACCAACCGCAAGTACGTGCGCATGGCACTGGGCGGCGTGCGCGACGAGGCCGAGATCCGCGGCCATCGCCGTACCTACATCGGCTCGATGCCGGGCAAGGTGCTGCAGTCGCTGTCCAAGGTCGGCGTGAGGAACCCCTTGTTCCTGCTCGACGAGATCGACAAGATGGGCGCGGACTTCCGCGGCGATCCGTCCTCGGCCCTGCTCGAGGTGCTGGACCCGGCGCAGAACCACACCTTCAGCGACCACTATGTGGAAGTCGACTTCGACCTGTCGGACGTGATGTTCGTGGCCACCTCGAACTCCTTCAACATCCCGCCGGCGCTGCTGGACCGGATGGAAGTGATCCGCCTGTCGGGCTACACCGAGGACGAGAAGACCAGCATCGCGCAGCGCTACCTGCTGCCGAAGCAGATCAAGAACAACGGCCTGAAGGAAGGCGAGATCAAGGTCGAGGAATCGGCGATCCGCGACATCATCCGCTACTACACCCGTGAAGCGGGCGTGCGTTCGCTCGAGCGCGAAATCTCGAAGATCTGCCGCAAGGTCGTCAAGATGCTGCTGTTGACCAAGGCCGAGAAGAAGATCCTGGTGAACGCCAAGAACCTGGACAAGTTCCTGGGCGTGCGCCGCTACGACTTCGGCATGGCCGAGAAGGAAAACCAGATCGGCCAGGTGGTCGGCCTGGCCTGGACCGAGGTAGGCGGCGACCTGCTCACCATCGAAGCCGTGAACGTGCCGGGCAAGGGCGCCATCATCCGCACCGGCACCCTGGGCGACGTGATGAAGGAATCGATCGAAGCGGCGCGCACCGTGGTGCGTTCGCGCGCCCAGCGCTTCGGCATCAAGGCCGAAGCGTTCGAGAAGACCGACATCCACATCCACGTGCCGGAAGGCGCGACGCCGAAGGATGGTCCGTCGGCCGGTATCGGCATGACGACGGCGCTGGTCTCGGCCTTCACCGGCATCCCGGTGCGCGCCGACGTGGCGATGACCGGCGAGATCACGCTGCGCGGCGAAGTCCTGCCGATCGGCGGCCTGAAGGAAAAGCTGCTGGCGGCGCATCGCGGCGGCATCAAGACGGTCCTGATCCCAGAGCAGAACGTGAAGGACCTGGCCGAGATTCCGGACAACGTCAAGAACAAGCTCGAGATCGTGCCGGTGCGCTGGATCGAGAAGGTGCTCGAGGTCGCGCTCGAGCGCCAGCCGGAAGCGCTCGCCGAGGTGGCGGCGGCGCCGGTGGCCGTCACGCCAGCCCCGGCAGCGGAAGCGTCGACCGACGTGGTCAAGCACTGATCGGGTCAATGAGCGATGAGACAGGCGCCTGCGGGCGCCTGTTTTTTTTGGACGCGCAGTGCGAAATGCGACTAACCGACGCCATCCACCACGGATGTTGCTTGACAGACCAATGTTGCCCTTGTTTAATACCGGCTTGCACTTTTGCAGGAAGGCGCCCCGGCGTCCAACGTATACACGAGGGTTAGAGTGAACAAGACAGAACTGATCGAAGAAATCGCGAAGTCCGCGGACATTACCAAGGCCTCGGCGACGCGTGCTCTCGACGCCATGATTGGAGCCGTGACCGAGTCGCTGAAGAAGAACGACAGCGTCACGCTGGTCGGCTTCGGCACCTTCACCGTGGGCGAGCGCGCTGCCCGCACCGGCCGCGATCCGCGCACCAAGGAACCGATCAAGATTGCAGCTGCCAAGGTTCCGAAATTTAAGGCTGGTAAAGCTCTGAAAGATGCTGTAAACTAATGCCTTCTCTGCAGTGACATGCAGGGGCACTACCTGCAAGGGTAATGCGATGTCGTGTAGTTTGTTGGAGCGGTAGTTCAGTTGGTTAGAATACCGGCCTGTCACGCCGGGGGTCGCGGGTTCGAGCCCCGTCCGCTCCGCCAACATCCACCACATTAGTCTGGAGCGGTAGTTCAGTTGGTTAGAATACCGGCCTGTCACGCCGGGGGTCGCGGGTTCGAGCCCCGTCCGCTCCGCCAGAATTCAGTATTGCCCGAGGTGTCCGACGATGCCGAGGGAGACAAGAAGGGGCGAACGCGAGTTCGCCTTTTTTTTTAACTTGTGCTGTTAAAGCATTATCAACCTTGAATGGCTGACCATGTTTGATTTTGTCCGTAACAACAAGCGCGTGATGCAGGGCCTGCTGCTGGTCCTGATCGTGCCTTCGTTCGTGTTAGTCGGTGTCGAGAGCTACCAGGACCGTGGCGACGCCGCGTCAGGCGTGGCGACCGTGGCCGGCCAGAAGGTTACCCAGCAGGAATGGGAAGAAGCGCAGCGCCGCCAGATCGACCAGGCGCGCCAGATGATGGGTCCGCAGTTCGACCAGAAGATGTTCGAGACGCCGGAAGCCAAGCAGGCGATCCTGAACAACCTGGTGGCCGAACGCGCCATCAACGCCGAGCTCGCGCGCACCCACATGACCGTGGGCGACGCCGCCCTCGCCAGGAAGATCGGCGAATACCAGCAGTTCCGCAAGCCGGACGGCAGCTTCGACATGGAGGCCTACAAGGGTGCACTGGCCGCGCAGGGCATGACCCCGGGGATGTTCGACCAGCGCCTCCGCCGCGACCTGACCCTGGAGCAGCTGACCGGCTCGATCCAGGCGACCGCGTTCGCCCCGCGCTCGGTGAGCGAGCGCCTGTCGAACATCAGCGACCAGGAACGCGAAGTCCAGGAAATCCTGTTCCCGATGGCGCAGTTCCTCCCGCAGGTGAAGGTCACCGACGAGATGGTCAAGGCCTACTACGACAAGAACGCCCAGCTGTTCACCATCCCCGAACAGGTGAAGGCCGAGTACGTCGTGTTCGACGCCGCCGCGGTCGAGAGCCAGGTGCAGGTCACCGACGCCGAAGTCACCGAGTACTACAACAAGAACCTCAAGAGCTACACCACGCCGGAGCAGCGTACCGCCAGCCACATCCTGATCAATGCGCCGCGCGACGCCAAGCCGGCCGACCAGGCCGCCGCCAAGGCCAAGGCGGAAAGCGTGCTGGCAGAGGTGCGCAAGAACCCGGCGAACTTCGCCGAGATCGCCAAGGCGCAGTCGCAGGACCAGGGCTCTGCCCAGGCCGGCGGCGACCTCGGCGTGGTCGAGAAGGGCACCTTCGTGAAGCCTGTGGAAGATGCGATCTATGCGCTCAAGGAAGGCGAAGTGAGCGGCGTGGTGCAGTCCGAGTTCGGCTACCACATCATCAAGCTCACCTCGCTCAAGCCGGCGGAGCAAAAGCCGCTGGCGGCCGCGAAGGATGAGATCGCCGCCGACCTGAAGAAGCAGAAGATGTCGAAGCGTTATTCGGAAATGGCCGAGACCTTCACCAACATGGTCTACGAACAGTCGGAGAGCCTGAAGCCGGTGGCCGACAAGCTGGGCCTGAAGATCCAGAGCGTCGACAGCCTGACCCGCAAGCCGAATCCACAGCTGGGCGAGGCGCCGTTCAACAACGAGAAGTTCCTGGCCGCGCTGTTCGGCACGGACGCCGTCAAGAACAAGCGCAACACCGAAGCCGTGGAAGTGGCACCGGGCGTCTTGATCTCGGGCCGCGTGGTCGAGTTCAAGCCGGCCACAAAGCGCCCGCTGGCCGAGGTCGAGGCCCAGATCCGCCAGCGCGTCACGCTCGAAGAAGCGGCGCGCCTGGCGAAAGCCGCCGGCGAGCAGAAGCTGGCCGCCGCCAAGGCATCCGGCGACAGCACCGGCTTCGGCGCACCGCAGGCTGTGACCCGCACCAAGGAACCAGGCATCAACACCACGGCGGCGATCGCGGTGCTGAAGGCCGATGCCACCAAACTGCCGGCCTACGTGGGCGTGGAGATCCCGGGCCAGGGCTACGGCGTCTACCGCATCAACAAGGTGTCGCAGCCGGCCAATCCGGACGTGAACCGCCGCAAGCAGGAAGCGCAGCAGATTTCAGGCCTGGTGGGCCAGGCGGAGCTGTTCAACTACGTCGAGGCGCTCAAGACCAAGGCCAAGGCCAAGGTCAATGTGAAGGCGACCCAGCTCGGCGCCAAGCCGGAAGGCGAGTGATCGCGCGCGAAGTAACAGGCTAAGAAAAAGCCCGGCTGTGTGAGCAGCCGGGCTTTTTGCTTGATGCGCCGCGCTTCAGGCGGCGTGCAGACGGCGGGCCAGCGCGGCGAAATCCTCCTCGCCGATATCCCCCAGCTCGACCACCTGCGCCTTCGGGAAATGCACGAAATTGCGGTCGATCGAACGCAGGTAGGCCGGATCGTAATGCTCCAGCAGCAGTTGGTCGACCAGCTCCGCCATCGCGCCGCTGTTGGCCATGTCGCGCCAGGCCTTGATCTTCTCGTTCCCGTGCAGCTGCACCAGGTGGGCCAGCTGGCCGGTGAGCGCGTCGGGGTTCTTGCAGAAGTGCTCGTAGTCTTCCATCAAGAGCCGCACCCGGTTCTCGCGCGACAGCGACAGCGCGATGCAGGGCGAGGCGCGCATGCTTGCCATGACCGCCTCCGGCACCCGCAGGTTGCCGACCTTCTTGCTTTCGGACTCCACGAACACCGGGCGCGAAGGGTCGAAGTGGCGCAGCTTGTCCCAGACCTGGCTCTCGAACATTTTTTGGGTCGGCTGCGCTTCGTCCGGCAGGTGGCCCAGCACCGAGCCGCGGTGCGCGGCCAGCTTCTCCAGGTCGAGCACCTGCGCGCCGATGCGATCGAGCGTCTCCAGCAGGCGGCTCTTGCCGCTGCCCGTGGTGCCGCACACCACGCGGAAATCCAGTTGCGGCGGGTTTTCCAGCGCGCTGGCCACGTGCGCGCGGTAGGCCTTGTAGCCGCCATCCAGTTGCACCACCGGCCAGCCGACCTTGGCCAGGATATGCGCCATCGAGCCGCTGCGGTTGCCGCCGCGCCAGCAGTACACCAGCGGCTTCCAGTCGCGCGGCTTGTCATGCCACAGGGTCTCGATATGGCGCGCAATGTTGGCGGCCACCAGCGGCGCGCCGACCCGCTTGGCCTCGAAGGAGCCGACCTGCTTGTACAGCGTGCCCACGCGCACGCGCTGGGCGTCGTCGAGCACCGGCGCGTTGATCGCGCCGGGAATGCGGTCGAGCGCATATTCCGATTCGCTGCGCGCGTCGATGATGGTGTCGAAGGAATCGAGTTCGGGAAGGATCTCGGCAAAGCTCAGGACGGCTGGGTATTTCATTGTTTTTTCACGAGTGGCGCGAATTGCGGCCAGATGGTGTTCAGGATGATCGGGTGGGCGGCGGCGAGCGGGTGCATGCGGTCCTGCTGGAACAGGGCTGGCTTGTCGGCCACGCCTTCGAGCATGAAGGGGACCAGCGGCGACTTGGTTTCAAGCGAGATCTTCTTGAACATGTTGAAGAAGTTTTCCGTATAGGCGCGTCCGTAGTTCGGCGGCATGCGCATCCCCACCAGCAGGACTTTCGCCTTCTTCTTGTGCGCCATGTCGATCATGGCGCGCAGGTTGCCTTCGGCCGAGGCCACCGGCAGGCCGCGCAGGCCGTCGTTGGCGCCCAGTTCGAGCACCACGATGTCGGGGCGATGCTGGTCGAGCAGGGCCGGCAGGCGGGTGCGTCCGCCGATGGTCGTCTCGCCGCTGATGCTGGCGTTGACGACCCTGGCGGGGATGTTCTCGGCCTTGAGCTTCCGTTCGAGCAGGGCCACCCAGCCGGCGCCGCGCGCAATCCCGTATTCGGCCGAGAGGCTGTCGCCCAACACGAGGATGGTTTTTGGTGCAGAATAGGCGCTCCCGGACGCGGCCAGCGTCAGGATGAAGACGAGAGACAACTTTTTAAGAATGGCTAGCATGCGTGATAACCCCGAGGTGTTCAAGAATGGTGTGACGGCCGACGCTGCAGCGCCAGGCCGGCCGGCGGCAATCGCGGTCAGCGGCCTGTCCAAACGGGTGGCGGACGCCAGCGGCGAACTCACCATCCTGCAAAACATCGATTTTACCGTGCAACCGGCCGAGACGCTCGCGCTCGTCGGCGCCTCCGGTTCGGGCAAGTCAACCTTGCTGGGACTGCTTGCGGGCCTGGATACGCCATCGAGCGGCAAGGTCGTGCTCGACGGCACCGACATCTTCGCACTCGACGAAGATGGGCGCGCCGCCTTTCGCAAGGCCAAGCTGGGCTTCGTGTTCCAGTCTTTCCAGTTGCTGGCCCACCTGAACGCCGTGGAAAACGTGATGTTGCCCCTGGAACTGCGCGGCGACGATGATGCGCGTGCCAAGGCCGAGGCCATGCTGGGACGCGTGGGCCTGTCCAGCCGCCTGCGCCATTATCCCAAGTACCTGTCGGGCGGCGAACAGCAACGGGTGGCCCTGGCGCGTGCTTTTGTCACCGAGCCGCCGCTGTTGTTCGCCGACGAGCCGACCGGCAGCCTGGATGCGGCCACCGGCGAAGCCATCATCGCGCTGATGTTCGAACTGAACCGCGAGCGCGGCTCGACCCTCGTGCTGGTCACGCACGACCCCGCCATGGCGGCGCGCTGCGGCCGTACCCTCACCATCGCCGCCGGCCGCCTCGCCTGACTTTCAGGAGCGTCTAACAAAACCTCCATGGCTGCGTTGTACCGTCTTGCCGTACTGGCGTACTGTCTTCGACGGTACGCCTTGCCCTGAAGGCTTTGTTAGACGCTCTTAAGGCCTGATCCTCAGGCCGCTTTCTCGGCCACCAGCAGGTTCAGCACCGCCCGGGCAGCCGCCGGCAGTTCGCTGGCCGTCATGCCGATCGGGCCGACGCCGTGCGCCACCAGGAGGTCCGCCGCGGTGCCGTGGATCCAGCAACTGCCTGCCGCCGCTTCCCATGCGGGCCAGCCCTGCGCCAGCAGCGCGGCGCAGATCCCCGCCAGCACATCGCCGCTGCCGGCGGTCGCCAGGCCCGCGTTGCCGGTGGGGTTGATCAGGAGCGCCCCGTCCGGGTGCGCGATCACCGAACCCGACCCCTTCAGGATCACCGTCGCCTTGGCGCGCGCCGCCAGCTCGCGCGCGGCCGCCAGGCGGTCCGCCTGGACCAGTGGCGCGGTGGTGCCGAGCAGGCGCGCGGCTTCCAGCGGATGCGGGGTGAGCACGGCAGGGCCGGCGCGCTGCGCCAGGCGTGCCAAGAGGTCGGGGCTGGCGCCGATCAGGGTGAGCGCATCGGCGTCGATCACCAGGGGGCTGTCGCCGTCCAGCGCCTTGGCCAGCAGCCGCATGGCCGTTGCCGAGCCTCCCATGCCGGGGCCGATCGCCAGCGTGCGCCCGTCGAAGTCGAATTCCTCGGCCAGCCGGAACATGATCTCCGGCTGCACGCTGTCGTAGGCCGGGCCGGGATCGATCATCGCGACGAAGGTCCGGCCGGCGCCGGCAAACAGGGCGCCGCGCGCGGCCAGCACCGGCGCGCCGGCCATGCCGTGGGCGCCGCCGACGATGGCCACGTCGCCGAAGCTGCCCTTGTGGGTGTTTTGCCGGCGCGGCTCCAGGCGATGGGCAAAGCTGTCGGCCGACCCGAGGCGGGCGGCGGGAGCCGGGAACAGTTCCGGGGCGACGCCAAGCGCCTCCACCCGCACCTGCCCGGCATGGTCGCGTCCATCCGCCGTGTGCAGGCCCGGCTTGTCGCCCAGGAAGGTGATGGTGTGGGTGGCGCGCACCGCGATGCCGTCGGGGCCGATCACGGCGCCGGTGTCGGCGTCCAGTCCGCTCGGCACGTCCAGCGCCAGGATCGGGCAGCGCAGCGCGTCGAGCGCGGCCACCAGTTCGCGGTATTCGCCCTCGATCGGGCGCGTCAGGCCGATGCCGAACAGGCCGTCCACCACCAGGCCCCATTGCGCCTCAGGGGGCAGCATGTCGATGAAGCCGACCGTGCCGCCCCGTGCGCGTTCGTGCGCGCTCGCGGCTTCCTCCGTGCTTTCGCGCTGGCCGGGCAGGTGCAGGACGGTCGCATCGACGCCGGCGCCGGCGAGCACCGCTGCCATTTCCAGCGCATCGCCGCCGTTGTTGCCCGGGCCGGCCAGCAGCAACACGGGCAAGTCGCGCTTGGCGCCCAGCAGTTCGAGCGCAAACTTCGCCGCCGCTTCGCCGGCGCGGCGCATCAGTGCGCCGGGTTCGAGCTGCGCATAGGCGGCCCGTTCGATCGCGCGCAGTTGCGCGACGGTGTACAGGTGATTGTCCATGATGCCATTGTCATGCATTTTCGCCAAAACAGTCGCGCGCCCGGACTACAATAAGCGTTTTGGATCGCGCGGCAAGGGAGTATGTACATGGACTGGCAGTTCTGGATCGATCGCGGCGGCACCTTCACCGACATCGTGGCGCGCAGGCCCGACGGGCAACTCGTGACCCACAAGCTGCTGTCCGAGAACCCCGAACAATACCGCGACGCGGCCGTGGCCGGCATCCGCCACCTGCTCGGCGTGGCGCACGATGCGGCGCTGCCGGTGGCGCAGATCGAGGCCGTCAAGATGGGCACGACGGTCGCCACCAATGCGCTGCTCGAGCGCAAGGGCGAACCGACCGTGCTGGCCATCACCCGGGGCTTTCGCGACGCGCTGCGCATCGCCTACCAGAACCGTCCGCGCCTGTTCGACCGCCATATCGTGCTGCCGGAACTCCTGTACGCGGAGGTCGTCGAGATCGACGAGCGCATCGGCGCGCACGGCGAGACCGTGCAGCCGCTGGACGAAGCCGCGACCCGGGCCGCCCTCCAGCAAGCCTATGATCGCGGCCTGCGCTCGATCGCCATCGTGTTCATGCACGGCTACCGCTACACGGCGCACGAGGCGGCAACGGGCCGCATCGCGCGCGAGATCGGCTATACCCAGGTGTCCAGCTCGCACGCGGTCAGTCCCCTCATGAAACTGGTCGCGCGCGGCGACACCACCGTGGTCGACGCCTATCTGTCGCCGATCCTGCGCCGCTACGTCGACGAAGTGGCGGCCGAACTGCCGGGCGTGAACCTGCAGTTCATGCAGTCCAGCGGCGGTTTGACCGATGCGCGCGCCTTCCAGGGCAAGGACAGCATCCTGTCCGGCCCCGCCGGCGGCATCGTCGGCATGGTGCGCGCGAGCCAAGCGGCCGGCTTCGAGCGCGTGATCGGCTTCGACATGGGCGGCACCTCGACCGACGTCTCGCATTTTTCCGGGGAGTTCGAGCGCGTGTTCGAGACCCAGGTCGCCGGGGTACGCATGCGCGCGCCGATGATGAGCATCCACACGGTGGCCGCCGGCGGCGGCTCGATCCTGCACTTCGACGGCACCCGCTACCGGGTCGGCCCGGACAGCGCCGGCGCCAATCCGGGCCCCGCCAGCTACCGCCGCGGCGGACCGCTCGCGGTCACCGACTGCAACGTCATGCTCGGCAAGATCCAGCCGCGGCACTTCCCGCGCCTGTTCGGCAGCAGCGGGGGCGAAGCGCTCGACCTGGATGCCGTGCGTGCAGGCTTTGCCGCGATGGCCGAGCACATCGGACAGGCGACGGGCGACAAGCCCGCGCCGGAAGCGGTGGCGGAGGGCTTCATCCAGATCGCGGTCGGCAACATGGCCAACGCCATCAAGCAGATCTCGGTGCAGCGCGGCCATGACGTCACCGAGTATGCGCTGACCAGTTTCGGCGGGGCCGGCGGCCAGCATGCCTGCCTGGTGGCCGACGCGCTCGGCATGAAGACAGTGTTCATCCATGCGCTGGCCGGCGTGCTGTCGGCCTACGGCATGGGCCTGGCCGACCAGGCCGCAATGCGCGAGCAGGCGGTCGAGTTGCGCCTGCAGGATGCCGGCCTGGACGCGCTGGGCGAGCGCCTGGCCGCCCTCGGGGCCACTGCCCGCGACGATCTGCTGGGGCAGGGCGTGGCGCCCGGCCGCATCGCGCTGGTGTGGCGGGTGCACCTGCGCTACGAAGGCACGGATTCGGCCATCGTCGTGCCCTTCGGCGAGTTAGACGCCATGCAGGCCGCGTTCGAAGCCGCCTACAAGCGCCGCTACTCTTTCCTGATGCCGGCGCGCGCGCTGGTGGTGGAGGCGGTCTCGGTGGAAGCCATCGGCCGCGCCGAGGCGCCGGTCGAGGCGGCCGCGCAAGCGGCGTCGAACGGCGCGCGGCCGGCACCAGGCGAAACGGTGCGCATGTATAGCGGCGGCGCCTGGCGCGACACGGGCATCTTCCTGCGCGCCGACATCTGGCCGGGCGACCTCGTACGCGGGCCGGCGATCATCGCCGAAGCGAATGCGACGACGGTGGTGGAGCCGGGCTGGCAGGCGCAGGTCACGCCGCACAATCACCTGGTGCTGCGCCGCGTCGAAGCGCTGCCCGAGCGGCGCGCGCTCGGCACCACGGCCGACCCGGTGATGCTCGAGATCTTCAACAACCTGTTCATGTCGATCGCCGAGCAGATGGGCCTGCGGCTGCAGAACACGGCGTACTCGGTCAACATCAAGGAACGGCTCGACTTCAGCTGCGCGATCTTCGATGCCGACGGCAACCTGGTGGCCAACGCCCCGCACATGCCGGTGCACCTGGGCTCGATGGGCGAGAGCATCAAGACCGTGATGCGCAAGAACGCCGGGCAGATGAAGGCGGGCGACGTCTACGTGCTGAACGATCCCTACAACGGCGGCACGCACCTGCCGGACGTCACGGTGATTTCGCCGGTGTTCGACAAGGCCGGCCGTGAAATCCTGTTCTATGTCGGCTCGCGCGGCCACCATGCGGACATCGGCGGCACCACGCCGGGTTCGATGCCGCCGGATTCGTGCCACATCGAAGAAGAGGGCGTCCTGATCGACAACTTCAAGCTGGTCGACGGCCTTGATGGCGTGCTGCGCGAGCAGGAAGCGCGCGCGCTGTTGACAGGCGCACGCTACCCGGCACGCAATCCGGACCAGAACATGGCCGACCTGCGCGCGCAAGTCGCGGCCAACCAGAAGGGCGTCGAGGAGCTGCACAAGATGGTCGGCTACTATGGACTGGACGTCGTGCGCGCCTACATGGGCCACGTCCAGGACAATGCCGAGGAAGCGGTGCGCCGCGTGATCTCGGCGCTGAAGGACGGCCGCTACAGCTACGACCTGGATAATGGCGCGCGCATCGAAGTGGCGATCCGGGTCGACCGGGACACGCGCAGCGCGGAGATCGACTTCACCGGGACCTCCGGTCAGCTGCCCAACAACTTCAATGCGCCTTCGAGCGTCTGCATGGCGGCGGTGCTGTACGTGTTCCGCACCCTGGTCGACGACGAGATTCCGCTCAATGGCGGCTGCCTGAAGCCGCTGAAGGTGATCATCCCGCCAGGCTCGATGCTCAACCCGCACTATCCGGCCTCGGTGGTCTCGGGGAACGTCGAGACCTCCACCTGCATCACCAACGCACTGTACGGTGCGCTCGGTGTGATGGCCGCCAGCCAGGGCACCATGAACAACTTCACCTTCGGGAACGCGCGCTACCAGTACTACGAGACCATTTCGGGCGGCTCGGGCGCCGGCGCAGGTTTCGACGGCACCGACGTGGTGCAGACCAACATGACCAACTCGCGCCTCACGGATCCTGAGATCCTGGAGTTCCGCTTCCCGGTGCGGCTGGAGAGCTACGCCATCCGCCACGGCTCCGGCGGGGCGGGGCGCTGGCATGGCGGCAATGGCGGCACCCGCAAAGTGCGCTTCCTGGAACCGATGACGGCGGCGATCCTGTCGAACAACCGCATCCATGCGCCGTTCGGCATGGCCGGGGGCTCACCCGGCGAGCGCGGGCGCAATACCGTGCTGCGGGCCGACGGGACGGTCGAGACCCTGGGGCATATCGGCAAGGTGGACATGGAACCGGGCGACCTGTTCGTGATCGACACGCCGGGCGGCGGCGGCTACGGTGCGTGAACAAGATATTACAATGACAAACCACCCCACCCGGCTGCGCCTCGCCCTGGTCGCCGCCATGCTGTTCATCGCATACCAGATGCCGCAGGGCGTCGGCAAGCCTTGGCTGATGCTGCTGTTCCCGTTTCTCGCATGGTGGGGCTCGCGCCTGCTCGGATTCGGCGGCATGCGCGCCTGGCATCTGGATGCGCGGCCCGGCTGGCTGCGGCTGCTGGCGCTGGGACTCGGGTTGGCGCTGCTGGCCAAGCTTGGGGCAGTCGCGGTCGGCACCTATGCCGGCGTCTACACCGTCGCATGGACGGGCGGCCCCGGCGGCATAGTGTTGCTGGGGACGCTTGGCTTTCTCGCCTTCTCGACCTTCGTCGCATCGACGGCGGAAGACATCCTGACGCGCGGCCTGGTACTGCGCGCCTTCCCGAACCTGGGCTGGATCTTCATCCTGGTCTCCGCCGGGCTCTACGTCCTGAACCACATCTACCGACTGCATAAGGGCCCGTTCGAGTGGTTCATGCTGTTGTGCTTTGGTCTCGCCTACGCGGCGGCCTTGTGGCGCACGCGCTCGCTGTGGGCGGCGGTGGGCCTGCACTGGGGGTGGAACCTGGCCAACGGTCTTCTCGACAGTGTTGCGGACGTGGGCGTCGTGCAGCCCGCGCTGGCGCCGTTCTATTCGTCGGCGGCGCACCTGGCGATGCTGGCTTGCGTGCTGGCCTGGATGCGTCCATCCGGCGCGCGCCTGGTAGCGGCGGGGGAGGCGCAGGGAGCGACTTGAAGCCTTGCGTGGCAGGTGTGCCGTTTCAGGTCGAGATGCCGTACTTGCGCTTGGCCTGCTGGAGTTCCTCGGTCAGCGCCGCCAGGCGCGGATGCCCCGCATCCATCGCCCTCAAGCGTTCGATCTGCTCGCCGGCCACTTCGCCAAGCGCATGATCCCAGCCCAGCTCGTTCACCTGGCGCAGGATGCCGCCCGCCACCGCCACCATCACCTGCAGGTTGCCGGGCGCCATGTGCAGCGCCTCGAGCAGGGTCTGCACCGCGCCGCGCACGTCGCCCATGTTGCGCTTCTCGTCCGCCACGCCGAGCAGGATCTGCGCCTGGGCGCGCAGCTGCTGGCCCATACCGTCGGCGAGGTCGGGCCGGCCGGCGCGCACGAACACGCCCATCGCCTGGTCCAGCGTCACCGCGCCCGACGCATCGCCCATCACGCTCAGCATGACCTCGGAGGCCTGTTCGTCCATCCGGTGCTCGAGGCAGGCCTGCGCCAGGCCGATCTTCAGGTTGGGCGACAGGCCGCTGCTGGTGCGCGCGGCGCTGGCGGCATGCGAGAGCTCGGCGACGGCGGCGCTGAGGTTGCCGGTCTTTTCCAGCAGCAGGGCGCTCGAATAGGCCTTGCACGCATCGACGTTCGCGCTGCCGCGCATCGAGCGTTCCAGGTCGCGGATCACGCCGCCGGCGCCGGCCACGTCGCCGCGCGTCACCAATGCCCTGACCAGGTTGACGTGGTCCTCGGGATTGCGAAATTCCGAGTAGCGCGCCTTGCTCACCACCTGCTTGAAGGATTTTTCAGCGGCCTCGGCATCGCCGTTGTCCAGCGCGACTTCGCCGAGCTTGCGCAGGCGGCGCACCATGTGCGGGGAGATCGCCACGGCTTCCTCCAGCACCTTTTGCGCATCGAGGCTGCTGCCCAGTTGCTCGTGGCAGCGCGCCAGCAGGTCGTAGGCCGCCATCAGGCGCGGATTGGCCTGCACCAGCGCCGCCAGCGTATCGCGCGCCGCCTCGACCTCGCCCTGCGCGAGCATGGCGCGCGCCAGGCCGAGGCCGGCCCAGCCGAGCGGACGCTCGGCCAGCACGTCGCGGTAGATCGCGCCGGCCTGGCCGTGCTCGCCGATGGCGACGTGCAGCTCGGCCTTCAGGCGCAGGAAGTCGAGCGCGTAGCGCGGACTGGCGATCGCCGCGGTGGCGCAGGCGCGGATCGCGTCAAGCGATTTACCCTGCGCGGCCAGCTGCCAGACCGGGAGCAGGGCGGTGCGGCGCTCCAGCGCGCGCTTGATGCGGGTGCTCAGCATCTCCACCGTGAACGGCTTGAGCACGTAGTCGGTCGGAGTCAGCTCGGCGGCGCTGACGACCTTGTCGTACACGCCTTCCGAGGTGAGCATGATGAAGATGGTCGACGCCGTGATCAGGCGGTGGTGGCGCAGGTCTTCCAGCAGCTGCTGGCCGTCCTGGCCGTCGCCCGCCGGGCCGCCCAGGTCGTATTCGCACAGGATGATGTCATAGGCGCGCTTGGCGAGCTGCTTGATCGCGGTGCCGGCATTGACCGCCGACTCGATCCTGGTGATGCCGGCCTGGTTCAGCATGTTCTGCAGGCTGCCGCGCATGCCCTGGCTGGGATCGACGATCAGTACCGTGAGGTTGGCGTTTTCTTGCATCTTCCGTCCTGTGCGGTGCCCGTGCACCTATTGTAATTATCTAGCCCTTACAATACCGATAAGTTCCTACAGGATCAAGAAATGTCCGTTCTACAAGGTTCGGACTGGTAGGAATGCAACGCTGCCTAGGGAGCCTGTATAATAGCGGGCTATCTTCCACCCTAGCAGCGACGCTGCATCAACCAACTTCTCAGCCATGTTGATTCTGCCGGGTTCCAACGCCCTGTCCGCCTTCCGTAGCCAACGCCTCCTGTCGCAACTCCAAGCCGTCGCACCATCGATTGCCGCAGTCCAGGCCCGCTTCTATCACTTCATCGACAGCAGCGCAGCGCTGGCTACTGACGATACCGAGCGCCTCACCGCCATGCTCACCTATGGCGAACCCGCGGCGCAAACCTTGTACGAAGGCGTGACCGAGGAATTCTTCGTGATTCCGCGCCTGGGCACGATCTCGCCGTGGGCTTCGAAGGCCACCGACATCGCCCACAACTGCGGCATGCAGCACGTGCACCGCATCGAGCGCGGCGTGGGTTATACCGTCGTGCTCAAGGGCGGCATCCTCGGCACCGGCATTGGCGCGCCGAAGAAGCTGGCCGAGAACGAAGTGGCCCAAGTCGCCGCACTGCTGCACGACCGCATGACCGAGACCGTGTTGCGTAACGCCGACGAGGCGCAGCGCCTGTTCGACGAACTCGAAGGCCGTCCGCTCGAGACCGTGGACGTGACCGGGCAGGGCCGCGATGCCCTGGTGCGCGCCAACCTCGAACTGGGCCTGGCGATGTCGGCCGACGAGATCGACTACCTGCACGACGCGTTCACGAAAGCGCAGCGTAATCCGACCGACGTCGAGCTGATGATGTTCGCGCAGGCGAACTCGGAACACTGCCGCCACAAGATCTTCAACGCCGACTGGATCATCGACGGCGTCAAGCAGGACAAGTCGCTGTTCGGGATGATCAAGAACACCCACCAGCTCAACCCGCACGGCACCGTGGTCGCCTACAGCGACAACTCTTCGATCATCGAGGGCGCCACCGTGACCCGCTTCTTCCCCCGTCAAGGGCAGGAATACGCGCCGTCGACCGATCTGGTGCACACCCTGATGAAGGTCGAGACCCACAACCACCCGACCGCGATCTCGCCGTTCCCGGGCGCCTCCACCGGCGCCGGCGGCGAAATCCGCGACGAGGGCGCGACCGGCCGCGGCGCCAAGCCGAAGGCGGGCCTGACCGGCTTCACGGTCTCGAACCTGGCGCTGCCGGACGCCCGGCGTCCCTGGGAAAACGCGTCGGACGTGACCGCCGGCGAAGCGGGGCGCGTGGATGCCGTGTACGGCAAGCCGGAGCGCATCGCCTCGCCGCTGCAGATCATGATCGACGGCCCGATCGGCGGCGCCGCCTTCAGCAACGAGTTCGGCCGCCCGGTCCTGGGCGGCTACTTCCGCTCCTACGAGCAGAACGTCGGCGCGGCCGGCAACGTGTACGGCTACCACAAGCCGATCATGATCGCCGGCGGCATCGGCAACATCTCCGCCGAGCACACCCACAAGGACGAGATCCCGGTCGGCAGCCTCTTGATCCAGCTGGGCGGCCCGGGCATGCGCATCGGCATGGGCGGCTCGGCCGCGTCCTCGATGGCCACCGGCACCAACACCGCCGACCTGGACTTCGACTCGGTCCAGCGCGGCAACCCGGAAATGGAGCGCCGCGCCCAGGAAGTCATCAACGGCTGCTGGCAGATGGGCGCCGACAATCCGATCATCTCGATCCACGACGTGGGCGCGGGCGGCCTGTCGAACGCCTTCCCGGAAATCGTCAACGACGCCAAGCGCGGCGCGCTGTTCGATCTGCGTAAAGTCCCGCTGGAAGAAAGTGGGATGGCGCCGAAGGAAATTTGGTCCAATGAGTCGCAAGAGCGATATGTGTTGGCGATTTCGCCAATCGACCTTGAAAAATTTGCATCGCTGTGCGAGCGCGAGCGCTGTCCGTACGCAGTCGTGGGCACCGCCACCGAAGAGCGCCAGCTGCGCGTGATCGATCCCGACGCAGGCAACAACCCGGTCGACATGCCGATGGACGTGCTGCTCGGCAAGCCGCCCAAGATGCTGCGCGAGGTCGAGCACGTGAAGTATGACTTCCCGGCGATCGACCTGACCGGCATCGAGCTGGCGGAGGCCGCGCGCCGCGTGCTCTTGAGCCCGACCGTGGCCGACAAATCCTTCTTGATCACCATTGGCGACCGCAGCGTGGGCGGCATGACCGTGCGCGACCAGATGGTCGGCCCGTGGCAGGTGCCCGTCAGCGACTGCGCCGTCACCGCCATGTCCTATGAAGGCTTCCTGGGCGAAGCGATGGCGATGGGCGAGCGTACCCCGCTGGCCGTGATCGACGCCGCCGCCTCGGGCCGCATGGCCGTCGGCGAGGCGATCACCAACATCGCGGCCGCCGCCATCGAGCAGATCGGCGACATCAAGCTGTCGGCCAACTGGATGGCGGCCTGCGGCCAGCCGGGCCAGGACGCCGCGCTGTTCGACACCGTCAAGGCGGTCGGCATGGAGCTGTGCCCGGCGCTGGGTGTGTCCATCCCGGTCGGCAAGGATTCGCTGTCGATGCGCACCACCTGGAACGACGACGGCGCCAACAAGTCGGTGATTTCGCCGGTGTCCCTGATCGTGTCCTCGTTCGCGCCGGTAGCGGACGTGCGCCGTTCGCTGACGCCGCAGCTGCGCACGGACCTGGGCGACACCGCCCTGGTGCTGGTCGACCTCGGCCGCGGCAAGAACCGCCTGGGTGCATCCATCCTGGCGCAGGTGTTCCAGCAGATCGGCGACAGCGTCCCGGACGTGGATGCGGCCGAGGACCTGAAGGCTTTCTTCGACGCCGTGCAGCGCCTCAACAAGGAAGGCAAGCTGCTGGCCTACCACGACCGTTCGGACGGCGGCCTGTTCGCGACGCTGTGCGAGATGGCCTTCGCCGGCCGCGCCGGCGTGTCGGTCAACCTCGACATCCTGACCATGGAAGGCGAGCACGCGTCCGACTGGGGCGACGCCAAGAACTGGGCTACCCAGGTGGGCGAGCGCCGCAACGAGATGACCCTGCGCGCGCTGTTCAGCGAGGAGCTGGGCGCGGTGCTGCAGGTGCGCGCGGACGACAAGCAGGCCGTGATGGCCGTGCTGCGCGAGTTCGGCCTGGGCGCCTGCAGCCACATCATCGGCAAGCTCAACGACCGCGCCTTGATCGAATTCACCCGTGACGCCAAGCTGATCTACAGCGAGAAGCGGAGCCTTCTACACCGCCTGTGGAGCGAGACCAGCTGGCGCATCGCGCGCCTGCGCGACAACCCGGACTGCGCCGACCAGGAATACGATCGCCTGCTGGACGAGAGCGATCCGGGCCTGTCGCCGAAGCTGACGTTCGACCTGAGCGAGAACGTGGCGGCGCCCTTCATCGCGACGGGCGTGCGTCCGCGCGTGGCGATTCTGCGCGAGCAGGGTGTGAACTCGCACATCGAGACCGCCTGGGTCATGCACCAGGCCGGCTTTAGCGCCGTCGACGTGCACATGAGCGACCTGATCGCCGGCCGTGCCAGGTTGGCGGACTTCCACGGCGTGATCGCCGTCGGCGGCTTCTCCTACGGCGACGTGCTGGGCGCGGGCGAGGGCTGGGCCAAGACCATCCTGTTCAACCCGCAGCTCTCGGATCAGTTTGCCGCCTTCTTCGCGCGCCAGGACACCTTCGGCCTGGGCGTGTGCAACGGCTGCCAGATGCTGAGCAACCTGAAGTCGATTATCCCGGGCGCGCAGGCGTGGCCGAAGTTCACCCGGAATAAATCCGAACAGTTCGAAGCGCGCTTCGGCATGGTGGAGGTGCTGGACTCGCCGTCGATCTTCTTCGACGGCATGGCCGGCACCCAGGCGCCGCTGGCGATCGCCCACGGCGAAGGCTTCGCCGACTTCTCGCTGACCGGCGACATCGGGCAAGTGGTGAAGTCGCTGCGCTACGTCGACAACCGCGGCCAGGCGACCGAAACCTATCCGTTCAATCCGAACGGTTCGCCGGGCGGCCTCACCGCCGTCACCACCGAGGACGGCCGCTTCACGGCGATGATGCCGCACGCCGAACGCGTGTTCCGCACCGCCGTGCACTCGTGGGCCCCTAGCGGCTGGCCGGACGAATCGCCGTGGATGCGCATGTTCCGCAATGCCCGCAAGTGGGTCGGCTGAGCGGCTGAACCCATCACAAGAAGCGCCTCCGCGGAGGCGCTTTTTTTATAAGCGGATCGCTTCAGGTTGCCCAGACGGGCTGGTCCGGCGTGCCGTTGCCGACCGGGGCGGGTTGGCCGCCTCCGGCGCCCGCCGTGTCGTCGGTGGCGCCGCCAGCGCCTGCACCGGCACCGGCACCGGCACCTGCGCCCGTATCGCCTTCAGGGACGTGACCGGCGCCGGCGCTGCCGCCGCCCGCGCCCGGGGCCGGGCTGGTCTGGGGATCGGCGCCGCCGCGTCCCGCACTGCCGCGGCTGGTCTGGGGCGCACCGGCCGGCATCGCGTTCGCGTCCGGCGGCGATGCGAGGAAATCGCCCTGCTGGCTGTCGCCGCCGTGGGCGCCGCCCGTGTAATGGCCGGCATTCGACTGCAGGCTGCCTGCGCCAGGATCCTGGGGCGGCACCTCGTACTGCCACAAGCCCCCCTGGGACGCGTTCTGGCCGTCCTGGCCGGCGGGTGGGGCTTTCGCTTGTTCCTTGTCCATGTCGTCCTCCTGTGGATCGAACGGCCCGATTGTAGCCGTCAAGGGAAAAGACGGGCGCGATGGAGGGCGCACCCTTGGGGAGAGCGACGCTAGCTGCGGTCGGTGCCGGCGGAGCCGCTCATGTTGCCGTCCGCATTGCTGGCCGCATCGTCGGGGAGGCCGCGCGTTGCGCCTCCCGAGGCCTGGGCTTTCCTGCTTGCCTCGATGCCGCCGATGGTGCCGGCGGACGGATCGGTGGCGCTGCCGGCGCCGCTGAGCGGCCGCCCGGGCGCGTTGACGTTGCTGTCGGCCGGCGCCTCGACGATGCCGCCGCCGTGGCCCGCCGCATTCGGCGTGTAGTGTCCCGCGTTGGATTCGCCGGCGCCGGTACCGCTGCCGGGCGGCGGGACCTGGTAGCGCCACACGGCCTCGGCGGACTGCTCGCCGCCGGCGCCGCCGGCGCCCGGCGTGCCGGCTGCGCCCGGCAAGTCGCGGGTGTCTCCCGGGCCTTCACGGCCACCGTCAAGTGCTGGTCCATGCTGGGTGCGTTGTTCGGTGCTCATGGTGGTCTCCTTGTTCGGTTGTCCTTCGTCTCGATCTTAGTCGAGCGGCGACAAGGATGAATAGGCGCACGCTCCGCGCTGCCGTAGGAGGTGTCCGAAGCGGCCCCATAGGGCGCTTCGAGGAGCGGAAGACCATAAAAAAAGCGCCCCCTCGGGAGCGCTTCTTCATCCGGCAAGCACGGCTTACTGGATCTTGGCCTTCTTGACCAGGCTTTCGCGGTACTGCGCCAGCTGGCGCTGCTGCAGCGATTCCGCGACCTGCTGCTTGACTTCGTCCAGGGCCGGGATCTTGGCCTGGCGCACGTCTTCCAGCTTGATCACGTGGAAACCGTACTGGCTCTTGACCGGGGTGTCGGTGATCGCGCCTTTTTGCAGGGCAACCATGGCCTTCGAGAACTCAGGCACGTAGTTGGCCGGGCTTGCCCAGTCCAGGTCGCCGCCATTGGCCGCCGAGCCGTCCTTCGAATGCTGCTTGGCCAGCTCTTCGAACTTGGCGCCGCCCTTCAGCTTGCTGATGATGGACTTGGCTTCGTCTTCGGTCGGAACCAGGATGTGGCGTGCGTGGTATTCCTTGTCGCCCACCTGCGCCTTGTACTTGTCGTACTCGGCCTTGATGTCGGCATCCTTGATCGGGTTCTTCTTGACGTAGTCGGCCAGCATCGCGTTGATGATGATGCTCTGGCGGGCATTGTCGATGGCTGCCTTGACGTCGGCGCGACCGCCGATGCCTTGCTTGTCGGCTTCCTGGATCAGGACTTCGCGGCCGATCAGGTCTTTCTTGATCGCATCGCGCAGCTGTTGCGAATCGGTGGCGCGGCCTTGTGCGACCACTTGCTTGACCAGCTGGTCAACCTTTGCCGCCGGGATGGGCTTGCCATTGACGGTGGCGACGTTCTGCGCAATAGCAGGCGCGGCAACCATGGCGGCCGCGGCCAGGCTGATTGCCAAAGTCAGGCGGGCTGGCTTCAAAATCATTGTTAAGGTCCTATCTAAACACGAAAAAGTTCGCCGCGGGCGGCAAGAACCGGTGCTTGCTGGCACCGGCGGTAGTACATCTTACTGCACCTTTGCCTTTTTGACCATTTGGTCGCGGTAGTCGGCCAGCTTTTTCTGGGCCAGCGCGTCCTGGATCTGCGGCTTGACTTCTTCCAGCGACGGCAGCTTGGCCGCACGGGTGTCGTCCAGCTTGATGACGTGGAAGCCGTTGGCGGTCTTCACCGGCTTCTCGGTGACGCCGCCTTTTTGCAGGCCGGTGAAGCCGGCAGCGAACTCGGGTGGGAAGGAGGACGGGGTCGCCCAGTCCAGGTCGCCGCCGTTGTTGGCGGTGCCGGTGTCCTTCGACTGCTTGGCCAGCTCTTCGAACTTGCTGCCGGACTTGATCTTGGCGATCACGGCGTTGGCGTCGGCTTCGGTATCGAGCAGGATGTGGCGCACGTGGTATTCCTTGTCGCCGGTCTGGGCCTTGAAGCGGTCGTATTCGGCCTTGATTTCGGCGTCGGTGACCGGGTTCTTCTGGATGTAGTCGCGGGCCAGCTGGTTCACGACGATGGCTTGGCGCGCGTTGTCGAGCGCGGCGCGCACGTCCGGCTTCTTGTCGTAGCCCTGCTTGATGGCTTCCTGCATCAGCACTTCGCGGGCGATCATCTCTTCCTTGATGGCCAGGCGCAGCTGCGGCGAATCCTGGCCCTGGCCGGCAGCGACCAGTTGCTTGACTGCTTCGTCGACGCGCGAGGTCGGGATGGCTTTGCCGTTCACGACGGCGAGGTTCTGGGCGAAGGCGGGTGCTGCGGACACGGCGATCAGAGCTAACAGCAGGTGTGCTGGCTTAAGAGTCATTTCTGGAATTCCTGTGGGAGGGATGTGCTTGGACGAGATTTGATTAGTTCTTGTACTTCGAGTTCTGGTACTTAGCGTTACAGATTGTCGGCCACTATTCTTAAAGTAGACTGAAGATGAGCAGGGGCGGTAAGCCACGGGCGGTAGGCCAGGGGCGGTCAGCCCCAGGCAGTATGCCTCAAGCCGGTTCCGAAGGTGCAAGGGCCGTGATGGCCAGGGCATGGATTTCCGCCTTGTTGATCATTTCGTGAACGGCATCATACACAAGACGATGGCGCATGACTAGCGTCTGGCCCTGGAACCTGTCCGACACGATCTTCACGCTGTAATGGCTGCCGCCGGAGGCGGCGCCGGCGTGTCCGGCGTGCAGGTGCGAGTCGTCGGTGATCTCCAGCACGGTCGGGTCGAGTTCGGCCTGCAGGCGCGCGCGCAGGCGTTCGGTACGGTTAGCTTCCATTTTGAGCATCCTCCTGGATATGTTTGGACAGGAACAGCGACTGAATGATGATAAAGGCGAACAGGATGCCGCTGATGCCGAACAGCTTGAAGCTGACCCAGGCTCCGGTGTCGGAGCGGAAGACCACGAAGGCCATCAGGAGGTTCAGCAGGCCGAGCCCGATGAAGAAGGCGATCCACGCATACAGGACCCGGGTCCAGACCGGCTCCGGCAGGTTCATCGCGCCGCCGAGCGCCGAGCGCATCAGGTTCTTGCGGTAGATCAGGTGCGCCAGCAGCAGGGCGACGCCGAAGGCCCAGTACAGGATGGTCGGCTTCCATTTGATGAAGGTGTCGTCGTGGAAGTAGATGGTGGCGCCGCCGGCCACCACCACGACGCCCAGCGACAGCCACAGCATGCCGTCGACCTTGCGCCGGCGCGCGAGCAGATACACGATCTGCAGCACTGTGGCGATGATCGTGACCGCGGTGGCCAGGAGGATCGGCGACTGCGAGGCCGGCACCGCGCCGCCCGAGATCAGGAAACCGAGGTGCTCGGTGACGAGCCCGTGGGCCCATTCCTGGTTGTTCTCGCCGTACTTATAGATCCCGAAGAACAGGATCACCGGCAGCATGTCGAACAAAAACTTAATCATTGCTTCCTCGGACTTTCTTCAAACGGGTTCAAAGCGCATGGCCGCCGAGTTGATGCAGTAGCGCAGGCCGGTCGGCGGCGGGCCGTCCGGGAACACGTGGCCGAGGTGGGCGTCGCAGACGGCGCAGATGATCTCGGTGCGCAGCATGCCGTGGCTGCGGTCTTCCTTCTCGATGACGTTGTCCGGATCGAGGGCGCGGAAGTAGCTGGGCCAGCCGCAGCCGGAATCGAACTTGGCGTCGGATTCGAACAGCGGGGTATCGCAGCAGACACAGTGGTAGATGCCGTGCTCGTGGTGGTCCCAGTACTTGCCGGTGAAGGCGCGCTCGGTGGCGGCGTGGCGGGTCACCTGGTACTGCATCGGGTCCAGCTGGGCGCGCCACTCGGCGTCGCTCTTGCTCACTTTGTCATTCATTGCGGTCTCTCTTGGTTCTGGTGGTTCAGGACGAGCAGCTCACCTCGAGGTGGGCTGCCCAATCGGGCGGCAAGGCCGCATAGGATTCGTTCTCCGGCTGCTCGTCGAAAGGACGCGCCAAGATGGCGAGCAGCTTGTGCACGCCGCTGAAATCGCCGTTCTGGGCCTGTTCGATCGCGGTCTGGGCCAGGTAGTTGCGCAGGACGTATTTTGGATTCGTGCGCTGCATCGCGGCGCGCCGCAGCGCATCCTGGCTGTTCTCCTGACGCAGGCGCGCGCGGTAGCGGCCGGCCCATGCGTCGAAGGCCTCGCGGTCGAGGAACAGGTCGCGCACCGGCGCATCCTGCTCCACGCCGCCTTCGAGCGCCAGGTCGCCCAGGCGGCGGAAGAACAGCGTGAAGTCGGCGTGGTTGGCCTGCAGCAGCTTGAACATGTCGTCGAACAGGGCGCTGTCCTCCTCGCGCGCGTCGAACAGGCCGAGCTTGGCGTGCAGCAGTTCGTCCAGCCTGGCCCCGAAGGCGGGCCGGTAGACGTCCAGCGCTTCCTCGGTGTCCTCAGGCGTGCCGATCAGGGGCAGCAGGGCGTTGCCGAGCGCATAGCAGTTCCAGTGGCCGACCGGCACCTGGTTGGCGTAGGAATAGCGGCCGCCCTGGTCGGTATGGTTGCAGATGTGGTTGGCATCGAAAGCCTCCATGAAGCCGAAGGGGCCGTAGTCGAGCGTCAGGCCGAGGATCGACATATTGTCGGTGTTCATCACACCATGCATGAAGCCGACCGCCTGCCAGCCCGCGATCATGTGGGCGGTGCGGCGCGTGACTTCGGTCAGCAGTTCCTTGTACGGATTGGCGGCGTCCAGCAATTGCGGATACCACCCCTTGATGACGTAATCGGCCAGGATCCGCAGTTCGTCTTGCTTGCCGCGGTAATGCCAGTGCTCGAAGGAGCCGAAGCGCACGAACGTCGGCGCCATGCGGGTGACCACGGCGGCGGTTTCGACGGTTTCGCGCATGACGCGCTGGTGCGAGCCGGTCAGCATCAGGGCGCGGGTGGTCGGGATGCCGAGCGCGGCCATTGCTTCCGAGCACAGGAATTCGCGGATCGAGGAGCGCAGCACCGCGCGCCCGTCGCCCATGCGCGAATAAGGCGTCAGGCCGGCGCCCTTGAGCTGCACTTCCATCGGACCGTCCGGGCCCGGCAGGTCGCCCAGCACGATGGCGCGGCCGTCGCCGAGCTGGCCGGCCCAGACGCCGAACTGGTGGCCGGAATACACCGCCGACAGCGGCTGGGAACGCACCGCCACCTTGTTGCCGGTAAACACGGCGACAAAATCCTCCTGCGCCAGCGCCTGCGGGTCGAGCGCGACCTGCGCGGCCGCGCCGGCGCTCGCAGCGATGAAATAGGGCGACGGCAAGGGCGTCGGCATCAGCCGGGTGTAGAAGGCCGGCGGCAACTCGGCGAAAGAGTTGTTGAACGGGAGTTCGTCGGCAGTGATGGCAGCTCCTTTGCTAGGCGGTCGGCCCGGTTATGCAGGTGAGGTGGTGATTGGCAGGATTCTACCGTACCGGGCCGATTCCATCGGCGCACGCCTGCATCGGCCATGCTGCGGCGCGCAATCGAATTGCGTTGACGACAGCTCCAGCGGGAGTTGAAACTCGACATGAGTTGTTCCACGTACATGGAGACCGGATGAACGCCCCTTGCAATGCCTACCCGCCGAGCCCGCTGATGGGCCAGATGATGGACCAGCCGCTGCTGGTCTCGAGCATTATCACGTTCGCCGCGCGCCACTACGGCGCCAGCGAGGTCGTCTCGCGCCGGGTCGAGGGCGACATCCACCGCTATACCTACCGCGATTGCGAGGCGCGCGCGCGCCGCATGGCGCAGGCCTTGCAGCGGCTGGGCGTGGGCATGGGCGAGCGGGTCGCCACGCTGGCCTGGAACGGCTACCGCCACATGGAGCTGTACTACGCCGTCTCGGGCTCGGGCGCGGTGCTGCATACGATCAACCCGCGCCTGCATCCGGAGCAGATCGCCTACATCGTCAACCATGCCGAGAGCCAGTACCTGTTCTTCGACCTGACTTTCTTGCCTGCGATCGAGGCGATGGCGCGCCACTGCAAGACCATCAAGGGCTATGTGGCCCTGTGCGGGCGCGCGCACATGCCGACGGAGACGACGATCCCGACGCTGCTGTGCTACGAGGACCTGGTCGAGGCGGAGACCGGCGACTATGCCTGGCCACAGTTCGACGAGCGTTCGGCGGCCAGCCTGTGCTACACCTCGGGCACTACCGGCAACCCGAAGGGCGCGCTGTACTCGCACCGCTCGACCGTGCTGCACGCCTATGCGTCGGCGATGCCGAACGCGCTCAACGTGTCGGCCCTGGATACCGTGCTGCCGGTGGTGCCGATGTTCCACGTCAATGCCTGGGGCCTGCCGTATTCGGTGCCGCTGTCGGGCGCGAAGATGGTGTTTCCCGGCCCCGCCCTGGACGGCAAGTCCCTGTACGAGCTGTTCGAGGCCGAAGGCGTGACTTTCTCGGCCGGCGTGCCCACCGTCTGGCTCGGCCTGGTCAACCACGTGCTGCAGAACGGTCTGCGCTTCTCGAGCTTCCGGCGCACCGTGATCGGCGGCTCGGCCTGTCCGCCGGCCATGATGGACGTGTTGATCGACCAGCTCGGCGTCGAGGTGGTGCACGCCTGGGGCATGACCGAGATGTCGCCGCTCGGCACCGCCTGCACCCTGACGGGCAGGCAGCTGGCCCTGCCGGCCGGGGAGCAGCGCGCCGTGCTGCGCAAGCAGGGTCACGCCATCTATGGCGTCGACATGAAGATCGTCGACGACGACGGCAGCGAGCTGCCCTGGGACGGCAGCACCTATGGCCACCTGTTGGTGAAGGGACCGTGGGTGGTGTCGGGCTACTTCCGGGGCGAGGGCGGCGAGGTCTTGCAGGACGGCTGGTTCCCGACCGGCGACGTGGCCACCATCGACCCGGACGGCTACCTGCAGATCACGGACCGCAGCAAGGACGTGATCAAGTCGGGCGGCGAGTGGATCGGCTCGATCGACCTGGAGAACATCGCCATGGCGCATCCGGCCGTGCTGCAGGCGGCCTGCATCGGCGTGGCGCACCCGAAGTGGGCCGAACGGCCGCTGCTGGTGGTGGTGCGGCGTCCCGGCGCCGAGGTCTCGCGTGAGGAGCTGCTGGGCTTCTTCGAGGGCAAGGTGGCCAAGTGGTGGATTCCCGACGACGTGGTCTTCACTGAGGCGCTGCCGGTCGGCGGCACCGGCAAGATCCAGAAGAACAAGCTGCGCGACCTCTACCAGGAGCACCGGTTGCCGACCGCGTGAGGTCTAGGGCGGCGGCACCCGGTTGACCAGCGTCTCGCCGCGCTCGAAGGCGCTGATGCTCTCGATCGTGGTCTGCATGATCTGGCCGATCGCCTCCACGGTGAAGAAGGCCTGGTGGCCGGTGACGATCACGTTCGGGAACGAGACCAGGCGCTGGATCACGTCGTCGCAGATGATGGTGGACGACAGGTCCTGGAAGAACAGGTTCGCTTCCTGCTCGTAGACGTCGATCGCCAGGCCGCCCAGTTGCCCGCTCTTGAGCGCGGCGATGGCGGCCTCGGTATCGACCAGGCCGCCCCGGCTGGTGTTGACCAGGATGCTGCCGCGCTTGAGGCGCGCCAGGTTGACGGCATTGATGATGTAGCGGGTGGCCTCGGTGAGCGGGCAGTGCAGCGACACCACGTCGCTGCGCGCGAGCAGTTCGTCGACCGTGACGTAGCGCCCGCCGGTGTCCTCGAAGGCCCGGCCCGGATAGGGATCGTGGCCCAGGATGGTGCAGCCGAAGCCGGCCATGATGCGGGCGAAGATGAGGCCGATCTTGCCGGTGCCGATCACGCCGATGGTCTTGCCGTGCAGGTCGAAGCCCATCAGGCCCTCGAGGTCGAAATTGCCGTCGCGGGTACGGGCGCTGGCGCGCGCGATCTTGCGGTTCACGCCCAGCAGCAGGCCGACCGCGAACTCGGCGACCGAATGGGGCGAATAGTCGGTGACGCGCACCACCTCGATGCCGAGCTTGCCCGCCGCGGCCACGTCGATCTGGTTGTAGCCGGTGGAGCGGGTCGCCACCAGGCGCGTGCCCTGGCGGGCCAGCACCTCAAGCACCTGCGCGTCGACGCTGTCGTTGACGAACACGCACACCGCCTCGCAGCCCTCGGCCAGGTTCGCGCTCGCCAGGCTCAGGCGGTCTTCGACAAAGCGCAGCTCGTGGCCGGCATCCTGGTTGGCGCGCGCCAGCAGGGTCTTGTCGTAGCGGCGTGCGCTGAATACGGCGGTCTTCATCGCTCCTCCATGCTTGTCGGGTGGGTCCATCCTGCAGTGTACCCGGTCGGCGCATCAGCTGCTGCCCGGCAGGACGTGGCGAAAGCTCGGTTCGATCCCGAGCGCGTGCAGGTGACGCACGATGTCTTCGAGCGTCGCATCCTTCAGCAGCAGGCCGTCGGGCGGCGCCGTCAGCGGGGCGGGCGATGGCGTGCTCGCGCGCGGCGGCGCCAGCGCGGCCAATGCCTCCTCGAACCGGGCCGGCGCGATGCTCTCCAGTCCCTCCAGGAAAGCCAGCTGGGCTGCGGCGGGCGGCGCGACGTCCAGCCCTTCCTCTCCGGCAAACGAAGCGCCCATGCCAGGATGGATGAAGGCGGCCCATCTTCCGGTCGCGCCGTGCAGGCACGGCGGCAGCTCGGCCGTACTGGCGGCGCGTAGCGGCAGCTCCGGGAAGCAGGCGCTGCGCAGCAGGGACAGGAAACGGCGCACCTCGGCCACCGGAACCGCGTCGCGCAGCGACAGCCACAGGCGGAAGGCATCGGCGCCCGTGACGCTCACCGCGGGGGGCGGAAAGCCGAGCTTTTCCTGCAGAGTATTGGCGACCTCGCACAGCTGGGTCCAGTGGCGGCCCTGGTCGTCCGGCGCGCGCGGGAAGTCGATGACGATGGCGCGCGTCAGGCCGTCTTCGGAGACCAGCGGCGTGCCGGCCGGGGCTTGGCCGGCTTCGAGGCCGGGCATGAGGTAGAGCCGGGTCAATTGTGCGATCAGTTTTTCCATGGTCGGTGCGATGCAAGGGCGTGAGGCGCGTATTCTGGCACATCCGGCGCTGCCCGAAATAATACGAACGTTCTTTTAGTTCAGGTATAGTTAAAAAATTCCGCCAGGCTGGAGCCTGGGTACTGACAAGGAGAAGAAGAGACATGAGCGCCGACTACACCGTCCAGGGCAGCGTTGCCGTAGTGAGCCTGAATAATCCGCCGGTCAACGGCCTGGGCCTGGCGACCCGCAGCGCCGCCGTCGCCGCGATCGAGCGGGCCGAAGCCGACCCGGCCGTCACGGCCATCGTCCTGACCGGCGCCGGCAAGGCCTTCTCGGGCGGCGCCGATATCCGCGAGTTCAATTCGCCCAAGGCCCTGACCGAGCCGACCCTGCACAGCCTGATCCGGGTGGTGGAAAACTGCAGCAAGCCGGTGGTGGCCGCGATCCACAGCGTCTGCATGGGCGGCGGCCTGGAGCTGGCGCTGGGCTGCAATTACCGCGTCGCATTGCCGGGCGCCCAGATCGCGCTCCCCGAAGTGAAGCTGGGCCTGCTGCCGGGCGCCGGCGGCACCCAGCGCCTGCCGCGCGTGCTGGGCCTGGAAATGGCCCTCGACATGGTGGTGTCCGGCACGCCGGTGCCGTCCGAGAAGCTGGCCGGCACCGCGCTGTTCGACCAGGTCTTCCCCGCGGGAACCGATCTGCTTGCCGCCGCCGTGGAATTCGCGGCCAGGGTCGCCCACGCGCGTCCGCTGCCGAAGGTGCGCGAGCGCGCGGTCGATTACCCGCACCCCGAGGCCTTCATCCAGGCCGCGCGCGAGAAGGTCAAGGCCATGGCCGGGCCGTTCCCGGCGCCGCTCGCGTGCGTCGAGACCGTCGCCGCGTCGGTGAGCAAGCCATTCGAGGAAGGCTTGAGCTTCGAGCGCGAGCGCTTCCTCCACCTGATGCAGACGCCGGAATCGAAGGCCCTGCGCCACGCCTTCATGGCCGAACGCGCGGCCAGCAAGGTGCCGGACGTGCCTGCCGACACCCCGGTGCGGAAAATCGAGCGCGCCGCCGTGGTCGGCGCCGGCACCATGGGCACCGGCATCGCGATGAATTTCGCGAATGCCGGCATCCCGGTGACTATCCTGGAGACGAAGGGCGAAGCGCTGGACAAGGGCTTGGCGACGATCCGCAAGAACTACGAGAACACGGTCAGGAAGGGCAAGCTGACGCAGGAGAAGTGCGAGCAGAGGATCAGCCTGATCACCGGCAGCTTGTCCTATGCCGACATCGCCCAGGCCGACATCGTGATCGAAGCCGTGTTCGAAGACATGGGCGTGAAGGAGTCGGTGTTCCGCCAGCTCGACGAGACCATGAAGCCGGGCGCGATCCTGGCTTCGAATACCTCGACCCTGGACCTGGACCGCATCGCCGCGTCTACCAGCCGCCCGCAGGACGTGATCGGCCTGCATTTCTTCAGTCCGGCCAACGTCATGAAGCTGCTGGAGATCGTGCGCGGCAAGGCGACCGGCAAGGACGTGCTGGCCACCTGCCTGGCCCTGTCGAAGAAAATCAGGAAGACCGGCGTGGTGTCGGGCGTGTGCGACGGCTTCATCGGCAACCGCATGCTGGAGCAGTACCTGCGCCAGGCCTTCTTCCTGCTCGAGGAGGGCGCGCTGCCGGAACAGGTCGATGGCGCGATCGAGCGCTTCGGTTTCGCGATGGGCCCGTTCCGCATGAGCGACCTGGCCGGCAACGACATCGGCTGGTACATCCGCAAGCGCCGCGCCGTCGAGTCGCCCCACATCGCCTATTCGAAGACCGCCGACCTGCTGTGCGAACAGGGGCGCTTCGGCCAGAAGACCGGCGCCGGCTGGTACGACTACCGGGCGGGCGAGCGCAAGGCCATCCCGTCCCCACTCGTGAACGACATGATCGTGCAGCATTCGCGCGACCTCGGCGTGGAGCGGCGCGACATCGCGGACAGTGAAATCGTCGAGCGGCTGGTGTATGCGCTGGTGAACGAAGGCGCGAAGATCCTCGAGGAAGGCATCGCGCTACGCGCCTCGGACATCGACATGGTCTACCTGAGCGGCTACGGCTTCCCGCTGCACCGCGGCGGCCCGATGTTCTACGCCGACAGCGTGGGCCTGCCGCGGGTGCTGGACGCGATCCGCAGGTTTGCGGGCGGACGCCACGGCGAGGCTTGGAAGCCGGCGCCGCTGCTCGAGCGCCTTGCGGCCGAAGGCAAGGGCTTCCAAGCTTGAGCGCGATGAAAACAAAACCGCTTGCCATCGGCGCCGGCATCGCCGTCGCAACCCTTGCCGTTGCCACCTGGGCCAGCCCGCACTGGCAGTTGTACCGCATGTTCTCCGCGGTCGAGGCGCGCGACGCCGCGGCATTATCGCGCTACGTCGACTATCCGAAGCTGCGCGAGAGCGTCAAGCGTCAGGTCATGCAGCGCCTGGGCGCGGACGGCGGGCCTGACGCGCCGGGCGCGAACCCGTTCGCCTCCTTCGGCAGGGCGATGGCGCTGGCGGTGATCGATCCGGTGGTCGACGCCGCGGTCTCGCCGGCCGGCGTGGCCGCGATGCTGGAGGCCGGCGAGATCCGCGTCCAGCCCGAACCGCAAGGACCGCCGCCGGGCGGCGACGCGCCGCGCGAGAAGCTGAACTACGGCCTGTCTTACCGCGACTGGAACCAGGTGCTGGTCGAACGGGTGGACGGTGGCGGCCTGGCCTTCGTGCTCGACCGCCACGGGTTGTGGAACTGGAAGCTGGCGGGAGTCGAGCTGCGCGAAGAGTGATCGTGACGATTGGTGAGTTTATTCGCGCGCCGCGGTGTTAACATCGCTGCCGTTTCCAGCATGCGGAGAGCGTGATGACAGATGTGACGAGGACTGGCCTGGGCCGTACGTGGTGGTTCGTAGGACTGCTGAGCGGGCTCGGCGGCCTGTTGAGCCTGCCCTTGCTGCGTGCGGGCGGGATGGGCTCCCCGCAGGATTGGGCGCAGTGGCTGGTCTACTTTCTTTGCTTCTTTGCCGTCTGGCGCTGCCTGAGCTTCATCGGCTGGTTCGCCGTGCTGCTGATCGCCCCGAAGAGCAAGCTGCTCGACCCGATCAAGCGCTAGGCGCCTGGCCCGCTTCAAAAAAAATGCCGCTGTCTCCAGCGGCATTTTTCGTTCGACTGGCGTGCTATCAGTCGTGCGCGTAGATGTCGTTATCCTTGGTCTCGCGGATGAACAGGCCGCCGATCACGACGGTCGCCAGGGCGATGACGATCGGATACCACAGGCCGTAGTAGATGTCGCCCTTGAAGGCCACCAGGGCGAAGGTCACGGTCGGCAGCATGCCGCCGAACCAGCCGTTGCCGATGTGGTAGGGCAGGGACATCGAGGTGTAGCGGATGCGGGTCGGGAACATCTCCACCAGCATCGCCGCGATCGGGCCGTACACCATGGTCACGTAGAGCACCAGGATGAACAGCAGCAGCACCAGCATCGGCTTGTTCATCGCGGCCGGGTCGGCCTTGTCCGGGTAGCCGGCGGTCTTCAGCGCGCCGGTTACCTGCTTCTTGAGCGCGTCTTCCTGGGCCTTGGAGGCGGCGTCGAAGTTCAGCTTGTCCGGCGTCATGACGGCGTTGAAGGACTGGAAGGTGGCGTCGCCCACCTTGACCGAGGCCACGGTGCCGGCCGGTGCCGGCTGGATGTTGTAGCTCACCGAGGCAGCGGTCAGCATGCGCGTGGCGATGTCGCACGAGGACGGGAATTTCTTGGTGCCGGTCGGGTCCACCTGGAAGTGGCAGGTGGCCGGGTCGGCCACGACCACGACCGGTGCGGTCTGGATCGCGCGTTCGAGGGCCGGGTTGCCGTAGTGGGTGATCGCCTTGAAGATCGGGAAGTAGGTCGCGGCGGCGATGACGCAGCCACCCAGGATGATCCACTTGCGGCCGATCTTGTCCGACAGCGCGCCGAAGAAGATGAAGAAGGGCGTGGCCAGGGCCAGCGCGATCATGATCAGGATGTTCGCGGTCGGCTCGTCGATCTTCAGGGTCTTGGTCAGGAAGAACAGGGCGTAGAACTGGCCGGTGTACCAGACCACGGCCTGGCCCATGGTCAGGCCGGCCAGGGCCAGGAAGGCGACCTTGGCGTTCTTCGGCTTCAGGAAGGCTTCCGACAGCGGGGCCTTCGAGGTCTTGCCTTCGGCTTTCATCTTGGCGAAGGCCGGCGACTCGTTCATCGACAGCCGGATCCACACCGAGATACCCAGCAGGACCACCGAGATCAGGAAGGGAATGCGCCAGCCCCAGGCCTGGAACTCTTCTTCGCCCATGGCGGTGCGGGTGCTCAGGATCACAATCAGCGACAGGAACAGGCCGATCGTCGCGGTGGTCTGGATGTAGGCCGTGAACAGGCCGCGCTTGCCGTGCGGCGCGTGTTCGGCCACGTAGGTGGCGGCGCCGCCATACTCGCCGCCCAGCGCCAGGCCCTGCAGGATGCGCAGCGAGACCAGGATGATCGGGGCCGCGATGCCAATGCTGGCATGGCTCGGCAACAGGCCGACCAGGAAGGTCGAGGCGCCCATGATCAGGATGGTCACCAGGAAGGTATACTTGCGGCCGATCATGTCGCCCAGGCGGCCGAACACCAGCGCGCCGAAGGGGCGCACGATGAAGCCGGCCGCGAAGGCCATCAGGGCGAAGATGAAGGTGGTGGTGGGGTCGCCGATGAAGAATTGCTTGGCGATGATGCTGGCGAGCGAGCCGTACAGGTAGAAGTCGTACCACTCGAACACCGTGCCGAGGGAAGAAGCGAAAATGACTTTCCGCTCTTCCTTGGTGATCCCGGAGGAGGAAGGTGCAGCTTTCCCTCCGGCGGTCATGCCGGGTGTGATTGCCATGTGTGTCTCCGTATAGGTTTTAGTGTCACCGGAATTGCTGATTGTTTGTCAGCTGTCGCGGAGTGTGTTCCGGTTTCCTTACACGATAATTACTCCAAACTTACGCGGAACTTACAGTCGAGCTGTGCAATTGCAGCAAGTTTTCAGCCTCCAGCGTGTTTACACTCTAGCGCTTGAAATGCTGCGCCGCGCAAGTCGACTTGCCAAAATATTTACGAACGACCGTACTGATCATGCTATCCTCGATCATCCCCAAAGAAGGAATCGAAGCATGCTCAAACATATCGTGATGTGGAAGTTGAAGGATGAAGCCGAAGGCGCCGACAAGCTGGCCAACGCGCGCGAGATGAAGCGCCGGCTGGACGAATGCGCGAACATCGTGCCGGGCCAGCTCAAGTTCGAGGTGATGCTGGCCCAGCCCGGCCTGGAAGCGACCTACGACGTGGTGCTGTACTCGGAATTCGCGGACCGGGCTGCGCTGGAGGCCTACATCCACCATCCGACCCACAAGGCGGTGGTGCCCTTCATCGGGGCGGTGCGCGAAGGCAGGCAGTGCATGGATTACGAGATCTGATCGGAGGCCCCACATGCGCACCACCCAGGAACTCTTCTCCCTCCAGAACAAGACCGCCATCGTCACCGGCGGCTCGCGCGGCCTCGGCCTGCAGATGGCCGAAGCCCTCGGCGAGCAGGGCGCCCGCGTCCTCGTCTCCGCGCGCAAGCAGGACGAGCTCGACCAGGCCGTTGCCCACCTGACCGGCCGCGGCATCGACGCCAGCGCCATCGCCGCCGACCTGTCCAGCGAGGACGAGGTCGGGCGCTTCGTGCAGGAAGCGATCGGCCGCCTCGGCCACATCGACATCCTGGTCAACAATGCCGGCGCCAGTTGGGGCGCCCCGGCCGAGGACTATCCGCTCGAAGCCTGGGACAAGGTGATGGACCTGAACGTGCGCAGCATCTTCCTGGTGACCCAGGCGGTCGGCAAGCTGTCCATGATCCCGCGCCGCCACGGCCGCATCATCAGCATCTCGTCGATCGCCGGCCTGGCCGGCAATCCGCCGGGCACCATGCAGACCATCGCCTACAACACCTCCAAGGGCGCGGTCGTGAATTTCACGCGTGCGCTGGCCGGCGAATGGGGCCGCTATGGTATTACCGTGAATTCGATCGCGCCCGGCTTCTTCCCGTCGAAGATGACCAAGGGCGTGCTGGCCGCGTTCGGCGCCGAGAACCTGGCCAAGGACGCGCCCTTGAACCGCCTGGGCGACGACGAGGACCTGAAGGGCGCGGTGGTGCTGTTTGCGTCCGATGCGGGCAAGCACATCACGGGACAGACGCTGGCCGTCGACGGAGGCGTCTCGGCGGTCTGATCGATAACGGGGAGGATACATGAAGGACTTTCGCGGCAAGGTGGCCGTCATCACCGGCGCCGCCAGCGGCCTGGGACGCGAGTTCGCCAATACCGCAGCGAGCCTGGGCATGAAGCTGGTGCTGGCCGACGTGCAGCCCAGGGCGCTCGAGCACGCGACCGAAGAGCTGATGGCAGGCGGCGCCGAGGTGCTGTCGATGGTGTGCGACGTCAGCAAGGCCTCGCACGTGCAGGAACTGGCCGATGCGGCGATCGCGCGCTTCCACCACGTGCACCTGGTGTTCAACAACGCCGGCGTCGGCTGCGGCGGCCTGGTCTGGGAGAACTCGGAACAGGACTGGGATTGGGTGCTCGGCGTGAACCTGATGGGCGTGGTCCATGGGGTGCGCGTCTTCACCCGGGTGATGCTCGAGTGCGCCCGGCGCGATCCCGGTTTCGAAGGCCACATCGTGAACACGGCGTCGATGGCCGGGCTGCTCACGCCGCCGGCCATGGGCGTCTACAACGTGTCCAAGCATGCGGTGGTGGCGCTTACCGAAACCCTGTACCACGACCTGAAGCTGGTCGAGGCGCCGGTCAAGTCCTCGGTGCTGTGTCCCTATTTCGTGCCGACCGGGATCGCGCATTCCCATCGCAACCGGCCCGATGATCTGGCCAGCGACGAGCGCGTCACCGCCAGCCAGGCGGCAGCGCAGCTGCTGACCGAGAAGGCGGTCGGGTCAGGCAAGCTGAGCGCGGCCGACGTGGCGCGCATCGCCTTCGAGGGGATCCGCGAGGAGCGCTTCTATATCTACTCGCATCCGCAGGTGCTCGGCTCGGTCGAAGAGCGCTTCGCGGCGATCGTGCAGGGCCAGCCGCCGGCGGACCCGTACGCGGCGACGCCGCAGATCAGCGCGATGTTGCGGGCTGGCGTGAAGGAGCGGCGCTAGCGCCGTCTCACGCCACCTGGCTGTCCGGCTGCAGCACGCGCTCGTGCAGCTCCGGCTCGCCCTCGCGGTACAGCTTGACCACCGTGGAGGTACGGGTGCCGTAGCCTTCCATCTCGATGCACACCGGCGAGAGCATGCGCTCGACCTCGATCGGCATGCCGGTTTCCGGCAGGCGCAGGTCGGGCGCGCGGGTGGTGTCGGCCAGCATTTCGAAATAGGCGTCTTCCGGCGCCGCCTGGCACAGCAGGCTGGCGAACTGCGCCTTGGTGCGCAGCACCTTGGGCCAGGGCGCGTCCAGCAGGCCGTTCGACATGCCGTAGATGCGGCCCGGCTCGAGCGGCTGGCCGTTGCGCGCGTCCTTGCCACCGCGGTTCGAATACCAGTACAGGGTGTCGCGGTCGCCCAGCACCAGGTTGTAGCCGTTGTAGACGTCGCCGCGCGCCACGATCTCGTCCAGGTAGTCGGCCGCGGATTGCGAACCGGTGAGAAAGCCCGCGACCAGTTCGCCGCGCGAAGGGGCGTGCTCGCGGCGCTCGGCCGGGCCGCGGATGTTGGTCAGGGCGGCGAACTTCGGGCCGTTCGGGCCGTCCGTTGTCACACCCATCCAGCTGCCGCCACCCTGCAGGTCGCGGCCCGCGATCACGTGCGGATGTTCGGGCCAGGGAGCGGCAGGCGTGGCCGGGCGGTCATAGAACTCGTCGCGGTTGGCGCAAGCGATGATGGGCACGCCCGGCAGCACCTGCCAGGCAAGGACGATCAGGCACATGGGTCAGGTCCCCGGTAGGAGGTCGATGAATACTTCGGAGCGGCGTGCTCCCTGGATGAGACCGGCAATACCGGCATCGGCGGCGGCCTGTTCGACGCGCGCGCCGAAGGCCTCGTCCACGCCGGGGTAGACTTCCATCCAGGTCTGCAGGCCGTCGCGCGCCTCCGGCCGGCGCTGCAGCAGTGCGCCGCCGTGCTCGTCACGCGCGCCGGTGAGCCGCAGCTGCATGGCACGCACCCGTGGCGCCAGCGCTAGGGCGTCCTCGATGCGTACCTTGTAATACACGTACAGGTCGATCATGCCTTAGAGCTCGAGCGCGTCGAGGTGGTAGGGCATGTGCTGGAAGGCCAGCGCCGGGCCGCCGGCCGCGCCGTGGCGCACGTCCTCGCCGAGCGCGCCGAGCTTGATCTCGACCAGCAGGTCGGCGCCGCCAAGGCCGTTCGCGGCCGCGTTCACCACCATGCCGCAGGGCTGGCCGGGATCGGCCATGGCGAACACTTCGTCGCCGGCGCGCGCGGCCGGGTTGGCGACCGTGGCCAGCGCCGTACGGCGCTTGAGCTTGCCAAGATACTGGCTGCGCGCGACGATTTCCTGGCCCGGATAGCAGCCCTTCTTGAAGTTCACGCCGCCCAGCAGTTCGAGGTTGACCATCTGGGGCACGAACTGCTCCTGGGTTGCCGCGGTGATCTGCGGCACGCCGGCGTGGATCGCGGCCAGCTGCCAGGCCTGGTTGCCGCCCAGGGCCAGCTCGCCCGCCAGCCCCGGCAGGGCGGAACTCGCGCTCTCGGCCGTGGTCAGCCACAGGTAGCGCGGCGCGCCGAACACGTCCGCCAGGCGGATCACGGTGCCGCAGGGGCCGTCGACCTTGCCGTAGGGCGCGGCCGGCAATTCGGCCACATGACGGCGCAGGGCGCTCTCGCCCTTGGCGCCGCCCAGTCCCAGCACGGCGGCGAACGGGGCCTCGAGCGTGGCGTCGCGCAGCTTGGCCTTGGCGCGCAGCACGAACATGCTCAAGCGCTTCTGCAGGGGCGGCTGGATGGCGCGCGGCAGCTGCAGGTACACGGTATCGGGTTCGGCCGCGGCGCTCCTCCAGTACAGGAAGGTCGCCTGCAGGCGTCCCTTGGGGCTGCAGTAGCCGGCCAGGCGGGCCTCGTCGCGGCCGAGGTGCTCGACGTCGTTGGTCAGCTGGTTGTGCAGGAAACTGGCGGCATCAGGACCTTCGGCGGCGATGATGCCGAGGTCGGTGACCGTGGCCACGAATCCATCGGCCAGCTCGCCGGCGGCCAGGGGACGGCCGAAGTCTTCGACTTGCGAGGCTTCGTCAATATGGAAGCGGGCGCCGAGCGAGGAGAGGGTATCTGTCCAGTTGAGCATAAATCCAGTTAGTATTAGCAATTGAACTGCAAAATAAGCTTTATCATTACGGGCTCATTATAAAGATGTCGGCAAAATCGCGCCGAGGGCGGCCAAACTCACGGTCGAACCCGAGGCGAAAACCACAACAACATATGGCATTCATCAAAAAACTCCTGGTCACCGGCGTCATCGTCTCGGTGGCCGCGGTCGCCGGTTTCTCGTACTGGGCCAAAAGCCCGCTCGACACCGGCGGCAAGCCCGTCGAATTCAGCATCGCCCCGGGCAGCGGGGTCGGCTCGGCCGCCCAGCAGATGGTCAAGGCCGGCGTGCCGGTCAATCCGCAGCTGTTCAACATCCTGGCGCGCGTCACCGGCGAGGCCGGCCGGATCAGGGCCGGCAGCTACGAGCTCAAGCCGGATACCTCGCCGCGCCGCCTCCTGACCCAACTGGTACGCGGCGAGTTCGCGCAGGAAGCCATCACCATCGTCGAAGGCTGGACCTTCCGCCAGATGCGCGCGGCCATCGCCGCCCATCAGCGCCTGCGCCACGACACCGTCAAGCTGTCGGACGAGGAGTTGATGCAGAAGGTGTCGAGCGAGTACAAGGCGCCCGAAGGCCTGTTCTTCCCGGACACCTACCTGTTCGCCAAGGGCTCGTCGGAGCTCGAGATCTACAAGAAGGCCCACCAGGCCATGATGAAGCACCTGCAGACCGCCTGGGAAGGGCGCGACCCCAGCCTGCCGTACAAGACTCCCTATGAAGCCTTGACCATGGCCTCGATCATCGAGAAGGAAACCGGGCAGAAGAGCGAGCGCAACATGATCGCCGGCGTGTTCGTGAATCGCCTGCGCACCGGCATGATGCTGCAGACCGATCCGACCGTGATCTACGGCATGGGCGAGCGTTTCGTCGGCGACATCCGCAAGAAGGACCTGCAGACCGACACCCCTTACAATACCTATATGCGCGCCGGCCTGCCGCCGACCCCGATCGCCCTGCCGGGCCTCCAGTCGCTGCACGCGGCGCTGGCGCCGGCCAAGACCGAGGCCCTGTACTTCGTGGCGCGCGGCGACGGCACCAGCCAGTTCTCGGACAACCTGAACGACCATAACCGGGCGGTCAACCAGTTTCAGCGGCGGATCAACCAATGACGGAGCAGGGCAAGACAGGAACATTCATCACCTTCGAGGGCATCGACGGGGCCGGTAAATCGACCCACATCGGGTTCGTGGCCGACTTCCTGGCGGCGCGCGGCAAGACCGTGGTGTCCACGCGCGAGCCGGGCGGCACGCCGCTGGGCGAAAAACTGCGCGATGTGCTGCTGCACGAGAAGATGCACCTGGAAACCGAGGCGCTCCTGATGTTCGCCAGCCGCCGCGAACACATGGCCCGGGTGATCGAGCCGGCCCTGGCACGCGGCGACTGGGTGCTGTCGGACCGCTTCACCGACGCCAGCTTCGCCTACCAGAGCGGGGGGCGCGGCCTGGACCGGGCCAAGCTCGAAGCGCTGGAACACTGGGTGCACCCGCACCTGCAGCCGGATCTCACCCTGCTGTTCGACGTGCCTCTCGAGGTGGCGCGCCAGCGCCTGGACGCCACCCGCACGCTCGACAAGTTCGAACGCGAGCAGGCCGACTTTTTTGAGAAGTGCCGCAGCGAGTACCTGCGCCGCGCGGCGCAATTCCCGGAGCGCATCGTGGTGGTCGATTCGACCGCGACCATCGACGCCATCCGCGTGCGCCTGGCCGAAGTTTTGGAGAAATTGTTGTGACGATGTACCCCTGGCAGGGAGCGGCGTGGACGCGGCTCCAGCAGATGCGCGCACGCCTGCCGCATGCCATCCTGTTCCACGGCCCGGCCGGCGTCGGCAAGGCCGACTTCATGGAGAGCTTCGCGCAGGCGCTCCTGTGCGAGAACGTGCGCCCGGACGGCCACGCCTGCGGCAGTTGCGCCTCCTGCGGCTGGTTCCTGCAGAACAACCATCCGGATTACCGCCGCGTGCGGCCGAAAGCCCTGGAAGACGAGCCCGCCGCCGAGGGCGACGATGGCGCCGAGCCAGCCGGCAAGGCCAAGTCAGGCAAGGCGCCCTCGAAAGAGATCAAGATCGAGCAGGTGCGCGCCCTGGCCGACTTCATGAACATCTCCACCCACCGGCAGGGCTTGCGCGTGGTGGTGCTGTATCCGGCCGAAAGCCTGAACATGCCGGCCTCGAACGCGCTGCTGAAGACCCTGGAAGAACCGCCGCCGGGCACCGTGTTCCTGCTCGCCTCGAACAGCCTCGACCGCCTGCTGCCGACCATCCTGTCGCGCTGCCGCAAGTTCGCGCTGCCGATGCCCTCCCACGAGGAAGCGCTGGCCTGGCTCAAGGAGCAGGGCGTGGCCGATGCCGACAGCTGGCTGTGCGAGCAGGGCGGGGCGCCGCTGGCCGCCCTGCTTGAAGCCGAGTCGGGCAGCCGCGAGGAGATGGACGCCTTGCTGCATTTCCTGGCCAATCCGGCCGTCGACGGCGCCCTGCGCGCGGCGGAAAAGCTGGCGAAGGCATCCTTGCCGGCCCTGGTGGCGTGGCAACAGCGCTGGCTCTATGATGTGTTCTCGGTAAAATTGTCGGGCAAGATACGCTACTATCCGCGCTACCAGCGCGAACTTGCGGCCTTGGCCGGCAGGGTGTCTACTGCCGGCCTGAACCGGGTGATCAAGGCCACCAACGAGCGCCGCGCGGTCGCCGACCACCCGCTGTCGGCAAAATTGTTTGTCGAAGATATGTTGCTTGAGTACACTTCGTGCTGCGCATGAAAGGATGCCGATGAACGCCCACCCCGCAGAGCAGCAGGCAAACCCGGCCCCGCAGCAGCCGCGGCCGTCCGTGCTGTCGCTGGCGATCAAGGAAAAAGCGGCGCTGTACGCGGCCTACATGCCCTTCCTGAAGAACGGCGGCATGTTCGTGCCGACCACCAAGCCCTACAAGATCGGCGACGAGATCTACCTGATCCTGTCGCTGATGGACGACCCCAACAAATACCCGATCGCCGGCAAGGTGGCCTGGATCACCCCGGCGGGCGCGAACAATAGCAAGGCGCAGGGTATCGGCGTACACTTCCCGTCGGACGAAGCCGGCCAGCGCGCCAAGCTGCGCATCGAAGAAATCCTCGGGGCGGCGCTGCGCTCGGCGCGCGCCACCCACACGCTCTAGTTCAGTTTTCCTAATCCTTGCTGGTTGTCGATCAGCTGCGCTTAACTTGTCTTCTTTCATGCCGTCCTACGTCCACCGCCTCGCCACCCGCGACGACCTGCCCGTCATCGTCGACATCTACAATTCGACCATCGCCTCGCGCGAAGTCACCGCCGACACCGACCCCATCACCGTGCAGTCGCGCGAACAATGGTTTTCCGACCATACGCCGGAGCGCCGTCCGCTGTGGGTGATCCATGCCGCCGACGATACGGCCGAGCAGCCGGAAGTGCTGGGCTGGCTGTCCTACTCAAATTTCTACGGCCGCCCGGCCTATTCGGGAACGGCCGAGGTGTCGATCTACATCGCCGAAGCGGCGCGCGGCAAGGGGATCGGGCGTTACTGCCTGGAGCTGGCGATGGCCTACGCGCCGAAGGTGAGCGTGCACACCCTGCTGGGCTTCATTTTCGGCCACAACGCGCCCAGCCTGGCCCTGTTCGGCAAGTACGGCTTCGAGAAGTGGGCGCATTTTCCGCGCGTGGCGAACCTCGATGGGATCGAGCGCGACCTGATCATCCTCGGCAAGCGGGTGGCCTGAGCCCGATTCGGACGCGTCCCGTCGGTGCGGGGCGCTGCTCTGCCCGATCGACTCCCTCCGGGTACAATACCGGGATGTTTATCGATTCCCACTGCCACATCAATTTCCCGGAGCTGGCTGCCCGGATGCCCGAGATCCTGGCCAAGATGGCCGAGAACAAGGTGACGCACGCCCTGTGCGTCTCGGTCGACCTGCCGGACTTCCCGCAAGTGCTGGCCCTGGCCGAGCAGCACCCGCACATCTTCGCCTCGGTCGGCGTCCATCCTGACTACGAAGACACGCCCGAGCCGAGCGTGCAGCAACTGGTCGAACTGGCGCAGCATCCGAAGATCGTCGCCATCGGTGAGACCGGCCTCGACTACTACCGCCTCGAGGGCGACCTCGAATGGCAGCGCGAGCGCTTCCGCACCCATATCCGCGCCTCGCGCGAAACGCGCAAGCCGCTGATCATCCATACCCGCTCTGCGTCAAGCGACACCATCCGCATCATGAAGGAAGAGGGCGCCGGTACCGATGCCGGCGGGGTGGCCGGGGTCATGCACTGCTTCACCGAATCGCTCGAGGTCGCCCAGGCTGCCATGGAGCAGGGCTTCTACATCTCCTTCTCGGGCATCGTCACCTTCAAGAGCGCGAAGGAGCTGCAGGAAGTGGCCAGGGCGGTGCCGCTCGAGCGCATGCTGATCGAGACCGATTCGCCCTACCTGGCCCCGGTGCCCTTCCGCGGCAAGATGAACGAGCCGGGCTATGTTGCCCACGTCGGCGAGTTCATCGCCAACCTCAAGGGGGTCTCCTTGCGCGATGTCGCGGCGCAGACCAGCGCGAATTTCTTCAACTTGTTCACGACTGCAAAGGCCTGAACCATGACCCGGACCCGCCGCGCCCTCTTCTGTAGCTGCCTGCTGGCGGCAGCACTGCACGGCGGCCTGGCCGCGGCGGCAACGCCCGAGCAGGTCGCCAGCTTCTTCCGCGCGGTCCAGGTCGACAATGCGGCCGCGGTCAGGGAGATGGCTGGCAAGACCGTCAACCCGAACGAGATCAATCCGGTGGGCGGCGAGCCGGCGCTGGTGCTGGCCGTGCGCGAGGGCGCGATGCAGGTGTTCCAGGCCTTGCTGGCCCATCCCGGCATCGATCTCGAAGCCCGGGCGATGAACGGCAACACGGCGCTGATGATGGCGGCCTTCAAGAACAACCTGCGCGCCGCCGAAGCCTTGCTGGCCAAGGGCGCGCAGGTCAATCGCCCTGGCTGGACCCCGCTGCACTACGCGGCCGCCGGCGGCGCTGAGGATATCGCGCGCCTGCTGATCGCCCGCAAGGCGAACCTGGATGCGCGCTCGCCGAGACAGAGCGGCGCTTATACGCCCCTGATGATGGCCGCCCGCGAAGCCCAGCCGGGCATGGTGCGGCTGCTGCTGGAGGCGGGCGCCGACCCGGCACTGAAGAACAGCGAAGGCTTGACGGCCGCCCAGATCGCCGAGCGCGCCGGCCAGGCCGGGATCGCGGCCACGATTTCCGGCTTCAAGCGCTAGTCATTTACATTTCCGCTAGGAACTAAGCGGTAAACACCCCGCAGCTCCGCGCATGCACGGCGCGCATCCTTGGCCATAATGCCTTCACGGACAATGACCATGAAGGAAGACGGACCGAGCATGTTGAACGAACGCGAAATCGAGAGCTGCTACCTGGGGCAGTTCATCCCAGTGCACTACCATCACAATATGCTGATGGACCAGAACCGGATGCACAGTTTCAAGTCGGCGATCCATTACGCCGTCAAGCCGGGCGCGAAAGTGCTGGAGCTGGGCGGCGGCACCGGCGTGCTGTCCTTCTTCGCTGCCCAGGCCGCCTCCAAGGTCTACTGCGTCGAATTCAACCCCGACATGGTGCGCGAGGCGCGCAAGTTCCTGGCGCTGAACCCGAATGGCCACAAGGTCGAGGTGATCCATGCCGACGCCTTCGACTACTTGCCGCCCGAGCCGGTCGACGTCGTGATCTGCGAAATGATCCATGTCGCCATGCTGCGCGAAAAGCAGGTTGAGGTGATCGAATCCTTCAAGCGCCGCTACCTGGCCAGGTTCGGCGGCCCGCTGCCGGTGTTCCTGCCGGAGGCGGTGATCATGGCGGCCCAGCCGATCGAGCAGGAATACGATTTCGAAGGCTTTCATGCGCCGATCGTGCAATTCCAGGAAACCGGCGTCGTCTATCCGGGCACCGTCGAGCTGGGCCAGCCGGCCGTGTACAGCCTGATCGATTTCAGCCAGCCGGTCGACAATGTGTTCGCCTGGGAAGGCGGGATCCCGATGGAGCGCAGCGGTACGCTCAATGCCATGCGCTTCATTACCAAGAACGTGCTGGCCATCGTGCAGGAAGAAGCAAGGACCATCGACTGGCTCAACCACTACATGACGCTGCCGCTGGCCCAGCCGCTGAGGGTCGAGGCGGGCGACCTGGTGCATGTCGCTTTTCAGTACCGGGCGGGCGGCTCGATTCCCTCGCTGCAGGCCTCGATCAGGACGCAGCTGGTGAATCAGCGCGTGAGCGAACAGCTAACGGCCTTCGCCTGATTCCTCCCCGCCGGCCGGCGCACGGCCGGCCGGCCACCCGCCCGGCGTTTTCTTCCATCTACCCCGCCTTTTGCCCCGTCTGTCGCAGAGCGCTTGTTCCTGCTTGCACGACAATCTACGCTTGTCCTGCCCGATCAAACCTGCCACCGGCAGGGATGACTTACCAAAGGAGCGAGAACAATGTTAGGTTTCCTGCTATGGTTGCTGCTGCTGTTCCTGTGCTGGCCCATTGCCCTGCTGGCCCTGGTGCTCTACCCGCTGGTCTGGCTGGTCTTGCTGCCATTCCGGCTGCTTGGCATCGGGGTCGAGGCCGTGTTCGAGCTGCTGCGCGCCATCGTCATGCTGCCGGCGCGGATCCTCGGCGCGTCCCCCGGCCGCTGAGCCGGGCCGCAGTGCGCGGCTGAGTGTGGGTCAATTAACAGACGACAGCGTTGCTATCTTCTACTGTGGAAGTGCCCGCTTTCATCGGGAAAGCGGGCTTTGACTTTGAGGAAACGACTATGCGCCTGGATATTTACCGCCGACCAGATACCGACGGCAAACTGTCTTACCTGGCAGTGCCGGAAGCACGCAATATCCCTGAAGAAGCCACCAACACCGACTGGGAAATCGAGGCTCGCGCCATCGAGGTCGCAGACGACGCCGACCAGCTGGAAGACTACGACATCGAGAATGTGGCCGGCCAGATCAGCGAAAAAGGGTATGCGATCACCTCGGTCCAGCACTGAGTAGCGTTTCTCCCGGGTCCGGCCGGTGCCGGACCACAGCATGCATCGGCGCGCCGGCGCCCCCCTACGGAGTTGCCGGCGTAACATAGTTTCCCAGAATTACGACTCCGCCGCCGACGGCCGCCTGGCTGTTGTGATATCCTGCGTCCCTCATCAAGGTAAGCCAGCAAGGACGGAGGTCGCAATGAAATGGGTCGTGGTCGGTTTTTATGTTCTGTCGATCCTGCACATCCACTTCCGTGGCCGTGTGCGCCTGCCTTTCCGCCGCCAGATCTTCGACCATTCGTCGTTCATGGCGCCGATTAACATTTTCATGCACAAGTTCTCGCGGGTCCCGAGCACGCCCTTCATCCCGGTGAGCGAGTTCCCGGAACTGGCGCGCCTGCAGGAAAACTGGCCGGTCATCCGCGCCGAGGCCGAGAACCTGCTGGCGCTCAAGAAGATCAAGGCGGCCGAGCAGAACGACGACGCCGGCTTCAATTCCTTCTTCAAGAACGGCTGGAAGCGCTTCTACCTGAAGTGGTACGACGCCAGCCACCCGTCGGCCGAGCGCCTGTGCCCGCAGACCTATGCGCTGCTGCAGTCGATTCCCTCGGTCAAGGCGGCCATGTTCGCCGAGCTGCCGCCGGGCGGCAAGCTGAACCCGCACCGCGATCCCTTCGCCGGCTCGATGCGCTACCACCTGGGCCTGGCCACGCCGAACGACGACCGCTGCTTCATCGAGGTCGACGGCGAACGCCACAGCTGGCGCGACGGCCAGGGCGTGGTCTTCGACGAAACCTACATCCACTGGGCCATCAACGGCAGCGAGAGCGACCGCATCATCCTGTTCTGCGACGTCGAGCGTCCGATGCGCTACCGCTGGATGGGAGCGTTCAACCGCTGGTTCGGCCGCACCGTCATGACCGCCGCCGCCTCGCCCAACGAAAGCGGCGACCAGGTCGGCCTGGTGAGCAAGCTGTTCCGCATCTCCTTCTACATGGGCCAGTACCGCCGCCGCCTCAAGGCGTGGAACAAGACGGCCTATAACATCGTCCGCGTGGGGCTGGTGGTCGCGCTGGCCGCCTTCATCTACTGGATCTGATCCGGCCGGCAGCCGGGCGCCTAGCGCGTGCCGCGAAAATCCCGTTCGCAGCAGAATAGGGTTTTTGTCAATCACCTCAGGGAGGAAGGCATGGCGAAAGTCCTGGTTCTGTATTACTCGACCTATGGTCACATCGAGCAGATGGCCAATGCGGTCGCCGAAGGCGCGCGCGCGGCCGGCGCCGCCGTGGACGTCAAGCGCGTCCCCGAGACCGTGCCGGAAGAGATCGCGAAGAATGCCCACTTCAAGCTGGAGCAGGCGGCCCCGATCGCGACCGTGGACGATCTGCCCGACTACGACGCCATCATCATCGGCGCGCCGACCCGCTACGGCCGCATGCCGGCGCAGATGGCGGCCTTCCTCGACCAGACCGGCGGCCTGTGGGCGCGCGGCGCCCTGAACGGCAAGGTCGGCGGCGCCTTTACCTCGACCGCCACCCAGCACGGCGGCCAGGAAACGACCCTGTTCTCGATCATCACCAACCTGCTGCACCTGGGGCTGACGGTGGTCGGCCTGCCGTACAGCTATGCGGGCCAGATGACGCTCGACGAGATCGTCGGCTGCAGTCCGTATGGCGCTTCCACCATCGCCGGCGGCAAGGGCGAGCGCCAGCCGAGCGAACTCGAACTGGGCGGCGCCCGCCACCAGGGCGAGCTGATCGCCCGCACCGCCGCCAAGCTGTTCGGCTAAAAGGGCGAAAAGCGGCCCCGCTTCGGCGGGCCGCCGCGGTTTTTGCTATCGTTGGCAGTCCTGCAACCGAATGGACGACCATCATGACCGACCTCAGCGCTTTCGGCATCACCGCCAAGTGGCCCGCGCAGCACCCCGACCGCATCCAGCTGTACTCGCTGCCCACGCCGAACGGCGTGAAGGCATCGATCATGCTCGAGGAAACCGGGCTGCCCTACGAGCCGCACAAGCTCAGTTTCGACACCGACGACCAGTTGTCGCCGGCCTTCCTTTCGCTCAACCCCAACAACAAGATTCCGGCCATCATCGATCCGAACGGGCCGGGCGGCAAGCCGCTGCCCCTGTTCGAATCCGGCGCGATCCTGCTCTATCTGGCCGAGAAGAGCGGCCGCTTCCTGCCGAGCGATCCGGCGCAGCGCTATGCGGCCATCCAGTGGCTGATGTTCCAGATGGGCGGGATCGGACCGATGTTCGGCCAGCTGGGCTTCTTCCACAAGTTCGCCGGCAAGGACTATGAGGACAAGCGCCCGCGCGACCGCTACGTCAAGGAATCGAAGCGGCTGCTGGGCGTGCTCGAGGGCCAGCTGGCGAAGCACCGCTGGGTGGCGGGCGAGGAGTACACGATCGCCGACATCGCCATCTTCCCATGGGTGAACAACCTGGTCGGCTTCTACGATGCCGGCGAGCTGGTGGGCATCCAGGACTTTCCGCGCGTGACGGCGGCGGTGGAGGCCTTCCGCGCCCGTCCCGCCGTGGCCGCGGGCCTGAAGATTCCGGGCTGAGCGGGGCTCAGGCGCCGCGCCGGCGGCGCAGTCCGGCCATCGCGGCCAGCGCCAGGGCGAACAGCCACAGGCTGCCGGGTTCCGGCACTTCCGCCGGCGCCGCCGGCACGACGGTCTGCGGCGGCAGCGGCTCCGGCTTGGGCTGCCCGGGCGCCGGTTCCGGGGCGGGCTGGGAGGGTGGCGCCGGTCCGGGGCGAGGCGGTTGCGGCTCCGTCACGGGGCCGGGCGCGGGATCGACGCCGGGCCCAGGCGTGGGCAGGGGCGATTCGCCACCGGGAAGCGGCGTAGGCGCAGGCGCGGCGCCGGGCGCCGGACCCGTGACCGGGCCGGTGTCAGCCGGACCTTCGCCCGGCGGGCTGCCGCCTGGCGAAGGCGAGCTCGACTCGCCGCCGCTGGCTCCCGTCCCCGCAGCCGGGTCAGGCTCCGGCGCAGCGGGCTCGCTGACCGGGCTGTTATCCGTGCCGCCCACGAAGCCCAGCAGGTTCACCGTCGAGACCGGGCCCATGTTCCTGATGTCGAACCCGGTGTCGGCAAGGAGGGGGGCGGTGGCCGTCCTGGCGGCGCTGCGGGCGGCGCTGGCTTGCTGTACCGGCGCACCCGGCGCGAAATGATGCTGCATGCTGCTCGCGGCGTGTATCGTCTCGGGCAGGCCGCTCGACACCAACGCGTACTGCTCACCTTCGGCCAGCTCGATCGGCTGGTCGAGTTCTTCCATGGCGGGCCGGTGGGCTTCCACCGGGTACTGGGGCAGGTCGGAAATGCGGTTGGCGCAGCGCGCCCGCATCTCGTTGCGGCCGTCGTTGAGCAGGGTCTCGCCCGGGCTCAGCATGACCTTGTGGGCGGTCCAGTACACCTTGTCGCCCTTGCGGTAGGACACGTGCACCGCGCGCGGCTTGTCCACCACGGTGGGGCGCGCCTTGGCGGCGTCGAAGCTGGCGTAGTGCGCGGCCACCACCCGATCGGTGCGGATGACGCGCTGCAGCTCGGCCTGGTCGGCGACGCCGCCGGGCACCACCGAGTACGGATAGATGCGGCGCACGCCGCGCTGGACCGGTTCCGTGCTGCCCGGCGCCGCGTTCAGGGCCAGCGTCGCGGTGTACGCCGCCGGGACGTTGGCCGCGATCGGCTCAGGCTCCCATGTGAAGATGCTGACGACAATCGCGCCTAGCAGGGCGGCCCCGCCTGCGAGCGCGACGCGCGTGTGCCGGCGTGTGCGCAGCAGCGATCGACGGCTAGAGGGGTAGCTACGGTCCATGGCAAATAAATATTGAACAAGTAGGAGAGTTCCTACAGCGTAGATCATTTATTGTAATTAAGCTAGGTTTCCTTCGTGAAAACTGATGACGATGTTGTAATTAGTGCGCTTGCATAGGTCGGGCGTGGCCGGATCGACGCGCAACCCTACGTGTTTCCACGTAGCGTGCACCCCGTGTTGACGGGCTTTGGATAGGATAAACTGCAGACTCAATACCAATTCATCAACAAAGGATGGAGACTATGCGACAATTTTTCGGCACCGCTGGAGGGGCCACTTTCAAGCTGGCATGTCTAGTGGCGGCATCGGCGATTTCTTTCAGCGCGCTGGCGCAGAACTGGCCCAGTTCGACCGTGACGGTGGTGGTGCCATGGCCGCCGGGCGGTCCCTCGGACATCGCGGCGCGCCCGCTGGCCAAGGGCCTGACGCAGGGGCTGGGGCAATCCTTCGTGATCGACAACCGCGCCGGCGGCGGCGGCAACATCGGCTCGGCGGCGGTCACCCGCGCCAAGCCGGACGGCTCGACCCTCCTGATCACCTCGAGCGCACCGATCGTGATCAACCCGAGCCTGTACAAGAACATGAGCTTCGACCCGCTGAAGGACCTGGCGCCGGTCACCAACCTGCTGCGCGTGCCGCTGGTGCTGGTCGCCGGTCCGGGGGTGCCGGCCAAGAACCTGAAGGAGCTGATGGCCTTCATCCAGTCGAAGAAGGGCCAGTTCTCGTATGGCTCCTCGGGCAACGGCACGCCTCAGCACCTGACCAGCGAACTGTTCGCCAGCGTGGCCAAGCTGCAGATGACCCACGTGCCATATAAAGGTTCGGCGCCGGCCATTTCCGACCTGCTGGGCGGCCACATCCCGATGATGTTCGACAGCACCATCGCCATCATGCCGCATATCAAGAGCGGCAAGGTCAAGCCGATCGCGATCTCGAGCGCCAAGCGCTCGCCGCTGCTGCCGGACGTGCCGACCTTCGCCGAAGCCGGCCTGCCGCAGATCGAGTCCTACGCCTGGTACGGCATGTTCGCCCCGGCCAAGACGCCGGCGAACGTGGTCGCCAAGATCAATGCGGAGGCAATCAAGGTCATGAAGGGGCCGGAGTTCCAGAAGGTGCTGGCCGATACCGGTTCCGACTTCGTGGGCGACACCCCGGCGAACTTCGGCAAGTTCGTGCAGGCCGAGCATGCGCGCTGGAGCAAGGTTGTGAAGGACAGCGGCGCGACGGTGGACTGATCGCCGTGCTCCCGCAAAAAAAACGCCGCCTCGGGCAACCGGGCGGCGTTTTTTACCATTTGGTCAAATTCTTCAGGCGCGCGGACGCTGCTTGTGGAAGACCAGCGGGCTGTACGGCACGGCCGAGGGCGGCGGCTGCTTGAGGATGTTGTCCTTCATCGCGCCCACGACGTGCATCTCGCAGGGCTTGCAGTCGAAACGCAGGGTGTAGCGCTCGTTGCCGCTCACCAGGGTCATCGGCTCGGCCTTGACCTGGCCCTGCACGCCCTGCACACCCTTGGCCTGCTTGGGGCACAGGTTGAACGAGAAGCGCAGGCAGTGCTTGGTGATCATCAGCGACACCTCGCCCGGCTCCTCGTGGGACTCGTAGGCGGCGTCGATCAGCTGCACGCCGTGCTTGTGGTAAAAGGCGCGCGCCTTGTCGTTGTAGACGTTGGCCAGATAGCTGAGCTGCTGGTCCGGGTACAGCGCCGGCGGCTCTGCTTTGGCCTTGCGCTGCGGGCGCTCCCAGCTTGCCAGGCGCGCCGCTTCATGGGCGGCGACCGCGTCGCGGCGCAGCGCGTTGATCGTGCTGGAGGCCACGAACCAGGGCTGCGACAGACGCAGCTCCACCGCGCCGGCCTCGAACATGGTGTTGCCGAGCTTGGCGATGGCGGTGCGCAGCGCGCTTTCGGCCTGGGCCGCCTGCTGGGCCGGCTGCAGGGCGATCGCGGCATCGGTCGAGGTCTCGATGCCGTCCTCGTCGCGGATGCTCAAGCGCAGGCCGCCGGGCTGTTCGGCCAGCACCAGATCCACGCGCAGCTTGCGCTCGGACGACTTCTTCGACAGCGCCGACTCCCAGTGGTGGTCGCGGTTGCGGTGCACGATGGTGCCGACCTTCAGGCCGGCCAGGCTCTTGACCACCTCGTTCGGGTAGACGCGCCAACGCTGGCCATCCTCGTCCTCGCCCAGCTTCTCGGCCGTGTTGGCCTGGATGCCGACCGTCTCGCGCTTGTTCATGTAGTTCAGGCCGTCGCCATTGGCCATCGGCGCATCCGTGGCCAGGTCGATGAAGTCCGGGCCGATGCGGGTGACCGTGCCCAGCTCGACGCCGATGTACTTGGGCGAATCGAAGGCGCCGATGTCGTCCTGGCGGCCGAGCGCGAAGTAGTCGGTGTGGCCGCGGTGGAAGTTCTTGTCCACGTCCGGGGTGAACAGCACGCGGGTGTTGCCGCTGGAGGCGCGCGCGTATTCCGGGCGGCGCTCGAGCAGCTCGTCGAGCAGCAGGCGGTAGTGGGCGGTGATGTTCTTGACGTAGCCCATGTCCTTGTAGCGGCCCTCGATCTTGAACGAGCGGATGCCGGCGTCGACCAGGGCTTCCAGGTTGCGGCTCTGGTCGTTGTCCTTCATCGACAGCAGGTGCTTTTCATAGGCGACCACGCGGCCCTGGCCGTCGCTCAGGGTGTAGGGCAGGCGGCAGGCCTGCGAGCAGTCGCCGCGGTTGGCGCTGCGGCCGGTGTCGGCGTGCGAGATGTAGCACTGGCCCGAGAAGGCCACGCACAGGGCGCCGTGCACGAAGTATTCGAGCGGGGTATCGACTTGCGCCTTGATTTTCCGGATCTGCTCGACGGTCAGTTCGCGCGCCAGCACCAGCTGCGAGAAGCCGACCTCGCCCAGGAACTTCGCCTTCTCCACCGTGCGGATGTCGCACTGGGTCGACGCGTGCAGCTGGATCGGCGGCAGGTCCATCTCCAGCAGGCCCATGTCCTGGATGATCAGGGCGTCGACGCCGGCCTCGTACAGCTGCCAGATCTGCTGGCGGGCCAGCTCGAGTTCGCTGTCGTGCATGATCGTGTTCATGGTCACGAAGATGCGGGCGCGGTAGCGGTGGGCGAATTCGGTCAGGGCGGCAATGTCCTCCAGCGGATTGCTGGCATTGTGGCGCGCGCCGAAGGCGGGGCCGCCGATGTACACCGCGTCGGCGCCGTGGAGGATCGCCTCGCGGCCGATCTCGGCGGTTTTGGCGGGCGACAGCAGTTCAAGCTGGTGGTCGAGCAGTGACATGGCGGGAATCCTTGATGCGAAGGGCGAAATTATAGCCAAATCAAGGCGTTAAGTCATTCTCGGGTCGCAGATTCAGGCCTCGGATGCGACTTCGGGGGCGAGCGTCGCCAGATCGCGACGCTGCCGGGCCGCTCAAGGATCACCAATCCGGGCAAACAACGAAGGGTAGTGCCGCACCAGGCCGGCGGCATCGAGCTCCAGTTCCGCCTGGAATTCGCCGATCGGCCCTTCGTACAGGTAGCGCTGGCCGGCCAGCCTGGTGTAGGCCTGTTCCATGCGCCGCGGTATCAAAGCCGGCACCGGGATGTAGACGACCGCGATGCGGGTGCGTTGGCGCAGCGCGCCGCCGAGCCGCCGTATCGGCAGCGTATTGGCAAAAGGTGTGGCGGCGATGTCGACGTCGATGCAGCCGGCAAGCTGGGGCTGGGCGACGCCGTCGCCGTCGCACCAGCGGCCGCTGCCGTCGCTGGTGAGCACCAAGGAGGCGCCGCCGGCGGCGTGCACCTCGACCGAGCGCACCCGCCAGGCGGCATCGCAACAGATCCGGTAGCTGCAGCCGAAGGGCCCGTCGCCGCGATCGCCGACCACGACCCCGTCGGCGACGATCACCTCGTCCCGGTAATCGAGATGCAGGTGTTCCAGCCCGATGCCGTCGAGCGGCTGCCAGCGGTATGCTTGTCCCATGACCCCTCCCGATCCAGCAGCTACCGGTAGCACGGTGCCGGGACGGCTGCAGGCGTTCGGGAAGCGAGGGTTCAGTCGTTCCTGGGATAACGGCGCCGTTCGCCCTTGCGGCGGCGCTCGGGCTGGTCGTAGGCGCGCAGCAGGATGTCGCGCGGGATGTGGCAGTTGTCGAGGTAGTCGAGGGCGAAGCGCAGGCCCCGGGTTTCCGCCAGGAAGAAGGCGTACTCGGCAGTTACTGCGGTGTCGTCGTCTCGTCGTCGTTGCGGCATGATGTGCTCTCTGCGGGAATGGCGGCACCCATGCCACGCGAACCCGCTTTGTCCTGTCGGCGGAGAACGCGTTCCCCGCCTGGCCGGTACCCCCGATAACGTACCGGCTTGTTGTCAATAGTATATGCCTTGCCGGCCCGCACACGGGCAATTGTGTTAGCGCTTGTTACAATGGAACGACTGTCATGCATACCGCGTTGACATGAAGACCGCAGCGACACACTATTCGCCTCTTTCCGCATCGGCTTCAGGCTGAATTCTCCATGTTCCTGCGCCACACCCTGTTGTTGCTCCCGCTCGCCTGCGTGTCCCTGCCATCACTGGCCGACATTTCGGCCCGGCCCGTGAGTTCGCCTGACTCCCTGCAGGGCTTGCGCCAGGCGGCGGAAGCCGGAGACACAGGCGCCATGGTCAGCCTGGCATGGCGCCTGTTCCAGGCCCAGGGTGTCCATAACGACGATGAGGCTGCCGTTCGCTGGTTCCGGGCAGCCGCCGATCGAGGCAGCGGGGCAGGCATGTACGGGCTGGCGCCGTCTTTGCGGGGGCACTGGGAGACTTGGGCACTGCATACCATCGTCAGCAGAAGCTCGGACAGGCGCGCATGCACCTGGCGGCACAGATCGCCTTGCTGGAATCCCTGCCTGGCACCACGGCTGAGACGCTGGCCGCCGCACTCGACTACCTCGGGGAGGTCGATTCGGAGGACGGCCGCCTGGACGAGGCTGAAGCAGGATTTCGCCGCGCGCTGGCACTGCGGATGAAGTCGACGGGAGAGATGGACAACGGCGTGGCGGAGAGTCACGCTTCCTTGTCCCGCTTGTACGTTTCACGCGATCAGATGGCGCGGGCCGAATTCCACATTCGCAAGGTGGTTGCGATACGGGAACAATTGTTCGGCGCAGCCTCGAGCCAGGCGTCCCACAGCCGCGCTGCGCTGGCCCAGTTGCTGTACGAGTCGGGCAAGTACGGGGAAGCGCAGCCCTTGTTCGAGGAAGCCTTGGCGCTGATCGAGGAGCAACTCGGCAAGGAACATCCGCACATCCTGAACGACCTGAACAACCTGGCCTACAACGAGCGCGCCCAGCGCCGGCACGAGCAGGCGCTGACCACGTTCCGGCGCGTGCTGGCCGTGCGTGAGGCGGATTTCGGCGACCGTGCCCACCACTCGGTGGCGAGCGCCCTTACCGGCCTTGGCGCGGCGCTCGTCGAGGCCGGTCAGTTGCGGGAAGCCGAGGCCAGGCTGCTGGCGGGACTGGCGATGCGCGAACAGCTGCTGGGGCCCGACCATGTCGACCTTGCCTACAGCATGACCGAGCTGGGCAGGCTTTATATCGCGCAAGGCCGGCATGCCGACGCAGACAAGGCGCTGCTGCGGGCCTTGAGGATCATCGAGGCCGCCATCGGCAAGGACCATTCGGAAGTTGCCGCGGTACTCTATGAGCAAGGTCGTAGCCTGCAGGCGCAGGGCCGCGCGAGCGAAGCGGCGGCAAGCTGGAAGCGCGCACTGGCGATCCGCTTGCGCGCGCGTCCAGGCCACCCGGCAACCAGGGAAACCGTGGAGCTGTTAAGCAGCCTGTACCGCAAGGCAGGCGATGCGCGGGCTGCCGAAAAAGTGGAAGCCGACATGGCCGCGGCAGCACGGGAAGCGTCCGCCTCTGGCGCTGCTGCGGTGCCGGGCACCTGATTACTGGCGCAGCAGGCGCCGGATCGTCGCCGCCAGCTCCTCGGCCGAGAACTTGGCCACATAGGCGTCGGCCTGGACGTTCTTGACGTGCTCTTCGTTCGTGGTGCCGGACAGCGAGGAGTGGATGATCACCGGCAGGCCACCGAAGCGGCCGCTCTTCTTGATGCTGCGGGTCAGCGTGAAGCCGTCCATTTCCGGCATCTCCAGGTCGGTCAGCACTAGCGCGATCTTGTCGTGCACGGTCTTGCCTTCGGCTTCGGCGGCATTCGCGATGCTGCCCAACTGGTCCCAGGCTTCCTTGCCGCTCTTGACCATGATGAAGGGCAGGCCCATGGCTTCCAGGCCCTGTTCGATCAGCGCGCGCGCCACCACCGAGTCGTCCGCGGCCAGCACCACCGAACCGGGCTTGATCTGGATCTTGGCGCCAACGGTCCGTTGGTTGATCTCGGGGCCGGAATCGGGATTCATGTTGCGCAGGATGGTTTCCACGTCCAGCACCTGGGCCAGGCGGCTGGGCTGGCCGTTTTCCTCGGGCAGGCGGGCGATGCTGGTCACCATGCCGCTGCCGGCGGCGCGCTCGGCCGACATCACCTGGTTCCAGTCCAGGCGCACGATTTCCTCGACGCTCTCCACTGCGAAGGCCTGGGTGCAGCGGGCGAACTCCGTCACCAGCATGATGTTCAGGCCGGTCTTCGGCTTGACGCCGGCGATCGCGGGCAGGTCCAGCACCTGGATGATCTGGCCACGCAGGTTCACCACGCCGAGCATGTGGGGCATTGAGCCGGCCACGGCGGTAATCTCGGGCATCGCCACGATTTCGCGGATCTTGAACACGTTGATGCCGAAGAGCTCGCTGCGCTCGCCGTTCTCGTCGCCACCGAGGCGGAACAGGAGGAGCTCGAATTTATTGGTGCCGGTAAGATTGCTGCGCTCGTCGACTTCCTGCTGAACCGATTTCATATTCCGCCATGAGAAAAATAGTGCTGATAGGCAAGCATTTTACGTGGGAAACATCCTCGACCGTAAAGACTGCCGCAAATCAGTTGTGGTTTTCTACCTGGACACAGCTGGAAAACAACAAACCGGCTCCACGTCGGCCCCACGTCAACGTGCCGGCTCGGGCGCGGCGCTCCGCGCCGCGGCATTGCGGTCGGGCGCGACGAAGGCCAGTCCTTCCTCGAACGAGCGCAGGATCATGTCGACATGGGCTTCGACCAGCGCCCGCTTGGGCAGCTGTTCGTCATAGGGCAGCAGCACGGTGACCATCAGCGCTCCCGGCAGGGCGGCGCGCAATTCGGCCACGGCGGCGCGCCAGGCTTCGAGATTGTCCTGGCGCGGATAGGTGATGAAGACGGTCGACACCAGCTCCGGCGTAGCGTCGTCCGGGCGCTCGAGCGGGCTGCCCGCCACCAGGCTGCGGGCATCGACGTCGCCCTCGCGCAGCGCGCGCACCAGCAGTTCGGTGAGGAACTCGTCGCGCTCGGACGACAGCCCGGCGCACAGCACGATCGAGCCGGTCGGCACGTCGAGCGAGCCCTGCCAGCGGCCGAAACGCGCCTCGCGCGTCTGCCGCAGGTGGGCGCCGATGTTGGCATCGAGCAGCGGCACGGGTTTGCGGCGTCCGCGCGCACGGTTGTCCGAAGCCGAAGCCACGGTGTCGGCAATGTTGGCGATGACGGCGCGCATGCGCGTCTCCTGCGCCTTGTCGATGGCGCCGGTGCCCAGGTCGGACACCGCCATGCGCAGGCCGGGCAGCAGCACGTGGTCGCAATAGCGTGCGAAGCTGTAACGGCGCACGTAGGCGCGCGCATCCTTGGTCAGCTCGTCGGCCTCGCCGGCCAGTACGCGCTGGTGGAAGCGCTCGGCATCGGACATATTGGGGGCGTCGCCCAGCAGGATGGTGATCGGAGCCAGGGGCCGCACGTGGCGGCCGGCCACCACCAGGCACAGGGTCAGGGGAGTCGACAGCAGCAGGCCGACCGGCCCCCACAAGGCGCCCCAGAACAGGGCCGAGACGATCACCGCCAGCGGCGACAGGCCGGAACTGTGGCCGTACACCTTCGGCTCGATGAAGTTGGCCAGCACCAGCTCGAAGGCCAGGAAGATCGCCATGCAGGTCATCGCCAGCGACCAGCCCGGGTCGATGGCGGCGACGAACACGGCGATGATCGTGCCGGCCAGCAGGACGCCCAGGTAGGGCACGAAGCGCAGCACGCCGCTCAGCACGCCCCACAGGATGGCGTGCGGGATGCCGGCCAGCCAGAGCGACACGCCGATCACCACGCCGAAGGTGAAGTTCACGATGAACTGCGAGAAGAAGAAGCGCGACACGCCCTGGGCGGCGTCGCCCAGCGTGCGGATGGTGCGGCTGACCTCGGCCTGGCCGGCCAGGCGCACCAGCCGGTCGCGCAGCGAGCCTTGCTCGAGCAGGATGAAGACGAGCAGGATCAGCACCACGCCGGCTTCGCCGATCGGGCCCCAGACCATGTTGATGACCCGCCCCAGCGTGTCCTGCATGGTGCGCGGGGTGCGCACTTCCACCGGCAGCGGCTGGTTCGGAGTGACCACCAGGTTGCCGCGCCGCACCCGCGCCGCTTCCGCGGCGGGCACCGGCGCCACCGCGCTCAGCTCGGCCTCGATACGGGAGATCGGACGCTCGACCATCTCGCGCACGTTGGCCACCTTGGTCTTGATCGCCTTGCGGTACTGCGGCAGGTCGCGCGTGATCGTCACCAGCTGGTCGAACAGGATGGCGCCGACGGCGCCCACGCCGGTGGCGACCAGGGCGACCGCGAGCAGCACGGCCGGCATGCGCGCCAGCCCGACCCGCGTCATGCTGCGCACCAGGGGCGCCAGCACCAGGCTCAGGATCAGGGCCAGGGCCAGCGGCTCGAGCACTTCACGGCCAAAATACAGGAGGGCGACGACGCAGGTGGCGCTGACGACGGTGCCCGCCGTCAGGCGCAGGGTGGGTGGCAGGACATTCATGCGGGTCGTCGTCGGCTCATCGGAATGGAAACCGGCTATGTATAAAGGAAAATCCCGCGTTCGCCAAGTGCCTGTCCGCTATTTCGGTCGCCGCGCCAAGCCTGTGCGCGACCGTTCGACGGCGCCCGCGCCTGCTTGACATCCGATCGCCGATTCATGAACCTTGACCGATTGCTGCTCCGGCCCGTGGGTTGGCCCGGCGGCAAGCTTGTCGACCAAGGGGAGCAAGATCATGAACACCACACCGGACGCCTCACGCTGTTTGCTGGCTGCCCTGACCGCGCTGGCCCTGGGCGGCTGCGGCGCGCCGCATGGCGGCCCAGCTGCCGTCGACGCTGCGCGCTCCGGTCCGTTCTACGGGCTGGAAGCGGCAAGCGGCGGCAACACCGCCGGCAGCGCGACGGGCCATTCCGACGAAGACGCGATGTGCGCCATGCACCGCGACATGGACGCTGCGCCCGTGCAGCGGGACATGCACGGCTTGTCGCCCGACCAGCGCCGCGAACGGATGGAGGAGATGCGCCGGCACTGCAGGTAGCAGGCCGGCGCAGAGGGCAGCGCGGCGCCGCGGCGGCGCCCGCCTGGGCGTACGCTATGTGCTGGACGCGCCCGCTTTGCGGCGGCGCAGCGCGCTCAGGCCGGCCAGGGCCGCGCCCACCAGCCAGATCGAACCGGGTTCGGGCACGTCGGCGGGGGCCGGAAGGCTGACGTTGAGCAGGTCGAAGGCCCAGGAAGCGTTGCGCTTGACGTCCATCTCATCCACGAAACCGTTGCGGAAGTTCCGGTACTGGGCGTCCTGGTAATAAAAGCCATCCGCCAGGTAGCTGCTGACGTGGTAATTATTGTATTGCTGGAGCGAGGCGGTATAGGTGCCGGGCGCCAGCTCGATGCTGAGATTGATGTCCCAGCATTGGCGGGTGAGGGCGTCGGCGGCGACCTTGCGGCAACCGCCGTCGTCCTGTTCGGCCACCAGTTGCCCGGCGGCGTCGAACAGCGCCACGATGGGGTCGAAGCCGCCGCGCGCGATGGTCTCGCCCGCGGCGTTGATGCCGCCCGCGTACGACCAGGTGCGCAGGCCGACGGTCGACAGGGTGTCGACGGTGAACTGGAACAGCTTGACGTCGTTATCGTAGGTAAATTCCCCGGTGTAGGAGATATTCGCGGCGCTGGCGGACGACACGCAGGCGCACAGGGCCAGCAGAAGGGCGATCGGTTTGATGCTCATGTTCATGGGTGAGGTGTCTCAGGATCAGGGTAAGGGAAAGTCCGCTGCGGCGGCCGTCGTGGCCGCCGCAGCCATCGGGGGAATGCTTGGGCGCTCTTAGTTCAGGCCGCCGCCAATGACCGTGAGCTTGCTGAAGCTCGCGGACTGGGCGGCGGTGTTGCTGCCCGAGGAGACCGCCATACCGACATACAGGGTCGGTGCGCTGACGTTGACGCTGGTCGCCTCGGTCCAGGCGAGGCCGTCGCGCGACGCCGCCGAGTACAGGGCGTTGCCGCGGCGTTCGATGCGCACCCAGACCGGCAGGGTCGTCGTCGAATAGCCGGACAGGACCGACTTGTTGTCGCCGTTGATGGCGCGGCGGATCTCGCCGGTGCTGGCGTAGCGCGCCGTCCACGCATAGGTCCCCTGGCCGCTCACCGAATCGGTCGCCAGCAGGCCGGCGCGGGCCCCGCTGGCGCTGCCGCCCTGGGTCAGCATCTTCGCCGTCATCACGAAGTCGCCCGTCAGCGGCATGTACTTGAAGAAGAAGTTATAGCTGGTGGAGGTCGAGATGTTGCCGCCGCCGGTGATGGTATGTACGCCGTTGAGCAGCGAGCTCGCCACCGGCGCCGTCACGGCCGGGTTCATCACGCCTTGTCCGACGCCGGTATTGCAGTTGAAAAGGGCCGTGCAGACGGGGGCGGTGACTGGCGGCTGCGGATCGGTCGGCGTCGGATCGGTCGGTGTCGGGTCGGTCGGTGCGGTGCTGCCGGCCGCGGTGCAGGTGGCATCGGTGCCGGGGTTGTTGACGCGTCCAGCCCCCGCATTGTTCTTCACGAACACGCAGGCCTGGTCGGCCGGCAGGGCGCTGTAGTTGTAGGGCGGCGTCCAACGGGTGAGGCGAGGCAGGCCGGTGGCCGCCATCAGGCTGGCCGAAATGTCGATCGCCCCGCCGACCCAGGGCTTGGTTTCGTCGCCCTTGTCGTTGATGAACAGTTCACCCGAGGCGCGGTAGCTGATCGCGTCCTTGCCGCTGGAGACCTTGCCGCCCACCTGCGAGGGCTTCAGGTTCGTGAACAGATAATAGTTGTTCTCGGACAGCACGTCGGATTGGTAGCGCACGTCCAGGCCGCCTGCGAACTTCATGTCCGGATCGGCCGGATTGGTGTCGCCCTCGAGCAGGTTATTAAAGGTGTGCAGCTGGCCGAAGCGCACCAGCGGCAGGCGGCTCGCGGTCCCGTGCCAGTGCAGTCCGGTGAAGGTGACGTGCAGGCGTCCGGCATCGCTCCAGGCGCGGCCGCTGTCGCCGTTGCCGACCAGGGTGGTCTTGCCGTGCCTGGTGAACTTGCTGTTCGACAGGGTCACATAATCGGAGCCGCGTACGATGTCGAGCGCGCCGTCGTGCCGGGTGTCGCTGGCCAGGCGGTCGGGCGTGTCGCCGTCGCTGATGGTGACGTGGTCGACCCAGATGTTCTGCGCACGCGAGATCGTCACGCCGTCGGCATAGGCATTGGCCGAATCCTCGGGGTTGACGTCCCAGGGCGTGTCGAGCGCGATGTTGCGGATGATGACGTTGCGGGTCCAGGTCGGGAACAGGTCGCCATCCTTGCCGGCCGCGATCCAGGCCTTGAAATCGGCTTCCGGGTCGCCGCCCGGGCTCGCCGGCAGTTCGCCGCCGATCAGGAGCGTGGTGCCGGTGATGCGCGCGGCGCGGCCCTGGGCGTCGTTGATGCCGACCAGGGTGGTGTTCGACGGGATGCTGATCGAGCCGCCGAATTTCTGGTCGTTGTAGCTTTCGTATTCCTTGAAGACGGTGTTGTTGGCGCTCATTCGCAAGTCGATGTGGCCGACGATCCGGATGATCTTGGGCGCCAGCCCCGCTTCGTTCAGCGCGGCGACCAGTTGCTGGCCGTTGTAGACCGTGTAGATGTGCTGGGGCGCGGCATTGCGCCCGCCCGTGACGACGACTTTCTGGTGCGCGCCGCCGCTGCGCTTGTAGCTGTGCCAGCCGCTATCGGGCGCCGCCTCGCATTCGAACGTCAAGACCCCGCCCGTCGGGTCGGTAGTGGCGAACTGCCAGTTCGGCAGCACCGGCGCCGCGCGGTAGTTGGCCGGCGAGTGCTTGCCGCCGACCAGCACCGGCAGCCCCGGCCTGCGGGTGCCGTAGCTGCCCAGCTGGAGCGGCGTGGATGCGCCGGTCAGGCTCTGGGCGTCAATGTCGTTCAGGGTCAGCGCCGGGCAGCCGGTAGCGGCCGAGGCGCTGGACACGACCAGGGAAGAGGTTTTCGACATCGGCATCGACGCCGTTTCGGGTTCGCCGCCGCCACAGGCGCTCAGCACCAGGCCGACCGTGGCGGCAAGGGTGGTACGTTGCAAGCTTTGAATCATCTTCTCGTCTCCAAAGTGTTATTTTTGACTACGAAACTGCTCAGGCCAATTTTGTATTGCACATACCACGATAGATACTGGTCTGACCAATTAATGAAATGGTATAGGCACTTTGCGAGCTCGTCCATTACTTTCGTATTGACGAGCTGCTATCGGTGGAGTGCGCGCAGGCGCGCGGCGGGGGAAGCGAGATGGGAGGGGGGACGTGTGCCCCGGCGCCGGCCGCGCCGGGGGCTGCGGTTTACTTTGCCTTGCGCGAGGACCAGTGCACGTGCACGATCTTCCAGTCGTCGCCCTGCTTTTCGAGCACCATGGTGCCGGTGCCGAAGGCATGTACCGGCTTGCCGCGCGACGTACCCGTGGTCTCGGTTTCCTCCCAGACGACGGCGGTGTTGCCGTCGATGCGCTCGCTCTGCTTCAGGACCTTGCGAGTCGAACTCTGTGCAAACGCGATGTCGCCGCCAAGATGCTCTCTCGCGTACTCGTCGCGCGAGCGCTCGACGTGGCCGGCTTCGTAGATGGCCACCGCGGGCGACAGCAGGGCGAGCGCCGCCACCCTGTCGCCGCCGGCGAGCGCGTTGTGGAAAGCGGCGACGGTGTGCGCCGGCGAGGCCGCCAGGCTGGCCGGGTGGACGCCGGCCAGCGCCGCCGCGAGGACGGATGCTGCCAATGACTGCTTGAACATGGGTACTCTCTGTGGTTGTGGCGGGCCGCAGCGGCTTACTGCGCCTTCTGCATCTGGACGATGGTGATCGCGCCGTTCTGGCGCTCGGCGGCGAACATCACCTTGTCGCCCACTTGCACCCCGTCGAGCATCGCCGGGTCCTGCACCCGCAGGACCATCGTCATCGCGGCCATGGCGAGGTTCCTGATTTCGCCGTGGCGCAGGGTGATCTTGCCGGTCTCCTTGTCGATCTTCCTCACCTCGCCCTCGGTCAGGCTGGCCTGCGCCGTGACCGCACCGTGGGCGCCGTGGTCGTCATGGCCGGCGTGCTGCTGGTCCTGGCTTGACGCCAGCGCCGCGGCGCCGGCCATCAGGATCGCGAGGGTAGGTCGTACGAATGCTTTCATGCTGTGTCTCTCCTTGTTTGTTGGTGTGTTTGTAGTGGAAAACCGTCAGTGATGGCCCTGGTGACCGGTGGGCTTGCGCACCGTGACTTCGACCTCGGGACCCTTGCCGGCGGCCGGCATGGCCCGGCCGCCGGCCGACTGGCTGCGCAGCGCCGCGGGCGGCGCGCCCTGCCACTCAAAGGCGACCGTGCCGGGCGGATGCTTGTACCAGCCCGGATCCTTGTAGTCGCCGGCTCGCTGGTCCTTGCGCACCTTGAGCACGGTGAACATGCCGCCCATCTCGACGCCGCCGAAGGGCCCCTGGCCGCTCATCATCGGCAGGGTGTTGTCGGGCAGGGCCATCTCCATGTCGCCCATCGAGCCGCCTTTATCGCCCATCACCATGTAGTCGGGTACCAGCTTGCTGATCTTCTCGGCCACGCCGCGGTGGTCGACGCCGATCAGGGTCGGCACGTCGTGGCCCATGGCGTTCATGGTGTGGTGCGACTTGTGGCAGTGGAAGGCCCAGTCGCCAGGCTCGTCGGCAATGAACTCGATGGCGCGCATCTGGCCGACGCCGACGTCGGTCGTCACTTCCGGCCAGCGCGACTCGGGCCGGGTCCAGCCGCCGTCGGTGCCGGTCACCTCGAACTCGTGGCCGTGCAGGTGGATCGGGTGGTTGGTCATGGTCAGGTTGCCGACGCGGATGCGCACCCGGTCGTTCAGGCGCACGTTCATCGTGTCGATGCCGGGGAAGGCGCGGCTGTTGAAGGTCCACAGGTTGAAGTCCAGCATCTCGTTGACGCGCGGCGTATAGCTGCCCGGCTCGATGTCGTAGGCGTTGAGCAGGAAAACGAAGTCGCGGTCGACCCGGTGCTGGGCCGGGTTCTTCGGATGCGTGACCCAGAAGCCCATCATGCCCATCGCCATCTGCACCATCTCGTCCGCATGCGGGTGGTACATGAAAGTGCCTGGACGCCGCGCCACGAATTCGTAGACGAAGGTCTTGCCCGGCTGGATGCCCGGCTGCGTCAGGCCGGTGACGCCGTCCATGCCGTTCGGCAGGCGCTGGCCGTGCCAGTGGATGCTGGTGTGCTCCGGCAGCCGGTTGGTGACGAAAATACGCACCCGGTCGCCCTCGACCACTTCGATGGTCGGGCCCGGGCTCTGGCCGTTGTAGCCCCACAGGTTGGCCTTCATGCCGGGGGCGATCTCGCGCACCACGGGTTCGGCGATCAGGTGGAACTCCTTGACCCCATTGTTCATGCGCCAGGGCAGCGACCAGCCGTTCAGGGTCACCACCGGGTGGTACGGGCGGCCGTTCGGCGGCGGCGGCGGCGGTTGCGTGGCTGCCGTGGCCATCATGGGCGCCTCGGGCAGGGTGGCGGCGCCTGCGCGGCTCACCAGGCCGGCACCGACCAGCGCCGCGGCGCCGGTGAAGAAATCTCGACGAGAGCTCATTTTCTATTCCTTGTCAGTGTGCGGGCGCCGCTTCGGCGGCGGCGCCGGCGCTCAGCGCAACGGTCGACCCGCCGCTGCCGTTGATGGCGGCCTGCAGGTCGGTTTCGGCGATCCAGAAGTCGCGCTGGGCGGCAATCGCCGTATTCACGCCGGTGATCTGGGCGCGCGCATCGGCCAGCAGTTCGAACACGCTCATCAGCATGCCGTTATAGCGAAGCAGGGTCTCTTCCGAGATCTTTTTCTGCAGCGGAACGACCTCGTCGCGGTAGTGCCGCGCCAGGTCATAGGTGGTGCGGTAGGCCGACCAGGCTTCGCGCACCTGCGAACGGGCGTTGACGGCGGTGTGGGCGGTGCGGTGGACCGCCCCCATGTAGAGCGACTCGGCCTTGGCGACCCGCGCTCCACCCCAGTCGAACAGCGGAATGGCCAGTTCGATCTCGTAGCCGTTCTCGCGCGGGGCGCCGCTCTTGCTCGCGTTGACGTAGCCGGCCTCGAGCACGTTGACCACGCCCGTCGCGCGGGTCAGTCCCAGCGCGCGCGCGGTGGATGCGGTCTCCAGCCTGGCCAGCTGGACGTCGAGCCGCTGCTGCATCGCCAGCGTCTCCACGTCGCGCTCGTCGCGCGGGGCCGCCGGCAGATCGGGGAGCCTGTCCGGCAACGTGAACGCGGTCTGCGCACCCCATACGCCCATCAGGCGGGCCAATTGTTCGCGCGCGGCGGTCGCATGGTGGCGGGCGCGCGCCAGCTGGGCCGTGGATTCGGCGGAAAACACCTGTTCGCGCGCCTGGTCCAGTGCGCTGAGGTTGCCCGCCCTGGCCATGCGCTGGGCCAGTTGGGCGCTGGCCTGCGCGGCTTCACGCACCTGTTCGGCATAGTGCGCCGACTGGGCCGCCGCAACGGCGTTGAACCACGCCTTGCGGGTGTCGGCCGCCAGGCGTACGGCGTCGGCCGCGGCAAGCAGCTGCGCGCCCTGGAAGCGGCGCGCCTCGATGTCGCGGCGGATCGGCATGGTCAAGAGGCCGACCAGGTCGAACATCACGCTGCGTTCGATCTCCGTCTCGCCGCCGCCGGACATGCGGCTGAAGCTGAAGCCGGGGTTGGCCATGCGTCCCGCCTGGACCAGGTCGGCCTCGGCAACGCCCAGGGCCGCGAGCGAGGCGCGCAGGCCGCGATTGTTGAGCAGGGCGACCCGGACCGCGCCGTCGGCGCTCAGCGGCGCGCGCAGCAGGCGGTCGAGTTCGGCCTGGGACGACGAGATGTCCGCGCTTGCCTTGGGCAGCCGGACGTCCTGTCCCGTGCGCGCCGCGGTCATCGCGGATACGGCGTCCAGGCCGCCGTCCGGCGAGAAGCCGGCGCAGCCGCTCAGTACCAGCACAAGCACGCCGGCGGCGATGGCGCGCAGCATGGGTGGCGATGTCTGTATTGTCATTGTCTTGCCTTCGCTTGGTCTCAGTGATGCCGATGGGCGCCGTGTCCCGCCGCCGGCTTGGCCGGCTCGGCTGGTTTTGCCGGCGCGGCAGGGGCGCCGTGCGCGGGAGGCGAGCTCGGAGCCTGGGCAGCGTCGTGCCCGGCATGCGCCGGCCCGGCGCCGACCGCGTCGTTCATCTGGCGCCAGGTCTTGTCCGGAGTTGTGGTGCTATCGGGCAGCGCGCGGGAATAGTCCGACATCGCCGACTGGTACACGGCTTGGGGGACAGGCACCCCCGGGTCGCTTGGCTCGGGCGCACAGGATGCCTGCTGGGCATGCGCGGACGGCGCAGCCATCAGGACGCCGGCGGCGGCCATCAGGAACATGGGTTTCATGGTCAATCCTCGAAAATCGCTAAGGGGCCGCGCGTCGCACGCACGGTCGCTTGTGGAGCAGGCGCAGCGGTGCGGATGCACCGGCTGGCTCGGCTTCGGGTTCGATTACGCGGATTGGCGCCGGGGAGGTCGTTGCGGACCGTCGGGGATGAAGCCCGCGACCAGGGGCGAAGGCGACACGAGCACGGCGTCGGAACCGTCGAAGCTGGGGAGGGCGGAGAAAGCCGATGGCGGCGCTACCGCGCCGGCGCAGACTGCCGAGCAGGCGCTGCAGGACGAATGCGCCTTCTTCGCGATGCCGGATGCCGATGCATTGTCGTCGGCCGCCGCGCTTGCGTCGTGGGCCGCGTGGGCCGCATGCTCGCCGTCGTGATGCGCATGCGCGTCCGGGGCGTTCTGGTGATGCGCCATGGCGGCTGAGCTTGCCTCGTGTTGCCGGATGGGCGCGCAAGACATCCCGACGCTCGCAGCGACCGCATGCAGCGGCAGCATCAGCATCAGTAGCCAAACAATGAATGTCTTGACAGTGCGGTCCATAGGCGAGCGGAGTATAGCACGGCATAATGAACTGAAAAGCGGCTCAGGCTTGTCGAAGGTCAGGACGCGGGGCGCCACGACGGTGGCGAAACCGCTTGACCTTCCTACAATCGGAAGGTTTAGAGTGGGTTCAGCTAAACCTGGAGTCCTGACATGCATGTACGCGAGCGATCAAACGAGGCCATCCGCTACCCAAGCGGCGGCGCGGCCGTCCAGCTCCCTGCCGTGGCAAGGGGCGAACCTGCCTCGATGTCCCCGGCCGAAGCCCGGGCCAGCCGAGGCTGCCTGTTCTGCCGCTACCGCCGCCCACCCGCACCTGTACCCGCACCGGAACGGGAGATGCCCCATGCCTAGGCTGACCGTCCTTCCCCATCCGGAATGCGCACCCGGCGGCGCCGTGATCGACGCCGCCAGCGGGACCAGCATTTGCGACGTTCTGCTCGAGCACGGGGTGGAGATCCAGCACGCGTGCGGCAAGGTCGGCGCCTGCACGACCTGCCATGTCGTGGTGCGCGAGGGCTTCGCCTCGCTGAACGAAGCAAGCGAAGCCGAGGAAGACATGCTGGACCGCGCCTGGGGTGTCGAACAGCACTCGCGCCTGTCCTGCCAGGCCATCGTCGCCGATACCGAGCTGAGCGTCGAGATTCCGCGCTATTCGCTCAATCACGCCAAGGAAAAGCTGTAGCGCGGGCGGCGCCAATCTCCGTGGTCGGGCCGCCTGTCGCTGCAAACGGTACCCAACATGCGCAAGAACCTGAACTGTATCCTTGTCTACAAGGCGCTCGGGATTGCCGCGGCCGTGCGCCGGCGCGTTGTCGGCGCAACCGGGGAGGCGCGCCATGCATCCTGAGCTGCGCAAGGCCTACTAGGACGAGATGGCTGCGGCCCGGCATTGCTATCACGCGGGCAGCGAAGCGGCCGCGATGGCGCATCTCGAACGCGCCCACGTCCTGGGCCAGCGCCACGTCGCGCCGCACGTGAGGACGCACTACTGGATGCTCAAGATCGGCCTGCGCCGCGGCGCGCCGCGCCAGGTCTGGGGACAGCTGCTGCGTATCGTGCTGGGCGCGCTCGGGTCGGCGCTGGGTATCGTGCCGACCGGGAATACCGGCGGCACGGACATCGGCATGTTCCGGCGGTTGCCGCTCGACCCGGCACTGCGGCGCCTGCTCGACAAGTGAGCCGGTGCGCCGTCTATTGCCCGGGATCGGGCTTGACCCGCGCGTACTGGTAGTCCGCGGCAGAGCGCTCCAGCGCCAGGCCGAGCGTGTCCTTGAGCTCGTCGGGTGTGGCGCCCTCGGCCAGTTTGCGCTGGGCGAAGGTGTTACGCAAGGTGCGTCCGCCGGCACGGGACAGGTCGATGCCGGCGCGCTCGAACGTGGCCCGGACCTGCATGTAGACGGTCTTCTTGATCATCTTGCGTCCCTCGACATTGGCAGGGAAGACGAACTCGCCCGGAATGCCCATTGCCGCGCGCTCCTTCAGCCAGGCCTGCAGCTCGGCGGCGCCTTCGCGCGGGAGCAGAGCGACGTGCTCGTGGCTGGTCTCATGCTTCTGGCGCGGGGTGATGGTCAGCTCGATGGCGCCGTCGAGGTCGGCCTGCTGCCCGACCTCGCCCAGCAGCAGGCCGATCGTCTCGGCAACCCGCAGCCCGGCCAGCGCGATGGTGAGCTGCATGGCGCGGTCGCGCCGGCGCTTCCAGCCGTCGAAGGGCGTCACCCGGCGCACCCGTACCGGCGTCGAGGGCAGGGCGTCGAAGAAGCGGCGCAGCTGCTCGTCCGACAGGGCCCGCGTGGGCTCGTCCCGCAGGTAGTCGGCCGGCCTGGTGGCCAGGATCGCCTCGCGCGCCGGATTCGGCTCGGCTTCCAGGTGCTGGTAACAGCGCTCGAGCAGGCGCAGGTAACGGTGGGCGATCTTGCTGTTGATGATGCGCCCGTCTTCGTCGGCGCGGTCGATGAAGCGCCTGAGATCGGCCTGGTCGACCGTGGAGAAACGTTTCCCTTGTTCCGTCATCCAGTTGCAGAAGTTGCGAAACATGTAGGTGTAAATCGTGACGGACTGCTTCGACACCGTTTTGAGCTTGCCGTCGGCCGGCAGACGCTTGGCGGTGTCGGCGAAGTCGAGGCTGACGACGAAGGCTTCGAAGGCCTTGACGGGATTGTCGTCCCAGGATGAGAGCTTGGACATGATAGAAACGGAGATGGGCGTACGGGCACTATATCACTAAAATGTAACTAACCTACTGATGCAACCCATCAAACCGAAAACCAGCCACCAGCGACGGCGGCCGGGGCGGAGAGCGCCGACATGGGCGAAGCGGCTCCAACCGCGGGATGTCATTGCTTGCAGCTGAGATCGGGGACCGCGTCGGCAGGCAGTGCCGGAGCGCACAGCTAGCCCCTGGTAGGCATCGCAGCCGTGCCCGACATCGAGGCGAGCTCCGATCGCGGGCGCTACTGGCGACCGAACCCGACCCCAAGCCAGATCCTTACCGGTAGGCGTTATCTTTTCTGGTACACAAACGCTGGCAAGGCCTTCAGCGCCTCCTTCGTTGCGCCAGGCAAGCTCAACTGCTTATTCTGGACCTTGAACTGTGCCATCGGGATGGCAACGTCATGTTTGCCCATGCCCAGGAAGCCACCCACGCCGACAATCGCAAACGGGGCCGCAGGCGCGTTTCCCTTGCTTGGAGAAATGATCAGGTCGTCGATCTTGCCGATCCTTTCGTTCTTGTCGTTGACCACCGTCTTGCCGAGCAGGTCTCGCTGGGCGCTCCAGCCGACGACAATCGTTTCCATCTCGATCACGGTGACGCCGAGTGGCGCCCTGCCGGCGACCGGCGCGGCGGGGGCCTGCGCGCCGGACTGCGCCGGCGCCTGTGCCGATGCTGCGCCGACCCAGAGGGGTACGGCCGACATCGCCAAAACTGCAAGCATGCGTTTCATGACGCCTCCTTCGAGCTAACCAATGCAGTCCACTATAGGGGCGACGGTGCCGCGCACGTTACGGAGTCACGTCCGGGTTGACCTATCTCACGCCTGCGGCCTTGGGCATGCATGTCGATCGCGTGGCCGCGTCAGGCGCCACAGCTGGGTCGGCAGGGCGAGCGGCGCACGGACCGGCACGGCGGCCTCGCGGCCGAAGCTGCAGGCTCAGGCGCTCACACCCGAGGTGGATCGGTTTCGCGCGCGTACACCTTGTGCTGCGCCAGCGCCGCCTCGAACGCGTCCAGCCCCGCCGCCAGTTCTCCGGTGTCCGCCTGGATCAGGCCGGGATCGGGCGCGCCGTCGGGCAGTGTGGTCGGCAGGTTTGCCGCCGCCACCAACTGGCGTCCGGCGCCCAGCGCCAGGATAGGCTTGTCGTGGCGGTAGGCGTCGCGCAGGAACTCGAGCACCCGGCCGTCGCGCGCGAGGGCGGCGACCGAGGCGCTGCCCGGTGCGATGACCACCGCATCGTACATCACCGATGGCGTCGCCTCGACGGTCACCTCGATATCCAGCGCTTCGTCGTTGCTGCTGTGCGCTTCGCCCAGGCGCTGGCCGACGATGCGCGGCTGCGCGCCCGCCTCCAGCAGTGCGGCATAGATGCGCCTGGCGGCGACGCCGTTGACGCCGTTCGCGGCCAGGATCGCCACCCGGCGCGTGCGGATGCCGGTCTTGCCCGGATGCGCGAACAGCGACAGGGACGGCGAGAGCGGGTAGTCGGGCACCGGCGTGTCGTTCACGCGCGGCAGCGGCGGCGGCACCTCGATGCCCAGCTGCTCGGCCACGGCGGCAGCCAGGCCGTGGTCGACGTTGACCAGTCCGGCAACGATGCGCTTGCGGATTGCCGGCGTCTGCACGCGGGTCAGTTCGAAGCGGAAGGCATCGACGATGTGGCGCTGCTCGACCGGCGTCTGGCTTTTCCAGAACAGGCGTGCCTGGCCGTAATGCTCGGCGAACAGCTCGGGCTTGCCGCGCACCTTGCTGCCGTCGACGTGCTGCGGATAGCTGGTGAAGCCGCGCGAACCGGCCTGGAACGGGCAGCCGCCCGCCAGCGAATTCGGGTCGTACGACACGCGGCCGCGGTTGATGGCCTGGCGATGCATGCCGTCGCGCTGATTATTATGCACCTTGGCAACCGGGGAATTGATCGGGATCTCGTGGAAATTCGGACCGCCCAGGCGCGTGAGCTGGGTGTCGATGTACGAGTGGATGCGGCCCTGCATCAGCGGGTCGTTGGTGAAGTCGATGCCGGGCACCAGGTGCGCGAGGCAGAACGCCACCTGCTCGGTCTCTGCGAAGAAGTTGTCCGGATTGCGATCCAGCACCAGCTTGCCGACGGGGCGCACCGGCACCAGTTCCTCGGGCACGATCTTGGTGGGGTCGAGCACGTCGAACACACCGAATTGCGCGGCCTGCTCCTCGGTGAAGACCTGCAGGCCCAGTTCCCATTCAGGGAAGTTGCCGGACTCGATCGCTTCCCACAGGTCGCGCCGGTGGAAGTCCGGGTCGGCGCCGGCCACCTTGACGGCTTCGTCCCACACCAGGGAGTAGGTGCCCTGCAGCGGCGTCCAGTGGAACTTGCACAGGTGCGTCTCGCCTTTCGCATTGATCAGGCGAAAACTGTGCACGCCGAAGCCCTGCATCATGCGGAAGCTGCGCGGGATGGCCCGGTCGGACAGCACCCACATCAGCATGTGGAAGATCTCGGGCGACAGGCCGGCGAAGTCGTAGAAGGTGTCGTGCGCGCTGGACGCCTGCGTGATCTCGTTGTTCGGTTCCGGCTTGACGGCGTGGACCAGGTCCGGGAACTTCATCGCGTCCTGGATGAAGAACACGGGGATGTTGTTGCCGACTAAATCGAACACGCCTTCGTCCGTATAGAACTTGGTAGCGAAGCCGCGCACGTCGCGCGCCGTGTCCGCCGAGCCGCGCGAGCCCACCACGGTCGAGAAGCGCACGAACACGGGCGTACGCTTGCCGGCCTTGCAGAACAGGGAGGCGCGGGTGATGTCGGACAGGTCGCAGTAGTTCTCGAAATAGCCGTGCGCGGCGCTGCCGCGCGCATGCACGACGCGCTCGGGGATACGCTCGTGGTCGAAGTGCGTCATCTTTTCGCGGAAGATGAAGTCTTCCATTGCGGTCGGGCCGCGCAGGCCGATCTTCAGCGAATCCTGGTCCTGCGCCAGCGGCACGCCCTGGTTGGTCGTCAGGACCCGGTCGGTGTCGTCCACGCGCACGCGGTCGAGCGGTCCATTGAGCGGGTTCTGGCCTAATGCCAGTCAGTTAGCGATCATTGTAGGGTGGGCGGGTTCCCCGCCCACGCGGTGATAGTTGTGACATGAACAGTCGAACAGGCTGCAGTACTTTGATTTGAACGCGTGGGCGGGAGACCCGCCCACCCTACGCATGAGCACTGACTCTTAAGTGACCGGCATTAGGTTCTGGCCGACCAGCGGACGGCCGGCCCCGACCTTGGGCGAGGCGATGTCCTCGGTGGTGGTGCTGGCCGTGGCCAGCGGCGACGCCGGCGTGCGCGTCTCGCCACGCGGCGGATCGAATGCGGCCTCGCCATACTCGGACGGCTTGGTCTCGTTGAACGGCATCGCCGCCGCGAGGTCGTGCTGTTCGCTGACCTTGTCAAGCAGGCGCTCGCTCTCGGGCGTGTCCGCGCCCAGGGACGCGGGCGGTGTCGGGTCGGAAGGACCTCCCACGGTGCTGAGAACGGAGCCTGCGCCGTCGAACGGCTCGTTGTCGTTGCTGGCCATACATCACCTCGTCGTCGGTTGTATGACGCGCACATCGCGCGCCCTACGGACGAGTCTGCTTTACATTTCGCCACCAGCGTTGATCTGCCACATACAGCATGGGGGACTTCGGGATGGGTATCGGTTCGCTCTCCCGCCAAAAAAGTAACTAACGAACGAGTTCCACCCAACAAACAAAAACCAGCCACCAGTGGCCCGGGCGAGGAACGCGGCGCCCGCATCGGGTACTGGCCGGCGCGCTCCCTGACGGCTTGGACATGTGCGCCGCGTCCGACCTCAGTGGACGAGCGCCTGCCCGGTGGGCCCTAGCGTGTCCAGCTCCTCCTTGCGGTGCGCGAGGCGATACAGGAGCGGGAGCACCAGCAGGGTGAGGGCGGTCGAGGACAGGATGCCGCCGATCACGACCGTGGCCAGGGGGCGCTGCACTTCCGCTCCGGTGCCGGTGGCGACCGCCATCGGGGCAAAGCCGAGCGAGGCCACCAGTGCCGTCATCAGGACCGGGCGCAAGCGCGTCAGTGCCCCTTGCCGCAGCGCCTGGTCGAGCCCCATGCCTTCCTCGCGCAAGCTGCGGATGCTGGCGATCAGCACCAGGCCGTTGAGCACCGCCACCCCGGACAGCGCGATGAAGCCGACCGCGGCGGAGATCGATAGCGGAATCCCGCGCATGGCCAGCGCGGCGACGCCACCGGTCAGGGCGAACGGAATGCCGGTGAAGACCAGCAGCCCGTCCTTGATGTTATTGAACATCATGAACAGCAGGGTGAGCACGATGAACAGGGCAAGCGGGACGACCAGCTGCAGCCGTTTGGTCGCCGACTGCAGTTGTTCGAAGCTGCCGCCCCAGGCCGTCCAGTAACCGGGCGGGACCTTCACCTGTGCGTCGATCGCGGCCGCGGCTTCGTCGACGAAGCCGCCGATGTCGCGGCCGCGCACATTGGCGCTCACCACGATGCGCCGCTTGCCGTTCTCGCGGCTGATCTGGTTCGGGCCGGACGCCAGTTCGAGGCTGGCCAGCTCGCCCAGGGGGATGTAGCCGGTGACGCGGCCGGCGGTGGCGGGAAGCGCAATCGGAAGCTGCCGCAGCGCCTCCAGGTCAGTACGCAGGTGTTCCGGCAGCCGCACCACGATGTCGAGGCGGCGGTCGCCTTCGAACATGGTGCCGGCGTCGCGCCCGCCAGTGGCGATGGCCACGGTTTCCTGGACGTTGGCGATGTTCAGGCCGAAGCGCGCCGTCTTCTCGCGGTCGATGTTCACGCTCAGTAGCGGCAGGCCGCCAGCCTGTTCGACCATGACTTCTTCGGCGCCCGGAATCCCTCCCAGCACGCGGGCAATCGCCTGGCCAGTGGTCTCCAGCACGTCCATATCGTCGCCATACACCTTGACGGCAAGGTCGCTCCTCACGCCGGAAATCAGCTCGTTGAAGCGCAGCTGGATCGGCTGCGAGAACTCATAGGCATTGCCGGCGTACTGGTTTGCTTCGGCTTCGATCGCCGCGATCAGCTCGGCGCGGCTGCGTTTCGGCGCCGGCCAGCCGGATTCGGGCTTGAGCATGATGTAGCTGTCCGACATGTTGGGCGGCATCGGATCGGAGGCGATCTCCGCCGTGCCGGTCCTGGAGAAGATCCGGTCGATTTCCGGGAATTTTGCCTTCAAGCCCGCTTCCAGCTCCTTCTGCATTCGCACCGACTGGCTCAGGCTGGTTCCGGGGATGCGTATCGACTGCAGCGCCAGGTCTCCCTCGTTTAGGCTCGGGATGAACTCGCTCCCCAAGCGGGTCGCCAGCAGGCCGGCCAGCATGACCAGGACCACGGCGCCGGCGATGACGGGAGCCGCATTGCCGAATACCTTGTCGAGCAGGGGCGCGTAGACGCGGCGTGCGGCGCCCATGATCCGTTTTTCCTTTTCCGCCACGCGCTTGCCGATGAACAGGGCCACCGCCGCCGGAATGAAGCTAATCGACAGCAGCATCGCGCCAAGCAGGGCGGCCACGACCGCGAACGCCATCGGATGGAACATCTTGCCTTCGACGCCGGAGAGGGCGAAGATCGGCAGGTACACCACCATGATGATCAATTGGCCAAACAGCAGGGGGCGGCGCGCTTCCTTTGCCGCCGCGAACACTTCATGGAAGCGCTCGTCCAGGGTCAGTTCACGCCGGCGCAGTTCCTGTGCGTGCGCGAGGCGGCGCACGCAGTTCTCGACGATCACGACGGCACCATCGACGATGATGCCGAAGTCCAGCGCCCCCAGGCTCATCAGGTTGGCACTGACGCGATAACTCGCCATGCCCGTGAAGGTAAACAGCATCGCCAGGGGGATGACGAGCGCGGTGATGATGGCGGCACGGATATTACCCAGGAACAGAAACAGGACGAGGATCACCAGGATCGCCCCCTCGAGCAGGTTGTTCCTGACCGTCTCGATCGCCTTTTCGACCAGCACCGTGCGGTCGTAGACGGGAATCGCCTTGACGCCGGCCGGCAGCGTACGATTGACCTCGACCATCTTCGCCGACACCGCCTGGGCGACGGCGCGGCTGTTTTCGCCGATCAGCATGAACACGGTGCCGAGCACCACCTCCTGCCCATTCTCGGTCGCGGCGCCGGTCCGCAGTTCGCGGCCGAGCTCGACCGTGGCGACGTCGCGCACCCGGACCGCCACGCCTGCGGCCGTGCCGACGATCGTGTTGCGCAGGTCGTCGAGGCTGCGCACCTGGCCCGGCGCCCGGATCAGGAGTTGTTCGCCGCTGCGCTCGATATAGCCGGCGCCGACGTTCGCGTTGTTGCGTTCGATGGCCGCTACGACGTCCGCCAGCGCCAGGCCATAGGAGCTGAGCCTGGCGGGATCGGGCGCGATCTGGTACTGCTTGGCAAAGCCGCCGATCGTGTTGATCTCGGTGACGCCGGACACCTGGCGCAGCTGCGGCTTGATGATCCAGTCCTGGATCTCGCGCAGGTCGGGGGGAGTGTAGGGTGTCCCGTCCGGCTTGGCGGCGCCCGGCTCGGTCTCGACCGTCCACAGGTAGATCTCTCCCAGGCCGGTCGAGATCGGACCCATGGCCGGCGCCACACCCGCAGGCAGTTGTTCCCGTGCTTCCTGGATCCGCTGGTTGACCAGTTGGCGGGCGAAATGGAGATCGGTGCCATCCTTGAAGACGACGGTCACCTGCGACAGGCCGTAGCGCGACAGCGAGCGGGTTTGCTGCAGTCCCGGCAGCCCGGCCATCCCATTTTCGATCGGGAAGGTGACGCGTTGCTCCACTTCGAGCGGCGAAAAGCCGGGGGCCGGGGTGTTGACCTGCACCTGCACGTTCGTGATGTCCGGGACGGCATCGATCGGCAGCTTCTGGTAGTGATAGATGCCCACCGCGGCCATGGCGAACACGGCGAGCATGACGAGCCATCGGCGCTCGATGGCAAAACGAATGATTCTTTCGAACATGGCGGTTTCCCCGATCAGTGGCCGTGCCCGGCGCTGCCCTTGGCCTGTTCGGCCTTCAGCACGAAGCTGCCTGCCGCCACATACTGGCTGCCTGCGCTCAAGCCGTCGGTGATGGCGACATGCCGACCGTCGCTGGCCCCGGCGCGCACCGGCTGTGCCCTGAAGCCGTTCGGCGCTTTGAGGAACACCACCTGCCTGCCTTCGATCTCCTGCAGCGCGCTGGCCAGCACCGCCACCGGCGCCTCGGTCTTGCCGTGCACCAGCGCGACGTTGACGAACAGTCCCGGACGCCAGGCGCGCTCCGGGTTGTCGATCACGACGCGCGCAGTGGCACTGCGGGTCTGCTCGCCCAGCAGGTTGCCGACGTAGCTGACCTTGCCAGCAACGGCGGCATTCCCACCCACGGGACGGATGCTGACCGCTTGCCCGACACGGACCCGGTCGAGGTCCCTGGCGGTGACGGCCATCTCCACCCAGACCGAGGACAGGTCCGAGATCAGGAAGGCGTTCGCATCCTCCTTGACCGCCTCGCCCGGGGACAGGTGTTTCTCGACCACAACGCCCTTGAATGGGGCGCGCAGCACGTAGCGATTGACTGCGCCAGCCTCGGGTCCGGCGCCGAGCGCGGCCAGCCTGGAGCGGGCCGACTGCGCGTCGATCCGGGCTTCGGCGTAGGCTTGACGGGCCTGCAGGTAGTCCTGCTCGGCGGAGATGCGCTGCTCCCACAGTGTTCTCTCGCGCTCGAAGTTCGACCGCGCCAGCCCCAGGCGCGCTGCCGCGGCGTGTGCCTGGCCGCGCAGCTCGGCCAGTTCCGGACTGGCGATGATGGCAAGCTGCTGGCCTTTGTCGACTTCCTGGCCGAGCGTCGCGGACACGGCTTCGACGACACCGGCGACACGCGGGACGATATGGGCGGTACGGTCGTCGTTGAAGCGCACCTCGCCAGGCAGCGCCACACTGGCTTCGATACTGGCGGGACCCGCGCTCGCCATCGTGATGCCGGCGCGCTGCGCCTGTTCGGGCGTCATCTCGACCAGGCCCGGCTGGACGTCGGCGTGGCTGCTTCTGGCCGTCGTTGGCTTTCCGGCCGATGCTTCGGCAGGTTCGCGCGCTTCCTTCTTCCAGAAGACAATGGTGAGCGCAAGGACTGCGCCGAGCACCAGCACGATTGCGGTGGAAAGGATGTTTCTGCGGTCAATATTGAACTTCATGGATTGGTCCTGTTCTCACGGGCATCGCTGGCGAAGCGGTCAAGATCGGCGACAGCCCGGTAGCGCTCATGGAGCGCCTGGATGTATTGGGTGCGAATCTGCAAGAGGGTGCGCTGCGCATCGAGGACGTCGAGGAAGCCGAACTTCCCGGCCTCGAAACCGGCCACCGTCGCATCGAAGACCCGCTGGGCGGTGGGCAGGATCTGCTCGCGCATGGTGCGCACCTCGGTACTGGTGAGTTGCGCGCGCTGATGGGCATCGGCCAGCTCCTGGTGCAGACGTAGCAGCTCTGCCTCGAATTCGGCTTGAGCCTGGTCGGCCCGCGCCAGCGATGCCTGCAGGCTGCCCTGGTTGCGGCTGAACAGGGGAAGCGGCACCGACAGGCCGACGACGGCCTGTGAACCGCCGGCCTGGTCATCCCGCTTGCTGCCGACCACCAGGGTCAGGTCCGGCATGCGCTGCGCGCGGTCGACGCCAACTTGCGCCTGCTCGCGCTCGACCTGCGTCCTGGCCCGGCGCAGACGCGGCGTATGCGCGAGCCGGCGCTCCAGCTCGGCGAGCGGCGGGGGCGGGGTCAGGTCAAGCTCGGGCGTGACGAGGGCATGCGCAGGCGGGCTGGTCTCGCCCCAGTAGGCGGCGAGCCTGTAGAGGGCCACTTGGGCCGCGGCCTGCGCCTGCCCCTGCTCGATCCGGGCCGAGGCCAGGGCGATGTCCGCGCGGTCCTGCTCGACCGGCGACACGCGCCCGGCCGCGACCCGTTTGGCGGCCGCCACCGCAGCCTTGGTGGCCACGTCGAGCGAAGCCTGGGCCAGGCGGACACGCTCCTGGCTTGCCAGGGCCTCGAAATAGGCGATCGTCACCTCGCTGCGCAGATCGAGTTTGGCGGCAGCGAGGCCGTCGGCCGCAAGGTCTTGCTCTCGCTCGGCGAGCCGGATGCGGGCGGCGCGCTTGCCGCCAAGTTCGAGGACCTGGCTCAACTGGACCGTTTGCGTGCGGGTGCCGCGTTCGCTTCCCTCGCGGACGTAGGAAAGGTCGGGGTTCGGGAACAGCGCGGCCTGGCGGCGTAGGCCGTTCGCGACTGTCACCTCGAGCGCCGCCGCGCGCAAGGCTGGGTTGGCTTGCAGTGTCTTCGCAATGGCCTGGTCGAGGTGCAGCGGCGCATCTGACGTCGGCACTGCATGATGGAGCGCATGCGTGGACGACATGTGGGCTGCCGTCTGCGCCGCGCAGAGGGACGCCTGTGCAAACAGCACCGACGCCCCGAGGGCGAAATACGTGAAATGCATGAATAACTCCGGTCGTTGAAAACGAGGGCTATTCAGCGGCGATGCGGGTCGACCTCTGTCCTGGTCAGACCGGTCGCAATGATGCGTGATGCGTTCGCCGCCGAATCAGACGACGGAGAACCACTGGGGCCGCTCGGGACGAGCGGAATACGAGGAGGAATAGGCGAGGGTGCTTGCCTGCGGCGCGACGCTGGCCGCGGTGAGCACCCAGATCACGCTTGGCAGCGCATCCAGCGCCAGCGTGGCATGCGCGCACGAGGCGCAGTGGGAATGCAGGGTGGATTTCTTGACCGATCCGGACGATGGATCCTTGGCGTCCGTGCTGGCCTGATGCAGGTCCGCATCGGATGAATGGTGGCCGAAGTGCTGCGCGGCGCGGCCCGATTCGTGCTCGCAGTAGGCGGCGACCGCGGTCCAGCTGAGCTGGAGCGCGAAGATCGTCAACACGAGCAGGATGAATCGTCGGGCGGTCATGCGGAAAAGTATAGCATGCTGTCACTGCGGAGCCTTGGGGGGCGGCAATGCCGGTAGCGACGCTAGGCATGATGTGAGGTTTGGAGAGAATTTTCACCCGTCCCGTCACGTAGCATGTTTGGCCCCAGCCGCGCTCGGCGCGGTTAGGGATTTGACAGGTCGGCATGGTGCCGTCCGGGTTGAGCGATAAGTGCAGATGATGACGAAATTCCTGAATACGAGTGGCACTAACTATTTTCTTGAAGAGCTGATCAAGGATGCAAAAGATCGGGTGATTTTGATAAGCCCTTTCCTGAAGCTTAACGACCGAATCAAGGAGCTGTTAGTCGACAAGGACCGGCTCAAGATCGACGTACGGATTGTGTACGGCAAAAGTGAGTTGCAGCCTGCTGAGATCGAGTGGCTGCGCAGTTTGCCATACGTGCGGACAAGCTTCTGCAAGAACCTTCACGCCAAATGTTATTTGAGTGAAGAGCTGTGCATTATCACCAGCTTGAATCTGTACGAGTTCAGCCAGGTCAACAATAATGAGATGGGGATTCTGATCAGACGGTCGGAGGATGCTCAGCTTTACAAGGATGCCTATGAAGAAGCACAGCGCATCATTCGCATCAGCGATGAGGTACGCATTTCACTTGAGCGGGTGCCAAATGAGCCGGAAGGAGCCGGCGCCGACGAGGAGGGCGCACATTCCGGGAAGCTCACGACCTCGAAGCTCGGGCAGAAACTCGGCCTGAAGACAGCCCAGGTGCTCGAACGAGCCGCTGCGTGCGGATATGTCGACGCCTTAGGCGACAACAAGTACGGCCTGACGGCGAAGGGCGAACAGGCCGGCATCGAATACGTCGCAAAGTCGCGGTTTGGCCCTTACTTTCTCTGGCCGCTCGACGTTCCACTGAGCGAGGAAAATAAATGATTATCAACAACTGCCGAAATCGCGACTATACGCCCATCTTTGGTCCGGACGCCTTTTTATGACATTGACTTGCGCCACCGGAACATCAAGCTGGCCGATGAACTCAGCCCCGGTGATACCTGTGTCGTCGCAAGCTACGCGGACAATGATAAAAAGCGTGTCAAGCTGTCTTGGTACGTACTCGATTCGAAGACGACAAATCCTGACGAGGAAGGAGCTGCGACTCGCGTGTTCTGCGGAACGCTCCTCAAGACCGAGACAATGCTGAAGGCCGATGCGGCAGCCGACGATCGCTATCGGAATATCTTCACTGTCAAAGGCGCGTTTAAATTCGAGCAGGCTGTGCGAACCTAGCAGCATCCTTGACCTCTTGGAAGCTGGTCAGGAAACGGTCACCTGACGCCGCGTCCGGTGCAGGCGGGTCGTGGCGAGGCTGGCCGCGAGTTGGAGCGCTCCAAACTAATTCTATGTTCAAAACACGTTCTTGTCACCGCTGACAAAGCTATCCCATGTACCTCTACCTGCATTCCCTACCTCCCGCAATAGTAGCTATTTGTTCGGCGAACGATAACGTTTTTAGTTTAAAAGAGCTTGAAACTAAATGCGTGGGCAAGGGGCGCTCTTAAACTAATACCGTAAGCGCAAAGCATGTATTTGCTCCTCGCGGAATCCCATTTGCGACATACGACGCGCGAAGCATATGAACCCTGCGGAATAAACCACCAAGAAGACCGGCAATGGCTGGGCAATTTCGGATGGGAAATGGATGACTTCAATGGGCTGTTGACTGAGCTAAGGCTACTCTCAGACCATTCCGCGGGCAGCTTATGTTGCTAAAGAGCTTAACATAAAGTTTATAACATACCGCCTAAACTATTAAATAATACTCGCACGCGTAATATACCAAAAAGTTTCTCTATAGTCAAGTTTAATATTTTCGATATCGTTGTAGTGTGGGCAAATTTTATGATTGTCGAGGTGGTAAATTTCGGGGCTGACACTTTACCTAACTCAGTCTAGAAAATTTCCTATGCTAAACACCAAACGTCTTAGGGTAAGCACCTCTAGCACTCCAATGCAGGCTGCTAAAAAGCGCGGAGCTAGCGTCGCGAACATCTGGCACTTCCAGTCACCAAAGAATAGGAAACGGGTTGTCTTCGTAGGGGACATGGTATTCATGTACGCCGTAATTATTGAAGGCGATGTGAACGTCGAAAACTATCAAATTAACGATATGGAAATAGATGTTTGCGTCGAAGGAACAATCCAATCTTTTACCCCGGCAATAAAAGTGCAGCTAACAAACGGATCGACTGAATGGATCGATTTCCAGTCAATTCGCGGACGGGGAAAAACTTCAACAATGGTTGCCCGTGTACACCAGGTAATGCGACCCGTTTTTCCTGGTATTTATCGAATTGTCACTGACAAAGATTTGCTGGGCAGTTATGTATTGTTCGAGAACTGGCTAAACTTGTGCGGGATGATTAACAGATGCCGACATCTTTTTTGCGGAAACGAAGATGAAATCTTGCTCAGCTTTTTTCGGCAGAATAAGCAGATTCCATTAAGCTTATTACTTGATAGCGAGGGTGTTGATCGAGCGAGAATGCTTGCTAGCGTAGCGCGCGCACTGCAGGCCGGGATCATTACAGCCGACCTTTCGAAATCTCATCTGACTCCGGTCACGCAATTAAATAGGTGCAGAGATGAGTAGTGGGCGAAGCCGTGATGCTATCCCAGTAGCACACTCGGATTTGTCGCTATGGCCGGCCCCGGACATCGCGATATTCACAAGTGAGATCAGAGCAAAATTCGAATCCAGGCGTGAGAGTCTGATAATGTATGCCGCTGGGGACTCGTATGAAACAATCTGCCTCAAATGCGGATTTAAGAAAGGCGAGATACTGCGTTTGATTAAGAGGTGCCTAACGATCAACCAAACAGGAGGGATCTATGGATTCTATGCGCTAATCCCTGGGTTTCGTGTACAAGCTTATACAAGGACGGCCGATTTCCGGGGAGGTGCTGGAGGGAGAGGTGGATTTGCTGGAGCCTTAACAGCAACCTTTATGCGATTTCCTGAACTTGAACTGGAGATCCAATCCGCATGTCTAGATGTACGCGGGTCGCACGCAGCGATGAAGAACCAGAGTTTCGATTTTTCAGCCATTCATCGTCTATTCAAGCGGCGGTTAAGCGAACTCGGCGTGACATCACTAGAGTGGCCTTTTAACCAAAAAAATCACGGCTCCGTAAGTCTTCGAAAATATTGCAAAAAGATTCTTCATGGCAGGGCCGGAGGTAGCGGGCGTGGAAAAGCCGCGCTGGGCCGCCACGCGATAGGAAGAGGAGTGTCCGCGCTCATAAGGGCTCGAACCCCCTTCACTATTGTCCAGCTGGATTACCACAAGGTAGATGCTGCTAGTACGATATCAATCGAAAACGAATTTGGTGAAGAGAAGGATATCGTCGTTCAGAGATGGCATATTGGGCTTTTAGCGGATGAAAGATCAAGTGGAATTATTGGTTTACATGTAGCCTTAGAAGCGACACCCAGTGCAGATGATGCATTAGAGACGATCGCTTCCGCAATATCGGTAAGTTGACTTCTAAAGGATTGCAGCGCACAGCATTCACACATGGATCAGGTCCCAATGATCCTCGTGTTAGTAATCCAAACAAAGAAGCCGTCAAATTTAAAATAAAGATTTCTGATCTCGAGAGTATTATTTGGTCGTGTATTAGAGAATACAATAATTCAGAAAACGAACATAATCAGTTCACGGCACCCGTCAAGGCCCTTTCGTTGGCGCTGCAGCAAAAAGGACTTCCGTTCCTCCCACAACCGCTGCCAAACGAGGAAAGGCGCGGCGAACGCATACTCTATCATGTGCAGGAAGTGACCGTTAGAGGTAATTTAGAGAAGAACGAACGACCTTATTTCAAGCTTGATAGGGTCCGCCATACGAACGAAAAACTGTCGGAAATGTATGGGTTGATAGGAAAGAAACTTATCAGCTACACAAATCGCCGATTGTGCCGTGAAGTGCAGGCAACGATAAAGGAAACGGGAGAATCGCTTGGTTTTATGCATCCAGGACAAGGATGGGAATTTAGTAACGCATCTTGGCGAGACCGAAAATATTTCAACCGCACCGGCCTATCAAAAAGATCGCAGTCCGATCACACGGATCTGATGGAGGAATTTGTTGAGGAGAAGGCCACCGAACTGATTGAGAAACAGTCACGAAAACGACAGAAGGCCGCCTCCGATGCTCTACGCCTTGCGCGAATGCATACGAATATACAGCGAAATTCCAACGCAGATGCGTCCCCAATTTCAAAGAATGGCACAACGGACGTGCCAAACCTAGAATCAAATCATGGTCTAAATAAAGGAGTGGAATCTGAAGTTGCTGGCGTGACTAAAAAAGATATAGTCCGCAAGTCAAATGAGCATTCCAAGCCTGCATCTTATCCCCAGGAAGATCCATTTGGACTATTCGGCCCGTTGGTTATCAAACCCCATACGCGCAACGGATAACCAAAGATCATTAAATTTCTTGGAATTTTGAGTAGGCGGAATTTATGAAGAGAATATTATCATAGCTTCACAAGAGAACAATTTACTGAACAGGGAAGTGGAAATAGTTTGATGGTTATCCGTACTCATTCGAGCGCTTCTATGCCAACGGGGCTGAAAGGTGAAGTCGGAGCTTTGGCCGAAGATCTAGGAATCTATACGTGCTTGTCCTGACTTTGTAGGCGAAAGAGGCTTAAGTTAATATACGGGCCGTGTGGTGACTAAGAGCTTACTATGTAAGCATCTGAGCAGACAACTACCTATCGAAATAATAATCACAAGGACAGATTATGAAAGACCAGTTCACGGCGATGTCGCGAGAAGAAGTGTTGAGTAATGAGGGAAGGAAAGAACTATTCAATAGTCACCCTTTAATAACGGGTTCAGTCCTATTGCCAACTGCACCGATTCGCGAGGTCGCTACGATGGCGCGGAAGTCATGCCTTCTGCGTGAATCCGGGCTCGTTTTCATTGGAAAAAGTGGCGTAGGTAAGAGCTGCGCCCTTGAGATGATAGAGAGCACCCTGCGTGAGCAGTTCCCAAGGGTCGCAATTTATCGTCACGATACCCATAATCAGTCTATTCCATCAATTAGAGCTTTTTTTAAGCATTTCTTGGCCACAGTCGGGCATCATAATGTAAGGGGCGAAACTTTCGATCTAAGGGCAATACTTGTAAATTCTCTGATTGATTCGGCTCGTCTACACGGGGAGCGTATGATTCTTTTGTTGGTGGACGAAGCAAACGCAATGGATGTGACGGACTTTGATTTCCTTAAGGACGTTTACAACGATTTGGCGCAAGAAAACGTTAAGCTTGTAACAATCTTGATTGGTCAGGATCCCGAATTTAGTCAGCTAGTCGATAAACTTATAAGAATGCAAAGGTTGGACCTGATCGGACGGTTCGCCATACGGATTGTACCTTTCAGGGCATATCGTGGTAGCCATGATCTGGAAGAGATTTTTGAAGGAATCGACAATCAGATATTTCCTTTTGGCACTGGGGTTACTTGGACTGAATTCTTTTTCCCATTAGCTTATGCTGCCGGGTTCCGCCTGAAGAATCAGGTAAGCAGCTTTTTAAGTTCTATTGAGACATCAAAGCCGGCAGGGCTTAAACTTGGGTCAGAAATTCCTGCACGGCAAATGTTTAGTGCTGTGCGAAGCTATCTCACGGACCTGGTGCTATTCGACGAGCCTGGAATGATCGTTCCAGAGGGTGCATGGGAGGCCGCCATTGAATATGCGGCGTTAACGAAAGCGATGGCGTACATGAGCGCGAGAAAGGGCAACACTAGAATTAGAACTTAGGCGATCCTCAATTTCGAAAAATGCGGCCGGGTCGACATCGGGACGAAATAAATGTCAGCGTGCACACTGGACGCTGGCTAGGGCATAAGCAGGAACGTGCCAGTGCGCTCGCGCTGGATGTAGCCCTCGCCAGTTTCAAATCTATTTAGATTTTCTATGAGAAAAGACATGCTTGTGAAATCTTCGGCTTCAATCTCGCCAGTGGCGACTTTGCTGACTGGAAAAGATCTTACACCGTTGCCCTTCGAGTCTTTTGCTAGCGTTATAACCCGTATTTCATGGCGAAATCTTCTGAGCCCAAAAGCTATCCAGCGCCTGATTATCGGTAAGCAGATTGGTACCAATAGCGATTCGTTTTTGCTTCCGAAATGGATGAGTAGTAATAAGCTTGTTACCCAATTCGGATGGCATGCGCCCCTTTCAGACGAATTGAAGGTCTTACACCAATTTCGCGGTTTGACACACATATTCTTTAGTCGGCAACTAAAGATTTGTCCCGTTTGTTTCGGTGGTGGATATCATTCTTACTGGCATCAGTTAGAAAAGCTCTCCGTTTGCCCAATTCATCGTTGTCTGCTCACCAGTCGGTGCGTTTCGTGTAATGCCTGTTTCGGGAACTGCAGCTATCGTTTGAACGACGCAGTGATAAGTCTGCGCTACAAATGCTCGTCGTGTGGCCGCGATATAGCTGTCTGGACTCGTGGGATCATGTACCCATGCGTAGCTGGCCGCTCTTCAAGGCCAGACACGTTTTGCGTACACTGTTCCAATCCGACTCTTCACTGGCAACTCGATGACCCAGGCACTGCACAGCCAAGCCCGTACTACCCACCTGATCCGTGAGGAAATCAGGAACTCGACGCTCCCGCAGGCCGAACTGGCCAGGATGTACAACGTCACCCGCCAAACCATCCGAAAGTGGCAAAACCGCGAGTCTCCTGAAGACAAGTCGCATGCGCCGAACAAGATGTACACGACGCTCACGCCCGAGCAGGAGCTCATCGTGGTGGAGCTGCGCAAGACGTTGCTGCTGCCCACGGACGACCTGCTGGCGGTCACGCGCGAGTTCATCAATCCAGCCGTCTCGCGTGCCGGCCTGGGACGTTGCCTGCGCCGCCACGGTGTCTCGGATCTACGTAACCTGGTCGAGCAGGAAGGCACTGCGCCCGCCACGAAAAAGACCTTCAAGGACTACGAGCCGGGCTTTGTGCACATCGACATCAAGTACCTGCCGCAGATGCCCGACGAGACGGCAAGGCGCTATCTCTTCGTTGCCATCGACCGTGCTACGCGCTGGGTCTTCATCGAGCTCTATGCCGACCAGACCGATGGCAGCAGTGGCGACTTCCTCAACAAAGTCCAGCAAGCCTGTCCCGTCAAGATCGTCAAGCTTCTGACCGACAACGGCAGCCAGTTCACCGACCGCTTCACGGCTGGCGGCAAGAAGAAGGAACCCAGCGGCACACACGTGTTCGACCGCCTGTGCAAGCAGCTCGGCATCGAACACCGGCTCATCCCGCCTCGTCATCCGCAGACCAACGGCATGGTGGAGCGCTTCAACGGTCGTATCAGCGACATCGTCAACCAGACCCGTTTTGGTTCAGCTGCCGAACTGGAATCGACGCTGCGCAATTACGTCAAGATCTACAACCACAGCATTCCGCAACGCGCGCTCCAACACAAAACACCCGTTCAGGCGCTCAAGGAATGGCATGAAAAACGCCCTGAATTGTTCAGGAAGCGCGTGTATAACCAGCCGGGTCTTGACATATAGCAGGGGTGGCAGTCAGTATTGAGAGCCATCTTGACCTACGATGTGAATTAGGCGAATCAGGCCAAGCCTTTATTAAACTTGCGCAGTGGGCAGCAAATAGCGAGTCCATGTTAACATGCCTTAGGAAAATTGAGGAGGACTATTGCTACGGTAGCGATCGTCTTAGTGTTTGGTGCCGGCCACGACGATTTATGGAAGGGCTGTTGATAAAGGGAGGGTATAAAGTAAACGACCTTGTCCCCATGGCTTTTGGAGAAATTTCTGCGCTGTCATGGAAAATAAAGATGCGCTTTTCAGAACGTTATTCGCGTCTTAGTCCACGCAACGTTAATACGAGCCGGCGCCGTCGCGCATTAGTGGTTTACACTGCAACACTGCGTATGCTGCAAGTCTGGATAACGGAAAGCTTGGGCCGTAATAATCCATTGCTAGACCTCGATCCGATTGAGGAAATGTGCGATACGATTGCGGTTGGCCAATGGCCCTCCTCATTCTTGGCATATCACATGATGCGAGCCATGTTTGAATCATCTATATGCCGACAGAGCATACTTGCACGGTTAAGCGTAACTGCATTTAAGTTCGATTATCGTCTGTCCGATTGTTTGTACACTTACCAGGGTAGGGAGCCTTTGCTGGCGTGGCGGGCGGTCTTTTTGGGAATTTTTGCCTCTCTGTACTGGACGATTGAGCGCTCAAGGAAAAATGGCAAGCTACAAGTTAGGTCTATTCGTTTTCCGATAGAGTCGACAGTCGCGAAAGTATTGTTCGTCGACGCAACGCACCATATGTGCGGCGTTGTCTTTTTTCCGACTATACCTGGCCTTCCACTTGCTCCGTACAAGCGCGGCACTCGGCTTGGAGTTGACCCGGTTCACTTACCATGTGAAGCGCCTGAAAAGTATCCCGATGAATTTCGTTGGCCTACGGTTTGAATATGGAAATAGCCTTTGTGAACCCACACTTTCAATGATACGAGCGTTAGATTGTCCGCCTAACGGAGCGCGAGTACGACTTTCATCCGGTGATGATCACGTCTATTTGACCTGCTTTAGGAATGCTGGACACTCATCAATGTGAGTTTTTCGTCGCAACTTAACCTTGCAACAGGAGGCGCCATGACGGTAAAACGATTCACAGTCGAGCAGATCGTGTCGATTGTAAAGCAGGCTGAACTGAGAATACCGGCGGCCGAAATTGTTCGGCAAGTCGGAGTCTCCGAGCAGACGTTTAGGCGGTGGGAAAGCAATATGCTTGCCTGCATTTGGACCAAGTTAAGGAACCGCGGCAACTCCAAAAGGAAAATGCTTGACTCAAAATGCCGGTCGCGGAGATGAGCCTCGACAAAGCAATTTGCATGATGTCGCCACATAAAAGTTGGGGTGGTCCGCGTTGGAGCGAAAAGTAGTACAGTACGTATCCGAGCACTACGGTCTCTCTCTGCAGCGGGCCTGCAGACTGATCAAGCAGGCACCAAGCGTCCAATGCTACCGCGGCGTCAAGGATCCGAAGGCGGCATTACGGAGACGCATTCGCAAGCTTGCACAGGTGCGCGTGCGCTACGGCGACCGGCGCCTGCACGTATTGCTCAAGCGCGACGGCTGGGAGCTAGAGAAAAACCAGACCTACAGTCTCTACTGCAAGGAACAGCTGCAGCTACGCTCCAAGCGGCCGAAACAGCGCAAGATGGCCGTCGGTCGGGTCAGTCGTATCACGCCGCGTAGGCCCAACTAGGGAACATGGATTCTGTGGCCAACCAGTTGGCCGACGGCAGCAAGTCCGCTCTCTGACCATTGTCGAGGTTTTACTCGCGAGTTGAACCGCTTGGCCGCGCAGCGTAGCACCCCAACTTGCCTGTTGTCGACAAACGCAGCGAGTTAACAGGACTGCCGCTTGACCTGTGGGCCTACCACCATCAGACCAACATTGACTTCAGCCACCCTGGCACGCCCACCGGCAACAGCCACATCGAAACGTTCAACGGGGGGTTCCCGTGATAAATGTCTGAACGTCCACTGTTTCACCTCAATGATCGAGGCGCAAGCACCATCGAAGCCTGGCGAAGGGACGACAATGAGCACCGGCCTGACATGGCCCTCGACATGACACCGGCAGCGTTCGCCCGCCAAAACAGGAGCGCAGGCCGAAAACCGAATCTACAAAACGCTAAAAATTAACTCTGCAGGCCGTCCAAAAAAACCAAGCGGATCATCCCCGACTCGTGCGTTTCCTTGACCCGTCCAACCTTTTTATGCAGTGACAAGCGAGGGTACCGTTATTTTGAGGTTGGCTCCACTCGATGCTTGACTGTTGCTGGTGTGCGGCTGCTCAGGCCCTTTACTGAATCGGTCAAGCCGTAATGGTTATTCGGACGCACGTGCAAACAGCAAGGGATGGTGCAAGCTGATCGTCCATCTCCTTCACGAGCACATTGGGCTTGGCTGCGCCAGCGGGCCATCTCGCCACGAATGCGCGCTACGACGTGGACTTCTGCGAATTGCTTGCTCAATGCCGCTGGTCGTTGAGCGAACTCTGGGGTGGCTTCATTGCTTGTGAGGATTGCGCGGTTGACATGGGCGACCGGGCGACGGCAATGAAGCGTTTTTTTTGCTTGTCTGTGCTCTCATCTGTTGGGGGTAGTAGAAAGCTTTGTTAGCGTACACAGCCATTAGTCAGCCTCCACCAGCTTTTCAGTGAATATTTTCAAGTGACTTTTAGTCGTGACCACCGCAGCTGCCAGTTTGAAAACAACCCGGATAGTAGGCTGTCGCTCGCCACGTTCTACGAGGCTGATGAAAGTTCGATCGAGATCCGCAGTGTGCTCCTTGCTCCTGAGTAAGTCGGGCCTCGGTTCGAGCCTGTCGAAGTACTTTTCCAAATGCTAGACCTATATGAATCGCCCCGGCTTTCGTGGAGGCCGGTTAGTGTGAGTCAGGCCGGGATGGCTTGACTGCTCAGTTGCTTGTAATAGTTTGCCTCAGCTTCTGCCGGCGGTATATAGCCGAGCGGTTCCAGCAGGCGATGGTGGTTGAACCAGGAAACCCATTCCAGCGTGGCCAACTCCACAGCCTCGCGCGTTTTCCAGGGAGCACGACGGTGGATCAGTTCAGCCTTGTAGAGCCCGTTGATGGTCTCGGCCAGGGCATTATCGTAGCTGTCGCCTTTACTACCCACAGACGGTTCGATGCCGGCTTCTGCCAAGCGCTCGCTGTACTTGATCGATACGTATTGCGACCCGCGGTCGCTATGATGGACCAGTTCGTTCCGTTCGGGCTGACGCGCGTACAGCGCCTGCTCCAGGGCGTCGAGCACGAAGTCGGTCCGCATCGAGCTGCTGACACGCCAGCCGATAATACGCCGGGCAAAGACGTCGATGACAAAGGCGACGTAGACGAAACCCTGCCAGGTCGAGACGTACGTGAAGTCCGATACCCACAGCTGGTTCGGCCGCTGCGCCTTGAACTGACGGTTGACCCGGTCGAGCGGGCATGGCGCCTTCGCATCGGGAGCCGTCGTGCGCACGACCTTGCCGCGCATGACGCCTCGCAGCCCGGCCTTGCGCATCAAGCGTTCCACCGTGCAGCGGGCCACATCTGTTCCCTCACGTCGCAGCTGGCGCCAGACCTTGTCAGCCCCATAGACCTGCAGGTTCGCCTGCCAGACCCGCTCAATGTCGACGCTCAGCACGTCGTCACGCTGTGCACGTGCGCAACGCAATTCAGGATTACGCTGCTGCGCGGCGTATCGCCAGTAGCCCGACGGCGCGACCTGCATCACCCGGCAGATCGGCTCGACGCCGTAGGCATGGCGGTACTGGTCGATAAATGCCCTCACGGCTTGAAGCGGCGGTCGAGCTCCGCCTGGGCGAAAAACGCACTCGCCAGACGCAGGATCTCGTTCGCCTTGCGCAGCTCGCGCACTTCTCGCTCCAGGGCCTTGATGCGTTCTTCCTCGGCAGTGGTCGGCCCTGGACGCTGGCCAGTGTCACGCTCTTGCTGGCGTACCCAGCGGCGCAGGGTCTCCGGCGTGCAGCCGATCTTGGCCGCGATCGACGTGATCGCTGCCCACTGGGATTCGTACTCGCTGCTTGCTTCGCTGACCATGCGCACAGCGCGCTCGATGACTTCGGGGGAATACTTGGGTTGCTTCTTCATAGCTCCATTTTCTCAAACAATGGAGCCTCCACCAAACCCGGGGCGATTCATATTGATGGCGGTATGGCGTCGAAAACCGACGACCGAGGTTCTGGTGCATTCCGATCAAGGAAGTCAATTCAGCAGTTGCGACTGGCGCGACTTCCTCGAATCACACAACCTGGTACAGAGCATGAGCAGGCGCGGTAACTGCCACGTCAACGCAGTTGCCGAGAGCTTTTTTCAACTGCTGAAAAGAGAGCGAGTTCGCCGCAAGGTCTATGCGACACGCGATGAGGCTAGGCAGGACATCTTCGACTACATCGAGATGTTCTACAATCCGAAGCGGCGCCACAGCTTCAATGAACGACTGTCGCCAGTCGAGTTTGAAAAGCAGCATTTTTTACGGCTGCAGAGTTGAGGTGTACTGTCAATAACGGACACGCTCGTCTTAAGCCGCCTGCGGCTGTTCGCTGAAGGATTCGGCGAACAACGCTGGCGGAACAAAGCCGATGCGGGAATGGCGCCGCTGTCGGTTGTAGAAAATTTCAATGTATTCCTGAATCGAGGCCTTTGCCTCAGCACGGGTGGCATAGCGGCGATGATGAACAAGCTCATTCTTCAGCGTGCCCCAGAAGCTCTCCATCGGCGCGTTGTCATAGCAGTTCCCGCGGCGCGACATCGACGCGCGCATGCCGAACTGCGCCACCAGCTCCTGGTAGGCATGGGCGCAGTATTGGCTTCCACGGTCCGAATGATGGATCAGCCCTGGCGCCGGCCGCTTGTGGCTCACGGCGCGCCACAAGGCCTGCGTCGTCAGCTCCTGCGTCATGCGCTCGCCCATCGCGTAGCCGACGATCTCGCAGGTAAAAACGTCCTTTACGCCGGCAAGATACAGCCAGCCTTCGGCAGTGGAGATATAGGTGATGTCGGTCACCCACACTTCGTCAGGCCTGTTCGGCGCGAACCGCTGTTCCAGCAAGTTCTCAGCGATGGGAAGGTTGTGATTCGAGTTTGTCGTTGCGATGAATTTGCGCCGTTGTTTGCAGCGCAGATTGAGCTCCTGGCGAAGTCGGCGCACACGGTCGCGACCAACTTCATGACCCTGTGCAGCAAGCTCGTGCTTTATCCGAGGCACCCCGTAGGTCTCTCGGGTTTGCCGATGCACTGCCGTAATCAGGATTTTCAACCGAGCGTCTTCCTGCTCGCGTGTCGATGGCTTGGCCTGCAGCGAGTTGTAGTAGCCGCTGCGCGAGACGTCCAATACCTGGCACATCAGCTTCACAGGATAGCCAGGGAAATCGAGTCGCATTGTCTTTATCCACGCGTACTTGGCAGCGACTCCTGCGCAAAGTACGCCGCCGCTTTTTTTACGATGTCCCGCTCCATCTCTGCCTGGGCTAGCTGCTTGCGCAGCTTCGCGTTCTCCGCTTCCAGCTCGGCCACAGAGCGGCTTCCAGGGGCTGCTGTTGCGGCCGGCCCGCGTTTGGCGGCTGCTACCCAATTGGCCAGCGTCCCTTTTGGGATACTTACTCGTGCTGCTGCCTGCTCAATGGACAAACCCTGCGCCAGCACCAGCTTCACGGCTTCTTCCTTGAGTTCCGGGGTGTACGTCTTCTTCAATGTCTTCATAAAGGCTCCTGTTGGTGAACTTTACCAAACAAGAGTGTCCGAAAAAATCAGCGCACCTCAAGTATCTAGGAAAATGGTGGCGATTCAGTACGTTCTCCGGTACACCAAACGGCTCACCTGCCTGCGACTGCAATCCGCTGGTGATCTGAGTGGCTACGGGAAGCTACGATTGATCGGTTCCTGCTTGGCCTCGAAGTCGATCAATTACGTCGCCAGCCGTATCGCTTCTGCGTACTACAACTTCCAGTGCCCGGAGCAGATGCTCAGCCACCTCCATGTCCTCGTTCGCGTACGCTCGCTGAAGGAGTTCAGCTAGACAGTTTTCGAACGTCTGGTCGTTGGCATTCACGTCGCGCTCCTCCAATAGGGTTGCCTAAGTGGAGACACCTGAGGTCTTGCACATCGCGGCCGTACAGCCCGCGGGGCTCTTGCTTTTTTGCGACAGGTTCGGCGTGCCAGCCCTGAACATGGCATGTAAATGACTGACCACCGAACTTTTACAATCGAAGCAGAGCCTTATCGCCTACGTCTCATCACTACATCTGATTGATGAAGCCCAATGATCTGGGCACGCTGTGATGGCGTCTGCAGTTCCAGGAAAATTATGCCGCCGCCATTTGGCGGCACTCAGCTGCGCAGCGTCGGCACGCGTCAGCACATGCCTTGCAATGCTCTTCCTGGTGCTTGCTGCACTCGTCGGCGCACAGGTCGCAAACTGCGGCGCAGGCTTCGCATAGCGCCTTGGCAGCTTCTCCACCACGGGCCATCACGCCAGCGGCGAGTCGGCAGATTTGCGCGCAGTCGACGGTGAGGCTAATGCACCGCGCCATACCTTGGACATTGTTCTCGCTCAAGCACGCACCTGCACACATATCGCAGGCGTCTGCGCAGTCATTACAGGCTTCAACGCACGAGGAATACTGTTGGTTCTGCATGGTAGTTCTCCTTTGAGATTGATTGATAAACAAAATGCCTCTATCAGGACAAGGCAGCTTGTTGGCATCCCTAGGAGATTCGCCGCTGCTCTAGATCTGACTTTTGGGTGGGACGGCGCTAGTAGCACCGCCCATCATCTATTTCAACCGATCTTCCGCTTGCGTAAAAGTCGTTAGCAGACAACCAAGGCACATGCGCTATGCGTGTGCTGCCTTGGCAGCTACGCGGCGAATTTCTCGGCGGCGCATCATGAGGTAAACGACTGGCACCACGAACATTGACAGCAGCGGGGCAGTGATCATTCCACCGACCATTGGAGCGGCAATACGTTGCATGATTTCCGAACCGGTGCCGCCGGCGACCATGATCGGTATGAGGCCGGCGATGATCACTGCGACGGTCATGGCCTTCGGGCGTACCCGCAACACCGCTCCTTCGCGAATGGCATCAACCAGGTCTGCTTCTGAAGATTTGCCCGCGGCAATACGGTCTTCCCATGCATGCTTCAAGTAGAGCAGCATGATGACGCCGAACTCGGCCGCAACGCCCGCCAAGGCAATGAAGCCGACCGCACTGGCAACGGAGAGATGATGCCCCAGCGCCCATAGCAGCCAGATGCCGCCGGCAAGGGCGAATGGCAACGTCGCCATGATCAATACCGCCTCGTCAAAACGCTTAAAGGTCAGGTATAGCAAGACGAAGATGATCAATAGCGTGGCCGGAACCACCACTTTAAGTTTTGCACTGGCGCGCTCCATGTATTCAAACTGCCCGGACCAAGACACCGAATAGCCAGCGGGTAGCTTGACCTTGGCGCCTACCGCCTTCTGCATATCCCGGACAACCGAGTTCATGTCCCGGCCGCGGATGTCGACATAAATCCAACCAGATAAACGCGCGTTCTCGCTTCTGAGCATTGGCGGCCCGTCGGTAATTCGAATCGTCGAGACGTCGCCCAAGCGAATCTGCGCGCCCTGCGGCGTAAGCACAGGGAGCTGACGCAATTTTTCGACCGAATCGCGATACTCGCGCGGATAGCGCAAGTTAATAGGGAAGCGCTGCAAGCCTTCGACCGTCTCGCCAATGTTGTCGCCGCCAATTGCAGAGGACACGATACTCTGAACATCAGCGATGTTCAGCCCATAGCGTCCAGCTGCATCCCGGTCGATGTTCACGTCAATGTAGCGACCACCGCTAAGGCGCTCGGCGAGAGCGGAAGACACGCCAGGGACCCCTTTGACGATCGTTTCGATTTCTCCTGCGATTCGGTCAATGACTTGCAGGTCCGTTCCCGCAACTTTGACACCGACTGGGCTCTTGATCCCTGTCGCCAGCATGTCGATACGGTTTCGGATCGGCGGTACCCAAATGTTGGACAAACCCGGGACCTTGACCACGCGGTCGAGCTCCTCGATCAGCTTGTCGGGCGTCATGCCCGGTCGCCACTGATCACGTGGTTTGAACTGGATGGTCGTTTCGAACATTTCCAGTGGAGCTGGATCGGTCGCCGTTTCCGCACGTCCGGCCTTGCCGAAGACGCTTTGCACTTCGGGAACGGTTTTGATCAAGCGATCGGTCTGCTGCAGCAGCTGCGAAACCTTGCCGGCAGACAGGCCCGGCAGCGCCGACGGCATGTACAAAAGGTCGCCTTCATCCAACGGGGGCATGAACTCACCTCCGAGGCGGGTCATCGGCAGAACGGTAATGGCGACCACCACCGCAGCAGCCACCAACGTAGCCTTTGGAAACTTGAGCACAGCCTCGAGAAGCGGGCGGTATAGCGCAATTAACAGCCGGTTAAGCGGGTTCTTATGTTCGTCTGGAATACGGCCACGGATCAGGTAGCCCATCAAGACAGGAATCAAGGTTACTGCCAGCCCCGCGGCCGCGGCCATTGCATACGTCTTCGTGAATGCCAGGGGAGAAAACAGCCTGCCTTCCTGCGCTTCCAGCGTAAATACGGGAATGAAAGACAGAACAATGATCAAGAGTGAGAAGAACAGGGCCGGGCCGACCTCGGCGGCGGCGTCGCCAATGACTCTCCATCGCTCTTCTCCCTGCAAAGTCTTGCCTGGATGACGGTGGTTCCACGCTTCTAGGTGCTTGTGCGCATTCTCGATCATCACCACTGCCGCGTCGACCATCGCGCCGACCGCGATTGCAATTCCGCCTAGTGACATGATGTTGGCATTGACGCCCTGGTAGTGCATCACGATGAAGGAGATCAGGATGCCGATCGGTAGAGTGACGATGGCAACCAGCGCCGAGCGCAAATGGAAGAGGAAGATCGCGCAGACGACAGCCACGACAATAAATTCCTCAATCAGCTTTTCCTGCAGATTCGCGACAGCGCGGGTGATCAAGGCGGAGCGATCATAGGTGGGGATGATCTCGACACCGGCGGGCAAGCTCGCTTTCAGCGATTCGAGCTTCGTCTTGACGGCTTCGATCGTCTCGAGCGCGTTCTTCCCTGAGCGCATGACGATCACGCCGCCAGCTACCTCGCCTTCACCATTAAGCTCGGCAATACCCCGCCGCATCTCGGGCCCTAGCTGGATATGGGCGACATCACCCAACCGAACCGGAATGCCGCCGGCGGCAACCATGAGCGGAATCTTGCGAAAATCCTCGAGAGACTGGAGGTAACCGGTGGCCCGCACCATGTATTCGGCTTCACCGAGCTCGAGGACGGATCCACCAGCTTCCTGGTTCGCTTTCTGTACCGCTTCGATTGCCATCCCGTGCGTCACGTTGTACGCACGCATTTTTTCTGGATCGAGCACGATCTGATACTGACGCACCATACCGCCAAGGCTTGCAACTTCCGAGACGTTTGCAACAGTCTTCAGCTCGTACTTGAGGAACCAGTCTTGCAAGGCACGTAGCTGGGACAAATCGAGCTTGCCGGTGCGATCGACGAGCGCATATTCATAAACCCAGCCGACGCCGCTCGCGTCGGGTCCGAGCGACGGTTTCGCCTGTGGCGGCAGGCGGGATTGGACCTGACTGAGATACTCGAGCACGCGGGAGCGCGCCCAGTACGGATCGGTCCCGTCTTCGAACAGGATGTAGACGAACGAGTCCCCGAAGAAGGAGTACCCGCGAACGGTCTTGGCTCCAGGAACCGACAACATCGTGGTTGTCAGCGGATAGGTAACCTGGTTCTCCACGATCTGCGGAGCCTGGCCCGGGTAGGGGGTGCGAATGATCACCTGTACATCAGACAGGTCTGGTAGTGCGTCGAGCGGGGTTTTCTGAACCGACCATATGCCCCACCCAGTGATGGCCAAAGTCGCCAGCAGAACCAGAAAACGATTGGCGATGGACCAGCGAATCAGCTTGGCAATCATTTCTTCGAGCCCTTCATTGTGCCCATGTTCGATTGGCCGATCTTCGAGATGTCGACGATTTCGTAAGCACCATCCTTGGTTTGCTTGAACCTGAAGCTCACGCTGTCACCAACGGCGACAGGGTAGGGTGCAGAACCTGCTGGCACCTTGAAGCCCATCGTCATCGCTGGCCATTGCACGCTAGGGACCGGGCCGTGCGAAATAGTGATCTCTTCCTTCTGGATGCTTTCGATCTTTCCTTCGCCACGATGGGTTGCATCGGCCGGTTTCGCCTCGGGAGACGCCCCGGCGTCACCCAAACGCGTTTCCGTCGCCCTCAGGCTAGATTCCGAATCGATAAGAAACTGGCCAGACACAACAACTTGTTGTCCTGCTTCCAGTCCCTTGACAATTTCAGTGCGGCCATTCGTTTCAACCCCAGTTTCGACCTCGACTGGCTTGAATTTTCCATCGCCCAGAGACACCATCACGACACTGCGTTTGCCAGTTCGGATAAGGGACTCAGACGGCACCGTCAAGGCGGCAGTACGCGCCGCAGGTGTGAAGTTCACGGTAGCGAACATGCCTGGTACCAGCTTATTGCCGGGGTTTGCCAATTCCACTCGTGCGTTTAAAGTGCGTGTTGTTGGGTCAACCTCAGGGAGGATAGCGCTGACTTTCCCTTTTAGTACTAGCCCCGGTAAAGCGGTTGTCCTGGCCTCGACCAGCGCGCCCGGCCGGACATGTGAGGCGAGCGATTCAGGAACGTTTGCGTTGACCCATACGGTGGCCAATCCGTTGAGTTTGAAGAGAGGAGCGCCTGAGCTGACAGTCATGCCCTCGCGTGCAGTCAGCTCGGAGACCACTCCGCTGATCGGCGCGCTAATGGTAATGCGCGGTTGCACCCGTCCACTGTCGGTCACGCGTCGGATCTGATCCTCGGTCATTCCAGCCAAGCGCATCCTCTGACGGGAAGCATCGACCATTCCGCCGGGAGCGCTCGGCCCCATTTTTCGCGCGGCCAGGTACTCCTCTTGAGCCGCAACCCAATCCGGAACGTACAGCGCTGCCAGAGCCTGCCCTTTCTTGACGGGATCAAGGGGCGCCCGCACGAACAATCTCTCGACATAGCCTTCGGCGCGCGCTTGAACGAGCTCTGCGTTACGCTCGTTGTAGGCCACGCTGCCAACCGCCTCGACGGTCGGGGCAAGAGTCTCGGATGTCACTTCCGCCACCCGGATCCCCAGGTTCTGCTGAAAACGCGGGCTGATCGATACAGATCCGTCGTCGCTAACTTCGTCCGCATATACCGGGACGAGTTCCATATCCATGAAGGGCGATTTGCCTGGCTTATCAAACTTTTGCCCTGGAACCATTGGATCGTGCCAGTAGAGCACCTTCCGTCCCGTGGCGGGATCGGTATTCTGGTCGACTTGTGTCTTTGGGCCAGAAGCGGCGCTGCCCATGGGCACGCTCATTTTCATCCCATTTTGCATGCCCAGGTGATACAGGCCATAGCCGCCTGCTCCCACAACAGCCACAAGCAGCGCGGCCATAACGATCGGTTTGAGTTTCATATTGAGTCCTGATCAGTTCGAAACGGAAGGGGTATGTAAGCGAGATGTATTCGGAACAAGAAAATTGATTTGCGCCCACAGTCGGGCGATTTCCGTTTCCAGTTCCACCGCTTGAAGTTGCATTTGCGTTTCTTCACGCCTTGCCGTTAGCACTTCCGCTTGGGATGCCTTACCGCCGCGGTAAGAAGCCATCTGCGCGTCGACGCGCGAGCGCGCCAATGGGATGAGCTCACGTACATAACGTGCATGGCGATCCTGATTAGTCTTCCATTCATTGATCATGGCCTCGAGCTCTGCTACGTGGGCCCGGAGCATTTCGTCACGAACTGCTCTTGCTTCCTCGACCTGTGCTAGCCTTGCCGACAGTTCACGGTCTTGGCGATTCTTTCGGTTCCATTGCAGGGGGATCGAAACACCTAACGAAACCATGTTCGAATAGCCTGAGCCGCGCTGCTGGAAAGCCAGCTCAACGCTCCAATCAGCTTTTCGATCAGCCCGGGCCAGATTCGCTTCGGCTGTGGCGATCTCTTGTTGCTTGGTTGCCACCGCAAGCTCAGGATGATGGTTTAGCTCCCGTTCAATGTTGGCGAGATCAAGCCGGACCTCGTGAATGTTAGGCTCACCGGCGATGGGTAACTGAGCGGCCTCACCGACCCAACGCGCCAGTGCGATTCGTGCGTCGCGCAAGCGACGCTCGATTTCGCTTTTCCGATTCTCGAGTTGAGACAAATTGCTCTGCGCACTGAGAATCTCAGCCTGCGTACTGGTGCCGGACCTGTACGCTGCCTCGATGGCCTTTAGCTCCTGTTTTGCCTGCTCGAGCTGTTCCAACACTAGCGCGGCCATACGTTGCGCGTAGTAAATGTCAAGACCCGGCTGGTTATACACGCGCTTCCTGAACAATTCAGGGCGTTTTTCATGCCATTCCTTGAGCGCCTGAACGGGTGTTTTGTGTTGGAGCGCGCGTTGCGGAATGCTGTGGTTGTAGATCTTGACGTAATTGCGCAGCGTCGATTCCAGTTCGGCAGCTGAACCAAAACGGGTCTGGTTGACGATGTCGCTGATACGACCGTTGAAGCGCTCCACCATGCCGTTGGTCTGCGGATGACGAGGCGGGATGAGCCGGTGTTCGATGCCGAGCTGCTTGCACAGGCGGTCGAACACGTGTGTGCCGCTGGGTTCCTTCTTCTTGCCGCCAGCCGTGAAGCGGTCGGTGAACTGGCTGCCGTTGTCGGTCAGAAGCTTGACGATCTTGACGGGACAGGCTTGCTGGACTTTGTTGAGGAAGTCGCCACTGCTGCCATCGGTCTGGTCGGCATAGAGCTCGATGAAGACCCAGCGCGTAGCACGGTCGATGGCAACGAAGAGATAGCGCCTTGCCGTCTCGTCGGGCATCTGCGGCAGGTACTTGATGTCGATGTGCACAAAGCCCGGCTCGTAGTCCTTGAAGGTCTTTTTCGTGGCGGGCGCAGTGCCTTCCTGCTCGACCAGGTTACGTAGATCCGAGACACCGTGGCGGCGCAGGCAACGTCCCAGGCCGGCACGCGAGACGGCTGGATTGATGAACTCGCGCGTGACCGCCAGCAGGTCGTCCGTGGGCAGCAGCAACGTCTTGCGCAGCTCCACCACGATGAGCTCCTGCTCGGGCGTGAGCGTCGTGTACATCTTGTTCGGCGCATGCGACTTGTCTTCAGGAGACTCGCGGTTTTGCCACTTTCGGATGGTTTGGCGGGTGACGTTGTACATCCTGGCCAGTTCGGCCTGCGGGAGCGTCGAGTTCCTGATTTCCTCACGGATCAGGTGGGTAGTACGGGCTTGGCTGTGCAGTGCCTGGGTCATCGAGTTGCCAGTGAAGAGTCGGATTGGAACAGTGTACGCAAAACGTGTCTGGCCTTGAAGAGCGGCCAGCTACGCATGGGTACATGATCCCACGAGTCCAGACAAGTAAAGGCTAAGCCAGGCGACAGCGGTATCGCGTTCAATTGTCGCCGCCAAAGCCGCCTTCTCTGCAAGCGACTTCTCGGCCTCACGCTCGAAGCGCTGCGATCGCAGTCTGCGTTTTTCTGCGCGTGGGAGGTCTTGCATTACGCCTATTCGACGCATGGTCATCGATTCACGGCCCAAGCTGAAGCGCTCCGCACCTTCCACTGGAAGGTTGTCGATCCCAACTTTCAATACCGGGTCGGGAAGCTCGCCCGCTGCGGTTGCCATATCGCGCGCAGCGGCAGCAGCATAGTCCTTCGAGGTCAGAAGTCGTGACCGGTCAATCGCAACCTTCTGCGCCCCTTTCAGTGTCAATGCGGTATCGGCAGCCTCGGCCGGCAGGCTCGTGCTGGCGATGAGCAAGCCAAGAATTATCGGTCCTGTCACAATTTGAGCTAAGTTCATGTTTGTTTGTCCATTACGTTAGGGTTGCAAGTCGGCCAGATCGCTGACGGTCGGCCACGAGCCAGGCACGGTTCCTAACGATGCCTGATCTTAGTTTGCATAACCTATCAAAAACGTTACCGCTTCATTACGATTTCGTAATGTAGCTCAACCATGGGCTTCAGCGTTGTTTCAGCCTTCTGACATCAAGCGGCGCAACTTCCCGAATCGGTCGGGGCAAGCGGAGCAAGATCAGTATCGATTCTGCCTCTACAGTCGCAACCGCCATGGTTGCTACGCATTTCAGGGCGTAAGAAGCCAAAATATGCTTGGCTGGCAAGTTGTTTGCCAGACGTGAAAACTCAATCGTGTGGTTCGAACCTGCATGTGAGAAATCACACGAATCACAACGGCTTTAGTCCGAATGAATGTCTACGACACAGTCACAATGAACTTTCTACTTTGTCATACCATCGGCGACGCCGATGAGCTCCGGCGGAGCAGGTCATTACACATCTGTAACGAGATCGTCATCACGGCGTCAGACGGCGACCGATAAGCTAAGCACCTCAGTCAATGTTGCTACCGCTAAGGAGGAATTACCATGAAGTTTGCCGCAATCCTGTTCGCTCTCTCTGTCAGTATCAGCGCTGGTGCAGCCGCATCTGACAACTCCCGGCCGATTACCTACGGCCATCCCGCCAAGGAAGGTACCGCATCCCGGGTGATTAAAATTTCGCCAAATACAAGGGCGATCAATGTTCACGATGGTGAAACTGTCCGCTTAGATGTTAATGGGAATGTTTTTGAGTGGACCTTTAATATTCCCACCCGTGAGGGCGTAATCAACTTGTCCGACATCGCCCCGACTGAAACCGCTGCTAGCGGTGTCCGGGTGTACGTCGCGCCGAATCCGCTGTACTTCGGTTGAGTGGCGTTCGTGGATGTACGGTTAACGTGACCACTCATTCGCCCTGTCGTGCCCATTTCATTGCCGGACGCCAGCAAATAGTGCTGACCGCGTGGTTACCTTCGACAGGACCACGCGGGTCCGGCGCGAAATGGCCGGCAGAGCTTTTAGGATTACTTTTGATTCGTAAGTCGCCATCGGTGACCCGATGCCGCTGATCATCGGCTCAGGGCTCGGCTGAGCTGCATGCGCTTTCGATGGCTGCCTCATTAACTGGGATTCGGTGCCAGGCCGTAGTATCGATTCGAATCGGATGAGCAGCTGTGCGGAAACGTGTGCTGGAAGGCTATTCAGGCGCCGGGGAACTCTCTCGAACTGCCGCTGTTGGTAACGGGAAGCTCAAAGTGAAGGTAATCATCCCGTTGGCGTGACTACCAGCTGCGGCGTACCCACCATGGAGCGTCACAATCGCCTGGACAATTGATAAGCCGAGGCCTGTTCCGCCGGCTTCGCGCGAGCGGGCCGAGTCGGCCCGATAAAATCTGTCAAAAAGCCGGCCAAGATGCTCTGCGGAGACAGGGGCCCCGGTATTGGTAACTGCGAGTTCAACCCTCTCGTCGGCCGTTCTTATTCGGATCGCAACGGTGCTATTGGGATTGCCGTACCGGACAGCGTTTGACAGCAGATTAGTAATCGCACGGTCGACCAACCCGACGTCCGCAAGCACTTTTCCTTCTCCTTCCACGACAAAATCGATATCGCGCTCGTGCGCCACGAGCTCTATATATTCCACGACCTTGCGGGCCTCATCGGCCAAGTCAACAATCGTTATGCCCAGGTGCGAAGTTGAGTTGTCGGTCTGCGCTAAGAACAGCATGTCTGCGACAATCCTGGTCAGCCGCTCCAACTCTTCGATATTCTGTTCCAGCAACTCGACAAGCTGCTCGTGTGTCCGAGGCTGCGACAACACAACCTGGGTGCGGCCGAGCAGGATCCCTAATGGCGTGCGCATCTCATGTGCCAAATCGGCTGAGAATTGGGACAGACGGCGGACACCGTCCTCTACACGGTCCAGCATGCCATTGAATGCGAGACAGAGGGGCTCCAGTTCGCGGGGCATCCCGTCGGGATTGATGTGATCTGGAATATTCCTCGCGGACATTGAAATCGCTGCATCGCGAAATCGGTTGAGCGGCCTTAATCCAACGTTGACAATAGCCCACGCTCCGAGCGACATAAGTGCGAGCGCAAAAGGGGCTGCACCAGCTGCCACCATTACAAAGTTCAAGAGTAGTTCTTCGTCAGCAGTACGATCAACCGTCAGGATCAGGACGTATTGCTCTCCGTTGGTCACTGTGCCTGACGTAACCACTGAGAGCATCGGATCGCCTGAAGGGGCTGACCGCCAATCCAAAAAAGCATCCACGCCCCAGGTATCATCCCGTAGACGAGCAAGCGATTGCAGGCCAACAGGACTAAATGCTATCAAAGCAGAAAAGTTATTGGGCCGCGCCACTGCCGCGTGCAGACCGTCATGCCTCGACACCAGATCGGCAAGGCGATGCGCGACCGATCCAAGTGTGTCCAGGCTTCCATTGTTACCCAGTATGGTACGAGCTTCCGCCAACGCGACTTTAAGCACCTGGCGCCTCTGCTCACCCATCTTCGAAGAAATGGTGGCGTAAGAAAACACCACCACGCCCACTGCCTGGATCAGGCCAAGTAAGCCGACGAGCATTGCTAGCTTCGATGTCAGACTGCGTGCGATCATGGGCGTGGATCGAACACATACCCTACGCCGCGCACGGTATGTATAAGCTTGACCGTAAATGGTTCATCAACTTTCGCGCGAAGCCGCCTGACGGCGACATCGATAATATTTGTGTCAGAATCGAAGTTGATATCCCAAACGAGGGAAGCAATCTGCGTTCGTGACAAAACCTCACCGCGACGCCGCATGAACATGACGAGCAAAGCGAGCTCCTTCGCAGAAAGGTCGATGGTTTTGCCGCCTCGAACTGCTCGATGTTTAACAGGATCTACTTCCAGATCAGCTACTCGTAGAATGTGGTCCAATGGAACGACGTTGCCACGCTTCAGCAAAGCGCGCACACGGGCGAGCAATTCCGGAAACTGGAAGGGTTTGACCAAGTAATCGTCGGCGCCCAGATCAAAACCCTTGACTTTGTCGTCAGTGTTTCCGCGCGCGGTCAACATCAACACAGGCGTTTGCTTAACCGTTCGTAATGCGGACAACAACGCGAACCCATCGACACCGGGAAGCATGACATCAAGCAAAATCAAGTCGTGCTCCCCCTCAACACCGTGATGCAGTCCGTCTATCCCATTGAGCGCAGTTTCGACTATATAGCCTTGCTCAGTTAACCCTTGAGAGATGTACTGAGCCGCCCGAGGCTCGTCTTCCACAATAAGAATCTTCATATGTGTCTGGACTCGTGGGATCATGTACCCATGCGTAGCTGGCCGCTCTTCAAGGCCAGACACGTTTTGCGTACACTGTTCCAATCCGACTCTTCACTGGCAACTCGATGACCCAGGCACTGCACAGCCAAGCCCGTACTACCCACCTGATCCGTGAGGAAATCAGGAACTCGACGCTCCCGCAGGCCGAACTGGCCAGGATGTACAACGTCACCCGCCAAACCATCCGAAAGTGGCAAAACCGCGAGTCTCCTGAAGACAAGTCGCATGCGCCGAACAAGATGTACACGACGCTCACGCCCGAGCAGGAGCTCATCGTGGTGGAGCTGCGCAAGACGTTGCTGCTGCCCACGGACGACCTGCTGGCGGTCACGCGCGAGTTCATCAATCCAGCCGTCTCGCGTGCCGGCCTGGGACGTTGCCTGCGCCGCCACGGTGTCTCGGATCTACGTAACCTGGTCGAGCAGGAAGGCACTGCGCCCGCCACGAAAAAGACCTTCAAGGACTACGAGCCGGGCTTTGTGCACATCGACATCAAGTACCTGCCGCAGATGCCCGACGAGACGGCAAGGCGCTATCTCTTCGTTGCCATCGACCGTGCTACGCGCTGGGTCTTCATCGAGCTCTATGCCGACCAGACCGATGGCAGCAGTGGCGACTTCCTCAACAAAGTCCAGCAAGCCTGTCCCGTCAAGATCGTCAAGCTTCTGACCGACAACGGCAGCCAGTTCACCGACCGCTTCACGGCTGGCGGCAAGAAGAAGGAACCCAGCGGCACACACGTGTTCGACCGCCTGTGCAAGCAGCTCGGCATCGAACACCGGCTCATCCCGCCTCGTCATCCGCAGACCAACGGCATGGTGGAGCGCTTCAACGGTCGTATCAGCGACATCGTCAACCAGACCCGTTTTGGTTCAGCTGCCGAACTGGAATCGACGCTGCGCAATTACGTCAAGATCTACAACCACAGCATTCCGCAACGCGCGCTCCAACACAAAACACCCGTTCAGGCGCTCAAGGAATGGCATGAAAAACGCCCTGAATTGTTCAGGAAGCGCGTGTATAACCAGCCGGGTCTTGACACATATGTATTTCAATTTTCCATGTGTTGGCCGGTCATTTTATTGAGGACTGTAGAGAAAGCTACAGGTTCCGAGGACTGCACTCAAACAAACTACCAACACGAAAATGACAATTTGTCTTCCTGAATCGGCTTGTGCAACCGTCTCGAAGTCACGACATTGTTGCACAACGGATGGCTGAGCGTGTGGATGGGCACCGGCAGCGGGATAAGATCACTGCGCTGACTAGCTTCGATGCTGGTTGCGGCTCCCTAAACCAACGTCGAGCTCGCACTTGCGGAAAGGAATTCATGTTGCTGCTGCCAGATCGACAAGGTTGAACAGGCCGCGTCGTCAGAGCCCTCCTTATACATTACATCATCGTAATGTGCAGGTAATCCTCCAGTCAGTTACGTTCCGCTATGATCTATCCATGCAGTCGATTTGCACTGCAATGCAAATCAGAACATGTGTCTTCGCTCAACTACTTGGAACGGTTTGAATATGAAAAAGATGCTAATTTCGCTCGTGGGCGCTGCCCTAATCGGAGCAGGCAACCCGGCTTTCGCAGGCCCTGACTGGCAAATAATTGAGCATGGTAGAAAAGTTGCAGCCGAACGCTGGCGCCAAGCCCAAGCTCAAGAAAACAAGCACCAACAACAGTCCAATCAAGCCGCTGTAGCAAAGCAAACAACAAAACCTTGCCACGAAACGAATATAAGGTCTGATTGAACAGCACTTCGCTTCAATGAAGACTTATCTTGAAGCACCTGTCAAGAAATTAATTTATATCTAAAAGGATACTATTATGAAACGCATTGCCCAACTTGCTGTCATCGCCGCCTTCTCTGCTTCTGCTGCTGCTTTCGCTCAGAATAGCGGCGGCATGATGAACATGGACCATAAGAAGTGCATGGAAATGAAAGATATGAGTGGTATGGACAAGCAGAAATGCAAAGAAATGATGAAGAACATGATGTCGGACGACAAGGCCAAAGGCGCGGCCGATACAACCGTCCACACCGCTTCGGCGGTCGTGAAAGCGGTTGACCCGGCAAATGGGAAAGTCACTTTGGCCCATGGTCCTGTTAAAAGTCTGCAGTGGCCCGCGATGACAATGGCGTTCGCGGTCAAGGACAAGGCGCTTTTTGACAAGCTGACGGTAGACAAAAAAGTTGACGTCGAGTTCACGCAACAGGGGACAGTCTATACTGTTTCTGCAGTTAAGGCCACCTCGAATAACCCGGCTTTTGGCATGATCGAGGCGATATGACGCGCGATCGAATGGCCCCGAGCTGTTGCGCGCGCCGGCAGCGTCATTTTGATAGCGAAGATCGCCCTCGAATCAGGCCAGTTTGGCAGCCGAAGGCTGCCAAACTGCTGGTTTAGAACGGTGCAACCCCGTGTTTCTTCAAGAAGACGAGACGCTTGAGGTTGTAACTGGCCGCTTTCAGGTGCAGGGCGAACGTCGTGCGCACGATCCCCAGGCAGCGCACCAATTTGCCGCCCATCTGCGCCAAGGCGCCAAACACATGCTCGACACGAGCGCGCGGCGTGGCGATCGCGCGATTGCGTCGCTTCTGCGTGTCGGAAATGCCTTTGGTTGCATGGCCGCGTCGCTGGATGTGCACGCGCCAGCCCGCCTGCTTCAATCTGGTTTCCCGTTCAAGGCTGGGGTAGCCCCGGTCGGCATACACATCGCGACTAGTATTGTTCAGGTCGAGCAACTCTTCAAAGACGTTGGTATCTGCCACCGCAGCGTGGGTGACGACGATCTTGCGGATCAGCTTGCAACGCTTGTCAACACTGGCATGCAACTTGTAGCCAAAGTGATTCTTGCCGTGCTTTTTGGTCCACTTGGCATCAACGTCTTTCTGTGCCCGCTTGTGCGGCTTCCAGCTCAGCGGCATCGTGCTTTCTTTGACCGTCTCGGCTTCTTCTCGCTTGTTGCGCTGAACCGGTGCCTGAACCAGCGAGGCGTCGACGATCTGGCCGCAGCGCGCCAGATAGCCTTGCGACAGCAATTGCTGCTGGACTTGTTCGAATACCTGATCGCCTACGCCCGCCTGCGCCAGACGGTCACGGAACAGCCAGATCGTTTTGGCGTCGGGGATACTGCTGCTTTCAGTCAGATCCAGAAAACGCAGGAAGCTGCGGCGGTCCAGCAACTGATACTCCAGCGCGTCATCGGCCAGGTTGTAGAGCTGTTGCAGCACCAGGATCTTGATCATCAGTACTGTCGGGTATGGCGGACGGCCGCCTTTGGCCCGCGACGGACGCGGCGCGACGGCATCGATACGTGCCGCCAGCGCCTCGAAATCCACATGCTCGGCCAGGCCCACCAACGGATCACCCAGTTTCGACCGCCGATCCTCACGCTCCTGCTCGGCAAATAGACTGATCCGGGGTTTCATCATCACGACACTCGCTGGCTTGGTTCGATGTCAGGATTTTACCCAGCTTGCGTCAGGTCAGCCGAGGTTTTTCGAGGTGCCCTTAAGTAATCCCGGCACAGCCCGGGCTGGAGAGGCGCAATCCCTGCGGAAAGCGTCCTGCTGCATCCAGCCCGGGTATGGGGCAGCATCACGAAAGCTTACAAGATCGATGCGCCGCCCGGCAAAAAACTCTTGCTTGCGATGTCGGAAACCGAGAGTGCTTTGTTGAGCAATCATGAACAGTCCACCCGGAGCCTACTGGCGTAAGTAAGTGCCCTATCTCTCGCAACAATAACCAGGCATTCTAAGGGGAGTTCACTATCAATTTCCCTCGCATCATATTCATTCCGCACGTGAACGTGAACTCGCCAGACTTGTCCGGATTGAGCTCAACCGCTGTTGACTTAAATGCCGGCAGATTTTTCGCGATGCCGAAATCACCAAAGATGACTTGCTCGCTGCAAGAAGCAGTTTCGTCCCGATAAAATTCAAGGCGTACCGGCTTTCCCTGCCTGACGACGATAACATCGGGCGAGTACCCCCCTTTCACGGTCACTTTGATCTCCTGTACACCACTCTCCGTAGTCGAGGCCGCGACAGCCTTACGCTCTCCAAAGAAGTACCACAACACGAAAGCAATCAAAAGCAGTTCACTAACCACGACGGTTATCTCGGCGCTATCCATATTTCCTCCTATATTTCAGGTTTAAAGCGCCGCAGGCGCAAGCTATTGGCAACAACTGAAACACTTGACAGCGACATTGCAGCGCTGGAAATAATCGGCGACAAAAGCCAGCCGGTAAACGGGTACAGGACACCTGCAGCAACCGGAATCCCCAACACGTTATAGATGAATGCCCAGAACAGGTTTTGTTTGATGGTACGCATCGTTGAACGTGACAGCGCGATACCATTGACAACGCCTCGCAAGTCGCCCTTGAGCAGCGTGATATCGGACGCTTCGATGGCGACATCAGTGCCAGTACCAATTGCGATGCCAATATCAGCCTGCGCGAGAGCAGGGGCGTCGTTGATCCCGTCACCCACCATCGCCACGACTTTCTTTTCTTGTTGCAGCCGTTTGACGACATCCACTTTTCCCTCACCGGCCATGTTCCCGCCCGGATCGAGCGCCCCCCACGCACTGCCGCGTCAATCGCGGCGTAATCCTTCACGGCTAGCGCCGGCGATGCGTTCCTGATTACCGGGAGACCCGCCCGTGTCCGCGCTCGCGCCTGCACGAAGGAGTCATCCTGACCGGGCACGCGTTCAAACAAATCAGATCAAATAACCGAGTCGTGTCCCGGTGGCTATCCGCCGCGGGGCAGGCGTATCCGCGTCCCTGGTCACCGGCATGGGAACGTTTGGGGCCGAATCGCGCAGATTCCTGCGCCAGAAGTCGCATTTCGAATCGGAGAACCATATGAAACGTTCAGAAGTTACTGACGTCTGCACAAGCAGCTGGCGGCGCCGTTTCCTGCAAGGGCTGGGGGCAGCGATAGGCCTCGCGGGTTTCAGCCCAAGCGCGCTGTTTGCCGCGCAGGACAGGCGCAATCTACGCGGCACCAGTTTCGATCTCGAGATCGGGCCGGTTCCTGTCAATTTCACTGGAGCAGATCGTATCGCCACCGCGGTCAACGGCCAGGTGCCGGCGCCCACGCTCTACTGGAACGAAGGCGATACCATCACGATCCGGGTTACCAACCGTCTGCCGACGGTCAGTTCGATCCATTGGCACGGCATCCTCCTCCCGGCCGACATGGATGGCGTGCCGGGGCTGAGCTTTGCCGGGATCCAGCCCGGACAGACCTTCACCTACCGGTTCGAGGTCAAGCAGAGCGGTACGTACTGGTACCACAGTCATTCCGCGTTCCAGGAACAGCTCGGCTTGTACGGCCCGATCGTCGTCCTGCCAAAAGCCGGGGAGCGCGTCCAGGCCGATCGCGATTATGTCGTCATGTTGTCGGACTGGACGGACGAGAAGCCGGAGCGGGTGCTGGCCAACCTGAAGAAGATGAGCGACTTCTTCAACAACAAGCAACCCACCTTCGGCGAGTTCGTCAGCGACGTGCGGAGCATGGGATTCGCCGCCGCCGTGGAAAAGCGCAAGATGTGGAACCAGATGCGCATGATGCCGACCGACTTCAGCGATGTGACGGCCAGCCGGAATATCAGCGGGGCACTGCGTTACCTCATCAACGGCGCCACCGCGGAGATGAACTGGACCGGCCTGTTCCGCCCCGGTGAACGAGTCCGCCTGCGCTTCATCAACGGCGCCGCGACGACCATCTTCGACGTGCGCATCCCGGGTTTGAAAATGACCGTCGTCTCCGCGGACGGACAGGACGTGGAACCCGTCACTGTCGACGAGTTCCGGATTTCGGTCGCCGAAACCTATGACGTCATCGTCCAACCGCGAGAGGACCAGGCGTACACGATCTTCGCGCAGTCGATCGGACGCTCCGGTTTCGTCCGGGCCACGCTCGCACCGCGGCCGGGAATGCTGGCTCCCGTACCGAACATGGACGAGGCCCAATGGCTCAGCATGACTGACATGATGGGAGCAATGGCCATGTCAGGCATGCATGGCTCCGCCACGGGCGGCCATGCGATGGGTGGACATGCACAGCAGGCGGGCGCATCGCCACCGGCAGCGACGGCAGGTGCCGCGCATCAGGGGCACGACATGCCGATGGCAACGCAAACCGACCCGCATGCCGCGCATGCCCAGATGCCTACGGCCGCCGCGCCGACCGCGGGCCATCCGCCGAAGGTGACGCATGCGCGCACCGAATACGGGCCGGGCGTCGACATGCACGTCGATATGCCGCGCACCAACCTCGACGACCCCGGCGTCAACCTGCGCGACAACGGCCGACGTGTCCTGACGTATGCCGACCTGCGCACGATCGGCGGGCCGGTCGATCCACGGGAACCGAGCCGGGAGATCGAGCTTCACCTCACCGGCAACATGGAACGCTTCATGTGGTCGTTCGATGGCCAGAAGTTCTCCGAATCCTTGCCGATCCGCTTCCGCTTCGGGGAGCGTCTGCGCATCGTGCTCGTGAATGACACGATGATGAATCATCCGATCCACTTGCACGGCATGTGGAGCGAACTGGAATCGCCCGACGGGAAATTCCAGGTCCGCAAGCACACGATCAATGTACAGCCGGCCCAAAGGATCACCTACCGGGTCACGGCCGATGCGCCAGGCCATTGGGCTTACCACTGCCATCTGCTGTACCACATGGAAGCCGGGATGTTCAGGGAGGTGGTCGTATCATGAAAAATCCATCGATTAAACCTGCGCCTCGCGCGCTCGTGCTGGCGTGCCTGCTTGCAGCGAACGCCGCAGCGCAGACGACAGCTCCAACCCAGCCGCCGCAGTCGACCGGCAGCCACGACATGTCGACCATGGACCACTCCAAAATGGGACACGGTACGCCCGCGCCGGCCGGCAAGAAGACGTCGCAACAGGCACCGACCGACCCGGCCCCGTCGAATGCACCGGCAGCTGGGCATGCTGGCCATGCCGGGCATGGCAACACGGCAGAGCCGCCCAAGGAGGCCCCGCCGGCGCCGGCGGCGCAACACCAGGGTCACGCAACCGGCCATTCGAGCCACGCGGCACAACCAGCCGCTCCCACGAAGCCACCGGCCCAGCCGACATCCACGGCCGCGCCCGGCATGGATCACGCAGCCATGGGACACGGTGCAGTCCCCGCAGCAGGAAGCGCTGGCCAGGAACACGCGTCCGGGACGGGTGGCGGTATGGCGGGCCATGCCATGCAAATGGGGCCCATGCAGGGAGGCAACCCTCCGCCCGACGCCCGCGATCCGAACGCCTATAACGAGGGAACCCGACACGCGAACTTCGGCAACCACGAAATGAACGACAACGCTCCGTTCGGGAAGGTACTGGTCGACAAGCTGGAAGCGGCGAGGGGCGATGGCGAACACGGTCAGAACCTCGAGGCCGAGGCCTGGTACGGCAATGACTACAACAAGGCCTGGGTCAAGGTCGAGGGAGAGCGCCGGGGTGGTTCCCTCGAATCGTCCCGCACCGAGCTACTGTGGGACCGGGCATTTGCGCCATTCTGGAGTACCCAGCTGGGCGTGCGGCACGACGGCGGCGAAGGTGGAGGAAAGAACTGGCTGGCCGTGGGCGTCCAAGGCCTGGCGCCGTACTGGTTCGAGACCGAGGCCACCGCGTACTGGCGCTCGGGGAGCGGATTCGCGGCACGCCTCAACGTGAAATATGAAATCCTGTTCACGCCGCGACTGATCCTCGAGCCTGAGCTGGGCGCGAACCTGTACAGCCGTGCGGATCCCGAGCGTGGGACGGGCGAGGGTGTCTCCGACCTGAGCGCGGGTTTGCGGCTGCGCTACGAGATCACGCGCAAGTTCGCGCCTTACATCGGCGTCACCTGGAACCGGCAGTTCGGAGAAACCGCCGATTTCACGCGCATGCGGGGTGGCGACCCCAGCGAAGTGCAGGCGGTAGCGGGCGTGCGCCTGTGGTTCTGACTTGACCGGCAAGCGGCATCGTTCCGCAGCGCGCGAGAGTTTTGTCCTGATAGAGACCTAGACCAACTTGTTCAAGGAGAACGCCATGAACCAGCAACACGAAACCTGTATCGAGGCCTGCAATGACTGTGCGGATGCATGTGACATGTGCGCCGCCGCCTGCCTGCAGGAGGACGACGTGAAAATGATGGCCCGCTGCATCGCTCTCGATATCGATTGCGCGCAGCTTTGCCGGGTTGCCGCCGCCACGATGGCACGGGGTGGCGAAGGAGCCAAGATCGTCTGCGAGGCCTGCGCCGCACTGTGCGAGATGTGTGCGGAAGAGTGCAGCAAGCATCAGATGGAGCACTGCCAGGCGTGCGCCGCGGCCTGCCGCAGGTGCGCGGAAGAATGCCGCAGGATGCTTGCGGCATGATCGCGATTTGAGTAGGGAAGGGCGGTTAGGGAGCGGATTCCCCTAGCCGCAGCAAAGGAATTTTGTGGCGGCGCGAATTTGCGCCGGTGTATTCGCTCGTTCTTAAATTTTATACGGAGGATTGTTGTAAAAACGTATCTTTATTGCTTACTTGCAGAAACCGCGTTACATTAAAAGTGCGGCTTAATTGTATATACAAGCCGTGAGTGACTCGCTTCATCCCACCATGTGCCGCGACCTGAAGCCCTAAACGTTGCGGTTTCATAGCTCTTACAAAAATAACCCCGGAGGGTAAATGGTTCACAAATACGTCCCAAGAACGACAGCCGCGCTCGCACTGCTGGTCCTGCAGCAGAGTGCCCAGGCGCAACAGCCCGCCACCAGCGACAACACCCAGGTAAGCGGGATGGAGCGGGTCCAGATCACCGGCAGCCGGATCAACCTGCGGCAGGAACAACTGACCGGCGTCGGTCCCGTGACCGTCATCGACGCCGAAACCATCCAGCGTTCCGGCGCGATTTCGGTCGAGACGCTGCTCCAGCGGCTGCCGTCATCGGCGGGCACGGCCGGGAACCAGACCAGCGCATACTGGACCAGCAATGGCTACGGCACGACGCAGGTCAACCTGCGCGGCCTGGGCATCGACCGCACCCTGGTGCTCCTGAACGGACGCCGTGTCGTGTCCGGCGGTACGGGCGCCAATAGCTCCGTCGACCTGAACATGATTCCAGTGGCGATGATCGAACGGATCGAGGTGCTGAAGGACGGAGCATCGGCCATCTACGGGGCCGATGCCGTCGCGGGTGTCGTCAACATCATCACCAAGAAGGCCTTCGATGGCGTCGAGGCATCGGTCCGGTTCGGCAGGACCGAGCGCGGCGACGGGGACGAGAAATCCGCCGATCTGGTCTGGGGTAGCCGTGGTGAGCGCGGTTCGCTCATGGCGTCGCTGAACTATTCGGAAAGCGGCGAGGTGAACCTCGCGTCGCGCGCGCCGTGCTCGCTGTTCGAGGATGAAGGCGAACTGGTCTGTTCCGGCAGCTCGTCCACCATCGGCGGCCGTGCCCGGCTGGCCGACGGCCGCCGGGTCAACTTCAACCAGGACCCGAACGGGAATCCGCGCGGCTTCGAAACCTACAGCGCAGCCAAGCACGCCTACAACAGCAACCCCTTCCTGAACGCGGTCAACCCGATCAAGCGGATCGGCGTCAGCGCCTTCGGTAACACACGCCTGACCGATAGCGTCGACATGTTCACCGAACTCATGTTCACGAACCGCAAGTCCAGGCAGCTGGCGACGCCAGGCGCGATCGGCGTCTACCGCCCGATCGAGATCGCGGCCAGCCACCCGACCAACCCGACCGGTCAGAACCTGACGCTGGAGCGCCGCCGGGTTGCCGAGGTGGGACCGCGCCACTTTTTCCAGGAGACGAATACCTTCCGCATCGTCGCCGGCCTGAAAGGCGCGCTGGGAGAGAAGTGGGACTGGTCGGCATCCCTCAACTGGGGGCGTAACACGGGCGTGGACGGGATGACCAACATCATCAACCTCGACCGGGTGGATGCGACCCTGAACGCCGCGACCTGCGGCAAGAGCCCGACCGCCGCCCCCTGCGGCAATTACCTCGGCTACGGCAACCTGAGCCCGGCGGTGCTGGAGTACATCCACTTCACGACCCGCGACCACGGCGGCAACGACCAGAAGAGCTTCAACGCCAGCGTCAGCGGCGAGCTGTTCTCGCTGCCGGCGGGACCGGTAGGATTCGCCTCCGGTTTCGAATACCGCCGCGAGAAGGGGTGGCGCGACCCGGACAGCCTGATCGTGTCTGGCGCGGCAAATACTCCTGCCATGGACCCGATCGCCGGCGAGTACAGCGCGCGCGAAATATTCGCCGAGCTTTCCGTCCCCTTGCTGGCCAAGCTGCCGCTGGTGCAGTCCTTGACCATGAATGCCGCCGCCCGCTACTCCGACTACAGCTTGTTCGGCTCGCAGGGAACCTACAAGCTCGGCCTGGACTGGCAGGTGATCCCTTCGCTCAAGATGCGCGCAAACCGGTCGACGGCCTTCCGTGTCCCGAACGTTCCGGAGCTGTTCGGCGGGGTCTCCGAGGGCAACCTGACGACGACCGACCCGTGCAACAACTGGAATACCCTCGACCCGAACTCGGCGGTCTACAAGAACTGCCAGGCGTCCGGCGTCCCGGTCGGCTACAGGCAATTCGGTCCATCGATCCTGACGACCGGCGGCGGCAACCAGAAGCTCGAGCCGGAAGAGGCGGACACCTTCACGGTCGGATTAGTCTGGACCCCGTCCAGGGCGCTAACCCTGACCCTCGACTACTTCAACATCGAGATCGACAACGCCATCGAAACGGTACCGGGCTCGACCAAGCTGTCGGTCTGCTATAACTCGCCAGGGCTGTCGCACATCTTCTGCCGGCCGTCGAGCTTCACCCGCGATCCGCGCACCGGCGAAATCAACTTCCTGTCGTCGCAGCCGGAGAACGCCGCGCAGCAGAAGGTCGCCGGCCTGGATTTCGGCGCCATGTATGACTTCAGCCTGTTCGGATGGGCCTCGTCGCTCACGGCCGACGTCTCCCGCCTCAACCGCTTCGACGTGACGCCATTCCCTGGCGGCGAGGTCATCGAGTACGCCGGCAAGATCACGGGCGGACGCGGAAGCTATGCCAAGTGGCGGTCGACGGCGTCCCTGACCTCGTCCAGCGGACCGTGGTCGGGTTCCTATACGGTCCAGTACATCGGCAAGGCCGAGGACATCAATGCCGCACCGGAAGACATCGGTTCACGTGCACCGAGCATCGCCTACCACAACGCCAGCGTGAAGTATGCGTTCAACAAGGCGATGGCGGTCTCGTTTGGGGTCGACAACCTGTTCGACAAGCGTGCCCCGTATATCCAGAGCTGGACGGACGGGAACACCGATACGATGACCTACGACCTGCTGGGGCGTCGCTGGCACGTTCGCCTGGGCTACAAGTTCTAGCCATTCAATGATGCCGGGCGGCCCGCGAGCGTGTATGCTTCGCTCCGGCTCGCCCGGCTGACCGGGTAACCTATTCATTACAACAATAACTATGCAATTAGCTTTCTGGGTGCGACGCGCCCACAAATGGATCGGGCTCGTCATCGGGGTGCAGGCGCTGCTCTGGATGATCAGCGGTCTCTACATGGTCGTGGTCCCGCTCGAAGTCGTCCACGGCGACCACCTGGCCCACGTCCCGACCGAAAGGCTTAACCCGTCCGCCGCCCGTATCAGCCAGGCTAGCCTGCACGAAGCCTACCCGGGCATTACGGCCGTCCGCATGAAAAACCTGCTCGGCAAGGAAGTCTATGAAGTCAAGCAGGGCAAGCAAACGAGCCTGGTGGACGCCGTCAGCGGCGAGAAGATCAGCCCGCTCGATCGCGACCAGATCATCGCCCTGGCCGATGCGGCCTACGTGGGCGAGGGCAGTATCAAGGGCGTCGAATGGGTGACCAAGGCGCCCCAGGAGGTCGGAGCGCGCCCGGTGCCGCTGTGGGCCGTCCACTACGACGAGCCCGGACAGACGACGCTTTACTTTTCCCCGTATACCGGCGACCTGGTGGCCCGGCGTCATGAACTCTGGCGATGGTTCGATTTCCTTTGGATGTTCCACATCATGGACTACGAGGAACGCGAGAACGTGAACAACACGCTGCTGCGCACGGCGTCGATTACTGGCCTGCTGTTCGCCATCAGCGGCGCATGGCTGCTCTTCTACAGCTTCAACCGGAGGAAGCAGGCATGAGCCATTGGATGAGACGTTTGCACAAGTGGGTGGGGGTGATCCTGGCGATCCAGTTCCTGCTGTGGATGTCGAGCGGCGTCGTCATGAGCCTGCTCGACGCGAACAAGGTGCAGGGACGTGAGTTCCGCACCAGGCCACCGGCGCCGCCCGCGTGGCCCAAGGATGTGCTCAGCACGGACGCGGTGCTTGCGGCCAGCCGGGAAAACGTCATGGCGATCACTTCCGGCTGGGTGCTCGACCGGCCCGTGTACCGGCTGCAGAACGACAAGCGCAGCTGGATGGTCAGCGCAGCGGACGGCAATGCGGTGGCGGTGGACGCCAGCCTGGCAGGGGAGATCGCGCGTGCGTCCTATTCCGGAAGCGGGAAAGCCGGAGTGCCGCGCCTGCTGAACTTCACACTCGAGGCCCGCAAACACAAGGAGCCCGTCTGGCGCGTCGACTTCGACGACGCCGACGAGACCTCGGTCTATGTCTCCAGCCTGTCGGGAACGGTGCTCGAACACAGGAACAGCACCTGGCGCCTGTTCGACCTGTTCTGGATGCTCCACATCATGGACTACAGCGAAAGGACCAATTTCAACAATCCCTTGCTTGTCTCCAGTGCGATCGGCGGACTGTGGATGGCCTTGAGCGGTGTCTGGCTGCTGTTCGCCAGCGTGCGGCTCGCGGAATTCGTTCCAAGCCGCTGGCGGCGGCGCCGTACCGTCAACCTGGTCGACGCTCATGGCACGATGCATCGCGCGGTCGAGGCGGTTCAGGGCGATACCGTGTTCCAGGCGCTCGCCCGCTCGGGCCTGCAGTTGCCGTCGAACTGCGGCGGCGGCCAAAGCTGCGGTTTGTGTGAAGTACGATGCGTTGGACAGGCGCCTGAACCTACGGGTGCGGATCGCGCACTGCTGTCGCCGCAGAAGCTCGCGGCCGGGTACAGGTTGGCCTGTAACCTTCCTGTAACGCGCAGTCTCGACGTCGACGTCGGGAACACCCTTGCGTCGTCTGCCGAACGCATAGGGGTGGTCACCAGCGTCAAGCCGGTGACGCCGTTCCTGCGGGAGATCACAGTGCGCCCGCAGGACCAAATGGAATGCCGGCCGGGCGCCTATGTCCAGATCCACGTGCCCGCGTACGCACGCGAGGCCAGCCAGCTGGATGTCCCCGAGGAGCACCAGGAGGACTGGCGTGCCGCAGTTGTGCTGTCGACGCTTGCGAATGAGACGCCCGTTCGACGGTCGTATTCGATATCGGTACCGGTGGAATGTGCCGGCTCGCAGTTGACTTTCCTGGTCCGCTTCATGCCTGGGAAACAACCGGGCAGGGGATCAGGCTACATGTACACGCTCAAGGTCGGTGACGAAGTTCGCTTCAGCGGACCATTCGGCGATTTCGCACTGAAGCCCGGGGCGCGTGAGAAAGTGTTCATTGGCGGCGGCGCCGGGATGGCGCCATTGCGCGCCATGATCCATGAGCTCCTGACAAAGGGTGCCACCGAGCCGCTGCACTTCTGGTACGGGGCGCGCAGCCGGCGCGATGCGCCGTATGTGGACGAGATGCAGGCATTCGCAGCGAAACACCCGAACTTCCGCTGGCACCTGGTGCTGTCGGAGGAGGCAGTAAACGGCGCGCCCGCAGGACTGGTACACGAAGCCGCGCTGGAGGGTCTGCTGCGTACGCACCCGAACATCGCCTCGCTCGAGTTCTACGTTTGCGGCCCGCCGGCGATGCTGTCGAGTACCCTGGCAATGTTGCGCAGTCTTGGAGTCGGGGAGGCGAACATCGCCTACGACGATTTCAAGATCTGAAGGACGAAGATCGCTAGGGCTATTCCTTGTGCTCCGTGTCGTCGACCGCCGGAACGCCTCATTTTGCCTTCCTCCACGACCCGCGCACGTGACCTCGGGGGGAATTACGGGATATGCCCCAGGACTAGGCGAGCGGACACTGGACCAGGCCGGCGCCGACATCCTGCTCGTCCGTGTCGCTGGCGAACACGTCCGGTTTGGCTGTGCTCATCAGTTGCGACTGTACCAGGAGCGAAGTGGGCGTTTGCCCACGCGTCTGGATTGCTTCCCACCACAATGCGCATGCGCCCGCGACGTGCGGGCAGGCCATGCTGGTCCCGCTCAGCGCGGCCAATCCTCCGCCAAGTTGGGCTGAGCGAATGTCCACACCTGGCGCTGCAATCGTCGCCATCGAATTCGAGAACGGCGCCACGGAAAACCGGTCCAGTGCCTGGCCAACCGCGGCGACCGAGATCACGTGCGTGGCGGCAGACGGCAACGAAGCAGCTAGACGGTAGCTGGCGTCAAGGTCGCGGCGGCTTTCGTTGCCGGCAGCGGCGACGACGAGTGGGGACGAGCCAAATGCGGCTTGCGCGTTGTAGAGTTCCATAATAGCATCGAACATGCGCAGGTTCGCCCGGTAAGCTTCAAGCGCACTCGAGGTGGCCAGATCGACTGGCCACCCCTCCTGATTCGCTAGACGCGCGACCATGCCGGGGAAATCGAACCCCAGTGACATCGAGACGATATGCGCCTCATTTTGCATTGCCCACATCAGGGCTTGAAACAGCTGGGCGGAGTCCCCCTGACCGGCCGAATCCAGGACTTTTCCAATCAATGCCTTCTGCACACCGCGTGCAACGCCGACCCGCTTGCCGTCCACGTCGCGCCCGAGGATCGTGCCCGCACAATGCGTACCGTGCCCGTTGCCATCACCGTTTCCGTCGCCGGTGAAGTCCACCTGGGTCAGCTCGACGCCTGCGAACGCAGCATGGGTCGCATCGATGCCGGTATCGAGGACTGCGATACGGGCGCCACGACCGGAGAAGGGACACGTATCTGCAGCGATGGCTTGCAAACCCCAATTCGCATCGGTTCCCGTGGCCGAGGGCGCCAGCGGTGCGATCAGTTTTACCGGCATCAATGGGGCAACGGCCGATACGCCAGGGTCGCGCAAGAAGCTGGCGTAGGCTGTCGACGCGATATCCTCGATGCCGAGCTTAACGCTACCAACGGCAAGCGCCTCAAGAGGTTCAATGCGGCCTTTGCCAGTTTTCAGAGGACCGCTGTCAACATTTATGCGTAGGACGATGTATTTCATCTGCCTTCTCCCTGACGCACCGCCCGCGCCTTCGTAGCGCGGCTGCGTGTACGTGGTGAATGCTATGGTGTACGCTCGTTCGGCGCATGCCAAAAACATTGACTGGCATCAAGCTTTTTAGCGATGAGTCAGCCAAGCACTTCCTGCGTTGCCCTGCATGAGACCTTAGGAGCTCCCATGCTCACAATTCGGACGTCGACCGCCACGGAGCCGCGCACGAGTGCGTCAACGTACGGTCTTTACCGCGTCAAAGGCTTCTAATGCAGTATGGCTGCGGCAACACTTGGAGTCCTGACGTTGGCCATGCTCGAGACCACTATCGGGGCGTCCTCCTGTTGAGACGTGCAGCGAAACACCCAGCCCACAAGACATCCCTGGAATAGGCGCCTGGCCAGGTTCGAGAATCGGCCGCCAGGCGCGGCCAGAAGCCGGCGGATGTGCCGACGTCGCGGGCGTGGCTGATTCCCCGTGTGCTTAGTTGTCAAACAGTGAAAGGAGGCACAAAATGAAACCAGTCGTTAAACAGACCGCTGCCATTACTGTCGCGATAGCAGCAATTCTTCTGTTGGCAGCCTTTGCAATCGCCTGGTCCGGCACCTTCAATGTTGCAGCTGATGCGCCTCACTCACGTCCAGTGTATGCGGCAATCAATTTTGTGCGTGAACAGTCCGTCCGTGCACGGGCAGCGAACGTCAAGGTGCCCGACCTTGCAAATCGTGCCTCCCTCGTTAAGGGGGCTGGCAACTACGACGCGATGTGCGTGCAGTGCCACCTGTCGCCTGGGATGGGAGAAACCGAACTCAGTCGCGGTTTATATCCTGCACCGCCGAACCTGTCGAACACCCGGGTCGAGCCATCACGAGCGTTCTGGAGCATCAAGCACGGCATCAAGGCATCGGGGATGCCTGCGTGGGGAAAGAGCATGAACGATGCCGACATCTGGAACTTAGTCTCTTTGCTCCAGAAATTGCCGGACCTGAACAAAGAAAGCTACGAAGCGCTGGTCCAAAGCAGCAGTGGCCATTCTCATGCGGGAGCACCTTCTGGAGAGATGCATGATGCTGCTGAAGGTCCCATGAAAGGACACGCCAAAACAGACGACGTGAAGCCTTCGCCTGAGGGCAAGCCCCGTGCGCATGAGCATCAAGCAGGCGAGGAGCATTGAACTGGGACCTCAATGCACTGTTATTGGGTCAGCGGTTCAGATTCATCCCGAGAACGATCCCGTATACTCACCATGGACAGGTCCGCCTGGCGGTCAAATGATGGCCTTGCCTCGCGCGATCTTGCGCAGTACATGCAGGTCGCTGCCAAACATGCACAGGGCTTCGCAATGCTGGGCAAGCAGGCCGAAGGGAATGTACATGACCGGCACATCGCCAGCTTCTTGTTTAAATGATGGCCGGCTGAGCTGGGCGATCACTTCCTGTTCGCGGGTATCCGGGGCAACGATGTAGTAATGACATGCCTGCTCCGGCAAGGACAGGGCCAGGTCCTTCATCCTCAGGATGCCCGAGTAAATCGAGGTACTCTTTTCGATTTCGAAGGCGCACACGATGTGCTCGCCGTCCTCGCTCAGCCACAACACGTCGATCAAGCCGATCGTATTCATGACTTCATCCTGGGCGCCGATGTCCGGCAGCTTATCGGTCGTCGCCAGGACGAATGCCTCACCCGCAAAGGAATGATGCCGGTCATTACGCGCGACGTGGACGCGATACTTCAGTGCGCGGCCCAGGCGGATCAGCAGGTGCTGCATGCGTGTGTGCTCGGATACGCCGGCCTGATCCGCCAGCACCTGTTCGTGCCGGCGCTTGTTAGCCTTGGCGGCTTTTTCTTGGAGCGCAGCCAGGGTCGCGTCTGCATTGCCCGCGGTGGCGATTCGTCCCGTACCGATTTCGAACAGGAGTCCTGCGAACGCACCGAGATCCTTCGACAATAGCTGCCTGTGCTGATTGTTGACCTCGACGATCGCTTCCCGCATGGCTAGGTAGCTGTGCCAGCAGCCCAGTTTGAGCTTCGTTCCAAACAGCGCATTGAAGCCGTTGATGATCGCGGTGTTGAAAGGCGGGATCAGAGTGGGATGGAGAAAGTAAAGAATCGTGGCCGCCGCCGGGCCCAGCCCCTTGATGCCGGCTTCGGCCAGACGGCTCATCTCGGCAAGCAGTTGTTCCTCTCGCGTGGCATTCAGGCAGGCCGACAGGAAGCTGCCGAACCTGCGCTGGTTCGCTTCGCTCTCGTAGATGTCGGGGATGCGCAGCTTCGGTTTCCAATAGAAGGGATGGGCGGCCCCTTCGAACATCTGTTTCTGCTCGGTGATCGCGCAGAGTACATCCTCGAGTGGCGAACCGCGGAAATCGTTTCCGAAGCTGCCTTTCGAAATTGCCTGGACGGTGTCGATAACGCCGCGCCGGATCGAGCGGAAGGCTTTCATGCGGTCCTCGCTACCGATGAACCAGGTGTTGTAGACCGACTCGGCATCCTGCTTGTATTGGTGGATCAAGTCGGCGACCCCATTGTTGGCAACCGCCAGTGTAGAAGAGCACATACGCTATAAATATCTTTCTGGAAAGACAAGTGTAGCGGTCTGTTCGTTTGGCGGCAATGACTGCGTGGTTGTCAGGCATGTCCGCCTGGGACATCGTTGCAGGTAGTGCTTGACCTTCCCATGATGGGAAGGTCTAAAGTACGTATAGAGCAAACAAACAGGAGGTACGATATGTACGAGCTCAAGGTAGAAAAAATGTCCTGCGGCGGTTGCGCCGCCCGGGTTACGCGTGCAGTGCAGGCCTTGGATCCGAACGCAAAAGTGGAGGTGCTGCTGAAAGACCGCTTGGTTCATGTCGAGAGTACGGCGAGCCCGGAAGCAATTGTCAACAAGATTAGCTCTGCCGGATACCCGGCGTCCCAGGTAGCGAGCCAGTGAGCCGCCCCGGCTTTCGTGAAGGCGGACGCTGGCCCGTCCCACGCTCCTGCTGGCGTACCTGACGGCGCAACGTTTCAGGCGCGCAGCCGATCTTGGCCATAATCGGCGTGGGCGTAGCCACCGCAATTTGCACTTGCTGCTCGCTTCACTGACCATGGGAAAAGTACCCGATGACATCGGGGAATGCTTCGATTGCTCCTTCCTAGCTCCGTTTTCTCAAATGAAGCCCCTACAAAATCTGGGTGGTTCACGAAGCAGATGAGCGAGCAGTTAATGCGGGGTAGCGAGACCGCTTGATACCACTTGGTTGCGCCGCACTAGCAATGACAGCTACTGCCGAAGGGAAACGTGCGCATTACATGAAACGGGACATGTGAGGTACGCTGACTTTTTCGGACACTTCCGATTGATAAAATTATCGGAAGGAGCGAACACATGAAATTGAAGACATACACACCTGAGTTCAGGACCGAAGCCGTCAAGCTGGTGCTGGAACAGGGCTTGTCGCAGGAACAGGCTGCCCAGCGGATCGGAGTGCCGAAAGGGACGCTGGCCAACTGGGTGAGCGCGGCGAAGCGCAGCACAGACCCGGCGGCACCACCAGGCAGCCGAAGCGTCGTGGAACTAGAAGCCGAGTTGGCAAAGCTGCGTAAAGAACTGGCCGTGGAGCGGATGGAAAAGGAAGTGCTAAAAAAGGCCACCGCGTACTTTGCCAGGGAGTCGCTGCCCGGTACGCGTTCATAAAATCGATGCGACTCGAGTACCCGCTTGGCCTGTTGTGCCGTGTCTTTGACGTGTCGCGCAGCGGCTATTACGCAGCGCTGGATCGTCCCGCATCGCAGCGTGCGCAGAACGACGAGAAGCTGAAGATCGCCATCAAGGCTGCTCATGTTCAAACTCGTCAGACCTATGGACCGTTGCGCTTGCAGCCGGAACTGGCTGCGCAAGGCTTCGAGGCGGGACGTGATCGGATCGTGCGGCTGCGGCGAGAGCTTGGCCTGTGCTGCAAGCAAAAGCGCAGATTCAAGGCAACGACAAACTCGAAACACGCCTACCCGGTCGCACCGAATCTGTTGGAACAGACCTTCGCGCCGACGGAGCCAAATGAAGCCTGGGTGAGCGACATCACGTACGTCGCCACCGACGAAGGCTGGCTCTACCTGGCGGGTATCAAGGACATTTTTACGTGCGAGATGGTGGGCTATGCGCTCGGGGCCAGGATGACCCAGGAGTTGACGGCGCAGGCGCTCTGGCGAGCAGTACGCAACAAGCGGCCAGCGCCAGGCCTGATTCTCCATTCGGATCGCGGCAGCCAGTACTGCGCAGATGACTATCGCAAACTGCTCGAGCAGTTCGGCATGACGGCCTCCATGTCGCGCAAGGGGAACTGCTACGACAACGCGCCTATGGAGAGCTTCTGGGGTAGCTTGAAGAACGAATTGATCCATCACCAGAGGTATGCGACCAGGGCCGAGGCGGAGTCCGCAATCACTGAATACATCGAAATTTTCTATAACCGCCAGCGGCGCCATTCGCGTCTCGGGTACCTATCGCCAGCATCGTTTGCCGAAGAATTCAGCAGACAGCAGCTGGCTGCTTGAAACGGACGTGTCCACTATTGACAGTACACCTCACATGTTAGATTCATCACATGCGCCACAGCCTACGGACATTTCTTTTGTGCCTGCTGTTCGTTACCCTGCCGATACAGAGCATCGCGGGGGTGACGAGGTATCAGTGCGGCATGGCGCATCATGCTCTGGCAGTGGACACCGCTCGCTCGTTGGCACACGAAGAGCATGGAATAGGCGCCGATCTGTCTGGCAAAAAAACACACGCTGACGCTGCTACGGCGGCGGCAAAGGCGACCGATCCCGATGGTGCCTGTGCGAACATGGGTGGCCATAAGAGTTCGAGCTGCGGAAAGTGTTCCGGATGCTGTATCGGCAGCTATGCTCCGCCGCCTTTCATTGCCATGACTGCAGCGCAAGAACCTGCGGAAACGCTGCGTTCACCCTCCGTTTCTTCCTTCACCGGGCAATTCCCAGCCCGTCTTGAACGACCTCCTCGCGCTAGCTCATCCCCCTTGTCGTGATGCGGAGCAGCGCATCTCCGAGGCGCAACTACGACTTCAACCTGCTTGCCCAGCACCTGCTGGCCTTCGCTGTCGTGCCGCCGCGTGTGCGGTGGCATCGTAGCCGACATTGTGAGCTCGTGCGATTGCGCGGCGGTCCTGCTGTGCGCGGCCAACGATTGGCGAGGCGGGCAGATGATGCGGGGCGGATTCCATCGCCCCGCTCGAAAACAGGTTTTCCCTTTTTGACTGGAGAGTTACATGAATGCCTTTGAAATAGGCGACAGTTGCACAAGCAACTGGCGCCGCCGTTTTCTGCAGGGACTCGGCGCCGCAGCAGGCCTGGCAGGATTGAGCCCGCGTCTGCTATTTGCACAGCAAGCGGACCGGCGAAGCCTGCGTGGCACCGAGTTCGATCTCGTCATCGGGCCCACGCCCGTCAACTACACCGGCGCCGAGCGGATCGCCACCGCCGTCAATGGCCAAGTGCCGGCACCGACGCTGTACTGGAACGAAGGCGACACCGTCACGATCCGGGTCACGAACCGCTTGCCAACGGTCAGCTCGATTCACTGGCATGGCATCTTGCTGCCGGCAGACATGGATGGCGTACCCGGGCTGAGTTTCTCCGGGATCGCCCCGGGCCAGACCTTTACCTACCGGTTCGAGGTGAAGCAGACGGGAACCTACTGGTATCACAGCCATTCGGGATTCCAGGAGCAAACCGGGCTGTACGGCCCGATCGTCATCCTTCCCAAGGGGGCAGACCGGGTCCGGGCTGACCGGGATTATGTCGTCATGCTCTCGGACTGGACCGATGAAAAGCCTGAACGTGTGATGGCCAACCTGAAGAAGATGAGCGACTTCTTCAACAACAAGCAGCCGACCTTTGGCGAGTTTGTGCAGGACATCCAGCGCATGGGATTCGCGGCCGCCGTCGACAAGCGCAAGATGTGGAACCAGATGCGCATGATGCCGACCGACTTCAGCGATGTGACGGCCAGCAGGAACATCAGCGGCGCGCTGCGCTTCCTGATCAACGGCGCCACCGCGGAGAAGAACTGGACGGGGATCTTCCGGCCAGGCGAGAAAGTGCGGCTTCGGTTCATCAACGGGGCCGCGACCACGATTTTTGACGTCCGCATTCCCGGATTAAAAATGACGGTGGTCTCTGCGGACGGACAGGATGTGGAACCGGTTGCAGTGGACGAATTCCGCATATCGGTTGCCGAAACCTACGATGTGATTGTCGAGCCTGCCGAAGACCGGGCTTATACGATCTTCGCCCAATCGATCGGGCGCTCGGGATCCGTACGCGCGACGCTGGCTCCACGTCCTGGCATGCAGGCCCCGGTGCCGGACATCGATGAAGCAAAGTGGCTCACGATGGTCGACATGATGGGAGCCATGGCCATGGGAGGCGCGCATGGTGCGCATGGTGCAGCGATGCCGGCCATGAATCGCGCCGCGGCACCAGCCACAGCAGGCGCAGCGGCGCACAGCATGCATTCGATGGCGCAGGGCCAGGCACAGCAGACAATGCCGGCGGAAGCTGCGCACGCAGGCCATGCACAGATGGCGTCGCCAGCAGCCACCCCGGTGCAGCCGCCTAAGGTGACCCACGCACGCACCGAATACGGTCCAGGCGTCGACATGCACGTCGACATGCCCAGGACGAACTTGGACGACCCCGGCGTTAACCTGCGCGACAACGGGCGCCGGGTGCTGACCTATGCCGACCTGCGGACCATTGGCGGCCCTATCGATCCGCGCGAACCGTCCCGAGAGATCGAGCTGCACCTGACGGGGAACATGGAGCGCTTCATGTGGTCGTTCGACGGCCAGAAATTCTCGGAGTCCCTGCCCATCCGCTTTAGGTATGGGGAGCGCCTGCGGGTCGTCCTGGTCAACGACACAATGATGAATCACCCGATCCACCTGCACGGCATGTGGAGCGAGCTTGAATCGGAATCGGGCCAGTTCCAGGTCCGCAAGCACACCATCAACGTGCAACCAGCCCAACGCGTCAGCTTCCGCGTGACCGCCGACGCACCCGGGCATTGGGCGTTCCACTGTCATCTCATCTATCACATGGAAGCCGGCATGTTCAGGGAGGTCGTCGTATCATGAAAAACCAGTCGAAGCGACCGATTCCCTGCGCATTGGTACTTGTCTTGCTGCTGTCGCAAAACGCCGCGGCACAAGCCATTCCGGACTCGGAAGGACGCGGCCAGTCCAGCGAGGCGCCCGCTCCCGGGCAGCCCGCCGTCGATCATGCAGCGATGGGGCATGGCAGCCCCGCATCCACAAGCAGCACCGCGTCTCGAGAAACGCAGGCGCGGCCGCAGAGGGATGCCAGCCCGAAACAGGCCAAGGCAAAGCGCTCCAACGAGCCAGGCAAGCAGCAATCCGTCCAGTCCGGGCAGAAGGACAAGCCACAGGAACAACATAGTGGCCATGCCGGGCACGCCATGCCTGCACAGCCAGCGGCATCGCACGCACCGGCGGTATCCGGGCAGGCGCACCCCGGGGATCATGCTGCGATGGGACACGGCAGTCCTGTTCCCGCACCGAGCGCGCCCCTACAAGGTGCTTCCACACACGATCATCCTGCCCCGCCGCCGGCGGTCCAATCCGGGCAAGACAGCCAGCACCAGGGACATGGCGCTCAGGCAGGGCATACCATGCCTGTTCAGCCACAACCTGCCCGCCAGGGACAGGCCGGAGCGGTACAGGCGCCCGCCATGGATCATGCGGCGATGGGCCACCCGGCCACAGATGCAGCGCCGGCCGCGTCCACCCGCGCGGGAATGGCGCAAACGGGCCAGTCCAGCGGAGGACATGGCATGCAGATGGGCCGGATGCAGGGTGGCCCCCCGCCGGCTGATGCGCGCGACCCCAGCGCCTATAACGAAGGCACACAGTTTGCGCACCTTGGCAACCACGAGATGAACGATAACGCGCCGTTCTGGAAAGTCTTGGTGGACAAGGCCGAGGCAGCCAAGGGCGATGGCGAGCGCGGGCAGAATGTCGAGCTCGAGGCGTGGTACGGCAACGACTACAACAAGGCGTGGGTCAAGTTCGAGGGGGAGCGGCGGGGCGGAACGCTGGAAGCGGCGCGTACCGAGCTGCTATGGGACCGGGCATTCGCGACCTTCTGGAGTACCCAGCTTGGCATCCGGCACGACAGCGGCGAGGGCAAGAGCCGGGACTGGCTCGCCTTCGGTGTGCAGGGCCTGGCGCCGTACTGGTTCGAGACCGAAGCCACGGCCTACTGGCGACCAGGAAGCGGACTTGCGGCGCGGCTGAACGCCAAGTACGAGGTGCTGTTCACACCGCGCCTGATCCTCGAACCCGAGATCGGCGCCAACCTGTACAGTCGCGCCGACCCCGAGCGCGGGACCGGAAGCGGGCTCTCGGACATCAATGCCGGCCTGCGCCTGCGCTATGAGATCACGCGGAAGTTCGCGCCCTATCTCGGCGTGACCTGGAGCAGGCAGTTCGGAAGGACCGCGGACATCACGCGGCAGCGGGGAGGAGACAGGAGCGAGGTGCAGGCGGTGGCCGGCGTCCGTTTCTGGTTCTGATCCCACGCGGAGCATCAGGATCGCTATTCGACGCGTCAGACAGGCGCGCGACGTCCTGGAAGAGGCGACCTGTCAATGAACTTCAAGGAGAAAGATCATGAACCAGAATCAGTTTCAATCTTGCATCCAGGCTTGCTACGACTGTGCCCAGGCCTGCGACACCTGCGCCGCCGCCTGCCTGCAGGAGCCGGATCCGAAGATGATGGCCCGTTGCATCGAGCTGGACAATGAATGCGCGGCGATGTGCCGCCTGGCCGCACAACTCATGAGCCGGTCGAGCGAGCACGCCATGCAGGTGTGCCAGCTGTGCGCCGACATTTGCGAAGCCTGTGCGGACGAGTGTGCGCAGCACCAGGCGCAGCATTGCCAGGACTGCGCCGCGGCTTGCCGCCGCTGTGCCCAGGAGTGCCGCAGCATGGCCCAGTCTGGTTCCGGCGCCGGGACCGCAGCCGGCGCCCACGCGGCATCCCACTGAGCAGGCGGGGCCGGCGTCCGCCGGCCCTTAGCACCGAGCAAGTCCAATTTCAGGAGAACAGATTATGGCAAACAATATGAATACAGCAAGAGACCGATTGGAAGCGCGCCTGCAGGACGCAGGTGAGCGCGCGCTGGAGCGGGTCGCGGCGCAGCAGTCCCGGTTTGACGGCATTTCCTTCGATTTCGACGCCGGCAAGGCACCCTACGATTATGCGATCCGTGTCGGCACCGGCTCCTCCAATGCATTCCAGGGTAGCGAAGCACGCGACTACTTGTGGGGGCTGGGCGGCAATGATTCGCTGGGTGGTGGCGCTGGGCAGGACAACCTGTTCGGCGATGCCGGGGCCGACCTGCTGGTCGGCGGCGACGGCGGCGACCGCCTGGTGGGCGGGATGGGCAACGACCGGCTGTTCGGCGGCGCGGAAGCCGACGGGCTGATGGGCGGCATGGGCAACGATATCCTCGACGAGGGCGATGGGCACGGTGACCTCAACGGCGGAGCGGGCGACGACATCCTGATCGGCGGCCGTGGTGCCGACGCCTTCATGATCTCTCCCGACAGCGGCAACGACGTGATCCGGGATTTCACGGCTGGCCCAGGCATGTTCGACCACCTGGCGATCAGTGGCCTGCGTTGGGGCGACCTGTCCTTCGCCGATACGGCCGAAGGCGTCAGGATCAGCTGGAAGGGCGGCTCAGTGCTGCTCAACGGGGTGACGAAGGCCGAGCTGTCGCAGGACGACTTCATGTTCGCCGATTCTCCCGAGCTTCCGCCATCCTCGCGCCCCGCCAATGGGCCAGCGCCCGAGCGAGCGACCATGAGCCAGGAAGGTCCGGCGATCGCAGGCTCGGACCGTGCGAACCCGGCGTTCGACCGTATCGCCGACGCCATGCTCCGGCGCGACACGCCGGTAGGCTTCGACTTCACTGGTGACGAACACTATACCGTCAAGGTCGGCACGGACGGCGCCGACCGGTTCGATGGCGGTGCGAGCTGGGACCAGCTGTTCGGTCGCGACGGCAACGACCGGCTGTTCGGTAACGGCGGCAACGACATCCTCCAGGGAGACGCCGGTAACGACCAGCTGGACGGCGGCGCGGGCTCGGACCGCCTTGATGGCGGCATGGGCAACGATCGGCTTGCCGGCGGCGACGAGGAAGACGAAGTGATGGGGGCGGAAGGGGACGACACGATCGACGCCGGTGCCGGCCACGACATGATCGAAGGCGGCATGGGCAACGATACCATCCGCGGCGGCACAGGCGCCGATGCCTTCATGGTGATGCCCGACAGCGGCCACGATATCGTGCTCGACTTCGAAGCCAGGGGGGCGGCGCAGGGCGCCTTCGATCACATCGCGTTCATCGACATCCTGCCGGAGCAGGTATCGGTACGGGACGTCGACGCCGGCGCGCTCATCTCATGGGATACCGATGGCGATGGTTCCGCGGACGGCTCGGTACTGCTGCAGGGAGTCTACAAGGTCGACCTGCGCCAGTCCGACTTCATGTTCAACGAAGAGCCGGCGTTTATCGCAGGGATCAGTACTGTCGGATCAGGCTACATTTTCTGATGCGGTGGCCGCCCGACCCAGTGAGGTCGGGCAGAAAGGCGGGCAGCCAACGCCCGCCTTCCCAATGTCACTTCGCCTTGCGCGAGGACCAATGCACGTGCACGATCAACCAATCGTCGCCCTTCTTCTCGAGGACGGCGGTGCCTGTGCCGAACACGTGCACCGGTTGGCCGCGCGAGGTTCCGGTCGTCTCCGTTTCTTCCCAAACGACCGCAGTGTTGCCATCGATGCGTTCGGTCTGCTTCAGTACTTTCCGGGTCGAGCTCTTGGCGAACTGCATGTCGCCGCCGAGGTGATGACTCGCATATTCGTCGCGCGATCGTTCCACGTAGCCGGATTCATAGATCGCAATCTCGGGAGACAGCTGCGCGAGCGCCTTCGTCTTGTCGCCGCTGACAAGCGCTTCATGGAAAGCCGCAAGGGTCTCCTTGGGCGACGCTGCAAAGCTGCTTGCATGGATACCGAACAAGCCGGTGGCCAGGATAATAACTGCCAGTGATTTCTTGAACACGTGTACTCCTTGGATATAGTTATTGTTTAGGACGCCATAGGTGGCGAAGTTGAGGTCAGGAAGGCTGCTGCGATGAGCACCGCGACAAGGACGATTGCCTCAACCTGCAGCACGCGTGCAAACAGGCCGCCGGCAGCGCGCGCCTCTTGCCCTTGCTGTTGCAGGGAGCGCAGCAAGGCAGGCATGACAGCGAAGCGGTTGAACCCACCAAGCGCCGCCGCGCACAATACCAGCCCGACCTTGATGAGCAAGGTCGTTCCGTAAGGATTGCCGAACAGGTCCGCAGGGCTTTCCAGCACGCGCCAGGTGCTGATCGCACCGGTCGCGAAAATGCCGACCAGGGCGACGGTCGCGCTGCGCGAGAGGGCGTCGACATAGAGTGCGCAGTCGGCCCGGCTCCCTGATGCGGCGTCAGGCAGGACTCGCAAGGTGATCAAGCCCGCCACGATCACTTCTCCCACCCAGATACTGATCAACACCAGGTGGACCCAATCGGCTGCGACGGCCCAGGTGAAGTCGCCGGAAGCGCCGGCGTGGCTTACCATGCTGCGGCTGTAGAGCAGCACGCCGATCGCCCCGATACGGACTGCGGATGTCGCTGCGGCTGCCTGGAAGCGCGCGCCAGCGGCGGAGGCCGTCCCCGCCACGACAAGCGCGGCAGCGCCGATCATCCACGCGAGCCCGAAGTGTGTCCCGGTGATGAGTGACCGCACTGCGGGCCATGCTTCGGCAAGCGGGACTTCGGCCATCGACGCCGCCTCGATCCAGAGAATGGCGACATAGGCCAGTATCGCCGTGCCAGTTCCCGCCAGCAGGGCCGTCCGCAGGCGCGGCAGCATGGCGCGCGCCCACGGGGAGGTCCTGGTGCGCAACCAGAGCGTTGCGGCGCTGGCCCCGACCAGTACGGCCAGCGACAGGTTCAAAAAAGCGGTGACGGCGCGCTGCGCGGACGCGAGATCCGACTCCAATTACTTCACCTGGAACGAGAATTCGCCCTTGACCTTGTGTCCATCGCGGGTGACTGTGGTCCATTGCACGCGGTAGGCCCCCGCGTGCAGCCCCGGCGTGGTGGCGATCAGCGCCTTCGCGTCGGCAGGGTCGGCAGCGATCTTCGACGGCTCCACGACCGCCCCTTTCTCGTCGACCAGTTTGACCTTGCTGAAGGGCAGTTCCAGGGGCTCATTGAACTGCAGGCGCACCTCGGCCGGTGCGGTGCTCACGACGCTGTTGGCCTGGGGGGATGAGGCCAACAGTTTTGCGTGGGCGAGGGCAGCTGGAGCTGCGATCGTCGCCACGGCTGCGGCTGCGGCAAGAACGAGGTTCTTGATGTTCATTTCTTTCTCCTTAATATCCTGCGCACTGTGCGCAGGGCCAGGTGATGGGACAGGTTGTGCTTACTGCGCTTTCTGCATCTGTACGATGGTCACCGCGCCGTTCACCCGGTCGGCTGCGAACTTGACGTTGTCGCCCACCTTGACCTGGTCGAGCATACTCGCGTCCTTCACGCGCAGGACCATGGTCATCGCGCCCATGTTGAGGTTCTTGATTTCGCCGTGGCGCAAGGTGATCTTGCCGGCCTCTTTGTCGATCTTCTTCACTTCGCCATCCGTCAGCTCCGCCGATGCCGGCGCTTCGTGGCCCGCATGCGCCGCGCCATGGCCTGCGTGGGAGTCCTGCGCGAATGCGACAGAGCTTGCGGCGCTCATGACGATAGCCAGGGTCAGTTTCGAGAATGCGTTCATCGTCGTTCCTTTCGTTGGGTTGGTTCAGTTGTAGTGTTTGAAAACTTTGGTCTTGCCATTGGCCTGCACCAGCAGGACGTCGAACGGGTCCTTGCGCGGACCTTCCATGCCGGGGGAGCCGAGCGGCATCGCGGGCACTGCCAGTCCCTTTGCCTTTGGCCTTTCGACCAGCAACCGCTTGATGTCGTCCGCCGGCACGTGCCCTTCAATCGCATAGCCTCGCACCATCGCGGTATGGCACGAGCCCAGCTCGTTGGGGATACCACCCCGTTCGCGGTAGTCCGACGGGTTGGCGACGTTCGACACCTTGGTAGCGAAGCCGTTGGCCTTCAGATGATCCACCCAGGCCGCGCAGCAGCCGCAGGATTCGCTCTTGAATACCTCGACGACCGGGGCGGCCGCCATCGCAAACACAGGTGTGCACAACGCAGCGGCGAGTGCGGTCTGACGTAATAATCGTTTCATAAGAGACTCCTTTGGTACTCTGGTTGGGTCATACTCTAGTTAGTGATGGCCCTGGTGGCCAGTCGGCTTACGAACAGTTACCTCGATGTCTGCAGGCTTCGTGGCGGGCATGGACTGGCCGCCCCCACTCTGGTTGCGTACCGCCGCTGGCTGCTCGCCTTTCCATTCGTACGCCACCGTGCCGGCGGGGTGCTTGTACCAGCCCGGATCCTTGTAGTCGCCCGGCTTCTGATCCTTGCGGACCTTGAGCACCGTGAACATGCCGCCCATCTCGACTCCACCGAACGGTCCCTGGCCGGTCATCATCGGCAGCGTGTTTTCCGGCAGCGGCATCTCCATGTCGCCCATCGAGCCGCCTTTCTCACCCATGACCATGTAGTCGGGAACGAGCTTCGTGATTTTCTCGGCCACGCCCCGATGGTCGACGCCGATCAGGTTCGGCACGTCATGTCCCATCGCGTTCATGGTGTGGTGCGACTTGTGGCAGTGGAAGGCCCAGTCCCCCGGCTCGTCCGCGATGAACTCGATGGCGCGCATCTGGCCTACGGCGATATCGGTAGTCACCTCCGGCCAGCGCGACTCCGGACGGGTCCAGCCGCCATCGGTGCCGGTGACCTCGAATTCGTGGCCATGCAGGTGGATTGGGTGATTCGTCATCGTCAGGTTGCCGGCGCGGATGCGCACGCGGTCGCCCTGGCGCACGTTCATGGTGTCGATGCCCGGGAAGGCGCGGCTGTTGAAGGTCCAGATGTTAAAGTCGAGCATCTCGTTGACGCGGGGCGTATAGCTGCCCGGCTCGATGTCATAGGCGTTCAGCAGGAAGACGAAATCGCGATCGACCTTGTGATGGGCCGGGTTCTTTGGGTGCGTGACCCAGAAGCCCATCATGCCCATCGCCATCTGCACCATCTCGTCGGCATGCGGGTGGTACATGAAGGTACCCGGGCGGCGAGCGACGAACTCGTACACGAAGGTCTTGCCCGGCTGGATCCCGGGCTGGTTCAGGCCGGTGACGCCATCCATGCCGTTGGGCAGGCGCTGGCCATGCCAGTGGATGCTGGTGTGCTCTGGCAGCTTGTTGGTGACGAAAATGCGCACGCGGTCGCCTTCGACGACCTCGATGGTCGGCCCGGGGCTCTGTCCGTTGTAGCCCCACAGGTTGGCCTTCATGCCGGGCGCGATCTCGCGCACGACCGGTTCGGCGATCAGGTGGAACTCCTTGACGCCATTGTTCATGCGCCAGGGCAGCGACCAGCCGTTCAGGGTGACGACCGGGTTATAGGGGCGGCCGTTGGGCGGTGGCGGTGGCGGCTGCGTGGCGGCGCTGGTCATGATCGGGGCTTCCGGGAGGGTGGCCGCGCCAGCGCGGCTGACCAGTCCTGCGCCCACGAGGGCGGCTGCGCCAGTGAAGAAATCTCGACGAGAACTCATTGCTGATTCAATCCTTGTTTAATGTCCCGCGGCGGCTTCGGTTGCCGCGGCGGTGGAAGCCATGGAGATCGACGAACCGCCGGTGCCGGTGATGGCGGCCTGCAGATCCGTTTCGGCGATCCAGAAGTCACGTTGGGCGTCGATCGCCGCATTCACACCCGCAATCTGTGCGCGTGCATCGGCCAGCAGCTCGAACACGCTCATCAGCATGCCGTTGTAGCGAAGCAGGGACTCCTCGGAGATCTTCTTCCGCAGCGGGACCAGCTCGTCCCGGTGCTGCCTGGCGACGTCATAGGTGGTGCGGTAAGCGGAGTAGGCTTCACGGACCTGGGAGCGAGCCTTGACGGCGGTATCGGCCGTGCGGTGGACCGATTGCATGTACAGCGCCTCGGCTTTCGCGACACGTGCGCCTCCCCAATCGAAGATCGGCAGGGCAAGCTCGATCTCGTAACCGTTCTCCCGCGGCGAACCGGACTTGCTCGAGTTGACGTAGCCAGCCTCGAGCACGTTGATGACGCCGGTTGCCTTCGTCAGGCCCAGGGCGCGCGCAGTCGACTCAGTACCGAGCTTTGCCAGGCGCACATCGAGGCGCTGCTGCATGGCGAGCGACTCGATACTGCCCGCCTCACGCGGAGCCGCCGGCAGGTCCGGCAGCCTGTCCGGAAGCTGGAACGCCGTGTTCTCGCCCCACACCCCCATCAGCCGCGCCAGCTGCTCCCGCGCCGCCGTCGCGTTGTGGCGTGCGCGCGCCAGCTGGGTCGAGGCTTCGCTTGCGAATGCCTGCTCGCGAGCCTGGTCGAGGGCACTCAGGTGTCCGACCTTGGCCATGCGTTGCGCAAGCTCGGCGCTCGCGCCGGCTGCCTCGCGGACTTGTTCCGCGTAGCGCGCCGACTGCACTGCCGCGACGGCATTGAAGTAGGCCTTGCGGGTGTCTGCCGCCAGCCGGACCGCTTCGGTTGCCGCGGCCAGCTTGGCGCCCTCGAAGCGACGCGACTCGATATCGCGGCGGATCGGGATGGTGACGAGCCCGACGAGGTCGAACATGACGCTGCGCTCGATCTCGGTCTCGCCGCCACCGGACATGCGGCCAAAGCTGAAACCGGGGTTGGCCATGCGGCCGGCTTGCACCAGGTCGGCCTCGGCGACACCCAGTTCGGCGAGCGAGGCACGCAGGCCACGGTTGTTGAGCAGGGCAGCACGGACCGCGCTGTCGGCGGTGAGCGGCTGTTTCAGCAGCTGATTCAGCTCGTTCTGGATGGCCGCGCCATTGGCATTTGCCTTTGGCAGGCGAATGTCCTGGCCGGTGCGCTCGGCGGTCAAGGCCGAAACAGCGTCCAGGCCGCCGTCCTTGGAAAACGTTGCGCAACCGGTCAACGCAAGGAGCATGGCGCCCGCCGCAACGGCGCGCCGTGCAGGAATAGAAAGCTTTGTTGTCATTATCTGTTCGGCTTAATGATGTTTGCTGTGATCCACAGGCGCCGGATTGGTCGGCTTCGCTGGCGTGGCTGGCGCGGACGGAGCCGGCGCCGCTTTGTGGCCGTGGTGGTTCTGCTCACCGCCGTGAGCACCATGCCCCGCGTGGCTCGGCACTCCCGCAACAACATCGTTTGCGGCGCGCCAGGATTTATCGGGCGTCGTCTGGCCGTCCTGCGGTGCAGGCGAACGACTGGGAATGACCGATTCGTACACGGTCGGTGGCACCGCCACGGCGGGGTCTGCAGGGTCTGGCAGCGGACGGGATTGCTGGGCGTGCGCGTACATCGGCAGGACCAGCAGGACGCCAATAGCGGCGGCCAAAAGCTTGGAGGTCATGGACAATCCTCAAAATCGGTAACAGGGCGTGCACGGGCACGCACGATTGCTCAAGAGCGATGACGGCGCCGCCAAAGGGCAGCGGGTCACCTCTTGTTACGATTAAGCGGATTGGTGCCGCGGAGGGCGTCGGGGGCCGTCCTGGATGAAGCCAACGGCAAATGCCGCAGGCGCAACGACGACTGCGTCGGAGCCGTCGAAAGCCGGGACAGCGAAGTGAGTGGAGGGTGGCGCAACGGCGCCCAGGCAGAACGCGGAGCATGCACTGCAGGTGGAGTGCGGTTTCTTGCCTGGCTTGGAGTCTGTCAAATCGGCGCCGACCAGGGAGTCGTCCGATTGGCTTGCATGCTCGCCACCGTCATGAGCGTGCGCATCGGCCATGTGCTCGTGGGACTGCATGTCCAGATTAATCGAAGTCTGGCTGGACTGCTGGTGAACCGGGCCGCAGGACATACGATTGGCCGCAAGCGCGTGCAGAGGAAGCACGGCCAGCAGGAGCCAAACCAGAAATGTCTTAATTGCGCGGTTCATAGTTGCCGTGAGTATAGCACGACATTTTTGGCTGGAGCAGCCCTTAAGGCTGACCAAAGTCAGGGCGGCAGGCACGGCTAGTCGACGAGATGTACTGACAGGGTGCGTTAGCGCACAGCATGCCTCATCGGACTTCATCCCGAATCGCGAATGGACGTGCTGCGTTTTTTCGGCGTCGCACGGTGATCAATTTCGTTCGAGGAGACGAACATGAAGAAAATCCGGGCCCGTATTGCTCTCATGGCCGGTGCGCTTGCACTTGTTTCTGGTGTGTCAGTGAACGCGTTTGCGCAGTCGGGGCAGCACGCACAGCATGGCGCCGCGTCTGGCCAGGCGGGGCAGCACCAGGGCATGCTTGGTCACGAGATGATGCAGTCGATGGAGGCCATGCACCAGAAGATGTCGAGCATGCAGATGACCGGTGATCACGATCACGACTTCGCCATGATGATGCGTTCGCACCACCAGGCCGGCATCGACATGGCAAAGGCCCAGCTCAAGAATGGCAAGGATCCGCAGATGCAGGCAATGGCCAAGAAGGTGATTTCCGACCAGACTAAGGAAATCAAAAAACTCGACCAATGGCTGTCGAAACACCAGGCATCGGGCAAGTAGGGGCCGGGCCACGGCACCGGTGTAAGGGTTAGACGCCGGTGCCGCGATCGCCTCGTCAGGTCTTTTCCGCAAAGAAAGCTTGCCACTCCGTATCGGACAGCGGTACATCAAAGCAGATGCTACAGTTTTTGGCATGACTGCCGCCTTCCGAAAGATAGCCTGGTGTTTGCTGTGTCTGTTGGTCGGGTACCATGGGTACGCAACCGCGGCTGTCACATGCCACAACTTGAAGGCTGAACTGCAGGTCGTGAAGATAGATGCCCGGGCCCATAAGGATGATTGCCCGCAAATGCGCTCCGACGTGCCAGAAAGCAGCGATGGAAGCTGTTGCAAATCGAAGTCGCTCTGTTGCTCGCACTTTAACGTTCCCTACGCGCCTATCCCCTCATCCACACCGCTGGGCGCACCTTCCACTTCTTCCGAGCGGTCGCATTCCTTCCAGGCCGCCTTTTCCAATTTCATCCCCCCCGTCCTCGATCCGCCTCCGCGCTCTTGACGCATTGCATCGTGCCGTCCTCGCGTCGCCGTTCGCAAGCGATACGAGGCCGCAAGGTATTTGATCTCTCCTTCGAAGCTGCAGGTCCGTGTTTCTCTGCGCGGGCACGGTGGCGTTCGCATGAACAACTGAGCAATGAGGTAGAACATGAAAAGCAACAATGCATTGCCCAAGCCGGCTCTGCTGGCGGCTCTGCTATTGTCTGTCGTGGTCCCGGCACGTGCCGATATCACTATTTTTACCGACGAGGCAATGTTCCTGTCGGCAGTGTCGGCGTCCGGAACCGACCGTTTCGACGACCTTCCAGCCTCTGAACTGGATGCCGAGCTCTCACGTACCGCGGGTGCATACGGGTATCGGGTCAGTGCGGGACCGGGAGAAGGTGGTTTCTTTCCAGCGATGAATGAAGGCGACGTCTATCTGGCGCCGACGCTTGCCGCCGATGCCGTGCGCTTCAACGCGTTTTCACCCGGGGTGTTCGGCTTTGGCGGGAGCTTCTTCGCGACCGATGCCTATGGCGGCTATGTACCCGGACGAACGATCGAGCTCACGGCGATGGACGGATCAAGTATCGCAAGCTACACCCTGGATGGATCGGCACCCACCTCGTTCCTCGGATTCCTGTCGACCCGCCCCTTGACCGAGGTAGCGCTGCGCACCATTGGCGAGCAAGGAAATGTCTACTGGGCGACCGCAAACAATGTTGTCCTTGCTGTGCCGGAACCATCGGCATACGCGATGTTCCTAGTGGGGGCAGGCATCGCCGCCTGCGCAGTACGGCGCCGGCGAGGGCTTGCCTTCGCCTCGGCTAAATGAATCGTTCTATTGTGTCTAAAGGAGCCAACATGAACACCGCAACCAATCATTCCGACCGTTCTTCCGTTGTCCGCAACCTCCGCGCGCTGGTGCGCAATCTCGGACTGGGCCTGAGCTTGCTCGTGCCTGCCATCGGCGTGGCCCACGCCGACGGACCGGGCAGGGGAGCGACCGCACAGTTTGAAAAGAATTACCTCGTCTTCATTATCAATCACCACTATTCCGCCCTGCGGATGACCGAACTGGCTGCCGGTACGGACCTGACCCGTGACGCGCAGGTCGTAGCCCCCCAGGAGGGGACGTCACCGACGCCAGGCTTCAACGCGACCCCGGCAAAGGCGAGCGACGACGAGATCAAGTCCATGGCGCGTATGGGAAACCGTGAGCAGCGCGAGGAGATCGGCCGTGCCCAGCGATTCCTGAGGGAGTGGTACGGCATCCATTATCAGCCACAGCTTACGGCGGACGGCCGACGCATGATTGCCATGCTCGAGGCGACGCCGGCCGGGACGCAGTTCAACCAGGTCTTCCTGAGGTCCTTCAGCAACCATCACCTGGGTGCGCTTGCGCCGAGCCTGCACTGCACGGTCAAGAGCGACCTGAACCATGACGGGTTGCGGCGCTACTGCGAAAACATCGTGGTCGTCCAGAAGAACGGCATCAACGACATGCGGGAGATGCTGTGTAAGCGCTACTCGGACTGCGGCTTTGTACCGATGACAGGTGACAAGCGGAAGGACAACGAGTTCTGACCGGAGATGGGTTGAAGCGGCTGCGAAGCCGCTTCAACCTGGCAGGAATGCCGCTACCTGCGCCTTCGTTCAGCAGAAATTCCGCTTGACCTTTCCATCATTGGAAGGTTTACAGTGGAATAGTCCACTTTCCAGAGGCAATTTATGTATGAGTCCACCCGCCGCGAGGCCCACAGCTCAGACGAGCGCATGGCCGCAACGCCCAGTACAGCCTTGCACGACTTCGCGCGTACGAAGCAGGCAGAGAGTGCGCTCTCCGATTCGGACGAGACGCCAGCGACGCCACGCTGTCTGTTCTGCCGGTATCGCAGTCCAGGTGCCGGAAAGGAGTTGGCGCATGCCTAGAATTACCGTACTACCGCATCCGGAGTGCGCGCCTTCCGGCGCATCGATCGAGGTCGCTCCCGGCACCAGCATTTGCGACGCGCTGCTGGAAAATGACGTCGACATCGAGCACGCATGCGGAAAGGTTGGTGCCTGCACGACGTGTCACGTCATCGTAAAGAAGGGATTCTCGTCCCTCGCCCAAGCGAGCGAGGATGAGGAAGACATGCTTGACCGGGCTTGGGGCGTGGAGCACTTGTCCCGGTTGTCGTGCCAGGCCATCGTCGCGGAGACGGATCTTACGGTCGAGATCCCGCGGTATTCCCTGAATCACGCCAAGGAAAACGGATAGACATCACAGGTCGCGCACCGCTTGCGACAAGCGGGGCTGCGCGAGGACAATCGTTTTTTACTGGAGCTGCCATGAAACATGAAGTGCATGATCACGCCGGTCACCAGCAGAAGGGCCACGAATGCCACCACGCGCACGGGCATCACGCCGTCGACGCCGCCCCCGACGGAGGCATGGCCGGCGCATCCCAGCATCATCCGACTGCTGCGTCCGATAAGCCCTATACCGATCCCGTATGCGGCATGAGCGTTGCTGACCGGCCGGATCGGCGCGTCGAGCACGACGGAGTCCTCTATCACTTCTGCAGCGTGAAGTGCATGGACAAGTTTCGCGCCAGTCCCACCAGCTATGCGGAGAAAAGCGCCCCGGCGGCTATGCCCGAGGCGCCGCCAGGGACGATCTACACCTGCCCGATGCATCCGGAAATCCAGCAAGCCACGCCGGGCAATTGTCCGATATGCGGAATGTCCCTGGAGCCGATGCTGCCGTCGCTGGAGGATGAAGAGAATCCCGAATTGGACGACTTCCGCCGTCGTTTCCGGTGGACGCTGCCGCTGACGGTCGTCGTCACCATCCTGGCGATGGCAGGACACCGGATCTTTAGCGGTGGTCTTGCTTACCAGAGCTGGATCGAACTCGTCCTCAGCACGCCTGTCGTCCTGTGGGCTGGGTGGCCCTTCTTTGTCCGTGGTGCGCAGTCGTTCAAGAATCGCAGCCCCAATATGTGGACCTTGATCAGTATCGGGGTCGCCGCGGCGTATGGCTACAGCCTGGTGGCGACCGTGTTCCCGGGCCTGTTTCCGTCGAACTTCGCGATGCACGGCCGTATCGGCGTCTATTACGAGGCCGCCGCCGTCATCGTTTCGCTGACCCTGCTCGGTCAGATCCTCGAGCTACGCGCACGCTCGCAGACGTCGGCGGCGATCAAATCCTTGCTCGGCCTTGCACCCAAAACGGCCAGACGGATTCGCGCCGACGGCACCGAAGAAGACATCGAGCTTTCGCACGTCCATATCGGCGATTCGTTGCGGGTAAGGCCTGGCGAGAAGGTGCCCGTTGACGGGGTGGTCCTGGAGGGCGAAAGCGCAGTGGATGAAGCCATGCTCACTGGCGAGCCGCTTCCGGTGACGAAGCGCCCCGGCGACAAGGTCATCGGCGCAACCATCAATACGAGCGGCAGTCTCGTCATTCGCTCCGAACGGGTGGGGTCGCAGACCATGCTGTCCCAGATCGTGCAGATGGTCGCGCAGGCCCAACGTTCGCGGGCGCCCATGCAGCGCTTGGCCGACGTGGTCGCCGGCTATTTCGTCACCGTCGTCGTGGCTGTCGCGCTGCTTACCTTGATCGGTTGGGGACTGTTCGGGCCAGAGCCCAGTTGGGTCTACGGTTTCGTGAACGCCGTTGCGGTCCTGATCATCGCCTGCCCGTGCGCATTGGGCCTGGCGACGCCGATGTCGATCATGGCCGCGACAGGCCGCGCCGCCACCCAGGGCGTGCTGTTCCGCGATGCCGCGGCGATCGAAGCGATGCGCAAGGTCGATACGATCATCGTCGACAAGACCGGCACGCTCACGGAAGGGAAACCTGCGTTCGACCGGGCGATCGCTGCGCCCGGGTTCGAGGAAGAGGATGTTCTACGGATCGCGGCAAGTATCGACCAGGGGAGCGAGCATCCGCTGGCACACGCCATCGTCGCGGAAGCGCGCAGGCGGAATCTGCCGCTGCACAAGCCTGAAACCTTCGAATCGTCCAGTGGGATCGGTGTACGCGGCACAGTGCAGGGCGAGCGGGTAGCATTGGGCAATACGGCGCTCATGGACACCGAAAAGGTCGACTGGACGCCACTACAGAAGGCCGCGGAAGAGCTTCGCCAAGTCGGTGCAAGCGTCATGTACCTGGCACTTGAGGGAAAGCTTGTCGGCCTGATCGCAGTATCCGATCCAGTCAAGGCGACGACGCCGGAAGCACTGGCGACGCTGCGCGATGCCGGCATGACGGTGGTGATGGCGACTGGAGATGGCGTGACCACGGCGAAGGCGGTCGCGTCGAAGCTCGGGATTTCCGACGTCTATGGAGAGGTCAAGCCACAGGATAAACTGGCCTTGGTCGAACGGCTGCAGCAACAAGGCAAGGTAGTGGCGATGGCCGGCGATGGCATCAACGATGCTCCGGCGCTGGCGAAAGCGGATGTTGGGATTGCAATGGGTACCGGTACTGACGTCGCGATCAATTCGGCGCACGTCACACTCATCAAGGGCGACTTGCGTGCAATTGCGCGATCGCGACTTCTTTCGCTGGAGACTGTGCGCAACATGGGACCTGTCAGAAATTCTGTGTGCGGGGCCAGAATTCGTAGTTAGGTAATTGCGTTCGTGAAGCGCTCGCCGAACATAATGGCGAACTGATTGGCAGCCTGTTTCCAGGTACGCTGCGGCATCTTCCAATCTTTCTCGATATTGCGCAAGGCCAGAAACAACAATTTGGTTGCTGCTTCGTCGCTGGGGAAGTGGCCGCGGTTCTTGACGATCTTTCGCAGGCGCATATGCAAGCTCTCGATGGCATTGGTCGTGTAGATGATGGTGCGCACTTCCGGCGGATAGGCGAAGAAGGGAATTACCTGCTGCCACTGGCGGCGCCACATCGCTGCCACCGTCGGAAATCTGGTGCCCCATGGCCCGGCCGCGAACGCGTCAAGCGCCGCTTCAGCCAAGTCAGCATTGGCAGCCTGGTAGACGGGCTTCAGGGCCGCCGCCAGCTCCTTGCGGTCCTTCCACGCTGCCAGCGTTGTCGAGTTGCGAATCAGGTGTACGATGCAGGTCTGAATCTGCGCTTGCGGGTATACCGCCTCGATGGCCTCAGGGAAGCCGCGCAGGCCGTCGACGACGGCGATCAGGATGTCCTCCAGTCCTCGGTTCTTCAGTTCGTTGAAAACCTTCAGCCAAAACTTGGCTCCTTCCGTTTGCTCGATCCACAGGCCCAGCACCTCCTTGCGGCCATCGGCACGAATGCCCAAGGCCAGGTAGACGGCCTTGTTCTTGACGGTGCCTTCGTCCCGGATTTTCAGGCGCAGCGCGTCGAAATAGACGATCGGGTACATCGCTTCGAGTGGCCGCTGCTGCCATTGATTGACCTCTTCGAGAACCTCGTCGGTGATGGTCGAGATCAGGTCTGGCGAGACGTCGGTACCGTACAGCTCCAACAAATGCCCCTGGATTTCGCGCACGCTCATGCCGCGCGCGTACATGCTGATGACGTGATCGTCAAAGCCCGTCATCCGGCGCTGGTGCTTGGCCACCAGCTTGGGCTCGAAGCTCGACAGGCGATCACGTGGAATGTCCAGATGGAGTTCGCCGCCCGGTGTCAGCACCTTCTTCGGACTGCTGCCGTTACGGTGATTCTTGCTGCCTTCGCCCTCGCTGGCCAGGTGATGGCTCAGCTCGGCCGACAGCATGCGCTCGGCCAGCATCTTCTTGAGCTGTCCGGCCAGGCCAGCTTCACCGAGGATCGATTCGGCGTCCTTGTTCTCGACCTGGGCGAGCAACTGGTCGATCAGCTCGACCGGGAATGGGTATGCGGCTTTCTGTTTCTTGGGCTTTTTGGTGGTCATCACTTCGGTCATGGAACAGTCCTTTCGAGATTATTTCATGACCCCGTTCCACACAGAAATACTGACAGGCTCGCAACATGAGGCAGAATCTCGGCTTTGCCTTCGTTTACAACGCCATGGGAATTCCGCTGGCCGCAGGTCTGCTTTATCCCTTTACCGGGCAGCTACTATCGCCGATGATCGCCGCGCTGGCCATGAGCCTGAGTTCGGTCTCGGTGATCGGTAATGCACTGCGCTTGAGGGGAAGTACCACATGAACCTGGTTGTTACGGACGAGATGCGGGATCTGACGGTACTGGTCGGGGTCATCTTTGGCATCATCGCGGCCGGGTTCATCGCTTACGGCGAGGTCCAGCGACGTCGCGGTCGCAAAGGCCGGACGAAAGAAGCCAATACGCGTGGCAGAAGAAAGCCTGGCAGGGCTGGCAAGAGCAGGTAGGGCGCCGTTTCGCTCATCGTCCGGGTACGGCGGCCTCACAATGTGCTCAGGCGCGCGAGGACCACTCGTCCGGTCGTAGGGGCGGGTCGCTGGAGGCTAGGCGCTTAGCGCACGGCGAGGACCGACTTCCGGATACTCTCGGCCCCAGACGACATTGCGCCGCACTCAAGCGCTAATTTATGGAATTCTTCCGCGGCCTCGTGAGGATTAAGCCGCGCTGATCGCACAGTGGCACGTGCAGCAGGAGCCAGGTCGTTGATGTCCCCATAGGTCAAATACCCGGAGAACGCCATGGCCTCCTTGAATTTCGCAACGATATTCGGCGGAAGGGCAGGGCCATAAATGAAGTATTCGAGAAACTTCAAGAAATTCCCATGAGCATAGATTTCAGTACCTGAGGTGCCGTTATTCTCGAAAACCTGCTGACGGGATTTCCCGCGCCCTCCTGGATTGCGCGCGGGATCTGTGATGTATAAAAGCCGCACTTCGGGGATCGCTCCGCGTTCCAATAAGGACTCGGTCAGGGCAGCCATTGGCATGAGGGATGCGCGGAGCTCATCATGCGATGTATAGCGGAACCTGATTTGGTTCAGGAGATCGGTCTCTCGCTCGGTCAGCTCGATGTCGGGTACTCGCAAACCAGAACCTCCTCACAAGATGAAAAAGCGACCAGCTCGACCAATAGCCCGCTATTGCTGACTGCTAGTGTAGCAAAGACTAATTTCTTACGGTAGCTGAGCAAAGGGCCACTGCTTCTGCAGCACGTCGCGAGTTGTGAGTATTGGTTAGTTTGTGGCCGAAAGTTCGGCGCTAAAAACCGTATATCGCTTCATCTTGCGAATGATTCGCCATCCTCCGCTATCCAGTGTTGTTCGTAAGTAGCACCGTCTGTCCTAACTCCTCTCCCAAACTGCTCTTGAGCAATGTATGTAAGGTTGCTTAGCGGATACTACTGCTAGTTAAGTCGATTCTGAATGTCCTCCGGTTGGACTTCCGATGGCTCGACGGTACTGACTGTCGAGACCGCCTGGTCTGACACTCGATACCTTGGAGTACGCGGGACCGCGGGTCTCGTGCAACTTGCGGCGCCACAGCATACAGGGACATTGGCACACTAATAATCCTGCTTTCGTGTTTACGAATCGTAGAGCGAAGTTGGCAGTATTTCCTTAGTAGAAGAATAAACATAATCCCTTTCCCGTCAGTAAATGGGCGGGAAGCCCGTAAAGGGAAACAACATATGGCAGAGTTTGACACCGCGCGAATTGCCGACCTGGCCCAGCATCTCCTTTCGACACAGAACAGGCCAATCCGGCTGATGCTGGACCATGCTGGGGACAAGCCGGATGGACAGTTGCTAGCCCAGAAGATCACCGGTCACGAAGCAATATGTGGCGGTTTCGAGTTTCGGATCCTGTGCGTCGCCGAGAGCGCAACCCTCGCCCTCAAGAATTTCATCGGGATGCCTGCGGAGCTGCAGATCGTCACGGACAGAGGGCAATTGCGCCGGCTGTGCGGCATCGTTACCGGCGCCTTGTCTGGCCAGAGCGACGGTGGACTGGCAACCTATCAGCTGGTCATGCGCGACGCATTGTCGGTGATGGAAAACCGCGTGAATACGCGAATATTCCGAAACATGAGCGAACTGGATATCGTCGAGACCCTCATCGCGGAGTGGCGTTCCACCAATCCGCTTCTTGCGGCTACATTCGACCTTGAAATCCATGCGCGCCTATTGAACGGAAGGCTCCCGCAGCGCGAATTCACCATGCAGCACAACGAATCGGACGCAGTTTTCCTTCGCCGCCTGATGCAGCGGCGCGGGATCGCCTGGTTCTTCCGTCCGGGGCTTCCCGATCGGGAGGGCGGCGGCAGTCAGTCAAGAAATGCACTCGGACACACTCTGGTGCTCTTCGACGACCCGGCTTGCCTTCGCCAGAACGAAGCGGGGAGCGTGCGCTTCCACCGGGATGCCGCTACCGAAGAGCGTGACGCCATCACGGACTGGAGTGCCGAGCGCAACCTGCAGCCCGGCAGATTCTCTGTGTACAGCCCGGATTACAAGAGTCCCGCCGCAACGCCAATCACGACCGCGCAATCCCAGTCCCAGGCGAATCAGGGCGAGCTCGGCAACCGGTTGGCGGCAGGGCTGGAAGAGTACTACGTCGCGGCGCCACACCTGGGCGACACCGCGCTGGATCTGACGGCGCTAGGCGACGTGCAGATGGCGCACTTCGAGTACGTCTCGAAGTCCTTTCACGGCGAAGGGGGTGTGCGTGACCTGGCTGTCGGTGAGTGGTTCAGTCTCGTGGGGCATCCGGAGATTGACCTGCATCCGCAGGAGGAACGGGAATTCGTCATCACCGAGCAGCGAATAATGGCTCACAACAACCTGCCGGTCGACATCAGCGCCCGAGTCGAGCGTCTGTTCAACCGGAATGGCTGGAAGCAGGACGACGACGGCATTCAAGCAGGCGGCAGCCTGGAGCAAGCCGGCTACAAGACGCGCTTTTCCTGCGTCCGGCGCGGTGTGCGCATCGTTCCGCCGCGTCGCGTCCTGAGGCGCCCCCAAATTCAAACCGCGATTGTGGTTGGCCCACCCGGCGAGGACGTGTGGTGCGACGACATGGGTCGGGTGAAGGTGCGCTTTCCAGCAGCACGGGCGCAGGACCATGTCCATGCGAATGGCGCCGGCGCTTCCGGCTCCGATCGAGATTCGGCGTGGGTCCGTGTGGCCTCGAACTGGGCCGGCAACGGTCCCGGTAGCGGCACGCAATGCGGCGCCCGATTGCTGCCGCCGGTCGGGACCGAAGTGCTGGTCGACTGGGCGGGGGGCGACCCGGACAAACCCATCATCGTTGGCCAGCTCTACAACGCCGTTGCGCCTCCCCCGGCCTTTCGACACGAAGCGGCACTGCCTGCCACAAGGTATCAATCGGGCCTGCGCAGCCGCGAAGTGCACGGCCACCGCGGGAACCAGTTACGGTTCGACGACACGCCACGAGAGATCAGTGCCCAACTCGCGAGCGACCACGCGACGACCGAGCTGAATCTCGGTTTCCTCACCGAGTTGCGGCAGGACGGCCAGGCCGCACCGAGAGGCGAGGGTGCCGAGCTGCGCACCAGTGAAGCGATCGCCTTGCACGCTGCGCGTGGGATCTTCCTGAGCGCGTGGAAGCTCTTGGGTGCCGCCACCTCCAAGGGCGGCCAATTGGAACGGGGCGAGTTCCTCGGCATGATGCGCGAGTGTGGCGAGCTCTTCGCGTCTCTCGGGAACTATGCGGCCGAACACAATGGCGTGCAGGCTGACGCCAAGGAACAGGACGAACTGCTGGCACGATTCAAGAACTGGGAAGATGGCAGCAACACCGCGCCGAACGCGACTGCGCCACGGGAGCCGGTGATCGGCGTGACGTCGCCGGCCGGCATCGGCTTTGCCAGCTCCAAAGCCATCGTCAGCTACTCGGCCAGGAACATCGACACGGTCGCGCAGCAGCACCTGCAGCTTGCAGCTGGACAGCGCTTCACCGTCAATGCCGGCAAGGGGGTGTCGATCTTCGCACAGCACGGCGGGCTGAACGCAATCGCCCATAACGGCAAGCTAGTCCTCCAGAGCCAGCACGATGACGCCAGTATCGACTCGGGCAAGAACATGCAGCTGACCGCCAGCGACGGCGTGGTCACCGTCTCGGCGAAGGCACTGCACCTGGTGGTGGGCGACGGCTCCTTCATCCGGATGGGTGATGGTGTGTTTGTCATCGGCAGCAAGCATCCGATCCAGCTCCATGCGCCGGACTACCTCTACGATGGACCGGAAACGATGACGCCTCTGCGTCCGACCTTCAACAGCGAAGGAGCGGACCAGAAGTTCGAGCTGCGCTACCCGCCTTCAAGCCGGACGGAAAACGGCGAGCCGGTCATGGGGGGAATCGTCCGGGACGCGAGCATGGATATATCGCTGAGCGACGGGTCGAGTATGAAGGCGCGTAGCGGCGCCGATGGAAAGTCCGAACTGATTGCGCGTGAAGCCATGCACCTGGCCGACATCGGTTTGCTGCGTGGCGGTGGCGACAAGTAGCCTCCAGGAGGAGACATGGCGGAGAAGCCCTATCCGAAGATCGAGTATGTCGCCAAACGCGAGAGTGCCGTTCTCCAGTGCAGCCGCGTCAGGGATAAAGTGATTGAAGTGCCGCGTGAACTGCCCGGCAATATCATCCTCGTTCACGGGGTCAACGATGTCGGCATGGGCTACAGCGCGGCGGAGGAGGGCCTCTGCGCCGGACTGCAAGACCGACTATTCCGCTACTTCAGGCCCGCCGAATACCGGCTCCCAACCAAGACGGATAAGGAGAAACTGGAGCAGGACCCCGACGACGTATTCTTCAAGCGCAAACCGACACCGGACACCGATAGCCCTGTGATCCCGTTTTACTGGGGCTACAGGGAACTTCGCCTCGAGACAAGGACTGTCCACGGCCAGAAGACTGACCGCTACGGTACCCGTCTCGACAAGGACCTGTCCAAGGGAGGCGGCCCATTCGGCAACGCGACCGCGACCTTGCCAGATATGTGGAACCGCGGCGTCTACGCCGCCGGCGACCCGGTAGGCGACGCGCTCAGGCCAATCAAGACCGGCCCAGGGCGCATGTACATGGTAATGGCAGCAATGCGCCTTGCAGCCCTGATTAGCATGATCCGCAAGTTCGAGCCGAAGGACACGGTCAGTATCGTCGCACACAGTCAAGGCTGCCTGCTGAGCCTTCTCGCGCAAGCTCTTCTTATGGAGCGAGGCGAACGTACGGCCGACACCTTGATCCTGACCCACCCGCCCTACAGTCTGGAAGAGGAAATGAGCCTCATGATGAAGGGCTTGACCTTCTTCCGTGGCGGTAAGGATGAGGCGATGACTGAGGCCGACTATGAGTTGCTCGATGGTCGCCAGAGCATGCACGCCAGGCTGCAGACGCTGGTGAACATCGTGGCCGGCGTGGCAAAGTCCAAGGCGGGCGCTCCAGCCTTTTCGAAGATCAACGAGAGTGACAACGGTGGCATGGTTGCCAGTTGCTGGCAACCCGAAGGGGACCGTGACAACCGCGGGAAGGTGTACCTCTACTTCTGCCCGGAAGACATGACGGTCCCCCTGGATAACATGCGCGGCATCGGCTGGCAGGGGGTGCCCGACTATCTCCACACCGTCTCGTTGAGGCCGCTGGTCCAATCCGGCTACGCGGTGAGCAAGGCGGACTATCAGCCCCGGCACAAAATCGTGACCCGCAAACCTATGGACGAACTCGGGACCGGCTTCTTTCAAAGGGTGTTTACTGCGAAGCATCGGCTTGATCCACGCACCGGGAAAACCGTTCCGGTACTGATAGGACAGCCACCCCACGATTTTGCGCTATGCATCAAGGACGAAAACGGCCATGCACACGTCGCCGCGAGCGCGCGCAGTTTGCGCGAAAAGCTCCCGGTGGCCACGCGGCCAATCAACCAGACAGACAAACCCGAGGCGCAGAGGTGGGGTATCCGCCGGATCAACGGCGAGCCGCTGCATCCACCGTACAAGGCCGACCTGCGGGGCAACCAGATCGCACCGGACATGATTCCGGCCAGCTTGCGTCTGGCCCAGGCCCCATTGAACAAGAGGGGACCGAGCGAGGAAGTCGATCCGATAACTGCAGCCATCGCGGTTACCGCGACCGGTGGCATGGATACCAAACTGGAAGAGCTGTCTCCCGCGGTGGCCGCTGCATGCGTTGATACCAAGCCTGGAAGGTTATCGAAGCTGGAGTGCCAACGGATGCAAGCAGTCTACAACGAAGCGAAGCATCCAAACGACGCTAGTCCCGATAACAGCTACACGATTCTCAGTGCCAGCCGCAGGACCGACGGCACGGTGGTGGCATATGTGATGGAAAGTCCCAATGCCGCGCGCAAGCGTTGGCAACACGCGCTGGGTGAGAAGTCATTCCATAGCGCGATTTACGACAGCCCGGCGAACCACCGCAATGTGACCGCGTATGACGTCGCAATCGGCAGTGGCAAGGCGTCCATTCATCCGAAGTTCCACGCTTACCTGTGCGCCGTGGCTGACTGGCGGTTGAAAAAGCCGGCGCCGTGGGGCCTATTGCGCAAGGGCATTCTCATGTGGCCGAAGTTTCTGGAGCTCTTCAGCGACTACTTCGAATGCGATCCCGACTGGCGCCGGCAGATCATCGAGGGCAACGTCGACTACTACAGCGACGGCACGCTTCCGAAATGTCTGCCGGTCCTCACGGGCAGGTTGTGGGAGATCGTGGTCTCGGAAACGACCACGGGCAAGCGCGTGAGCCAGACGATTCCGCCGAAGGGAAAATCATGAACAGCGACGCGCTCGCAGACCCAGGGGAATTTCGGCGACCGACAGCCTGGAAATACGTCTTGGGCGCAGTGGTGGCGTTTCCACTCGTGTTCGTGCTGTGGGTCGCGTTTGAATACTTCGTGCTGCATCCGGAGCTTGCTAATGTTGAGGTGGAGACCACGATGGACAGAATACGCTGGTTCGGCGTGCCTTTGCTGCTGATCGTAGTCCTGTTTGGAGGCAAATGGATCAAGGACTCATTTGCCGCGAATGCCCGCGAGCAGGAATGGCGGCATAAGACGCAGCAGCTCAAGGACCAGGAAGCTGCCGCGCGCACCGAGAAGACTCGCCGCGAATACGTGCTCGAGGTGCTGGGCTTGGGCGTCACCTACGAGAAGTACCGGCAGGGCAAGTTGTGGGATGCGCTTCAACGAGGGAATCCGCACACCAGCATACGCGAGACCGACCCGAAGAAGTATGAGTGGGCAGGAAACGACAAGATTGGCGATTCGGGAAGCCGTGCATTGGACGCACTGGAGAACGGTGTCGAACCGTCTCCGATGTTCTGGGGCGTGCCGAGCATGTATGCCGGCATTCCGACCGAAAACCCCGGCCATCAACCCTGCGATATCCAGCCGGTAGCGGGACTGGCCGCCGGCGCCGAAGGCACTGGCATGGCTTGGCACCTCTTCGTGACCGGACCCTGGCAGCTCAGCGAACGTCCGGACCAGCTACTGGAGCAGGCGTTCGCGTTCTTCGACAAGTACCCCGATCTGCCCTACCTAGTGCTGTTGTCCAATGACGACATGGCCACACGCGACAGCAATCGCCGCCCTGGCACGCCTACGCTCGTGACGGATGGCTACTACATTCCAGAGCGGCCGGACGCGACCGCCGTGTTCGTGCTGGCCCGGCGCGAGCGGGTCGAGCCGCTGCGCCCCTACGTGTGGGACGACCCGGACAACGACTACCTGCAAGAGAACCTGCGACGTATGTACTTCAAACTTATGCAGGACGTCCCTAAGCCAGAGAGGACCACCCATACCGAGAAATTCAGCAATAATCGTCAACCTTCGGTGGTGGAATGGTTGCAAGCAGCAGCCGCCTTCGCCACGCGCCCGGTCTTCGACAAAAAGGACGGCAGTCCGCTCGTCGACGCATTCAAGCGCTGGGCCAACCATCCCCCGAAGGACTGGAAGCCAACGCCGTGGTTTCCGCTTCCGTGGAACCGCGAACAGATGAAGGCGTTCGACAATTTGCCGTCGCTTGGATTCATCCACCGCCCGGTCTTCGTCAAGTTCGAGGACGAGCAGGGCAAACCGGTAAGTCGGCGCGACGCGCGCCAGAAGCTGCTGGAAACCGGCTGGCACAAGGCTTTGCAAACCCTGTCGGACACCGAACGCGCCAAAGGACCGGCCAGGATCATCGCAGCCTTCGACAACATCGTCGACCATCTGGTGGCGATGGAAGGCGTACTGCATCAATACGCGGCGCAGGGCGGACCGGAAATCGACACTGGCAAGACTGCTCAGTTCATCAACACGGACAGAAGACTGGGCAACACCGGGGCGGCGAGTTTCTTCATGCAGATGGCGATCGGCGTCATGGGCAGTTACATCGAAGGTGGACCGTCGGTTGCCATCAACTTGCGTGACCCGACCGGGGCCAGCATTGTCTTCATCAGCCCGCCGACCGAGGAACGGCGCAAGGCGCAGGAACACTGGAACGTGTTCAAGCACCAGGTCAAGCCAGCGATCGATCCGGAGAACTACAAGGCGCCGAAGGTTGGTGAGGTTTTACAGGAAGGCGACGCACAGTGATTCCCAACTGGCATAGATAGGAGCAGAACAATGCGAAACGTCATCCGGTTAGGGGACGGCACCTCTCACGGCGGGAAAGTGGTCAGTACCGGGGCCTCCAACTTCAAGGTTCACGGTGTACCGGTGGCGTGCGTTGGAGACCCCTGCAGCTGCCCGTTACCAGGGCACAGCGATTGCACGATTACGACTGGCTCGCCTCATCACCTCATCAACGGCAAGCAAATCGCCTTCCACGGCGACAGTCTCAGTTGCGGCGCCAAGCTTATCTCATCCTTCAAGCACTTCAGTATGGCCCAGTAGGGCGGCAAGCGATCCTTAAGTGCTTGCGAAAAGTGCCGGCCGCTAGGTTGCCCGCGCCCTGAAAAAATTTCGCGTTCCGCTCTGGACTGGCCTGCGTTGCATGATTTCCATTTTTCTGCCTCTGCATGGAATGCTCGCGCATCGACTGTGCGAGGCCGCCACAGTGCGGCGCGTGCATCGAAGGACGTCCGAAGACATAGCGATGGGCGTGCTCGGCCGTGATTTTTTGTATTTGCATCACGAAGTCCAACGACACAACAATCCCCTTTTGTAAGCGTGGCTCAGGCCCAATTTGGTTGCCTCCTACTGCCGGTAGCTTTTCCCCTCAACTCCAGGATATGGGCCCAGAGCATGAGCCGGCCCAGGAAGGTGGTAGCCACGGAATTGTCGCCGAGGTACTTGCCCCAGTTTTGTACCATCAGGTCGGAGGTCACAACGATGCTGCACTTGAGCTTGTAGCGCTGGTGCACCAGCGTCTGCAGCAGTTCGCCGGACTTGTCGCTGATGCGGCGAGCGAGGAACAGATCCTTCAGCACCAGGCGGGCGGCGTCGACCAGCGTGCACAGTTGCTGCCGCTGTTCGGCGTCGCCACCGAGCGCGTAAGTGGCGAGCGCCTCATCGGCCTCCAAGTAGCGCACGTTGTGCCCTGCAGGGTGGGCCTGGTAGGCGACCGCCTTGGCAATGTGGCTCTCGCCGCTCCCCGGCCTCCCGAGAATCAGCGCGTTCTGCCCCTCGGCGACGAGCTTGAGGGTGTGCGGCTCGAAGCAGGCCGCCCTTGACAGCTTGGCGTTGAAGCGCCAGTCGAAGTCTTCCAGCGACATGCGCTCATCGAGCGCGCTTTGCTTGTAGCGCTGGTCCATCAGGCACGAGCGGCGCCGATCGAGTTCATGCTCCAGGATCAGCGAGGAGGTGCCGAGGAAGGGTTCCTGGGTGTTCTCGTCCTGCGACACGCGCGTGTCGAGGGCGGCGCGGATGCCAGACAGGAGCAGCTCGCGCAGGGCGCGTTCGATTTCGTTCATGGTCATGCTCGAGGCGTCTCCTGATCAGCGCAATGGCGGCGCCGGCGGTGCCCGCGCGCGCAAACAGATCGGCGCAGTCCTCGCCGTCGCGGATCATTGGATGGTGCTGCTCCAACTCCAGCTCGGCCTGGAGTGGCGCATCGATCTCGGCCAGCGCCTGTGCCGGCAGGCGCTCGGTAAGGATCTTGATCGATTTGTAGATGTGTACGTTCTCCTGCAGGGCCTGTGCGCAGGCCTGCTCGATCAGACGGCGCGGGAAGCGCCTGGCGAGGCCCACTACGCCGCGCAGCTCGCGCTGGCCCACTCTGCCTTCATGCTCGAACCATTGCTGGCACAGCGCCAGCATGGTGTCGCCGGCCTGGGCTAGGATGCGGCGCGTTTCGTGCGAGTGGTTGAAGGAGCGCTAGCCGCCGGCCAGCAGCACGCTGCCGGGAAGCTGGGGGCGCGCGGGTGCGTCCGCAACAGGGCCAACGGGGACAATCGCGGGCTGAGAGGCCGCGGGATGCTGATTCGATGCGGCGCTACCCGGACCAGACTAATAATCATCGATCTGCGGGCGTGATGTGAGATTGCTGACATAGTGCAGTCCCGGCAGTAACATGAAGCGTTTCGATCACTGGTGAGCCTCCCGCTTAAACATGCCATTTGACTACTTAGCTAACTTCCCCGTTCCCGTGCACGTCATGCCGCCCAGACTGCGCAGCCTGTTGACGCCCATCGGCTTGTCTCCAAGAGAGCAAGTGGAGGTAGCCTGCATGCAGGAGTCGGATCCGCATGGAGAACGAAACGAGCATCTGCAGTTGTTGATGGCCGTTGTGCCCGGGGCCGAGGGCGGACCTATCGAGGTCTTGTCTGAAGCAAGCGAAGGAGTGGTCGAGTACTCGGTACCAGTTGGCGATCGATATGGCTGTTCGACCGACTTCACGCCATCGATTTCCAGTCACGACTATATTGTCGCGGCATGGGGGGATGGCTCCTTCTACACTTTCAACCTTGCCGAGAAGGTCTGGATGGCGCTGGGGTTGACGCCGCGCTGCGTCGGGAATGAACAGCAGCGCCTGGTCTACGATGACCCCGGCCTTCCGGAATTCAGCGTTGCAGAGGGCGAGGTCGCCAGCGAATACCATGGGAACCTGAAAAGGAACGTCACCTGGCGGATGTCCAATGAATATCTGCGTCGCTACCTCTGGATGCGTGGCGCACGCGGGGTCCGGGTCTTTTTTTACCAGGCTCAACTTGCGGATGGACCGGAACTACGTGCGCTCATGGCGGGGCAGGCCCACGTTGCTCGCGGGCCTGATGGGGGTGTGGAGTGGTACAGGCTGGACCTGCGCGAACATCATGGGGGAATCCTGCTTCAGCTATGGTGCTCGGTAGAGGCGGTCATGCCGGAACTATGTCCGGAGCAGACTGCTGAAGGCATCCTTTGGCCCGATGACGATCAGCCCATGACCCATGCCCGCGCAGACGCTCTAATGGGGAGAGCTGCTGTCTTTCTCGATGATCGGTTTCTGCATAAATATGAGCAGAGTGCCTTCTATGACACGACGCCAGTGCACGTCTGGGGGCATTGGTCCTGCAACCCTTCATACAGAGGACAGTGGTCCTTCAGTGACTGCCGCAGGATTGGGCGGAATCTGGTCCAGGTACCGATGCGGGAGCTGTACAAGCCGAAGCCGGACCGCGAGATCGTACATGCCCGCACATTTGCCCTTGCAGCCGCCGATCTAGCCCATATGAACCTGGACGAGGAGCACATCGTCGCGAAAGTACAGCGGCTTCTGGATGTCCTTCTGAGTTTGGGGAACGGTTTGTCTGCCCTCGGCGCAGTGGTAGGGCTGAACAAGCCGGCAGCCGAGTTGGTAGGGTTCGACAGCGCAGAAGTAGCCGCCAACGGCTGGTTGACCTACCCCGTCCTTGTGCGATTGGCGCAGGTCGCGCCGTTGGACATGACGCAGCAGGCGTTCCTGGCCCGTTGCAAAACCTTGCACGAAGTCTGGCAGCGTGTACCCAACGGCTACCTTAAATCCTTGCTGGAACGTGCTGGTTGCCCAAGGGCGGCTGTCAAGGAACTTGCCAGTATCAAGTTGCTGCAGGCGCTTCTGAACATCGTCGAACGGCTCAACGTCGATGAGGAAGCAAGCGATGCCTTTGCGTCGGGAAGGGCACCAGAGGGGTGGGGTGAACGCAACCAGGCCATGGCACCGCTATTCCTGAACAATGACCTTAGAATTGCGGATGCCCACGAGACCGTCGACAAATGCCTGGTAACCCTGCGGGATCTTGGATTCGACACGGCCAACGTGAATGCGGGATACGGGCGAGCACTCGACTTCGTCATGGATGGCGTGATCAGCGCCCTCGGGACATTAGCGGCCTCACTGGAGAAGCTGCTCGAGCGAGCCTAGCCGCCGATTTCCAGTGCCTGGCGTTGGCGGCCCGCGGAAGGGATTACTGTCAGCCTACACTTGACCGAGACGTCAAAGGCAAGACAGGAATCCCAAGGCCCGATTCGCCATCTATACTCGCCGCTACCTGATAGCCATGCTCGACAATCGCGTCAAAATGTTCCGGGGCCGGCCGACGTAAGGTGGTGGGGTAGTTCGAGGCAAAGGTGGACGGGTTACATGTGCCGGCAGAACACTGGCCGACCGGCGTACCGATATAGATGTATGCGCCGCAACCAGGCCGTGTCTGAAGATAGTGGGTGAACGTGCGGACACGCAGAGCCCGGGATTGTTCGGACATGATGTCCGCGACCCGCTTGAGCCGCCAGGGGCTGACCGCCGATGCCGCGAATCCTGGTTGCAGGGGCGCGCCTGCGTCGCTGACGATGATATTGTCGCCGGCATGCTTGGCACTTCCGCGCCCAGCGTCGAAGAACGGCTCGAGTCCGAGGTTGTCGTAGACACCGCCATCGTAGAGATGCAGCCGCGTGTAGCCGATATCGACGACGCGTTCGCTGTCGACCTGAGCGTTCCAACTGGGTCGGCGGCGCCATTCAAATCGGTCCGCGCGCAGGACGAGTGGGCCGAACCCACCCGGAAACGCGGCGGACACCGCCAGCGCGCTGGACAAAGGGAAGTTTCTGGGTGAGGCATAGCCGATGGAGTAATCGCCCATCGAGTTACGCTTGAACCGGAACCGCTTGCCGTTCTCCGCAGTCGTGCCATTGATCGACAGTTCAGGACTGGATGGAAGGTCAGACACTCGGCAGGTTACGCCCCATTCCTTTTCCAGCGCGAGCGCAAGCAGGTTCGCGCGTGACAACGCATAGCGGAAATTCCAGGGCCTGAGGAGCTGGCGTACCGCTCCCCATTGCAGGCTACGTGAACACAGCTTCCGTCGTAGAGCCGGATACACGTGCGACAGGAACCGTTGCGAACTCGGCCACTCGCGTTCACATTCTTGCAGAATCAGCCCGACAAGCAGGCTTCCTCCTGACACCGTGGAGATACGGTGGACAAGCTCCAGCGCATCGCGTTCGGCCAGGTACCGCAGAACGCCAAGATGGAACATCATTGCGCGGATCCCACCGCCGGAAAGAACGAGGGCTATACGTGGCCTCGTGTCATTACTCATTGTCGCACCTCGCCGATCATTGCCTGGACGTCGCCGCCATCGCCTACAATCATGGTCAACACAGGCGAACCCTCTTCGGACATCCCGAGTGCGAGTTCCACCAGCTGCATCATATCGTCCTGGCTGGGATTTGCCGCGCAACCTGTCGGGTGGCTATGCCATTCCCCGATGTATCCAACCACCTCCGCGGTGCGTCGACCCGCTTCCGTGACCGCCTCGCGAACACCGGTCGAGCCTCGCGTGAACGCGACGGGACTCGAGACACTGTCCGGCGGGGCCCGAAGCGCATCGACCACCACCACGCTCTTACGGTTGAAATCGAAGTATCCGAGAAGGGTGCCACCGGTTTCGTTCGGCAGCTGTTCCGCGCGTGCAGCCATCATGTTTGCGATGACACCTTCATCTATGAAAAGCTCAAAATCGTCAAGTGACATGCGCCGTTCTTTCTGCACGGGCACCTGGTGCACTCCAACCGCGCCGGTATCCCCGTCGCGTTCCCACACGATGATCGCGGCTTCAGCCTGTTGGCTTTGAATACGGATCTGTTCGGCGAGCGTCGCCGCGTGCCCGACTATTCGCGAGTGCGGCATGACCAGCGAGATATCGCGGCAGCCGCCGCCGCTCCATAGTCGACCGAGATTACCGTCGAGATGAGATTCACCCCACTCCGATCGGATCACGGCCCGGTAGTACTGCGCTTCCAGAGTGCGGAGACGAATGGTACGCGCCGCATCCTCGACCAGCAATACGGAGTCCCGACCACTTGGCGTGACGAACGTCGATGCATGGCGGCCGAAGTCGTCCCGGGTGCTTGCCAAACGAGGATAGTCCAGCGTCGTCGATGCGTCCACGATCAGTGCGGCAGAGGATAATGCCGGTGCGACTCCCTCCTGATCGAGTTCACATGCATCTGCATGGATGGCCGTGATCTGGCCGGCGCCCTGCATGACTTCGTCATGGCGGTGTTTCGCCGCTTCGGCTTTCGACCAACCAAGGAATCTCGCATCAGCCGCATGGCGGACCAGGTTATGTGGTTTGAGGTGATCGTTGTCGATCACCGACCATTGCCCCCAGCCGCCCCGCGTCCAGAAGTCGAGAAGGATGCTGCCCAATGCCCCAGCACCTACCAGCGCTCCATCCGGTCCGGCGCTGTCAATTCCGGAGTAGAGCCGAGCAAGCGGTTGATCGAGGCCTCGTACCACCTCGAGCGCGGCAATGCTTTGAGCTCGCCATTCGTTCTTCTCTCCCGCGGCAAGGAAGCCGGCGGCCTGCTCCTTGTAATACTTGCCGTCGAGCTCGAAGAACGTACCCGTGGCCACGGCCAGCTCAAGTGCGCTCAATCCAATCAGATACGCGCGGCGAACCGTACGCTCGACGATTCCCCCGGCATCCCGGGTCACGGGTATGTTGAGTAGTAAGATGCTGAAGCCTGAATCGCTTGCGGCGCGTTTGCAACCATCGTCGAGGCGACTACGTAACGAGTCCTTGAGTGTCGCAAGCAAGTCGACACCGCGTGGGCGCAATGCATCTGCCAGCATGCCAAGGGTCGGATGATCAACTTCGGGACGCCCGTGCACGACGGGCGGCAGCGTAACCTGGAGGAGACCGATGTTATTGCTGCCTCCGGACTGCCCGCTAGGTACGGTACGCAAAAAATACGTGTCGCCGTCATCTGGCCGGGTCGGCGTCTTGCTGACGATGAACGTACACTCCGGCTCGGCGGACAGCGCCTCGAAATTCCATGGTAGTACCAGCTCATCGGTGCTCGTAAAGAACAGCTGTTCGACCGGCTGATCGGCTGGATGAAGCGTTCCCTTCGCACTCTTCTCCAGCCATACCTGGATCCGCTGCAGGAACCGTTGAGGCGTCCAGGACCTCAGGACCGCCCGCACCGGTTCATAGTAGAGGCATAGGTTCGGCGCCTTGCCTGGACCAACGTGATGTTGGTGCATGAGCAGGGGGAAGGTGGCGCGCAACGGGCGTGCCTCGACCAGCTTGCCTGTATCGCGGAATACGCGGAGCGCCAGGCGTTCGCGGAACTCGATTCCGTGCACATTGTAGTGAGGTACGCCGTGGCACTCCACCTCTACGATGAGCGTTTCGGTTACAACCTCGCCATCGACGCATGCTCGGACACACTGGAGGAGCGTGTAATCCGGGTGGCGCTGAATAGCGATGGCCAAGGACCGCGCACGCGGAAGGCTGAGCTCCTCCGCGCTGCCGAGCACCTCGGTTTCCGGAATGGTATGCCAGGCGCCGTCCATCAGCCGGCCCGCGCCGAACGGGGCTCGAAGCCGGCCCGTGGCGCGGCCGTGCCGATGACCGCCGGGGCTCCCGCAATTGCTTTTATCCACGACACTCCGCCCCGGGTCACTTCGAAGGTGATCGGCTCGGGCTTCGCGGCGTTCGGCTGTTCCATCGTTACCAGCACTTCGCGGCCACCGACCTTCTTGCAGTAGGTCTTATAGGCGTTACGTGCCTGGATGTGCGGAGGCTGGTCGTTGACGTACATGTCGCGCGAATCCGGGATAGGGCAGCTCGAGCTCACCATGTAAGAGCCTGCCTTGCCGTAGAGCAGCAGTTCTTTGACGAGCGGTTTCGGCTCGGTCTCCTTGTCTCCCTTTTCGTCACTCAGGGCCAGATAGCTGCAGTGATGGGGAATGTTGAACAAATTCCAGGCGAGGCGATCCTGGTTGGCGTGTGTCTTGGTGATCTCGACGATGTCTTCGAGTACCTCCCAAGTGCTGTCGCCGATCTGCAGGAAATCGTAGTGTTGTCCATCGGCCCGGAAGCGGATGTTCAGTACGATCGAGGCGTCGTTACAGACGATTTTGTCGCCGTCGCAGTGCTTCATGAAAGGCGCATGCGAGAAGAATTCGACGCCGTCGGCCTCCAGCGAATAAGAGTCGACGAGCGTACCCGCGTCGACGAAGAGATGATCCCGCGCCGTGGTCGGCTCGCCGCGCTCCTGCAGGGCCGGGCCTAGCCACGCCATCAGGCTCTTCGGCTGCGAGAACACCTTAATCCCCTTGCCCTCCAACAGGCGGTGGCGCGCTTCCCGGCGCCAGATGGCGAATTCCTGGCTCATCTGGTCACGGGTGGGGGCATCAAGGAGCATCGCTGCCGGCACCCACAGCTCTTCGATCCTGATGCGATCGCCGCCCTGATACTTCGCAGCGTGCTGCAGTTCGAAGAATTCGGTGCTGCCGCAGATGTGGTCGCTGTCGGCATGGCTGAACGCGACCATGTCGAAATAGTCGCGCTTCGCGGCCTTCAACTCTTCCTGCAGACGAGCCTTCAGGTCGATGCGGGGATCATCCTTATCTTCGGCACATTTGCGGTGGCAGAAGTCAAAAAGGAAACGGCGGCCATTGGCCGTAACGATCTGGCAAGTATCGCCATGACCGACAGGGTAGAAAATGATTCTGTGCGTAGCAGCCAAGAGAACCTCCAAGGTTTAGGCGGCTATCACGAATTAGCACTCAACCGCCGAGAGTGCTAACAAGGCTACTAGCGTTGTTGATTACTGTCAATACATCCAGTGGTTTTCAGGTTCTTATGTTGCTTACGTGCGCAAGGTTCGGGTGTGTCCATGCGTAGTCGTGATCGGGCCCGGCTTGCAGGTTTTTGCTCAAACAAGCAGGCTCTTGCAGGACACAGTAGAGAGACGATGTAGATGCTTAAATACGCCCCGTTTGGCTAAATTACTCGTCAGATCCAGCGGTAAGGGGCACCGATCTGGCGCGCACGGATGGAGTCTGCGTTGTGCTTCAGCTTGTCGAATTTCTTGGGTTCGAAGTGGCCGTGCTTG